>CAZLGT010000015.1:0-48649 GCA_964559175.1 uncultured Mariniphaga sp. | reverse complement strand
AAGGCAAGCAGCAGCCGCTTGGCATGTTCGGGTGTTAGAATCACCCGCGACTTTACATTCGCCTTGGGAATCCCAGGCATAATGCGCACAAAGTCGATGACAAACTCTGAACTGGAATGGGTAATCACTGCCAGGTTGGAATAAATCCCCTGGGCTACTTCTTCACTCAATTCAATATTCAACTGTTGTTGCTTTTGCTTCTTTTCGTCCATGTTTTTATTTTTTCATGTCAATTAACCTGTCGTACTCTTCTTTAGAGCCCACAATCAGGTTTTTGTACTCTTTCAACCCTGTTCCGGCAGGAATCAGGTGGCCGCAAATCACGTTCTCCTTCAGTCCGTCGAGGTAATCGGTTTTGCCGTTAATGGCTGCTTCGTTTAGAACTTTTGTGGTTTCCTGGAACGATGCCGCCGACAGCCAGCTGCGTGTTTGCAGCGCAGCCCGGGTAATTCCCTGCAGAATCTGACTCGATGTAGCAGGTATGGCATCTCTGGATTCCACCAGTTTTCTGTCCTTTCTTCTCAACTGTGAATTTTCATCTCTGAGCCTTCTTGCAGAAATAATTTGTCCGGCTTTTAAACCTTCGGCATCGCCCGGTTCAATCACCACTTTCTTATTCCAAATCCAGTCGTTTTCCGAAAGAAAATCGTTCTTATCCACAATTTGCTTTTCGAGGAACCGGGTGTCGCCCGGGTCTTCAATTTCCACTTTACGCATCATCTGGCGGATGATTACCTCGAAGTGTTTATCGTTAATTTTCACGCCCTGCATCCGGTACACATCCTGCACTTCGTTCAGAATATATTCCTGAACAGCCGTAGGACCTTTAATGGCCAGAATATCGGATGGCGTGGTAGCTCCGTCGGAAAGTGAAGTTCCGGCTCTGATGTAGTCGTTTTCCTGCACCAGAATCTGTTTCGACAGCGGCACCAGGTATTTCTTCACATCACCGGTTTTTGAGGTAATTATGATTTCGCGGTTACCCCGTTTGATTTTACCCAACGATACCTCACCGTCAATCTCTGAAACCACCGCCGGATTGGAAGGATTACGTGCTTCAAACAGTTCGGTTACACGTGGTAACCCACCTGTAATGTCGCCTGCTTTTCCGGCAGCTCTCGGTATTTTCACCAAAACCATCCCTGCTTTCACGTCCTGACCTTGTGAAACGCTGATATGACCTCCAACAGGAAGGTTATATGAACGAATCATTTCTCCCTTCTTATCCATTACTTTCAGGGTCGGGTTCTTGGTTTTATCACGGGTTTCAATAATTACTTTTTCACTGTAACCAGTCTGTTCGTCCGATTCTTCGCGGTAAGTAACGCCTTCAATCAAGTTTTCAAACTCAACTTTCCCGTCGAATTCAGTAATAATTACGCCGTTGAACGGGTCCCATTCACAAATCAGTTTGCCTTTTCTTATTTCTTCACCGTTTTTCACATACAGTTTTGAACCGTAGGGAATAGAGTGAGTTGAAAGCGGGATATTGGTATTCTTGTCAACAATTTTAAGTTCGGCCAAACGGCTAACAACAATATCAACAGGTGTATCTTCATCCCCTTTAAACGAAACAGAACGCAATTCTTCAATTTCAACATATCCGTCGTAGCGGGCTTCCACCATCGACTGAGCAGAAATGTTGCCGGCAATACCACCTACGTGGAAGGTACGCAGTGTTAACTGAGTTCCTGGCTCGCCAATGGACTGTGCAGCGATAACTCCCACTGCTTCGCCTTTCTGAACCATATAACCGGTAGCAAGATTTCGTCCGTAACATTTGGTACATACCCCAACTTTCGATTCGCAGGTAAGTACAGAACGAATTTCAACGCTCTCGATGGGTGAATCTTCAATTTTCTGAGCAATTTCCTCGGTAATTTTATCTCCCGATTTGATGATGAGATCACCATTCAGCGGATGATAAATATCGTGAACAGAAGTACGTCCGACAATACGGTCTCCCAGCGAAGCAACAACTTCTTCGTTGTTTTTAATGGCTGTAGCCACAATACCACGCAAAGTTCCGCAGTCTTCTTCAGAAATAATTACATCCTGCGAAACATCGACCAAACGGCGGGTAAGGTAACCGGCATCGGCTGTTTTCAGTGCGGTATCGGCCAGCCCTTTACGAGCACCGTGGGTTGAAATAAAGTACTCGAGTACCGAAAGGCCTTCCTTGAAGTTGGCCAAAATCGGGTTTTCGATAATTTGTGACCCTGTTGAGCCAGACTTCTGTGGTTTGGCCATCAATCCCCTCATTCCGCACAACTGGCGAATCTGTTCTTTCGATCCACGGGCGCCGGAGTCGAGCATCATATAAATGGAGTTGAATCCCTGATCATCTGTACTGATGGTTTTCATTACAGATTGAGTAAGCCTTGAGTTAGCGTGCGTCCAGATATCGATCACCTGGTTGTAGCGTTCATTGTTGGTAATGAAGCCCATATTGTAGTTGGCAATCACTTCATCCACCTCTTCGTATCCAGACTCAACAATGGTTTCTTTGTCCTCCGGAATAATTACGTCGTCGATGTTAAAGGACAAACCTCCCCTGTATGCCATGTGGTACCCTAGGTCTTTAATTGCATCGAGGAATGCTACCGTTTCTGCATTTCCGCATTTTTTAAACACATCGGAAATGATGGTACGTAACGATTTTTTGGTAAGCAACTGGTTAATGTAACCCACCTGCCGCGGCACATACTCGTTAAACAGTACACGACCAACCGTTGTTTCAATAATGTGTTTGAAATACTCGCCGTTTTCATCCACATCTTCAACCTTTACCTTAATAATGGAATGCAGTCCGATCACTTTTTCATCGTGGGCAATCATCACCTCTTCGGGCGAGTAGAAAGTCATTCCTTCGCCCCTGGACCCATTCCGTGGCTTGGTCATATAATACAGTCCAAGCACCATGTCCTGTGACGGTACCTGAATAGGTGCGCCGTTGGCAGGGTTCAGCAGGTTGTGCGATGAAAGCATAAGCAATTGTGCCTCCAAAACAGCGGCATTCCCCAGCGGAAGATGCACCGCCATCTGGTCGCCGTCGAAGTCGGCGTTAAAACCAGTACACACCAGCGGATGTAACTGAATGGCTTTACCTTCAATCATAACCGGCTGGAATGCCTGAATAGAAAGCCTGTGCAATGTGGGAGCACGGTTTAACAGAACCGGATGCCCTTTCATTACATTCTCCAGAATTTCCCAAACAACCGGGTCTTTTCTGTCCACAATCTTTTTGGCCGATTTTACAGTCTTTACAATTCCACGCTCAATCAGTTTCCTGATGATAAATGGTTTGTAAAGCTCTGCGGCCATATCTTTCGGAATACCACATTCGTGAATCTTTAGCTTCGGTCCTACAACAATCACCGAACGCGCCGAATAGTCAACACGTTTACCGAGCAGGTTCTGGCGGAAACGTCCCTGTTTCCCTTTCAGGCTGTCGGAAAGCGATTTCAATGCCCGGTTGTTTTCGGTTTTTACAGCGTTCGATTTCCGGGAGTTATCGAAAAGAGAATCCACAGATTCCTGCAACATTCGTTTTTCATTCCGAAGGATAACTTCAGGTGCTTTTATTTCGATCAGCCTTTTCAGCCGGTTGTTACGAATGATAACCCTGCGGTAAAGATCGTTCAAATCGGAGGTGGCAAATCTTCCGCCATCGAGCGGCACCAGTGGTCTCAAATCAGGAGGAATAACCGGAACTACTTTCACAATCATCCATTCAGGGCGGTTCAGGTTTTTACTGGCCCTGAAAGCTTCAACAACCTGAAGGCGTTTTAACGCTTCGTTTTTCCGCTGCTGAGATGTTTCGGTATTGGCCTTGTGCCTCAGTGTAAATGATAAATCGTCCAGGTCGAGCCTGCTCAAAATTTCATACAGAGCCTCTGCACCCATCCTTGCAATAAATTTGTTCGGGTCTTCGTCGTCGAGGAACTGGTTCTCTTTGGGCAGGGTTTCCACAATATCGAGGTACTCTTCTTCAGTAAGGAAGTCGAGTTGCTTAACCCCGTCGGTTGCTTTAACGCCGGGGTTAATAACCACATACCTTTCGTAATAAATAATGGAATCGAGCTTTTTGGTTGGAAGCCCGAGCAAATAACCAATTTTGTTGGGCAACGAACGGAAGTACCAGATATGAGCCACCGGAACCACAAGTGCAATATGCCCCATGCGTTCGCGACGGACTTTTTTCTCGGTTACTTCAACTCCACAGCGGTCGCAAACGATACCTTTGTATCTGATTCGTTTGTATTTACCGCAATGGCATTCGTAGTCTTTCACAGGACCGAAAATGCGCTCGCAAAACAAGCCATCCCGCTCAGGTTTGTAAGTTCTGTAGTTTATTGTTTCGGGTTTCAAAACCTCGCCATACGATCTTTCCAGAATTTCCTCCGGAGACGAAAGGCTGATTGAAATTTTCGAGAAACCACCTTTTGCTTTGTTATCTTTTCTGAATGCCATAATTTGAATTAAAAATCATTATAACAGAACCAAATCACAGGAAGAAGGAATTCTATTCCATCTTAATGCTGAGGCCGAGGCCCCTGAGTTCGTGTAAGAGCACATTAAGCGACTCGGGTATGCCGGGCTGCGGCATCGGTTCGCCTTTAACAATCGATTCGTAGGCCTTGGCCCTGCCCATAACATCATCCGACTTCACTGTCAGGATTTCCTGCAGAATATGGGAAGCGCCGAATGCTTCGAGCGCCCAAACTTCCATTTCACCAAAACGCTGGCCTCCAAACTGGGCTTTACCACCCAATGGTTGCTGGGTAATAAGCGAATAGGGTCCAATGGAACGGGCATGCATTTTATCTTCAACCATGTGCCCCAGTTTCATCATATAAATGATTCCCACTGTGGCCTGCTGGTCGAACGGCTCACCTGTTTCACCATCGTAAAGTGCGGTTTTCCCGAAACGCGGCAATCCGGCCTTTTCTGTATAATCTGTTATTTCCTCCAACGATGCACCGTCGAAAATAGGAGTGGCAAATTTCAGTCCCAGCTCCTTGCCAGCCCATCCGAGTACCGTTTCGTATATCTGCCCGAGGTTCATCCTCGAGGGCACACCCAGCGGGTTAAGTACGATGTCAACCGGAGTTCCGTCGGCAAGGAAAGGCATATCTTCCTGGCGAACCACACGCGAAACAATCCCTTTGTTTCCGTGACGTCCTGCCATTTTATCACCAATTGAGAGCTTGCGTTTTTTTGCAATGAATATTTTTGCCAGCTGAATGATACCAGCAGGAAGCTCATCACCAATGGTTACATTGTAACGTTCACGCCTTGCAAAAGCCTCAGCTTCCTTGTGCTTGGTAATGTAATTGTTGATTACCTTGAAAATCATATCGTTTTTCTGCTTATCGGTGGTCCATTTGGTTGGATTTACCGAAAGGTAATCAATTTCCTGCAACTGTTTCAAAGTAAACTTCACTCCTTTGGGAATGATTTCACTTCCGTAATAATCTTTAACACCCTGCGAAGTTTTTCCACTTACAAGGGTGAAGAGTTTATCTTCCAAGCGGGCGCGCAAGGCAGCAATTTCGCGATCAAAGTTTTCATCGATCTGATCGAGAAGCGTTTTGGTTGCTGTTTTGCCTTTTTTCTCTTTGGCTACCCTCGAGAACAGTTTTTTATCAATCACAATCCCCGATAATGAGGGGGAAGCTTTTAGCGAGGCATCTTTTACATCGCCTGCCTTGTCGCCAAAAATTGCGCGTAGCAGTTTTTCTTCCGGCGACGGGTCTGATTCTCCTTTCGGAGTAATTTTTCCAATGAGGATATCGCCGGGTTTAACATCGGCGCCAATACGAATAAGTCCGTTTTCATCGAGGTTTTTCGTTGCCTCTTCGCTCACGTTTGGAATATCGGAAGTAAATTCCTCGACACCCCTTTTGGTATCTCGCACTTCCAGGCTGTATTCGTCAACATGAACCGATGTGAACACATCCTCGCGCACGATTCTTTCAGAAATCACGATGGCATCCTCGTAGTTGTACCCCTGCCATGGCATAAAAGCCACCATCAGGTTCCGGCCAAGAGCCAGTTCACCTTTTTCAGTGGCATAGCCATCGGTAAGAATTTGTCCTCTGGTAATCCGTTCGCCCTTACTAACAATGGGTTTTATATCTACCGTGGTTCCCTGGTTGGTTTTCGAATATTTCTGCAATTGGTAGGTTACCACCTCGGGGTCGAAGCTCACAAACCGGTCATCGTCGGTAACATCGTACCGAACAATGATCTGATTGGCATCCACATATTCCACCACGCCATCGAATTCTGCCTGAATCAACATTCTGGAGTCAGCAGCTGCTCTGGCTTCAAGTCCGGTTCCCACAATGGGAGCCTCCGGACGGAGCAGAGGAACAGCCTGACGCATCATGTTCGATCCCATCAGGGCACGGTTGGCATCGTCGTGCTCGAGGAAGGAAATAAGTGAGGCTGCCACTGAAGCGATCTGGTTGGGACCTACGTCCATCAGATGAACATCTTCTTTGTCAACCAGCGGATAATCGCCATCCAACCTCGATTTTACCTTCTGATTAATAAAATGACCGTCGGAATCGATGGGTGCGTTGGCCTGAGCTATGATTTTATCCTCTTCTTCTTCGGCGGTTAAATAAATCGAACCGTTATCAGAAAGATCTACTTTACCGTTTGTTACTTTCCGGTAGGGTGTGGCAATAAAACCAAGGTCATTTATTTTCGCAAACACACAAAGGGAGGAAATCAAACCGATGTTTGGTCCCTCGGGCGTTTCAATCGGACAAAGCCGACCGTAGTGGGTGTAATGTACGTCGCGCACCTCAAAACCGGCTCTTTCGCGCGACAAACCACCAGGCCCCAGTGCCGACATACGCCGTTTGTGGGTCATTTCGGCCAACGGATTGGTTTGGTCCATAAACTGCGATAAAGCATTGGTACCAAAAAACGAATTAATGACCGAGGAGAGTGTTTTTGAGTTGATAAGATCGATAGGAGTAAATACCTCGTTATCGCGCACATTCATTCTTTCGCGAATGGTGCGGGCCATACGGGCCAAACCAATTCCAAACTGGTTAAACATTTGTTCTCCAACAGTACGCACACGGCGGTTGCTCAGGTGGTCGATATCGTCCACATCGGTTTTAGAGTTAACCAACTGAATGAGATACCTGATGATTTCGATGATATCTTCTTTGGTCAACACCCGAATGTCGGAGTCCACATTAAGCCCCAGCTTTTTGTTGATCCGGTATCGGCCAACTTCGCCAAGGTCGTATCTTTTATCGGAGAAAAACAGTTTATCAATCACATCACGGGCTGTAGCTTCGTCAGGCGGTTCGGCATTTCGTAACTGACGGTAAATATGCAGCACAGCTTCTTTCTCAGAGTTACAGGGGTCTTTCTGCAGTGTGTTGTAAATAATTGCAAAATCCTGCTGACGCTGATCGTCTTTATGCAGCAAGACGGTTTTCACACCTGAATCGAGAATGTCATCGATGTGTTCTTCTTCAAGAACAGTTTCACGATCGATGATAACCTCGTTTCTTTCAATGGAAACCACTTCACCTGTATCTTCATCTACAAAATCTTCCACCCACGATTTCAACACACGGGCAGCGAGCCTGCGGCCAACCACCTTTTTCAAACCGGTTTTTGAGACCTTAATCTCATCGGCCAGGTCGAAAATCTCGAGAATATCTTTATCACTCTCGTACCCGATAGCTCTCAAAAGAGTGGTTACCGGCAATTTCTTTTTCCGGTCGATGTATGCAAACATGACACTGTTGATGTCTGTTGCAAATTCAATCCACGACCCTTTAAAAGGGATGATGCGTGCCGAGTAAAGTTTTGTCCCGTTTGCATGCAGACTTTGACCAAAGAAAACTCCTGGCGACCGGTGCAACTGCGATACAATTACCCGTTCGGCTCCGTTAATGATAAAGGTTCCCTTTTCAGTCATGTACGGTACGGTGCCCAGGTAAACATCCTGAACCACAGTATCGAAATCCTCGTGCTCCGGGTCGGTGCAATAGAGTTTCAACCGGGCTTTCACCGGTACACTGTAGGTCAGCCCGCGTTCAATGCACTCAAAAATGCTGTACCGCGGTGGATCAACCTGATAGTCGAGAAACTCCAGCACAAAATTATTACGGGTATCGGTAATCGGGAAATTCTCCTCGAAAACACGCCATAACCCTTCCTCCTTCCTCTTTTCGGGGGTTGTGTTTAACTGGAAAAAATCCTTAAATGATTTAATTTGTACTTCTAAAAAGTCAGGGTAATCAAACCTGGTTTGTGTTGAGGAAAAATTAATCCTCTCGATTTTTGTATTTACTGACATGTATTTATACAGGTTAATTATATAAAATATAAATACACAAAAAGGTTTAGAATCCTGCCTGGCAAGATTCTAAACCATACAACCTTAAAAAAGGTCTGATTGCGATTATTTAACTTCAACTTCAGCTCCTGCTTCTTCCAACTGATTTTTAAGCGCTTCGGCCTCATCTTTGGAAACTTTTTCTTTAATTGCTTTCGGAGCTTCATCAACCACGGCTTTGGCTTCTTTCAGACCAAGGCCGGTGAGTTCTTTTACGAGCTTAACTACTGCCAGTTTCGATTGGCCAGCGGCTTTCAAAATTACGTCGAATTCGGTTTGTTCTGCAGCGGCTTCGCCTTCGGCGGCTGCTGCCGGGCCTGCAACTGCTACTGCTGCTGCTGCCGGTTCAATACCGTATTCGTCTTTCAGAATTCCAGCTAATTCGTTAACCTCTTTAACAGTTAAGTTTACCAACTCTTCTGCAAGCTGTTTTAAATCTGCCATTTTTATTTGTTTTTATTAAAGATTTCTAAAAAATTTATTCTCTCTCTTTCAGTGTTTCAAGAACACCGTGAATTGTATTTCCACCTGATTGCAATTGCGAGAGTAATGTTTGCATAGGTGACTGTAACAGGGCCACAACATCGGCAATAAGTTCATTTTTCGATTTCACTGCAATGAGTGTTTCGAGTTGGTCTGCCCCCATGTAAATTGATTCTTCCACATAAGCCGCCTTTAACACAGGCTTTTTATGCTTTTTACTAAAGTCTTTAATCAATTTGGCGGGAGCATTCCCGTTTTCGGTGAACATTACCGTAGTGTTTCCCTTGAGCGCATCGTAAAGCTCTTCGGCACTTTTTTGAGAACCTTCGAGGGCTTTACGCAGTAAGGTGTTTTTTGCAACAACCAGTTTTACATTTTGCTTAAAACATAGTCTCCTTAAATTGCTGGTATCTTCAGCATTAAGACCACTAATGTCAGTCAGGTAAAAATGGCTGTACGAATCGATTTGATCCTTAAGGTTATTGATAATAACTTTTTTCTCTGTACTTTTCATTTCTACTCTGTTTTGTCAGAAACTGACTTGGGTTCTACTTTAATACCAGGGCTCATGGTACTGGAGAGATAAATGCTTCTTACATACGTACCTTTTGCGGATACTGGTTTCAATTTGATGATGGTTTTGATAAACTCAACGGCATTTTCCTTAATCTTTTCCGGTGGAAAAGAAATTTTACCGATTGAAGTGTGCACAATACCAAATTTATCTACTTTAAAATCAATTTTCCCCTGTTTCACTTCGCTCACTGCTTTTCCAACATCCATGGTAACAGTTCCGCTTTTGGGATTCGGCATCAAGCCGCGGGGACCTAAAATACGTCCCAGCTGACCAACTTTTCCCATAACGGGAGGCATGGTAATAACCACGTCAACGTCGGTCCATCCGCCTTTGATTTTTTCGATATAATCATCCAAACCTACATAATCCGCTCCGGCTTCTTTTGCTTCGTCCTCCTTGTCGGGGGTAACTAAAGCAAGCACCCGAATCTCTTTTCCGGTTCCATGGGGTAAAGAAACTACGCCTCTAACCATTTGGTTGGCTTTTCTTGGGTCAACTCCCAGTCTTACATCAATATCGACAGAAGCATCGAATTTGGTAAAAGTAATTTCTTTCACCAGCTTTGAAGCCTCTTCAATAGAGTAAGCTTTTCCTTTTTCGAGTATATCAAGAGAAGCTTTTTTATTTTTCGTAATTCTGCCCATCTTAAATGATTTAATATTTGTTATTTGAATGGTGAAGCACCTTTTACGGTGATTCCCATACTCCTGGCAGTTCCAGCTACCATTTTCATTGCCGATTCAACTGTAAAGCAATTCAGGTCAGCCATTTTCACCTCGGCAATTTGGCGTACCTGGTCCCAGGTAACAATGCCTACTTTGCTGACATGTGGTTCTGCTGAACCCTTTTTTACTTTAGCCGATTCGAGCAACTGGACGGCGACGGGAGGTTGTTTAATAATGAAGTCGAACGACTTGTCGCTGAAAACAGTAATAATTACCGGAAGCAATTTTCCGGCCTGGTCTTGTGTACGACCGTTAAACTGTTTACAAAACTGCATTATATTAACTCCCTTGGCACCTAATGCTGGTCCCACCGGTGGCGACGGATTGGCCGCCCCACCTTTGATCTGTAATTTAATTAATCCAGCAACTTCTTTCGCCATAATAAATTAATAATGCGTTACTATTCCTTTTCAACCTGCATAAAGCTAAGTTCCAAAGGTGTTTTCCGTCCAAAAATCTTCACCATTACCTGCAGCTTTTTCTTCTCTTCATTGATTGCCTCAATGGTTCCGTTAAAGCCGTTAAATGGTCCGTCGATAACTTTTACGGTTTCTCCAACTACGAATGGTATGTTCAACTCTTCGCCGGTTTCAGCAAGTTCATCAACCCTTCCCAAAATTCTGTTTACCTCATTGGCCCGCATTGGCACCGGATCCCCACCTTTGGTGTCGCCAAGGAATCCTATTACGTTTGGCACATTTCTAAGCGTGTGCGTAACTTCACCAACCAGCGTGGCTTCAATAAGAACATAACCAGGGAAAAAGTTTCGCTCTTTGCTGATTTTTTTTCCGTTTCTGATTTGATAAACCTTTTCCGTAGGTATCAAAACCTGTTCAACAAAACCCTTCAGATCACCATTCGCGATTTCGTTTTCGATATATTCCTTTACCTTCTTCTCCTTACCTCCAATAGCTCGAAGAACATACCATTTTTTTGTTGTGTCGCTCATTTTTTGATCCAAGGATTTCGATTATTAATAAAACAATCCATAAACAAACTCCATTATGTTCCTGAATGACAGATCCATAGCGAAGATTACGAGTGATATAATTAAGGAAGCAACCATTACAACCAATGCACTGCTTTGCAGTTCTTTCCAGGTAGGCCAGGTCACTTTGTGAACCAGTTCCTCATAAGCCTCCTGCAAATAAATTTTAATTTTCATTTTACCTTTTGGTTATTTTGTACGGAAGGTAAGAGTCGAACTTACAAAAACAAAAAACTCCCAGCGTGAGTTTCTCCCGTAAAGGGTCCCGGACCCTGGAGTCCGGGACTTATGTATTTCAATCAGATTGTAACAGATTATTCAATGATTTCGGTCACCTGACCAGCACCAACAGTACGTCCACCTTCGCGAATTGCAAAACGTAAACCTACGTTCAGTGCAACCGGGTAAATCAATTCTACTTCAATGGATACGTTATCGCCGGGCATAACCATTTCACGTCCTTCGGGCAGGTGAATTTCGCCGGTTACGTCAAGCGTACGCAGGTAGAATTGCGGACGGTATTTGTTATGGAACGGAGTGTGACGTCCACCTTCTTCTTTTTTCAATACGTAAACCTCGGCTTTAAATTTGGTATGAGGAGTGATTGAACCTGGTTTCGCCAGAATCTGTCCGCGTTTGATCTCTTTTTTATCAACGCCACGCAGCAACAAACCTACGTTGTCACCAGCTTGTCCGTCGTCGAGAATTTTACGGAACATTTCAACACCTGTACAAACGGTTTTACGTCCTTCGGCACCCAAACCAATCAACTGAAGTTCGTCACCTGTATGAACTTTACCTGTTTCAATACGTCCGGTAGCAACGGTTCCACGTCCGGTAATTGAGAATACGTCCTCAACCGGCATCAGGAATGGTTTGTCAACTTCGCGCGGAGGAAGCGGAATCCAGGTGTCAACGGCATCCATCAGTTCCATAATTTTGTCTTCCCACTGAGCTTCACCGTTCATGGCACCAAGAGCAGATCCTTGAATAACAGGCGTGTTGTCACCGTCAAATTCATAGAATTCGAGCAGTTCGCGAATTTCCATTTCAACCAGTTCCAGCAATTCTTCGTCTTCAACCATGTCCACTTTGTTCATGAAAACAACGAGTTTGGGAACGTTTACCTGACGTGCCAGCAGAATGTGCTCGCGCGTTTGCGGCATAGGTCCGTCGGTTGCAGCTACTACAATAATAGCTCCGTCCATCTGGGCAGCACCCGTTACCATGTTTTTCACATAGTCGGCGTGACCAGGACAGTCAACGTGAGCGTAGTGACGTTTTTCAGTCTGGTACTCAACGTGAGCTGTGTTAATGGTAATACCCCTTTCTTTTTCTTCAGGTGCATTATCAATTGAATCGAATGATTTGATTTCGGAAAGGCCTTTTTTTGCCAATACCATGGTGATAGCTGCAGTCAGGGTTGTTTTGCCGTGGTCAACGTGGCCAATTGTACCAATATTGACGTGGTCTTTGTCCCTTACAAATGTTTGTTTAGCCATAACTTCAAAATTTTAATTATTATCTAAATTCATTTGAGCCGAAGACGAGAATTGAACTCGTGACCTCATCCTTACCAAGGATGCGCTCTACCCCTGAGCTACTCCGGCCTTTAAAACACATAAAGAGACAGGAGTTAAAAGTAGGATTACTTAAAACTCCAATCTCATTTTGAGCGGGAGACGGGATTCAAACCCGCGACCCTTAGCTTGGAAGGCTAATGCTCTATCGACTGAGCTACTCCCGCAGTATTTTTTAACGCATAAAATGCGTCGCAAAATTACAAAATTTATCAAAAACTACCGACAAACCGCTTGTCTTTCTGAAATTCGATGAAAAAAAAACCACAAAACAAATCCCCGTAGTTGTTTTTTAAAAGAACCAAACCCCTGTAAAACAGGTGAAACTTCTTTAATTTCAGATGTTTCTGGAACGCCCCTAAAATGGGTGTGCAAATGTAAAAATATTATTTTAAAAATCTAAAGCCTGCGAACAAAAATTAATATTTATTTGCCTTTGAGCTTTTCTTTGAATTTTCCGAGTTGTTTTCGCAGGGCGTCTATGGCCAAATCAGTAGCTTCTTCAAAGGTATCGGCCTGTTTTTTTGCAAACAAATATCCGTTGGCTGGTATCGACAGTTTTATTTCTGCAATTTTGTTCCGGGTGGCTTCGGGTTTTAACAGTTTCAAGGTTACTTCTGCATTAATGATACCATCGAAAAAGGTATCGAGCTTATTCACTTTTTTGTTCACGAAATCCATCAGCTTTTTGTCTGCTGTAAAATGCACTGAGTTGATTATAATTTCCATAGTAACACTTTTTAATTAACCCCTTGGGTGGGCTTGTTTATATATATCATGCAATTTTTCAAAAGTTGTATGGGTGTAAACCTGTGTTGCCGATAAACTGGAATGTCCAAGCAATTCCTTAACCGCATTCAGGTCGGCCCCCTTGTTTAGCAAATGTGTGGCATAAGAGTGCCGCAAAATATGCGGGCTTTTCTTTTCAAGCGATGTTACCAGTTGCAGGTTTCTTTTCACCACCCGGTAAATCAATTTTTCGTAAACCGGTTCCCCTTTCTCTGTTACCAGCAACACCTGCGGTGTATTTCCAATTTCCCTGTTCCTTATTTCAAGGTATTGCTGCAGAAGCGGGTTAATGCTTCTCGGATATGGAATAATTCGCTCTTTTTGCCTTTTTCCCAATACTTTAACAAGATATCCCTTTGTGTCAAAATCTTTTTCTTTCAGGTTCAGCAGTTCGGCAAGCCGTATGCCGGTACCGTAAAATAAAGTAATTATCAGCTTATCCCTCACTCCCTGAAAGTCGTTGTTAAAAAACCCGTCGTCGAGTAAATGATGCAAGTTGTTCTCCTCAACAAAAGCGGGAAGTTTTTTCCTTACTTTGGGAAGTGGTATGTTTACGGCTGGGTTGATTTCAAGTCCGTTAATGCTTTCGTCTTTCATTAAAAACCGGAAAAACGCCTTCAGTGTTGAAACTTTTCTGTTTACCGAGCGGGGCGTATAATTTTTCTCCATCAAATGAACCACCCAGCCACGTACTAATTTTGAATCGACCCTTTTAATATCAAATTCCCCGACCATTTCAGTGCAATACGTCACGAATTGATCGAGGTCTTTTTTGTAGGCTACAACCGTATGTGAAGAATTTCTCTTCTCATACTTCAAATAGTTGATAAATGATTCCTGATAATTCATCAATCGTTATAAGTTAAAACCAGGAATCATCAAATTTCTTAATCTTCCTGGCGTTGTAACTTTTCTATATAAACTGCCTTTTTCACCTCTTCCCTTCGCTTAATGGAAGGTTTTGTAAACTTCTGGCGTTCACGCAATTCCTTGATTACGCCCGTTTTTTCAAATTTTCGCTTGAACCTTTTCAAGGCCCTTTCAATGTTTTCGCCCTCTTTTACCGGAATAACAATCATTTCCAAACCTTTTTAAAAATTGAGGCGCAAATTTAGAAATTATTCATCGTAAATCAAATTTAAAAGAAAAAAATAATAAATCCTACTTGTTTCCCCCCTTTTAAAGATTTTTAACGGCAGCTCAAATAAGGCTTCAAAGCCGCATATTTAGCAGAGTCTAACAGTCCTTCGCTGACTAACTGAAAGTTGGAAGAGAATGGGCCGTTCTCGTTACGAAAATTTAATATTGCCTGCACATGATCGCGTTCAAAGTAAGGATGACGAATCAATTCGGTGTAACCGACAAAATTTAGCCGCAGTTTTTCTACTTTCAGGCTATCTGCCATAAGGTGTTGGCTCAGGGTATGAAATGTCTCCTCCGGAAATCCGTAAACCTCCAGAAGCTGGTGCGGAGAATAAAAACCTCCAAGCAGATCGCGGTATTTCAGAATGCGCGAAGCAAACACCGGACCGATTCCCCGGAGCCTGACCAGATCGAGCGAATCGGCCGAATTGAGTTCCACCATCACAGGGGCGCTCTCCTCGGGTGGCCCCGAAAGTTTTTCCATTTCCGGTTTTTCTTCGATTTGAATTACGGGTTTTATCTGCCTGAAAAATGCCGAGTCAATTCCGTAAATTTTCAGTAGATCAGAAGGTTCTGAAAATACACCCCCGCTTTGACGGTATTTCAACAGGTTGGCAGCCTGAAACCGGTTAAACCCGTATCGGTTTAACTCATTTGCAGTTGCTGTGTTGGGATCTAAAGAGCCGCGGGGCATTTCAACCCCGTCAGTTTGTTGTTTTTCAATGAAATTTTGTTTTTCAGACGAAATCCGTATGTAGGGTTCCAGCTCAGCAAAAATGCTGTCATTCATTCCATAAATTTTCCGAAAATCACCCGGTTGCGAAAATGTTCCGCCGGCACTGCGGTAACTCAGAATATTCCTTTTGATAAAAGGGGGAATTGGAAGCGAATCGAGTGACTCTGCGGTAATGGTATTGGGATTGAATTCAAAATAAGTGATTTCTTCCTGTTGCTCCTCCTGTTCGTTCTCCCATGATTTAAATGCTTCCATAATTTCAGCAAAATCGTACTGCGATTTCAGTTCAATGCGGTTTAAAACCAGATGCCCTGCCATAACCGCCGCAATGATAATACACAGCGCAATGACAGCATTCCTGTCTTTTCCCAAAAAATTGAAATAATCTTTAAAAATCTGCCTGAAGGGTTTTTTCATACTCCTGGCATTAATGGGTTACACATGATTTAATCAAGTGTAATTTAGCACTTTTGAAGAATAAATGCAAACCTGAAAACAAATTTATTTGCCAGGAACAAAAGAATCAGAAAAAGGCTTTCAGGATTTCAGGTGAGCTTTATGAGGCCAACTCCCTGAAGAAAAATAAAAGCAATGGCGAGCGGGGCCAGAAACTTTATTATGAACATGAAAAACGGCATATAGCCAGTTCTGAGTCTCCCCCGATTTGAAAGTTCCCCGGCTGCCTTTTCGCGCCCAAGAAACCAGGCAACAAAAATTACAATGAAAAACCCACCTAATGGAAGCAATATATTTGCCGAGGTAAAATCCATGAGATCGAAAACAGTGAAGCCAAACAGTTTAAAATCAGACATTGAGCTGAATGACAACACACACAATATACCCAAAACAGAAACCGATCCGGTGGCCAGAAGGGTGGCTGCCTTTCTTTTCAGTTTCAACTCTTCAACAAAAAAGGCAACAATAACTTCGAGCACCGAGATGGTTGAGGTAAGCGCTGCCACACCCAAAAGAATAAAAAACATGAGTGAGAAAAAATATCCTCCGGGCATTTGCTGAAAGATGTTGGGCAATGTAATATAAACCAACCCGGCGCCTGCATCGGGTTCGATGTTAAAGGCAAAAACCGCCGGGAAAATAGCCATTCCGGCAAGAATGGCAATGAATGTATCGGCAAATGCGACCGAAACTGCTGTTGAGCCAAGGTTATCGCTTTTCTGTATGTACGACCCGTAGGTAATAAGTGTACCCATTCCAATGCTTAAAGAGAAAAACGCCTGTCCTAAAGCCTCCAGAATAGTAGAAGTTGTTATTTTACTGAAATCGGGTTTGAAAAGGAAGGCTAATCCACTGCCTGCGCCCGGAAGTGTTACCGAACGAATTACCAATGCCAGGAGCAACACCAGCAACAAAGGCATCAGAATTTTGGTGTATTTCTCAATCCCCTTCTGAACACCTGCCATAATAATAACCGCTGTTAGAACCATAAATACAAAAAACCACAACAGCGGGCGGAAACCACTGCCAATAAATGAAAAATACATGCTATTCAGTTCCTGCGCATCCTGCCCCTTAAATCCGTTAATTACCGACTGGAAAATATATTCAAGGGTCCAGCCGGCCACAGCAGTGTAAAAGGCAAGAATCATAAATGCAGCGGCAACCCCCATCAAACCAATCAAATACCACGGCTTGCCAGGGGCAAGTTTTCGGAACGAACCAAATACATTGCGCTGTGCACTGCGGCCAATGGTGAACTCGGAAAGCATTACCGGAATTCCGATTAAAACGATAAACCCCAGGTAGATAAGAAGGAATGCCCCACCCCCGTTTTCACCGGCAACATAAGGAAACCGCCAAATATTTCCCAACCCGATTGCCGAGCCGGCAGTAGCAGCTATCACACCAAATCTGGAACCGAAAGAGTCGCGATTATCAGGAAGACCAGTCATAAACCAACAGATATTAAATTAATTGCCATTGCCAGGCTTTGCTTATAAAACTGCACAAAAACGGGCCTAAAAATGCAAAAAATAATTAAACCCCGTTAACAATTGAAACAAAAATTGACTGCATTAAAAAGGATAGCCAATGGCAAAAGAAAAATTGAAATCGTCGCCGGTATATTTTCTGTGCCCCAAAACCCAGCCGTTACCTGTAGTTTGCGAAGGATCGCGTAATTTCATTCCTACATCGAGCCTGAAAATAAAGTAATTAAAATCGAAACGAAAACCAGCGCCTGTGCCCAGGGCAATCTGCCGGTAAAACGTATTGAATTTGAATTGAGCCCCGGGCCTGTTATCTTTGTTGTTAATGGCCCAAATGTTACCTGCATCCACAAACAGCGCCCCCTCCAAAAAGCTAATCAGTTTAAAACGGTACTCGATGTTGGCTTCCAGTTTTATATCCGACGACTGGTTGGGATAAACATCCACCGGCGATTTATAAGTCCCCGGCCCCAGTGAACGTACCTGCCAGGCCCTGATTCCATTGGCGCCACCGGTAAAATATTTCTTTTCGAATGGCAGCACATCGAAATTTCCATAGGGTAGGCCAATCCCAAAATAAGCCCTTCCCACCACCGAATTGTACCTGTCCAGAATGACCCCGCGCCGGAACTCCACATCTGATTTCACATATTGGGCAAACCGTGTGTTAAACATCTGATAATACTGCGACGACCCTGGTCCTATGGTATCCACCACCTGATGAACAGGGCTGTTTAAAGTTTCTGACAGCAGATAAAGCAGGTTTCCTGCCGATTCCACATTAAACCGGATGTAAGAATAGTTTTGGGTGGTTCCCAAACGCTGTGTATTGTAAATAAAAGAATAATTGGTAGCCAGAATCAGGTGATCGGTAAAACTGCTTTTAATATAAAGGTCCTTAATTAGTTCGATGAACCCGGGATCGAACTGATAAAGATTTACCATATTGAAATCGAGAAGGTTCCATGTGTGTTTACGGTTTTCAGTGGTCATCCAGTCGTATCCGAATTTGATACTGGAAATGGTGCGGGTATATTCCGGTCTTCGCTGGAAATTGTACCCCAGAGTAAAAACCGTTTTCGGAAGAAAATTCCGGAAAGCGCTTACCACCTGCCTGGGGCCGAGTATTTTCGGAAAAGTAAGGCTGGCTTCCGTTCCCAACTCACGGGTGTTAAAATATTCAGGAACATTTTCAACCATACGCTGCTGCCGTTCCATTGCTCCCTTTACATTCATCTGAAATACTTCTGCCCCCCGAAACAAATTCCGGTGCTGATAATTGACATTGCCGGCTATTCCCAGATTTCCCGATGTATTTGTTCCCTCAACATCAAACGAAACGGCTTGTTTGCTCAGTGGCGCAAGCCTGATGTAACAATCGAGCAGGTTGGTATCGGAAGCAGTTTGTGACTCGGAAAACTGAATGTCGATAAACCGGAACTGCCGTAACCTGGTGAATACCTCAAAAGTATGTCGTGCATCGTCGAGGCGATACAACGAACCGCTTTTCACCTGTAACAGGTTCTTAAAAAGCCCTGGCCTGTACCGCATTTCAGGATTAGAATAAAGCGTGTGGTTTTCCCACCTCAGGGTATCGGAAAACTGACTGTAACTGAACTGGTCGGTTCCAACGGGCACCGATGACGGAAGCACTGAAATATAAAACCGGTTCAGGTAATAAGGCTCCAGTTTACCACCCTGCCCCTGTGAAGCGGAATTACCCACATACATATCGAGCAGTATCTCCCTCTCGTGTTTCGTACTGTCGGCCAGATACCTCACCTCCTCATTTGAGAAATAATAATATCCCTCGTTTCGGAAGAGATCCACTATGTCAGTCCTGTTTTTTTCAAGCAGATTGAATTCGAAACGTGTTCCGGGGCTGATGAGCGTTTTCGTAGAATCGGAAAAGAAGAGCGCACGCAGGGCAGAATCGCCAATATGAGTATTTACTTCACGTATTTTGTACTGGTCGCCCGACTTGATCGTGTATTTCACATTGGCTCTTTGCCTTTGTTCCTTTATTTCCACTTCGGTTTCCACTCTGGCCCTGAAAAAACCTCTGTTTGCCAGGTATTGCTTCAACCTGTCTTCCGATGCTGAAACCAGAGCTTCATCAAACACAGCAGGCGGTTCGCCGATTCTTTTCAGCCAGCTGTCCTGCTTTTTTTCCAACGACAGATTATACAGCCACAAATGAAATTTTAAAAACCCAAGTATGCGGTAATTATCTTTTTGTCTGATGTGCTGCCGGGCCTCTTCCCTGGTTATTGCCGGATTATCTGATTCCAGCTCTACTTTGTTGAGCAGGTACCGATCTTCGGGAACGTATTTCACAGGCGAACAGGAAAATACGAAAATACACGAGGCAAACACCAACAGTTTTGCCCCGAAAGCCATATATCGATTTGTATTCTTACTCAATCGCACTCTTTTAATTTTAGCAAAAATAATGAAGTGTTTTAGATGGAAACAGTAAATTTGAAACATTTATTATCCGGCATTCAAACAATTCTGATGATTAGTAAAAACAAAATTAAACTGATAAAATCGCTTGCACAAAAAAAGTTTCGCCAAAGGGAACAACTTTTTCTGGTGGAAGGCGATAAAATGGTAGCCGAAGTTCTGAATTCCGGTTTTCGGGTTACAGATTTATTTGCCACACCTGAATTTTTAAACGCCCACAAACCGTTGACTGGCCGGGCTGAAAATTTCCACGAAGCAGAGGCAGAAGAAATTAAAAAAGCAAGTTTGCTAAAAACTCCCCAGAATTGCCTGGCTTTGTGCAGGCTGCAGCCGCCGGCAGAACTACCGGCTCATTTTTCGGGATTTGCCCTTTACCTTGACGGAATTCAGGATCCCGGAAACCTGGGGACCATTGTACGCACGTGCGACTGGTTCGGCATGGATTACCTGTTCTGCTCGCCCGATACTGCCGACGTTTTCAGCCCAAAAGTGATTCAGGCGAGCATGGGTTCTTTTTGCCGGATAAAAACCATTTACATCCCTTTTAATGAACTTGCAGAATGGGCGGAACAGAACCAAACTCCGGTTTATGGAACTTTTTTGAAAGGAGAAAGCCTGTATGATGCCAACCTTCCGGGAAAAGCCCTCGTAGTTTTGGGAAATGAAGGCAGGGGAATTCGAAGTGAGGTGGCAAACACAATCAGGTTCAAATTAAGCATTCCCTCTTTTTCAAAAAAGAAACCGGGGCCTGAATCGCTGAATGTGGCTTTGTCGGCAGCTATTATTTGCAGCGAATTTGTAAAAGCTGTGTCTATTCAAAATGGAAGCAAAGGGTAAAAATATTGGATCGCAGGCTTTTTATGGACTGAGAATAGTATTGCCGCTGGTTATCGCTGGGTGGAGGGCCCAACTGGTTATTAATGCCCAGGCTCACTTTCGCTTCCACTGAAAAACGAAAAAAAGTAAAGTAATGATCCCAACCGGCTCCAATTTCTGCATAAAATCCTCCGGCATTCAGCTTAACCAGATCTTCCCTTCCGGTGCGGCTGATGTCCTGCCGGTATGCCGGTCCGAAAATAATATAGGGCCGATCGTTGTTTATGCGGCGGGCTTTGTACTTAATGAGGAGCGGAAAATCGAGAAATGTGGATTTGATGGAGTAATACTGTAACGGCTGGTAATAGTCAGTCTCCCATACTTCGTAGTTGTAAGTCAGCTGGCGCTCACCAAAGGAAAGGCCGGGCAAAAAACGCAGGTTCAAATCATTGGTAAGCCGCAAACTTGAGACAATTCCAACCGTAAAGCCGGGGATCAGATCAGCCACATCGGCCCTTACATAATGGTTACGGGTTATTTGTTCCTTGTCGAGTTGCCACTGTTCAGGAACAAAATCCGGGTTCATGCCAATCGGATTGTAATGGGCAACAGCAAAATCGAGCGTATTCAAACCAAGTGTAAAGCCAAAATGAATCAATTTATCATCGAAGGTAGTCATGTGGTTCACCTTTTGCTTTTGGGCAAAGGCAGAAACCAACACCAACATCAATACTATGGTTGTAAAATTCTTTTTCACCTGCAATTTTGCATAACGTTCAGTTCTCAAAACAAATAAAGTGAAATTTTATTGTATTCAGTCCTCATTTTTGGGTTTTTGCGCTTCATAAATGGTGGCAATCCCAAAGGTTTGTGGAAACCACCTGCATTTTGCGAAACCAACGGCTTCCAGAATACGGACAAAGTCATCTCCGTCGGGAAACTCCTGTACCGACTCGGGCAAATAGGAATAGGCCCTGCTGTTTTTCGATACCATCCGCCCCAGCCATGGAAGAATTCGTGTGAAATAAAAAAAATAGAGGCTCCTGAAAAACCTGTTTTTTGGTTTTGAAAATTCCAGCACTATGAAAGCTCCACCCGGTTGCAGAACCCGGAAAATTTCGGTCAGACCTGTTTTCAGGTTTTCAAAATTCCGGACCCCGAACCCCACAATGGCTGCATCAAATGTATTTTCAGGATATGGAAGGTTTTCTGAGTCACCCTTCCTGAGTTCAATTATATTTCCCAGGCCTTTCCTTTCAATTTTCTTCCGGCCGAATTTTAACATCCCTTCCGACAAATCGATGCCGGTAATTTTACGGGGATTCAGCCGTGCAGCGGCAATGGCAAAGTCGCCGGTTCCGGTGGCAACATCGAGTATAGTCGGGGGGTTGTAGCGGCTAAGTAATTTCACGGCCTTTCGGCGCCAGATTTTATCGATATGAACCGAAAGCAGGTGATTCAAAAAATCGTACCGGGGTGAAATCTGATCAAACATCTCTTCCACCTGGCCCTTTTTGCCTTGGTCTGAATTTTTGTAGGGAACTGCAGCCATAAACAGGAAATGTACCTATTGAAAAATAAACCAGTTGTAACTAAACACCGGTAGTCATTTTATCGATGTAGCCATACGATTTATCATCGATTCTAATCTCTCCCTTTGTAATGTGCCCCAGGGTAAAGAAAGGAATTTTACGGCTGGTCATGAAATCCACAAAATCATCCTCTTTCTCAGGATCCACTTCCAGTAAAATTCTCCCCATGGCCTCGCCAAAAAGGAATGAATCGAGCCGCAATTCTGCATCCGTGGTAATATCGAATCCCAGTTCATTGGGGATGGCCGCCCGCAGCAGGGTAAAGAAAAGACCGCCTTTACCCACAGGGCTGGCGCTTTGCAGCAACTTCTCACGGTGCAGGTCGCGCAATGCATTCTGAATTCTTATTTCATCCTCTATGCGGAATGCAGGCAGAGGCGAGTTGGATAATTCGTGATAAAACTCCAGGTATTCAGAGGAACCTATGTCGTCAACCGAACGGCCCATTAAAAAAATATTGCCCCCCTTTTGTTTGAACGCATGGGTTGTCAGGGTTTCCTTGTTTTCCACCATTCCCGCCAGACTAATGATAATGGTAGGCGGAACCGGTCCGTGCCCTGAAAAATGGTCGAACCGGATTTTCCGGTCTGAAATTTTCAGGTTGAATTTTTGGGCTGCATTCTCCAGCCCTTTCTTTGCCCCGGAGGAAATGTACTGCCCGTTGGGATCGGCAAAATTGATGTGGTACAAAAAAGCGCTGATAGCAACCGGACGCGCGCCGAGGCAAAGCATCTTCCGGGCAGCCCTCGCCACAAGTATCTCAGTCGCCTTTTGCGGGTCGTTCTCCAAATGGTGGTGAAAGGCGTGGGTGCTCATGGCCATGCTGGCACCCGTGCTGTCAATGTCAATCAGCCCTATCTCATCAATGTCGCTGCTGCCAATTGACTCAGGAGATATGGGCATTTCGCTGAAATCATTGAAATAGTTGATGCTCGACAGGTTTGGATTAACCATCAGAGAATAAATAACATTTTCAATGTCAGTCGGTTCCGGAATGGAATCGATTAAAAATTCCTTTTCCTGTTGCACTAAATCTTTCATATTTCAAATAATTAAAGCAAAACAAAGGTAATTAAGTAAGCGATTTTACCACAAAATTAGCTGTTTTTTTTAATTTCGGGGACGATTGAAAAAGGTTACATAATGAAACAAATTGCATTGATAACCGGAGCCACATCCGGAATTGGAGAGGCCACCGCACTGCTGCTGGCCGAAAATCATTTCGATTTAATATTAACAGGCCGACGCAGGGAAAGACTGGAAGCGCTGAAAGAAAAAATCGATAAACAGAGTCCGGCAAAAACTTTAATACTGAATTTCGACATCAGAGACCCGAAGGCCACCGAAAGGGCTATAAACAGCCTGCCCAAAGAGTGGCGGAAGGTGGAAATTCTCATCAACAATGCCGGTCTTGCCGTGGGATTAAGTGCTGTTAACGAGGGTGATTTAGACGACTGGGAGCGGATGATTGATACCAATATCAAAGGATTGCTTTACATTACCCGCCTCATTTCGGCCCGCATGATTGAACTGGGGAAGGGCCACATTGTAAATATTTCGTCCATAGCAGGAAAAGAAACCTACCCGATGGGTAATGTATATTGCGCTACCAAACATGCCGTGCAGTCGCTCACAAAAGGCATGCGACTCGATTTTCTGAAACACGGCATTAAAGTGTCGGCAGTTTGCCCGGGCGCGGTGGATACCGAATTCTCGCTTGTACGCTTCAAAGGAGACCAGCCACGGGCACAAAAGGTGTACGAAGGGTTTGCTCCACTCATGGCCAGAGACATTGCCGAGACCATCCTGTTTGTTGTTACACGCCCGGCACACGTTAATATCGACGATATTCTGATTATGCCAACCGACCAGGCATATTCAATAGATTTTAACCGGAAAATTCCATAAATTTGCAGTTCAAACAGAAAACATGTCAGAAGCAATTGTAATAACGCCGGTAAAAGATTCACCCGAAACTACGCTAAGAACCATTGAGGCAGTTTGCCAGTCGGAATCTGATATTGATTATTTCGTGTATAATGATTTCAGTCAGCCGGCAACCAGGGAAATGCTGACAAAACTGGCCCAAAAGCATTCCTTCCAACTGATTCACCTGGAAGACATTACCAAAAACCCCTCGCCCAATTACAAACTGGTATTGCAATTGGCTCAAAAAACCGCCATCGAAAAAAAGCTCCCGCTCATTATCGTGGAATCGGATGTGGTGATTCAACCCGGTACCATCACAAAGTTGCTGAATATCGAAAAAAGCTTTCCCTCAACAGGACTTGCGGGCGCCATTACTGTTGACACAGCAGGCAATTACAATTTTCCTTACAATTTCGAGAAAACAAAGTCAGACCAAACCGTTGATACTTCACGTAGCCTGAGCTTTTGCTGTACCCTCCTTTCGCTTCCTTTCCTTCAAAAATTCAGTTTCGAAAAGCTGGATTCAAAAAAAGACTGGTTTGATGTAACTATCAGCCGGCAGGCAAAAAAAGAAGGGTTTCGCAATTACCTGGCGAAAGGCATCGAGGTGCTTCACCTTCCCCACTCGAGCCGGCCCTGGAAAAACCTGAAATACACCAATCCGATGCTCTATTACTTTAAAAAACTACTATATAACCGCGACAAAATATAATGTTCTGTCTGAAGCGAAATAACCATGTAAAAACAGCTGCCCACATTTTTTTCTGGCTGGCAAGTATAGCTATTATGCTGCTCTTCTTTTACAAAAATGAAAACAGGGTACACTTCGATTTTATAATTCTTTCCAAAGCCCTCATTACCAACCTCGGATTTGCCATTGCCGTTTATGCCAACCTCCTTTTGTTAATTCCCCGTTTTCTAAAAAAGAAAAACTACATCTTCTATGTGTTCTGGCTGGTGGTTTTACTCACATGTACAAGTGGATTTATCCAGTTCCTGCTGGCCTTTCCTCTCAGAGACCTGTTGAAAGTAGGCCCCAGGTACAGCTCCTTCGACATCAACCTGCACGCTGCTTACTTCTCAGCCACTCTTATTTATGTGGCATTTACTTCGTTTCTGAAATTTATTAAGGACTGGATTTCGTTACAGGATCTGAACCTGAAACTGGCAAAAACCGAAAAGCAAAAGCTGGAAGCGGAACTGAAAACCCTGAAAGGGCAGCTCAACCCACACTTTCTGTTTAATTCGCTCAACAACATATACTCCCTTGCTCTGATGCAATCGGAAAAAGTTCCCGACCTTATTCTGAAACTGGCCGATTTAATGCGGCACATCATTTACGAATCGCGCGATAACTTTATTGAACTCGACAAAGAGATAGAATTTGTAACCAATTTTGTTGCCCTGCAAAAAATCAGGGTGGCAGAAGATGTGGAAATTACATTTTTGACAGAAGGAACCCCTCCGCAGGCAAAAATCGCACCCCTGCTCTTCGAACCGTTCATCGACAATGCATTCAAACACGGTTTGCCCGGAACAGGAAATAACGATTTTATCCATATCAATTTCAATTTTGAAACGGAAAACTGGCTCAAATTTCATATCGAAAATAATTACGAATCCAAAACCGATGGTGAAAAACCGGTACACAGTGGAATAGGCATTGAAAATGTAAAGCAGCGGTTAAACCTATTATATGCAGAAAACGAATATCAGATAGAAATAAACCGAAAGGAACACGTTCACTCGGTAAACTTAAAATTAAAACTAAAGCCTCATGGAAATTAAAGCAATTATTGTGGACGACGAACCCCTTGCTCAAAAGGTAATTGAACAATATGCCCGGAAATTGCCCAATTTGGTAATTACAGCCAAATGTAACGATGCTATTTGTGCACACCAGGCTTTGAAAGAACAAAAAACAGACCTGATTTTCCTCGATATTAATATGCCCAAATTGTCGGGGATTTCTTTCCTGAAAAACCTGAAAGAACCACCATTGGTCATTTTCACCACAGCCTGTTCGGAATATGCGCTGGAAGGCTTTGAACTGGATGCGGTGGATTACCTGAAAAAACCGTTCTCCTTCGATCGGTTTTGTAAGGCATTTTTTAAAGCAGAAGAGTTACTGCGTATGAAGAAGGCCATTCAGCAAAGTGATAAACATACCGAAGATGAGGCTGCATTTTTCTTCATCAAGTCGAACAAAAAGAATTACAAAATAAATTTCGCAGATATTTGCTTTGTGGAAGGATTGGGCGATTATGTACAGGTGCACACTACCGACCAGAAACTGGTAACCAACCTGACGATGAAAAAAATACTGGAAATACTGCCTGAAAAAATGTTTTACCGCATACACAAATCCTACATTATTTCGCTGGACAAACTTGAACTAACCGAAGGAAATACGGTTGTGGTAAACAAAAAACGACTCCCCGTGGGAAACAGTTACCGCCAGCAGTTCATGGAATTCGTGGAAAACAACAAGTAATCAGGTCGTAAACCCCTGTTCTTTAAGCGTCTCAATCATTTTGGCTGAGAAAAATTCATTGTCTGCTTTTTTATACCGCACGTCGGTAAATACCTGGGCCAGCGTTTCCTTATTGTTTTCCCGAACAAACTGCTGCATCTGTTCCAGGCTCTCTTTAAAACCGTACAATTCCCTGATGCGCGATTCAGAATAATCCGTGTACTTTTCGTATTGGACAACACCATCCAAAGGAAGCCGGTCGGTCAGTTCCGGTGTTTCATCGGGATAACCCAAAGCTACGGTGGTAACAGGAAAAGTGAGTGGTGGCATCTCCAGAACGTCGATGATTTCGCGGGCATTGTAGGTGGTGGTGCCGAGATAGCAAATGCCCAGCCCCAGATTTTCGGCGGCAATACACACATTTTGTGCTACCAGCAACGCATCGATGGCAGCTGTAAAGAACGACAAAAAATTGTTGTATCCCGGTTCGGCATGATTGGTCGTACACCATTTGGAAAACCGGTTGAAGTCGGCTGCAAAGGTGAGTAACACAGGCGCCTGATTGGCCACCGGCTGGTTAAAATGCAGCGGGGCAAGTTTCTGTTTCTGCTTTTCATCTTCGGTAACCACAATGCTATATACCTGCATATTCCCCGTAGTTGAGGCCCTGGTGCCCGAATATAAAATGCTTTCCAGCAACTTTGGCTCAACCTTTCGGTTTTTGAATTTCCTGATGGTAACATGTTTATTTAAAAGTTCCATTTGACTGACTTCTTTTGATGAGGTAACAAAAGTAAAAAAAACCTTCAAGGTTTAAAAAACCCTGAAGGTTTATGGCAATTAAGGCCATAAAAAAGGGGAAAGCTAAGTGCTTCCCCCCTTTTTAATCAATCAATTCGGTATTACCTTTTAACAATCCTTTCTGTTTTGGCGAGTCCGTCTTCAGTAAACATACTTACAACGTACACACCGCTTACCAGATTAGCAGTACGGATTTCATGAGAAGGATATTCAATATCGATAACCCTCTGACCGGCGATGTTGGTTACAACAACCCTGTTCAGTTTATCGTGGTTATCAATTTTGATATAATTGTTGAACGGATTCGGATAAACTTTGAATTCAACCGATTGAACAGGATCGATGTCGGTGATAGTGATATCAACAATATCAGATTCCATTCTCGCTTCGAGTCTGTAGTCATCCAAACGTCCATTAACAATACCGGTTACGTGGTAGAAGTGGCCTTCTTCCGGAGAATAAGTAAACAGGAATGTACCCACATCTACGTTATCCATGCTTTCGTAGTAAATGGTCCATCTGCCGATGTCGTTGGCAGCAGTTGCGCGAGCGCCTTCAACCTGAACGAGTACACTTTCGTACATCTCGTTTTTGGCAGCCGACGGTGAGTCAACAACAACCGGAACTACGGCAATCGGAGCATCTATCATAGTTACTTCAGAAGCGTTAATGGTAGTAACACTTGCAGGTTCACCCACTTCACCAACAACAGCTACGCCGTCGCCGATTTCGAGATCAGCTGCATCAGGATATTCTACCCAGATTCCGCTCCATGCTGCATTGTCATCCTGCATGAAGAAACCTTCGCCTGGTTTAACACCGGTTACGGTACCTTCAACCTGCAGAACTGTTCCAACAATCGGTGACTGGTTGGCTTCACCCTGAACATCAGCGATGGCAACAAGGCCGGTTACTGAGTAGGTGTAGGACGCACCGGCAAATGCATTACCTGCAAGGTCGGTTACTCCTGTGCCAACAGTAAGTACTACGTCGGACAGACTTGGAGCAGTAACAACTGCTGTGTATTCCATTCCATCACCGGTAACTTCAACTGTTCCGGCAGATACAGTTACTGCATCAGCCACTCCTGTTACTTCTTCGTCGAATGTCAACGTAATTTCGAATTCATTCGTGATGAAAGTTCCAGACTCCGGATCAACAACCAGTGTCGGCGGAGTAGTGTCGGCTACAATGTAAGTAAATGAAACTGGTTCAAGTGGGTTTCCTGCCAAATCTTCGATAACATCTGACAATGAAAGAACTATTTCTGCTTTCGACTCACCGCTGAGGGTAACTTCGTAAACTAAACCTTCAACAACGGTAGAAAGTTCCATTGTTCCTCCGGTTACTGAAATTCCATCAGCAACACCAGTCACTTCTTCTGAGAACGTAAGTTCAACAGTGAATGTATGTTCAGTGTCCATCGGATCTTCAGGACCATCGGTTACTTCTACTGTCGGAGGCGTATTATCACCTACAACGTAAACACCTGTTACTTCTTCAGCAAGTGGGTTGCCGTAACCTTTGGCATCCGGAACATCGGTAATAGTGACAGGAACAGTTACAATAACTGTATCCAAATCAGCAGCTTCAATGATAATGTTGTAAACCAGCGGATCATCTGTAGCTTCAACCACATAACTAATGGCATTTTCAACAGTGATTTCTTCAATTGCTCCAACAACTACCTCAGTGAATACTGCCTGAACCGGAATGTCATTCAAGTCATTTTCAGAACCAGCAGGTATAAGTGTTACAGACGGAGGTGTATTGTCCCCGGTTGTGAAGTTCCATGTAGTAGGATTGGCAATACCTTCAAATGCATTTCCTGCTTCATCACGCATAGCGTCTTCAGCAATCATTACAGTGTATGAAGTATTATCGGCCAAACCTGTAACCAGAACAACAACCTGTTCTCCGTCAATCATGTGCTCTTCAATGGCTGTTTCGTAGAACAGATCATTTTCATCGAGTCCACCCTGTACTTCTAGTATCTCATATACCTTCAGTGTTCTTGCAGGATTACCGACAGCCATTCTTTCGCAGAATTCCATGGTGAGGTAAACATCGCTGAGAACACCCTGAGCACCGTCAACAGGCTCGATGATGGTGAGGCAATTCGGAGGAGTTGTATCCTCGATGGTAAATGTCCATTCGTAAGCTACATTGTCGTTCGGATTGATAGCCAAATCAACAAATGCACCTTCGGGAACAGATACTGTTACGTCGCCGAAGTAAAGCACATCTTCGAGGTTAAGCGTAACAAGTTCTCCTTCAACAACAACTACGCTGCTGTCAACCGGAACAACGGTTACATCTTCACCACGTGTGATGGTGATGTCACCATCCCCTTTGGCTACTTCTTCGTCGAATGTAAAGTCGATAACCAAACCAATGTAACTTTCAATGACCTCTTCATCTTCAGGTGTAGTTTCTACAACTTCAGGTGCAGTATTGTCATCAGTAGTGAAACTCCATGTGGTTTCGTCCTGTGTTGCATTCGGATCGCAACTCAGGTCTTCAAACGCACCGGCTTCAAAAGTAACATCGTAAGTAGTTACGTCTTCGAGGTCTTCAACAACCAGTGTAAAGGTCATGCCGTCTTCCGTTTCCATATCGGTAACATCGAACAACATGGCAGGTCCACCGTTGGAAACAACGATTTTCTTACCTTCTACAGGAACAACAACTTCAGAAGCTTCAACTGTAAGTGTCACAGTCGATTCTTCATCGTCACCGGCAGGACCAATAGCGGCCAGAACCGGCGGAGTGTTGTCGGCAGTGGTAAAGGTCCACTCGGCCAATGCAATTTCTGCATTGGGCAGGGTGTTGTTACCATTGTCGTAAACAGCAGCCTCGTCGAGCGAGATAAAGAATACCGTAGTATCGGGCAATCCACAGAATTCGGCAGTAATAAAGTTAACATCTTCGCCAACAACGGCCGGAGTGCTGGCGAAAATTTCGCCGTCAACCCAAATGTTAACCATGCCTTCACCTGCAGTTACACCGTAGGTTTCATCAAATTCGAATGTAAGCAATACACAGGTATCTTCACACTCGGTGAGTTCGGTTACAAGAACCGGTACCGGAGGTGTGTTGTCGCCTGTACCGAACGTCCACTCAGTGGTGTCGAGCAATCCGTAGAACGGAGTGCTGCAGGTCGAAGTGTCGCCAAATGCTGCTACATCAATGGTAACATAGTATTCGGTTTCGTCAACCAGCGCTTCGGTAGTAAGGGTAAGTGTATTACCGGTGATGTCGTCGTCACCAACAGTGAATTCATCTACCATAACCCCACCTTCAACTGTGAAGATTTTCACAGTTCCTTCAGGAACAGGCCATGCTTCGATGTCTTCGGCAAATGTGATTTCCAATGTACTTGCATCTTCAATCGACAGATTTTCAGATCCAGGCAACGGTTTCACAATTTCGTGTCCTACCATAAAGGTATCGTCAGCAGCAGTATAGAACCTCCAGTCGAAGGCATCGTTTAAACCTTCCCAGTAAGTAAGGCTGCCGGGATATCCGTTGGTAATAGCACCAGGAGTTACAGTTACGTAATACATCCGTGGTCCGAGACATTCGTTATCAGGATTGATATCGTCGCGCAGAGTTACACCTTGAATGGTAACCAGGTTACCTTCAATTACAACACTGTCATTGTTGATGTCAATCTCTTTGTAAAGTTTTTCGTAGTAAGAGAATGTAGCCGGGTTGTATATGTATTCGTAAATACGAACCACACCGGAACCTTTGGCTACGTTCAACGGGAGTTTATCTATTTCATCCACAAACGACATCACCAGGTCGGTAACTACATAACCGTTCGGTTCTGCAGGTAAAGTCTCAGGTGCGCCATCGTGTACAAACAGAGCAGGTTCAGCCCATTCGATTTCCGGAGCAACGTCGTTGGTGATGGTAAACCACCAGCTGTTGTCGCGGATACCGGCCCATTTGTTGCTAAATCCGTCGCAGAACAGGTTGCCGCTTACACGGATGTAGTAGGTCAGGTTTCTGTCGAATACCGTTACCGGATCAACAGTTACCTTATTGCTAACAAGTCCGTTGTAAATATCGGTACCACTAATGGTAACCCGTGGGTTCTGAACATAATCGCCATCTATATCAACCCAGAATGGAATGAATTCCACAAAGTTTCCGAAGTCAACATCCGGATTTTCACCTGTGTTGGCGTAAATGTAGAATCCTTTAGTTGCAAAATAATCGCTTACAGTCAGTTCAAACGGATCACATGCAGGATCGTAAGGCAGACAATCTGTTTGTACATTTTCATCGAAAATAATATACAGATCACTGTTTTTAGCCACATCGTCGGCGCCAATCTGCGGGAAGAATTCTGCACCCATCAAACTTGCGTCAGGTTGCGGAGGAGTATTATCTCCCGTGGCAAATACCCATTCGAATAGAGGAATATTAGCCTGCCATCCCGGTGCACTGTCTTCCGGATCGATTCCGGCGTACATGTTGGAACCGCAAACTGCTGTATCCAATACAAATCCTTCATGAATTTCTACATAGTATAATGTATGCTCTTCAAATTCTGCGTTGTTAATCCAAACAATGGTGTGATCGTCTTCGTCGATGGTAATTTCAGTAGCATCGATAATTTGCTGCTGCTGACCGTTTTCGCGACGGATGATCAGTTTTTTACCGGCTTCGCCAGGTTTAACAGGCTCGTTGAATCGAATACCTAACTGAGTATCGGTAGCAACATCCATCGGGTATCCGGGACCATCAAAACTGCGGTCACATTCAGAATCTGTATTATACAGGAATTCTGCTACCAGAGGTTCTTCGTGGTCAACCACCTGGAACATACAAGTCATTCCGAGGAATTCGTTGCCGTCGGGAACGCGAATCTGGTCTTTCACCACATAAGGAGCAAAAGTGAATGCATAAATGCCTTCAGAAACAAGGTCTCCGTCCCATGCCAGGTCGATGAACTGATTGTCGGTAATGGTTACATCGAATGTAACACCGGCATCAACCCATGCAGAGCCATTCCATCTGTGGAACTTAATAAAGCGGCTGTCGGCCGGATCTTCGAGGTCTTCAGCTTTCAATCCAAGATTGGCTTCAGTCCACCAGTCAACACCGGCATTTTCCCACCACAGGAACGGACGGTTCAGTATTTCAGCCGGAGTTTTAACAACGGGCTTGTTGAATTCCAAACGCAGGTGGTCACCTTCGGCAACACAAATGTTGGTACATTCATCATCCATGTCGTTGGCTGGCCACTCAGGAGTCCAGTAGGTCCACCAATTCATCCAGTTCGGATCGTCAACATCGAAACCAGGTTGGTTGAAGTTGATATAGAATCCGGTTTCCGGACAATCGGCATCGCAGATAACTGCTCCGTTGGCATCGAGAATGGTCAATTCAGGAGGCGTGTCGTCGCGTGTGAAAATTGTAAGCAACTGTACTTCTTCGATGATATTTCCAGGATTGTCGCAACTTGGGAAATCACTAATCATTCCTTCATTCAGGATGATATTGTATTCCGAATTGCTCTTCATGGAACCAAGCAGGTAAGGTTGGCTACCCAAATTGCCATAGCCTAAATGACTGTAATCGTTGGCAATGATAATACGGAAAGCCCTATTACCTGTGAAAGGGATATACTGAAGCCAGTAGTCAGGTCCGTAAACCAGAGTATCGCCTTCGTTGGTGATGGTCAGTGCATTGGCCAGAACTGCCGGATTATATATGGCATAGCTCAGATCTCTCCAGGTTTCTGCCACAGGATCGTACACCTGCGCTGCCTCGTTAAAGGTAACGTAGAAGTGACTGCTTGTGGGAACATCGGTAATTACATCACCTGCAATACCATCTTCCCAGTCGGTTACATATTGATCGTCGGTGTAAGCCACGTAAAGATAAGAATAATCCATTCGTGCAATCCACTCAGCTACAGGAGCTTCGTAGTCTTCCGCACACCATGAAATCTCACAAATTTCACATTCAGTCATTCCGTCAACTTCGCCTTGTCCGTTTCCTGCATATTCGCAGTAGTAAACAGACTTATTGCCAAAGCTGTCGATAAACAGGTCCTTAGGCATTTCAGCCGTATAACATGCACTGCTAAGGTATTCGTAATGTGTTTGGAAAGTAAATGTCCAGACACTGTCGCCGTCAACAACTTCCACAAATTCTTTTGTGTGGCGGCTTAACGGAATCCTTTCATGAGGAATAGAACTACCTACTTCATAAATATCGATAAATGCCGGTGACAGGTTCTCGTTAACAACCACTGAATTTCCATCAGAAACCGTAACAATAATGTCATGTAATTTTTCAACACAATCACCTCGTGGAAGAATATCTCCACAAACAACCACCGGAGGCGTATTGTCCATGGTTTTGAACCACCATGATTTGTCAATTCTCTCAGCAAGGTAATTTGGTCCACCGCAAAGTTCATTGTCATCTTCAATGGCATAACGATCATACGTTACATAGTACCTGTGCTCGTCCATCAACGGTTCATCCGGGCTGATGGTAATTGTAGTTCTTCCATTTGTGCCTACCGAAAGTGTAATGGTGGCATCCACAAGCAGGTTGTTTTCGTAGTCGCGCAATGCAATCTGATTCGGAGTAACAGCAGGTTGAGCTGCAACAAAAGCAGAAGGCTCATCCAGAATGAAATTCAAATCAGAAGTTACCGGAACGGTATTGACTCCAACGGCTGAAGCCCAACCACCACTGAGTGGCTGATATTGCAATGGAGTTACAACCAGCGGAGCATCGTCGTCGCACAAGGTAACTTCTACTGAAACCCAATCGCACACATTCGGTGCAGGGTTCAGATCGCGGATGCGAATCAATTCGAGCCCTTCAATTTCCTTGTATGGCCATTCGGCAAGAATTTCAGCATCTTCGTCAAATGCATCAACCTCGTCATCAATGAATTCCAGGAACACATCATAATCATATCCTGTTGCGTAATTGGCGTCTATTCCAGTTACATTCACGGCAACAGTAGTTTTGGTAGCACTGAATGTAAGCGTACCTGATTTCAAAGCATTGGCTGCTGTGTTGGCATTTCCTTTTCTAACTACGCGGTAATTTACTTTACCGTAGCCGTAATGTTCGGGCCATTCGCCAACCGTAAGTTTAAATCCTTCGGCAGTAATATCTGAAATGGTAACGATGTCATCCAGATCCATATCCTGAGCTTCCAGTTCTTCCAGCGGACAAAGTACGTCTTCAGTGCGGAAAGTAACAGAAACATTATCGGCATACCAGCCTTCGCCTTCCATGCAACCTACGTAGTTGCCGTTGGCATCCTGCATGATTCCAAGTGAACCGTCTCCAAAAGGACCGTCACCGTTTGGCATAACAGTTAAAATATATTCAGTATCGCCAACCATGTGAACGTTACTTGTGGTAATCAGTTCAGGTGCTTCCGGGTCTTCCGGTACAATCATGATCCATGTTTTATCCGCGCTAACTGTTTCCAGGTAGAAAGGAACATCTTCAAGAGTTCCGTCAACGTCTTTTTGCAGATTGAAGTACGATTGAGCATTCAATGTAGTCAGCGGAATCTCAAATCCGGTTTCACCCAGTTGAACAGGTTCGTCGAACTGAACAAACAGATGAGCATTCAACGGAATGTTTTCATAACCTTCTTCAGGCCAGAATGTAACTTCCGGGCAAACTGTATCATCAATACAGAAGGTCCAGCTACAATCAGATTCAGCAATTGTTGTATTCTCAGTATCGAAAGAAATAACCTGAGGCGAAGGTAATCCTCCGGAAACATCAACAAAAGCTCCGGCAGGAATATTCAGGTGATAGCAATTACCAAAAGTAATCACGTTTCCTGACAAACGGGTGATTTCTGAGAAAGGTATGGTATATACCGTTTTATTAGCATTTGGCACCATATCTTCCACAGCAAACTGACCAAAACTGGCAACAGTAGCAAATGGAGTAAAATAAATATCGATAAATGCTCCATCGACAGGTTCAACCGGTTCGTTAAATGTAATAACGAAGTCGGGAGCATAGTCGATAACTTCACCCAGTGGCGAGAACTTGTCGCAAACAAACTCAGGTGGTAAATCTTCTCCGGTAGTGAACCAGAAGAATCCTTCTCCACTTCCCAATGTTTTCTCAAGATAATCGTCTTCCATCAGGTTTTCACATTCATCCTTAACCAAACCTGCATTAAACTGTACATAGTAATTTGTTTCGTATTTCAGGTTACCGGCAAACAGTTTATTCGGAATGGTAACTACTTCATCATCGAAATCGATATCCGGATGACCAATATTTACAGATGCAACCTGGGTATTGGTACCAGCTTCAAAAACTTGCATGTACTGACCACTAACCGGTACAACCGGTTCTGTAAATGTCAACACGATATCTCCGGATACCTTGGTAATTGTTTCTTCGATATAAGGATCAAGGACAGTGGTGATTTCCGGAGCAACATCGTCGCCTACAACAAAAGTAGCAACCACATCTTCTTCAACAGGCCATGTACATTCAGGCGAACCGGCAGAAGATTTAAATGCTCCGGGAGTTACAATAACTTCATACTCATCCCCGGGTACGAGGTCCAGTACAAATCCGTTAAACATCCAAACTTTTCCATCGGTATCGCCATACGTACCGTCGATAATCAAAGAGGAGTAATTAGCAGGGTCGGTAGTCGAAGAAACGGTAACCGTGGGATCATCATCGGTAAATGTCATAGCCCTTTCAAAGGTAAAACTCACCATCAGTTCCTCATCATCGGTAGTAACTCCGTCACAAACTTCGGGCCCAACAAAAATTACCGGTTCGCATACCAGTGGATCGGCAGGATCAACAAAACCGGTAAAGCAAGCTTCTGCTTCTTCGGCCAGGTTGCCAAATTCATCTGAGAAAGCACCGGGACCGTAATCCACTTCGTACAGGTTGCTCAGAAATTTAACCGTGTAGTTTACTCCGGTTTCAAAGTTATCTTCCTCATCAACCGTAGTTTCACTGTCGAAATAAGGATTCAGATACATGTAAGCAGTACCTTTATCACCATCGTCAACAAGCGTGAAATTAACCACGTCGAATTTGAGTGTGTCGTCGGAATCGCAAAGCTCAATTCTGAAATACCTGCGCAATGCATTGGCATCGGCAATGGTTTCAGTATAAACCAACTCACGCGGGAATCCGTCGAACCCAAGCTCAATCCATTCGGTAATTTCAACACCAATGTAATTGTCTAGAGCAAAATCTACCGAAGGATCATCGCAACCGTCGCATTCATTCAGGTACCTGACCCAATCGTTAGTGTAGTCCAGGTCGGTATCTTCGAAGAAGGTAACGACGGGAGCAGTATGGTCAATAATCTGGAAAGAAACATGGTTGGTTTGAGCCCCTCCGTTATATCCTTCTCCATAGCAAGGTCCATCTAAAATGGTCAACCCGCTGTAGCTTTGCAGGTAGCCTTCCACTTCTACGTTGTACCAGTATTCCGACCGGTAAACGAAACCGTTGGGCTCAATGGTGATAACAGTTGAATCGTTGGTACCGAAATAATCAACGGTAACACTAAAATCAACCAGGTCGCCATCGTAAATGAGCAATCCGGTTTCAGCTGCATAAGCATCAACAGCACTTTCGCGGATTTTTACAAAATTCTTAACACCCGTTGCCGCATCGTTTGTATTTGTCAGTTTATCGCCGGTTTCGTTGTAAATGTGCATATCGAATACAATGCGCACTTTACCGTCTTTGGCAACATATATATTGTCATCCGGATAACCAGGCTCGTTGGGCTTGGTCAGGTCCATAGATTCAACAAGTTGTCTGTCGATGATTTTATCGGCAGTCCAGCTGATATAAGGTTCACAGTAGTTTTCTACACAGAACCAGTAGTTATCGGCAAGGTAATTTTCGTTTCCGGCAAGGTCCTTTATACTGTTAACAGGAATAGTTACCTCAAGATTACTACCTGAAACAAATGACCTTTCGGGTATCAGAGTAACGGTAAAAGTGGCCGCATCGTAAGAAGAGGCATCGCTAATGTCAACAGCACTTCCATCGTCAAGCAGGAATGCAGCAGCAATGTCGGCACCGTTGTTGATGTCGCCGTTTACCAGTTCAATTCCTTCGTTGAAGGTTATGTAAACCGGACCATCCCTTTTAATGGGATCGGTATATTCACCATCAATTTCATCTGTGCAAGTATCTTCCTGGTCTTCCTGATCGGTCCTTTCAGCATCGAATTCAGCCAGCGGAGGTAACACATCTTTGGTAGTAGCATCGAAAAGAAGCAAATCAGTTACCCAACCTTCCAAAAGTTCATCACCTTCATCACCATCTACAACCAATTCGTGGTTGTATGGTCCGCAAACGGATTTATCGATGGCAATGGCAAATACCACATATTCGGTACTGTTGGAACGGGGCAAATCCCAAACGCGTTCCAGGTAATCGGTACCTGCCTGTGGTGTATTGAAAATTCCGGCAGCCCAGATGTTTACATCCACATCGTCGTCATCATCTACTTCAAAAGTATATAAATCCAGTGCATTAGCAGGATCTGTATCTGCATAGGGATCGCCGGGAACCGGAATATTTGCATTCGGATTTGTATCGCCATCATATAAGCTTCCCAAATCAACAATTTGTTGCAAAGTAGGTGGATAATAATCGCCGTTCACCCATGCATCGTCTTTTTCTACAACTACATAATAAACAGTAGCCGATTCATCTGAATTGGCCAGTATCTGGAAAGTAGTTCCTTCTTCTGTGGTTACTGTAAAGTTAACTACAGGCGCCAGAAAATCGCCGGCAGTAAAATCTTTGGTTGTAGCCGATACCATATTCAGGGAAGCGTCCCAGAGGTCGGCTTTGCCTGCTTCAGTTGTGCCGGCAGCAAGACCAACAGTATAAGTTTCACCCGAAACCAGCAGATCGTCGGGAGTAACCGTAATAACAACATTTCCATTTATACTTGTTACAACAGCTTCGAAACCACCGCCGGTGTAAACAACATAATCGGTTACATCTTCATCCACTTCAAGTGCCTCGAAGGGAACCATGTTGTTTTTGTATATCACTCCCTCGTTGAGGGTAATGGTAAACTCGGTATCCTGTTCTACATTGCTTCCGCAGTTATTCGTTGCAAGAATAGTAACTGTAGGAGCAGTAGCATCCTTAGTTTTGAAGTTCCATTCGCCGTTATTGTTCAGGAGTTCGTCCTGTCCGTTACCGTTGAAACCTTCCCACAGAAACTCGTCGTTGCATTGCGGACATTCCTGGTATTTCTTAAAGATTCCCTCTTTAATACGCACATACACATTGGTAAGTGCCGGTAATTCGTCAAACTGAATGGAAATCTCGTCACCACTGATAGTAACATCGTCAGGCGTGTGATAAATGATATCGCCACCAAACTGCCCGAAATTGGGATCGGTAGAGGTGTAAATAGCGATATCGCCGGGTTGCAGGTCTGCAACACCATTGGCATACGCTGCCGACCAGTCCATATCCACGTTGAACTCAATTTTCAACGGAGCGGTGGTGCTGACATTGGGCTCCTCATCTTCGGGATCAAGACCTGCCAGTTCAGGCAGTGTAACGTCTTCCACTGTGAAGTCCCATCCGTAACCAAGATCATCTCCGCATGTTAAAGGCCCGGTAAAGTTACTACCTGGAGAGGCATCACCAAGCAGACCGTTGAACTCCGTCAAACTGGCATCGCGGATTGATTGCGGGTGAACCGTAATGTAATAATCCTCCAACTCGTTGAGACCGGTTTTGAAGTCGATTATTACCTGGTTCCCGCTAAAGGTAACAGTTCCGTACGGCTCTATGGAGCTGGGAAATACCCAGGGTTCCGCCGGAAGCGAAGTCCCACCCCACAAAAACTGAATCGGATACATTTGTGTACCGTCATCTGCATTCAGACTGATTTTACCTCCTTTTACAGGAAAAACCTTCTCCTTACCGGTGAAGGTTATGGTAAAAATCTGTCCTTCGGACGATACACTGCAATTGCCGTCTTCCGGCGACAGCTGGTAAGACCAGCCGGGTTGTGCCGAAGAGACAAGCACAAACATACTTAAAAGCATGAATGTTGAAATTAGCCGTGTAAACAAATTTCTCATAACTTGAATTTTAAATTGAACTTAATTGATTGATTGATTTAACTTTATAAAATCTTTTCATCTCTGTTTTTACTAAACTGTCAGGTTTTTACATACTAAACAATACAAACGTATAAAATTTATCCGCAATGTACAAACGATTGCCGGATAAAATATAATGCTATGTTCCTTTGTTTTCAACAGGGGTGTATTAATAACCTGTGTTGGATGTTTAAAACTTTTCGTACTATTCCCATAGGCTTGCTTTTGTTAAAATTTTATGCAATTTTAAATCTATTTTTTTAATTAATCACAATAATACGGCTTTTTTTTCGCTAAAAAAAGAGGATTAAAGATAATTTCGATTCAAAATAAATATTATGAAGAATAAAAGTTCATCCGGTTTTTTATACCATTATATATATAGTGTTTTCAATTGGTTTGGGAAGGGATTGAAAAAATATTCTTCTGTCGGGGTGTCCTTTTTTAAAATTACCGGCACCGTTCTCTTGTTTATGGTGCTGGCAGGATCGTTTTCTTCCTGTAAAACATGTAAATGCCCGGCGTATTCCTATCAGGGGGAAGAGGGGAGTTTTGAGAGAGGGAGAGATTGATGGAGATTGGTGGAGATTGATGGTGATTGAGGGTGATTTGTTGTGATGGAGGAAGTGAAGAGCATGGGGCAGAGGGCAGAGGGCGGAGAGCGGAGAGCAAAGAGCAGAGGGCCCGTCCGAACGGAAGTTCATCCAGGCGGACCGTGCCCAACAACCAACAAGTTTGCCAAACATCCAACAATGAAACAGCGGCAGCGCCGCGTAATATCTTGTCCGACTGCCGGCGGATTTGTAGAACTGCCAGCCACCCATCGAGGCGAAAGGTGCAGCGCACCGAAATATGAAAAGGAAATAAGGAATATCGAATAACGAATTTATAATCAGGAAGTTAGAAGTCGGAAGACGGAAGACAGAAGTCGGAAGTTTCTGATTTCTTATTCCTTATTATTTATTTCTTATTCCCAGGATTTTTAAATAAGGAACACCGAATAACGTTCACCGGGTTGGCTGCTAACCCTGACGGAGCTGCGAGCTCCGTCAGGGTTGGAACGCACAAAAAACCCGAAACTATTTAAATTGAAGGAAGAAATAACCAATATCGAATAACGAATGTAAAATCAGGAAGTCAGGAGACGGAAGTGGGAAGCACGAAGCAGGTAGTTTTTCAGGAACCCCGGTTTCTCATTCCCCGTCTGAACGCCGGGCAAGATTATTTTCCGTCGGAAAGCCGGGCAGGCCGAAGCTATTCCTCCCCTTTCTCCGGATGCTCAAAATTCTCAACCTCCCAAAACCGGCCTAAGAATCTGACAAAAAACTATTTGACTAAAAATTACCCCGCTGAGAATTGAGTATTTGCAGAACACACAAGGCATTGGACGTTAATTTCGGAAAGAAAACGGGAAAACCGAACCAAAAAAATTCCAAAAACTCTTTTTTTTGAAATTGAAAAAGAATATTACCTTTGTTGTGCTACGTGGAGAGATTTGAGATTGATTGCAACCACATGAAAAAAATGCTAAAGCAATCGTGCTTTTTTCAATCGTTTCAATTCGATACATCCCGCAGCCCGAAAAAAATTGTTAAACATGCTGAATTCGTTTCAGCCAAAATTTTGGGATTATGAGTTATTTATTTACAAGTGAATCGGTTTCCGAGGGACATCCCGACAAAGTTTCCGATCAGATTTCGGATGCGTTGCTGGATGAGTTTCTGGCTTTCGACAGCAACTCGAAAGTAGCCATTGAAACGCTGGTGACTACCGGTCAGGTAGTGGTAGCCGGCGAGGTAACATCAAAAACGTATGTTGACGTGCAGGAGGTGACGCGTCGCGTTATCAATAAAATCGGTTACACCAAAGGGGCGTACCGTTTCGAGGGCGACTCGTGCGGTGTGCTGGTGGCCATTCACGAGCAGAGCCCCGACATTAACCGGGGGGTGGACAAAGCCGACAAAAAGGAACAGGGCGCCGGCGACCAGGGAATGATGTTCGGGTATGCCTGCAAAGACACCGATAACTACATGCCGCTGGCACTGGAGCTGTCGCACGAAATTTTAACCGAACTGGCAGCCATCCGCCGCGAAGAAAAGGAGATGACCTACCTGCGCCCCGATTCAAAATCGCAGGTTACCATTGAATACACCGACGACAACATTCCGCTGAAGGTGCATACCATTGTGGTTTCTACCCAACACGACGAGTTTGATGCCGATGAGCCAATGCTGGCCAAAATCAGGGAAGATGTGATCAAAATCCTCATCCCGCGTGTAAAAGCCAAACTGCCCGAACGGGTGCAAAAACTGTTTGGCGACGACATCATTTACCACGTGAACCCTACCGGTAAATTTGTGATTGGCGGTCCGCACGGAGACACGGGACTTACCGGACGTAAAATTATTGTAGATACCTACGGAGGTCGCGGGGCACACGGAGGCGGCGCTTTTTCGGGTAAAGACCCCTCGAAGGTGGACCGTTCGGCGGCGTATGCAGCCCGGCACATTGCCAAAAACATGGTGGCTGCCGGCGTGGCCGACGAAATGCTGGTGCAACTGGCTTATGCCATTGGCGTTGCACGTCCGGTGGGTGTGTTTGTTAATACCTACGGGCGCAAAACGGTAAACTTTACCGATGGCGAAATCGCGGAAAAAATTCAGGAGCTTTTCGACCTGCGCCCGGCAGCCATCGAGGAACGGCTGAGGCTGCGCAACCCCATTTACCTGGAAACGGCAGCTTACGGGCACATGGGACGCCAGCCGCAAACCGTGGTTAAAAAATTTGAGTCGCCCTACGAAAATAGTCCTGCCGTTAAAGAGGTGGAGCTGTTTACCTGGGAAAACCTCGATTATGTGGATGAAATTAAAAAAACTTTCGGGATTTAATCCCGGGGGAAGTGTTCAATAATACGCTTCAGGGGGTGTTTCAAAATTCATTTTGATTCGCCCCCGATTTTTTTTAATAAGTGGTCTAACCACCCCGTCTTCGTCCGCAGCATCTGTAGAACGAATTTTATTTTTTCCGGGACTTCAGCCACCCCCGTCTGATAAATCATGCCGGGTAAACCTCCTTTACTCAACATCCAATTCCAAACAACTTCCGTTAAAGGAGGGGAAAATTTTGTGCTGGGATGTTTTATATGAATTCAAATTAACCTTGTTACTACGAATTTCTTCCCGGGAAACCGGGAAGTGGATACATCTTTGATGGAGACGAGGTGGTTCCTGAAAACAGAACCCTAAGGGAGCTTCGCCAACCCTTAGGAATTCAGGTGAAAACCTTATTTTCAGGAGTTTGACCTTAGTAGTTTAGGTGATTCCCCGTAAAACCCAACCTTATTTACCTTATTATGGAGAAATTACACTGCCACTGATGATTTTTCTACTGGAAATTGTAACCTCTTGTGTTTTGAAACGAATAACCAAACAGAAACAATGTTCACTTAAAACCTGGAAATCATGGAAAAAAAACTGGTAACAATTGTGGTTTTGCCTTACTCCAAAGCACAAATGCTGAAAGTGAGGCTGGAGGAACAAGACATTGAATGCGATCTGGAAGACATCAACCTGATGGAGGATGCCGCCACATCGGTAAAAGTCAAAATCCTTGAAAAGGATGTCCGGCAGGCTGTTGACATTCTCGAAGACTTTCTGGGAAAGAAAGCCAAACCACTGAAAAAGCCGGATGAAAAAGAGGATCATATCCTGGTACCGGTCGATTTTTCGCCGGTTTCCTACAAATCCTGCAAACTGGCTTTCGATATTGCTTCCCACCTTCATGTTAAACTGGTATTTATACACTGCTACATCAACCCGGTGATACATTCGGTGCCTTATGCCGACGTTTATGTTTACGACTCCACACTGCTTGCCCGCATGGACAACGCCGAAAAAAACGCCAACGAAAACTTCCGGAAATTCGTTAAAAAGCTTTCCGGAGAAATCGGTAAGAAAAAATGGCAAACGGTGAAAAGCGACTTCATCATTAAACCGGGTTATGCCGATGAAGACATTCTCGCTTACGCCGAAGAAAACAAATCGCGGCTGATTGTGATGGGCACCGGCGGCGAGGCCGGGCTAATCATGGGCAGCGTAACAGCCGATGTAATATACAATGCCAAAGTTCCGGTACTGGTTGTTCCGGAAGAATCTCCCGAAATTTCAGTTGAAACCCTGAACAAGGTGCTGTATGCGACCAATTTCGATGAAAAAGATTTTGCTGCACTCGACAAGCTGGTGGGGTTGCTGAAGCCTTTCAATACCCAAATATTCTGTGTACACGTGGGAAAAGGAGAAAAATCGGAATGGGACGAAGCCCGGCTGGAAGGAATGAAAGAGGTGCTGAAAGACAAATACGAACAGAAAGAGTTCAGTTGCCGGCTGATTGAGGGCGGGGATTTGCCGGAAACCCTGAACAAATTCATTGAAGAGGAGAAAATCGACATCATTTCGCTGACAACCCACAAGCGGAATATGATTTCCCGTTTGTTCAATCCCAGCGTGGCCCGGAAGATGGTTTTCCACTCCAAAACGCCGTTGCTGGTATTTCATGCATAAACCGGTATCGATTCAGGGAAAAACATTGAAAATTTCGTTTATCCGGCCATATCCCTTTTCAGAAAGGCTGCTGTTTGGGAAATGGATTCAAAAACCGGCAGGTACTGAAAGCCGGTGGCGCGGGTAATTTTGCTTCCGTCGAACCGGGTTACATTTCCGGCAGCTGTGGCAGTTTCGCGGGTAATTTCGGGGCCTCCCCCACTCAGCATCCTGACAAGCGACGCAGCGCGCCAGGCTACAGCCAGCATCAGCTTCGAGGCAAAATATTTGGGCCGGGGTTTGTTCATTGCATTGGCCATCCGGGAAAAAACATCCCGGTAGCTCAGATTTTCGGAATTGAGCAGAAAGCGCTGGTTTTTACAGGATTCAAAATGAGAGTCGTCCATCAGCAAAATCATGGCCTGCACCACATCTTTCACATCCACATAGCCGGTAACTCCTTTGGTATAAAATTTCAGTCCGTTATACACGGTTTTAAAAAGCTGCGAACTTCCCGAATCCCAGTTTCCGGGCCCCAGCACAATGGAAGGATTTACTATAACAGCATCAAGCCCCTCTTCAATGCCTCTCCATATTTCCGTTTCAGAAAAAAATTTGCTTTGCGAGTAGGCCGTCATTTTTTTTGATGGCACCCAGTTGGTCAGCTCATCGGTGGCATAACCGTTCAGGTTGGGACCCAGGGCTGAAACCGAACTCACATGGCAGAACTTTTTTGCGCCGTTTTCCAGCGTTGCATTCACCATATTGGCTGTGCCTTCCACGTTATTGTGAATCATATTTTTGCGTTCCTTCCGGCTGAAGGAAACCACAGCGGCACAGTGGTAAACCTCTTCCACGTTGCAAAGCAGCTTTTCCAGTTTGAAATAATCGAGTATGTCGCCGTTGACCCATTCTATCCGGTGAAACAGTTCTTCGGGCTTTCCGGAGTAATACGAAAACGTCTTCAGCACTTTCGCTGTATCGCTGGATTCGCGTTTCAGTGCCCGTACCTTTTTTCCGGCCGACACCAGTTGAAACAACAAATGCGACCCGATTAATCCTGTACCGCCGGTAACAAAAATCATAGCTGCAATTTTGGACAAATATAGAAATTTCAGGGGCCTTTCCCACTTCGGATTTCCATGATATCAGAAGAAAAAGAAAAAAATGAAATCCGTTCTGCTCAGTTCAATTCACCCGACAACTGGCCGATGAGGTTTTGCACCTGGCCATCAATCTCCTTGTTCAGTTCCGTTAGCTGGTAGTGCCGGGTGATTACCAGTAAATTCTGCAGCAGCCCCATCTCCCGTTCCTGTTCTTCTTCCACAGCCCGGGCAAAATGGGGAGGCAGGCTCAGGTAATAATCAAGCATGGCAAAACTGTTGGCAGCCAGTTTTCTGATTTTTTCACTGCCCTTGTCAACCGCCCCGGCACGCAAATACTGCTCTACCGCCGGAAACGAATCGTAGGTTAACGGCATTTTTTCGTCGGGGAAAAGTTCAAACATTTTATCGATAACTTCCTCGGCCTTTTCGTTTTTACCTTCGTTTACCAAAGCTTCGGCCAGCCTTGCAAACATGTACCGGGCCTGAATAATCCGGATGGACCTTTTGTTGTAGTCGTCCAGAAAAACATCGGGGTGATTCACATTTCCCCATACAAATTTGTCCATTACATTTTCATACAGAATATTTGTATTGATGTGCCCTGTGTTCATTGCCCCGCTGCCGGATTTTACGGGAACGAAACGGTAAGCAAGGCCTTCGAACTGCAGCCAATCGGTAAAATAAATGTTGCCGGTGAACAACAGGCTGTGATCGATATACACCGGTCGCACCCAATTGTTGGCAGCAATAATGTTTAACACCGCCCACTCACTTTTCGAAATGTAACTTTTATTTATACCGAACCGGATAGTGTCGGCAATAAGTCCGGCATCTTCAGGCTGCACTGTTCCGGTTTCAAGCACCCGGTTTCTGTCCACCGGAAGATAAAATTCGTCCGACGGCAGGTAATCGAGTTTGTTTCCGGCGGCCATTTCCACTTTCGATCGCTCATCGTCGCTGCCCATAAAAGCCATGGCATCGCGTAAATCTACAGCGCCGTCAATTCTGTCCAGAATCAAAACGGCATCGCGCCGCCCCATGTAATATTGCTCTTCCTGAAATGAAAACGGCATTGGAGCAGCCTCGTAGGTGGCCATGCGGTGCTGGGTGATGTACCAGTCCATCCCCAGATAACTGATATTCAACACCTTCACATCCGTTCTTATACCCTCCACCTCCTGCACATACCATAGCGGAAAGGTATCGTTGTCGCCGTAGGTAAACAAAATAGCATTTGGTGCGCACGACTCAAGGTAATTGATGGCATAATCGCGGGTCATGTACCGGTTTGAGCGGTTATGATCGTCCAGGTTCTGAGTAAAAAGAATTCCGGGCACAAGTACCAGCGATACTCCTGTTACCACAAGAGCACCGGTTTTCCCTTTCATAATTTTTTTTACGGAATCTGTAAGTGCCGGTACGGCCAGTCCAATCCAAATGGCGAAGGCATAAAACGACCCCGCGTAGGCATAGTCGCGCTCGCGCGGCTGGATGGGGGTTTGGTTCAGGTAAACCACAATGGCAATGCCGGTAAATACAAAAAGCGCAGAAACCACGGCAAATCCTTCTTTGCCGTTTCGCTTGTGGTTGTATTGATAAAACAAGCCGATAAGACCAAACAACAGGGGAAGGAACCAATACGTATTCCGTGTGGGATCGTCTTTCATGAACGAGGGCATATTGTCGCGGGGACCCACCCGTGGTTCATCCAGGAAGTCGATTCCGCTGATCCAGTTGCCGTTCATAAAACCTCCGTGGCCTTGCACATCGTTTTGCCGGCCAGCAAAATTCCACATAAAATAACGGAAATACATGTGCCCCAACTGGTAGGTAACAAAAAAACGAAGGTTTTCTCCGAACGTGGGTTTCATCAGGTTTTTTTCCTCTCCGTTCTCCCTTATTCTCACCGGCTTGCCCTTTATCTTTCCCCAACTTTTATACACCTCCACATGCCGGGGATCGCTGCTGTACATGCGCGGAAATACCGTTTGCATTTGTGGGTGATAAATGGTTTTGGAAGCCGAAATACCCGTCACTTCATACCTGCCATCTACCTGATTGTAATATTTTTTTTCGCCTGCAGTGGCCAATGCAGGAGCATTGTAATACGGTCCATGCACCAGGGGGTGCTGGCCATACTGGTCACGGTTCAGGTAACGCAACAGGGCAAAAGCATTGTCGGGGTGGTTTTGGTTCATCGGGGGATTGGCGGCGGCACGAATCAGAATAAGCCCGAAAGAAGAGTATCCGATAAGAATTACAATAACCGAAAGCGTGATGGTATTCAAAATTACATGGCGGTGCCGGTGGGTATAATAAACAGCCCAAATCAAAACTCCGGTTAAAAGCAGGAAGAAAGCCAGCATACCCGTATTGAACGGGAGTCCCAGGCTGTTCACAAAAAATTTATCGAAAAGAAACGCTATCCAGGGCACACCGGGAATAAGGATAAACTGAATGGCGCCAAGGATGAAAACCGACAACAAAAAGGCGGAAACTGCTCCTTTCCATGAAAAAGCATATTTCCTGAAATAAAACACCAGCACAATGGCCGGAATAGCCAGTAAATTCAACAGGTGAACGCCAATGGAAAGACCTACCAGATAGGCAATAAGCACCAACCACCGGTTAGCATATTTTTCTCCGGCTTCGTTTTCCCATTTCAAAACAGCCCAAAAAACGGCAGCGGTAAAAAACGATGATAGTGCATAAACCTCACCTTCCACCGCCGAAAACCAGAACGAATCGGTAAACGCAAACGCCAGTGCTCCCACCAGTCCGCTTCCCCAAACCGTAATTTGTTCGGCTTTTGAAAGCTCTTCCGGGAAAAGTTTCCGGGCCAGATGGACAATGCTCCAGTAAAGCAGCATAATTGTTCCTGCGCTGGTCAGGGCCGACAGCAGGTTTACCATAAATGCAACCTGAGAAACATCAGGTGCGAACAGACTAAAAAACCGGCCGAGGAGGATGTGAATCGGTGCACCCGGTGGATGTCCCACTTCCAGTTTATACGCACTGATAATGAACTCGCTGCAATCCCACCAGCTGGCTGTGGGCTCGAGTGTCAGGATGTAAGTGATAAAAGCAATCAGAAATACCACCCATCCCAAAATAATGTTGATTGTTCTTTCCCGGTACATTGGCCTTTTTATGAATCAGGACAAATATACAGTTTTGCAGGAATACACCAATCCGGTGCAACCAGTTAACCCAAAGGTAACAAAACCGGAATCGGGTAAAAAAACAAGAGCAAAAGCCCCTGAAAGAAAAAAATTTATATTTTTGCACCGTCTTTAACGAAAAGGCATAAAATGATTGACCCGTGGTGTAATTGGCAACACGTCTGATTTTGGTTCAGAAGAGTCCAGGTTCGAGCCCTGGCGGGTCAACGTGGTAAATTTGACTGTGCAGGGGTATGATTTGTCTTCATACTCCTGTTTT
>CAZLGT010000014.1:4149-83869 GCA_964559175.1 uncultured Mariniphaga sp. | reverse complement strand
GAAGATTTCTATGAATAATGGATTAAGAAAAAAGCAGTTTTTAGAGGTGCCCTTATTACTGCTTTTGAAAAAGTTGTCCCGGGTTGGTCTGTTTTTTCACCATGAATAAATTCCTCGTTTTCCTTCAGTTGGAAACTTTTATCGAGAAACCTGCTTTGTAATAGCTCATTATCGGTTTTTACAGACAGATTAAAGTAAATTAAGAAATGATTAGCCTCGTGAATTCTTTGCCAAATTGCATTTTCTTTTGCCATAAAATCGATTCCCTTTGCAATGAACTCTTCGTTGTATCCCTTTTCTTTCATCATTCTTTTCGCTTTACCGAGCACATCACTTCTATTCAGAAACTCAACATTATTGCTCTTTAAATCAACCTTATAGCGTAATTTAATCATGGCAATAAGTTGGATTGTAACTGATATTGGATTAAATGGCTCATTAACATCATTTACAACCGGTGGAAATTTCAGGTTTGTTATTGATTTTACTTTTGAATCCGGACTTTCGCCAACACTGGAATTTGTTTTTGAAGTAAATATCAGAGTTTCCCCATCAAACTTATCAATATCAACATGTATTTCTGATTTATCTATTGAGGTGATAGTAGGATTGCCAGGCACATCAAATTCAGTGGTTTTACCTTCCAGTTCGAACACATAAGTTTTCCCTTCTTCTACATTTAACTTTATCATTTCTTCCTGAGCGAAAGAAGTAAAACGGATAAAAAGGATTGCAACAATTAGTGGTATTCGCGATGTTTTCATACCCGTTGAAAATTGGTTTCTTCAAAGGTGGATGAAAAATGTGAAATAAAAAAGGGAGATTTATTAAACGGTGGGAATGGTTTATTAAACGGCGGATTAGGGAAATATCCAATGCAAAATATTCAATAATCAATATCCAATTAAAAACCGATTTTCAATTCTTTATGTTGATTATTCGATATTGGGTATTGGGTATTGGTTATTGGTTATAAAAAAAATATCCAATGCAGAATACTCAATAATCAATATCCAAATGCAGGGAAGCAGCTTCCTTTGTTGATTATTCGGTATTGGGTGTTGGTTATTGGAAATTCAGGAAATAGCCAATGCAAAATACTCAATAATCAATATCCAAATGCAGGGAAGCAGCTTCCTTTGTTGATTATTCGTTATTGAGTATTGAATATTGGAAATTCAGGAAATAGCCAATGCAAAATACTCAATAATCAATATCCAAGAACGGGGCAGATGGTACATTCTTCTTCATTGAAAAACCGGAAGCTGAATAACAATACAAATCTGAAAAAAGAATAAAGTTTGCATTGACAAAAAAAGGCACAAAACCTTTGCTTTTTTGCAAAAATTATGTGCCTTGCATGCTAATAATTCAAATAAATCCTATTCTTCCTGCATACTGCTTTGCAGTTTCTGTTGCAGTGCCGGGTCGTTCCGAACGGCAACCATAATTTTCTGGTAACGGTCAACCGTCAGTCCTGATTCTGCAATTTTTTCCATCATCTCCCGCTGGGCGCGGTTTTGGATATCTTCAATTTCGCGGTTTGCAGAAGCAAATTTTTTCAGTTCGTCTTCACTGGCATCCACTTCCTGATTCGGATCCTGCCGGGCGTTCATGATTTCGTTAAACCGCTGAACTTCTATTCCTTCCTCCTCAACAGCCTGAATCATCTCAGGCTGAACCTTTTGCTCGATGTTTTGAACTTCAACAAATGCCAGGGCAAACTGCTTCATTTCACCATCTGAAACTTCCGTAGTTTGTTGTTGGGGCATTTGCTGCGGAACCTGCGCAAAAACAACGGATGTAACCATTAAAAGAATAAAAAATAAACCGTACAATTTTTTTGATAAAAGCATAAAAAATAATTTTAAAAGTTTAAAATGTCAATAATAAAATTTGATTTGTATGCACAAAGGAATCGGGGAATATTTGAAAAACCTGAGATATTGTGTAAAAAAACTTTAAATCATCAACCCTTTCACAAACTTTTTTAAATGCATTTTAAAGGTAAAAACCATTAAAATATCAGTTTCCTGAAAAATTTGAATTGCTCTTTACAACAAACCAGTCGGGAAATACGGGAACATTTTGTTAACTTTGTAATTGTAGTCGTTTTTAACATTTGAAAATTTTAACATTTGATTTCTTTCCGTTATGAAAAACTTACATCTGCTGCTGGTTTTATCCCTTACCATCCTGTTTTCCTGTACCCGTTTTTCAGGCATTGAGAAAAAGGTAGATTCCTCGCTTACGTTGTGGTACGACAAACCGGCCACTGAATGGACCGAGGCACTTCCCGTTGGAAACGGACGCATTGGCGCCATGGTTTATGGCGAAACGGAAAGCGAAACCATTCAATTTAACGAGGAAACCCTTTGGAGCGGCCAGCCGCACGATTATGCCAATCCCGGCGCGCACAACTACCTGGAAGATTTGCGCAGATTACTTTGGGAGGGCAAACAACACGAAGCGCATGATTTGGGCAACAGGCATTTCATGTCGCAGCCGTTTGGTCAGTTAAGCTATCTGCCCTTTGGAAACATTCTACTGAATTTTCCCGGGCATAATGAAGTAACTTCGTATCAGCGCCGGCTTAATCTGGAAAATGCTGTTTCTACGGTTTTTTATGAAGTGGACGGAGTTCAGTTTAAACGCGAAGTTTTTGCATCGGCGCCAGCCCAGGCGCTCATTATCCGGCTCGAGGCCTCCGAAAACGGGGCGCTTAATTTTGTTGCCGGTCTGGATTCACCACATTCTGATTACGAGGTTTCGGTTGACGGAAACCAGATTATTTTAAAAGGAAAAGCAAATAATTACCACCATGAACGGGGCCGCGACGGCACAAAATACCCTGAGAGCAAACTCACCTTTGAAGCCCGGTTGCGCATCGAGCACGATGGCGGAGGACTGGTTGAGTACGACGATTCCATTGCTGTGCTGAAAGCCCGAAAGGCAACCCTGTATCTGGTGGCAGCTACCAGCTTTGTGAATTACAACGATATCAGCGGGAATCCGGAGCAACGCTGCATCGACTACCTGGCTAATCTGGAAGGAAAACCTTATCAAAAACTGAAGGAGGATCATATTAGCGACTACCAGAACCTGTTTAACCGCGTTTCCCTCGATTTGGGCAGTTCCGAAATTTCCAAAAGACCTACCGATCAACGGCTGTCTTCATTTTACGAAGACGAAGACCCCAGCCTGGTGTCGCTGCTGTTTCAATACGGAAGATATCTGCTCATTTCCTCATCGAGGCCGGGAACGCAGCCTGCCAACCTGCAGGGCATCTGGAACGACCGACTGGCACCGCCGTGGGACAGCAAATACACCATCAATGTCAATGCTGAAATGAACTACTGGCCGGCAGAAATGACCAACCTTTCGGAATGTGCCGAACCGCTTTTTTCGATGGTGGAAGACTTGTCGCAAACCGGACAGAATGTGGCCAAAGAACATTACAACCTGGAAGGTTGGGTTGCACATCACAACACCGACCTGTGGCGGGGTGCAGCACCTATAAACGATGCCGACCACGGCATTTGGCCAACAGGCGGCGCCTGGCTGAGCCAGCATTTGTGGTGGCATTACCAATATACCGGCGACAAAGGATTTCTGAAAAACCGTGCATATCCGGTGCTAAAAGAAGCTTCCCGGTTTTTTGCCGGTTACCTGGTTCCCTGGCCCGAAAATCCGGAATGGCTGGTAAGCGGGCCAAGCAATAGTCCCGAGCTGGGCGGCCTGGTTATGGGCCCCACCATGGACCACCAAATCATCCGGAATTTGTTTGCAAACACCATCGAAGCTGCTGAAATACTGGAAGTGGACGAAGATTTTGCTGCCATGCTGAAAAACAAACGCCAAAAAATTGTGCCCAACCAAATCGGTAAACACGGACAGTTGCAGGAGTGGCTGGACGATGTGGATGATCCCAACGAAAAGCACCGGCATATTTCGCACTTGTGGGGCCTGCACCCGGGCGGTGAAATTCACCCTATAACCACGCCCGAACTGGCCGAGGCGAGTAAAGTTACGCTTTCGCACCGCGGCGATGGTGGCACAGGCTGGGCGCGGGCATGGAAAATCAATTTCCGGGCACGCCTGCTCGAAGGCGACCACGCGTTTCTGATGCTGAAAAACCTGATGGTACCTTCCAAAAGCCAGGAGACCAATTACCGGGACAGAGGCGGGCTGTATTTCAACCTGTTCGACTCACATCCTCCATTCCAGATTGACGGAAATTTCGGGGCAACTTCGGGAATTGTGGAAATGCTGCTGCAATCGCACCTGCGCGATGAAAACGGAGATTATTACCAGGATCTGCTGCCGGCGCTGCCTTCCAAACTGCCCAACGGGAAAATTTCGGGACTGAAAGGCCGCGGAGGATTTGAACTGGATATGACATGGGAAAATGAAGATCTGGTTGCCGTAAAGGTTAAATCGCTTCTCGGAAACAAGCTTATTCTGAGATACCAGGGTAAAACCATTGCAAGAGAAACCACTGCCGGTGAAACCTTGTTGATAGGCCCCGGAGATTTTTCGTGAAGGATGGAAGCCAATAACTGAAATTTTTCTACCTTTATTATCTGAAACCGGGAACAAAAAATTATGGGCAATTCTGCATTAAAAAACGACCAGGAAAAACTTTTCGATGAACTGATTGAAGTCAAGTTGCTGTACAAAGCAAAAGAAAGAACCTGGAAACAAATTACCGAAGAAAATTCTGATTTCGACAAGATTAAAAAGGAACTTTCAGCATTAAAAAAACGGATAAAAAAAATTGAAAAAAACATTTCAAGTTTCGGCGACAGTTTTTTCGATGTGTATGACAAAGAGTTGATTAAATTCTTAAGTGAAAAAGACATCCTCACATTAAGAGAGGAAATAAAAGAGGTGCGCACTTCGCTCGAAACCATGGGAGAAAATTGAGGATTCTGAATTCATCGGAATTATTTATCTGCTGTTTTCAGCAAAAAAAATATACCAATGTATTCCAAAACAGCATTTGCTTTTCTTGTATTGATTGTGGTTTTTTGCACGGGTTGCCGAACATAACCTTTGGAAAAACCGCTCCCCGATTCCGAATATCCTTCTACCTACCGGAAAATTTTAACCCAACAGGAATGGGAAGGAAAAAATGCAGCGTTTCAGGAAATGAACCTCCATGAAACCCTGATGCTCAACCAGCAGGGGTTTTTGGAAGGTGAGGTTTCCTATGAAGCCGATTCACTGACACTGGAAACTGTAGTTAATGAAGTGCAGGAACTGATAAGCCGTTATTCTGTTTATATGGGAATTCCTTCAGGACAAACATTTGATCTTGAAAATATGAACTTTTTTACCTCTACATCGATACCCAAACCGGAGAAATTATAAGGCAATACTGCAGAGGGGTAATGATGTAGTTACGCCAGAAATCTATTTGGTGCATTTTGGGGTGAAAAATTGTGCATGAACAAGAATTCCTGAATAAGGTAATAAGGTATTTTTCATCATCCTATCTTGCTACTAAGCTGTCGAAAACAGAAAATAAGGTTTATTTTAATTTATATTAACTGGAAAAACCTTATTTTTATTCTCCTTTAGCTTAGTAGCAAGAGACATACGAAAAACAAGACCTTATTACCTTATTTTACATGAAAATGAAAACAAACTTGCCAACGGTAATTTTGCCTGGCAGAAATCAGCATCTGCTTTTTCCGTTTCAAAATCTGATGTTGACAGAACATGCAAATACATTCTAAATCAAGCGGAACACCACAAGAAAGTTAGTTTTTCTGAAGAGTTGGAAATTTTCATTAAACATTACCAGGAAACAATACGAAAGAAATTTGATTAGTGTTTTTTCAAGCCAGAAAAATGAAATCTACTCCTTCTTCATAATTTCTATTTAGAAGATTCTTCCGAATAAGATCCCGGGCGCCGCGTTTGGCCACCATAGGCACAACAAATATTTCACCGGAATCGGGAATTTCGGAATAATGCAACGTGGTTTTCTTTGTGGTTTTTCCTTTTACAATATCGATGTAACCCTGAATTTTCAGACCTTCGTTTTCCAGAAGCCGCGCCCGCTGCCGGGTTTTTCGTCCGGCGCCCCACACCCATATTTCAGGATGAAACGGGTTGTTCTGCTCCGACCATTTTCTGAAATATTCCGCCTTCACCCTAAAAAATGCTTCGGTGGAATACCTTTCATCTGTGCGGGTGAGCCGGGTGGAATAATCGTGCCACTCCAGCAATTGCAAAGGCAGTTTGGCCATTTTTACTCCGGCATCCAGAAAACGCAACTGCATTTCGTAATCTTCCGGAAAATTGCCCTGCCGGCAACCGCCCAGCCTTTCATATAACTCACGCCGAAACAGAATGGTGGGATTCACCACCGGGATTTCCACAAAACGGTTGCGCTCTATCTCTTCAGAAGTATGAAAGGTATTCACCCAGTTTACAAACCGTTTAAAACCGCCCGTCCCACTGCTGTGCGGAACATACTTCACATACGAACCCACCAGGCCGGTTTCCGGATTTTCATTTAAAAACCGAACCTGTTTTTCAAGCCTGTCCGGATAAGAAATATCGTCGGCATCCATTCGGGCAATAAAACGGCCCCGCGAATTTTCAAGGCCATAGTTCATGGCATAGTCCACACCCTGTTTTGTTTCATGCAGCAACCGAATCCGGATATCTTTTTCAGCCAAAGAACGGGCAATTGATAAACTATTATCGGTGGAATTGTTGTTAACCAGCAACATTTCAAAGGAGGCAAACGTCTGGTTAAGAACACTTTCCACAGCAGCCGCCAACGTATTTTTAGTATTAAAAAAAGGCAGAATAACCGAAACTTCAGGCATCGTTTCCACGGGTAAGCTGGTGAAAAATGCTTTCCAGATTTTGTTGTTTCTGAACCAGGTTAAGCAGAGTAAGGCTGTTTTCAACCGCAAACCGGAAAATTTCAGGACGCAAATCGACCTCTCCACCGGATTCAATTTCCCAGTTTTCGCCTTCAAACACAGCACTTTTAACCGCACCAAGCGAAAGCAGTTTTTCCTTTTCCACCGGTTTGTCGAAGGAAACAATAATCGTCTGGTTCCGATGTAATTTTCCTCTTTTTACCTCGGCAATCCCTCCATCGGCCACAATTTTTCCCTTATGAATGATGACCACCCTGTTGCAAACGGATTCTACTTCCTGCATAATGTGCGACGACAAAATCACCGTTTTCTCCAAACTGATGTTACGAATCAAACTACGTATATCTTCCAGCTGATTTGGGTCGAGACCCGTGGTTGGTTCGTCGAGAATCAGAACTTTTGGATCGTGAATCAGCGCCTGCGCAAGTCCCACACGCTGCTGGTAACCCTTCGAGAGCGCACCGATTTTTTTGTGCTGCTCGTCGCCCAGCCCGGTAAGTTCTACCATACGGGCAACGTGCTGCTTTTTATTCTTCATCTGATAAAACCCGGCCGTAATTTCCAGAAACTCTTTCACGTAAAGGTCGGTGTAAAGCGGATTGTGCTCAGGCAAATATCCAATGTTTTTCCGAAAAGAGGTTTTATTTGTCGAAATTTTCTCATCATTCAGAAAAATTTTACCCTTATCAGCCGGTAAAAATCCGGTAATAATTTTCATTAAGGTTGACTTCCCCGCGCCGTTCGGGCCCAAAAACCCCAGAAGATCGCCCTGAGCAACCGAAAAACTCACCTGGTCCAATGCCTTCTGCTTTCCAAATAATTTCGTTATATTATTGATTTTTAAGTCCATCTATTTATATTAGTCAACAAAAATAAAGGAAACTTTTTAAATTAAAACCATTAGCGTAAATTTGCAGTTCAGCTTAACAGATAATCATGAAAGATCGTCATTTTAATTATATCAAAGACATTACCCGGTACGAAAGGCAAAAAACCTGGGAAGTAAAAATTGGTGATGTTGGAGTTGGTGGGAATAACCCCATTCGCATTCAGTCGATGACCGATACTCCCACAAAAGAAACCGAGCCAACCGTTGAACAAATTATTGCCCTGGCCAAAGAAGGTGCAGATTATGTACGGTGCACGGTAAAAGGAATTTACGATGCCGAAAATCTGAAAAACATTGTGGATGAGCTGCGCAGCCGAGGTTACACCATTCCCCTGGTTGCCGATATTCATTTCAACCCGCGACTGGCCGATATTGCCGCCAAATACTTCGGCAAGGTACGCATCAATCCCGGCAATTTTTATGATAAACGGGCCAGGTTTGAACCCAAAATATATTCTGATGAAGAATACAAGGAGGAATTGCTGAAAATTGAAGAACAGTTTATTCCTTTTCTTAAATTACTGAAAGAAACGAATACCGCCCTGCGTATTGGAGCCAATCACGGTTCGCTTTCCGACCGGGTAATGAGCCGTTTTGGCGATTCGCCCTCGGGAATGGCTGAATCGGTGCTCGAGTTTCTACGTATCTGCAAAAAAGTGGATTTCAAAGATGTGGTGGTTTCCATCAAATCGAGCAATACCCGGATGATGGTTTACACGGTGCGCCTGCTGAATTACAAAATGCGGCTGGAAGACATGAAATATCCGATTCATTTAGGTGTTACCGAAGCCGGCGAAGGAGAAGACGGACGAATTAAATCAGCAGTTGGAAATGGCGCTTTGCTGGCCGATGGAATTGGCGACACCATCAGGGTTTCTTTAACCGAAGACCCGGTAAACGAAATTCCGGTTGCCCGAAAGCTGGTCGATCACTTTAAATCTTACCGCGACCATGAACCCATTACAGCTTCGCTGATTGCGCAAACCAACCCGTTTGAATACGAACGCCGTTCCACACGCCCCGTGCTGAATATGGGGGGCGATAACCTGCCTGTTGTGGTGGCCGATTTGGGCGAACGCAGCCTTCAGGAGATGATTCCGATTCGCGGCAAACTGGTACCCGATTATTTCATTTCGGGAAACAAAATAATGGACATCAAAGGAAATACATATCCAATTATTTCCATTGAAGAATACCTGTTTGAAAGCACACGCTGGGGCCGGTTAAAATTTATCCGGACCAATAAAATGGATTTCGACCGGTTCATGGATAAAAACCCGGAAATTATGATGAAACTGAAGCAGACCCGGAAAACGGTGCTCATTCTGGAAAGTTTCAATAAAAATCCGATGGCCGAGCTGCGGGCGTTTTTCACCACGCTGGAGTCGCACATCTGGAAAGTACCGGTAATTCTTTACCGGCGATACAACGAAAGCAACCTGGAAGATTTGCAGATCAATGCCTCTGCCGATTTGGGAGGGCTGCTTATCGACGGATATGGAGACGGCCTTTGCATTTCGAGTGATAAAATTACATTTACCGAACTGAAAGATTTGAGTTTCGGCATTTTGCAGGCCAGTCGCATGCGCATGACCAAAACCGAATTCATCTCCTGCCCCGGTTGCGGACGAACACTTTATAACCTGCAGGAAACCACTGTGAAAATCAAGGAACATTTTAAACACCTCGACCACCTGAAAATTGGAATTATGGGCTGCGTGGTAAACGGACCGGGCGAAATGGGCGATGTGGATTACGGCTTTGTGGGAGCAAGCCACAACAAAATTACGTTGTACAAAGGCCTGAAACCGGTGAAAAGGCACATTCCTTTTGAAGAGGCGGTGGATGAACTCGAACAACTGATCAAAGAAAACGGCGACTGGAAAGACCCGGAAAATTAAGCAGGTTATTTATGGCAAAAACACATTGGAAACCTGGCACCCTGATTTATCCGCTTCCTGCTGTGATGGTGAGTTGTGGTCATACTCCGGAAGAATACAATATTATTACCATTGCCTGGACGGGAACCATCAACAGCGACCCTCCCATGTGTTCCATTTCGGTTCGCCCGGGACGGCATTCCTACGAAATTATCAAACGAACGGGGGAATTTGTTATTAATCTAACCACAGAAGACCTGGCCAAAGCCACCGACTGGTGCGGTTGCCGCTCGGGCCGAAAATTCAACAAATGGCAAAAGATGAAACTGACCCCGGGGCAGGCTCAAAAGGTAAAAGCGCCCATCATCGAGGAATCGCCGGTAAACATCGAATGCGTGGTGAAAGACATTACAGAACTGGGAACCCACCACATGTTTATTGCCGAAGTGGTTGGCGTTTCGGTTGACGATACATACATGAACGACGAAAAGGCTTTCAGTTTTGCAAAAGCCCGTCCATTGGTTTACAGCCACGGCCATTATTTCGGCCTCGGAAAAATGATCGGGAAGTTTGGATGGTCGGTTCAAAAGAAAAAGAAAATCTAAATATGACAAAAACGCAAACAAATCCGCTCTCAGGCGAATTCAAAACACCCCACCAAACAGCACCTTTCCCGGAAATTAAAAACGACCATTTTTTACCTGCATTTCGGCAAGCCATTAAACAAGGCGAAAAAGAAATAAAAACCATTGTTGAAAACAAGACAGAACCAACCTTTGAAAATACGGTTGAAACCCTTGACAGGACAGGAAAATTGCTGGCACGAACTGCCGGAATCTTTTTCAACCTGGTAAGTGCCGAAACCAGCGATGAACTGCAGCAAATTGCACAGGAAGTTTCTCCGCTGCTTACCAAATATCAAAACGACATCACTTTAAACCCGGTATTATTTGAACGGGTTAGGTCGGTTTATAATCGAAAAGATAACCTCAACCTGAATCCCGAACAGCAAACCCTGCTCGAAAACACCTATCTCAACTTTGTTCGTCAGGGTGCCAATCTTTCGGATACGGATAAAGAGAAATTCCGGGAAATCAGTACCGAATTGTCCACCCTTTCCCTCAAATTCGGTGAAAATGTGCTGAAAGAAACCAACAACTACGAAATGCACATTACCGACAAAACCAAACTTTCAGGTTTGCCCGAAAGCGCTCTGGAAGCTGCAGCGGCCAAAGCAAAAAACAAAAACAAAGAAGGCTGGATTTTCGATATTACCATGCCCTCCTATTTGCCGTTTATGAAATTTGCCGACAACCGCGATTTACGGAAAGAACTTTACCTGGCTTACATGTCGAAATCATTTAAAGGAAATGAATTTGATAACCGCGAAAACATCCGCAAAATGGTGAACCTCCGACTGGAAATGGCCAAACTTCTGGGGTATAAAAATTATGCCGATTATGCACTGGAACGCCGCATGGCCATGAACCAGGAGGGAGTTTACAAACTAATAGAAGACCTTTACGATGCCTCTTATGCTGTGGCTTTAAAAGAAAAAACGGAAATTAAAGCCTTTGCACAAAAAGCAGGTTTTTCAGGGGAAATTATGCCCTGGGACTGGACGTATTACAGCGAAAAACTGAAAGAAGAAAAGTTCAATTTGAACGATGAAATGTTGAAGCCCTATTTTGAACTGAACAAAGTGGTTGATGGCGTTTTCGGACTGGCAACCGAACTGTTTGGAATCACCTTCAAACCGAATAAAGAAATACCAGTTTACAATGAAGAAGTGGTTCCTTATGAAGTTTACGATGCCGACGGTTCATTTTTGTCGGTGCTCTATACCGACTTTCACCCACGCCCGGGAAAACAGGGCGGCGCCTGGATGAACGACTTTAAAGGCCAGTGGAAGGGAAACGGCATAGACTCGCGTCCGCACATTACCATTGTGATGAACTTTACCCGCCCAACCGAAACAAAACCGGCCCTGCTTACTTTTAACGAAGTGGAAACTTTCATGCACGAGTTTGGACATGCGCTTCACGGAATGCTGGCCAATTCCACCTATTCCGGGTTATCGGGCACCAATGTTTACCGCGATTTTGTGGAACTGCCTTCGCAACTCATGGAAAACTGGGCCGTGGAAAAAGAGTTCCTCGATCGATTTGCCACCCAATACGAAACCGGCGAAAAAATTCCGGCTGAACTGGTAGAAAAAATCAAAGCTTCGCAAAACTATCTGGCCGGTTACCTTTCCATTCGCCAGTTGAGCTTTTGTTTTCTTGATATGACCTGGCACACTCTCGAAAAACCGTTCGATGGTGATGTGAAGCTGTTTGAGGAAGAGGCCTGGAAGAAAACCCGAATTTTTCCGGTTATTGATGAAACCTGCATGAGCACACAGTTCGGACACCTGTTTGCCGGCGGCTATGCAGCCGGTTACTACAGCTACAAATGGGCCGAAGTGCTCGATGCCGACGCTTTCAGCCTGTTTAAGGAAAAAGGACTTTTTAATAAAGACGTGGCTGAATCATTCCGGAAAAACATCCTGGAAAAAGGCGGGACTGAACACCCGATGATACTTTACAAGCGCTTCCGCGGCCAGGAACCCACCGTAGATGCGCTGTTGGAACGGAGCGGGTTGAGGTAGGATATCAATCAAACCTTCAAGATTTTTGGAAACCTTTAAGGTTTAACACGTTAAAATTTATTTGCTTTTTACCCTCATTTCACTACTTTTGGCTTTCATTCAAAAACCTGACCTGATTGGAAGAACAATACCTCATAAAAGGATTAAAAACCCGAAACAAGGTAGTTTTCGATTTTATTTTTCAGTATTATTATGCCGGATTATGTGCTTACTGTGAACGAATTACAGGAAAACAGGAAGTAGCCGAAGATATTGTTCAGGAGTTGTTTATGACACTATGGATTAAGCACGAACAAATTAAAATCACCTCATCACTTAAAAATTACCTGTTTGCTTCGGTGAAAAACCGTTCGCTCGACTTCCTGAAACGTGAACAGAGAAAATCACATAAATTAGAGCATATTGCCGAAAAACAGGAATTGCCTGAAAACCTCTCATCGTTATGGTTTGCCGAGGCTGAATTACAGGCTGTGGTTGAAAAAAGCATGGAAAAACTTCCGCCCCGCTGCCGGGAGATTTTTGAGCTCAGCCGGTTTGAAGGGTTAAAAAACCAGGAAATTGCCGACAAACTGGGCCTTTCCAGACGAACCGTTGAGCTTCAGGTAAGCAACGCTCTCAAACAACTCCGCACCGATTTAAAAGATTATTTGCCGCTGTTTTTGCTGATGTATTTGTTTCAATAATTCGACAACCACCTGCGTTTCATCAGGGCTTCGTCCCCCTTTGATTGCTATGCATGTAATGGAATTCATAGCTCAATATCAAAGGGGGCCAGGGGGATTGAAAGCACGCAAAAAAATTTTTATCTTCATTTCAATATGTGTATTTTCCCACCCGTTCGTCTAACAATTACAATGCGCCAAAAAGCGCATAACAAAAAGCAATAAATGAAGCATAATCATATAGAAGAATTGATTCCCTCCTGGTTCGAAGGCACATTAAGCCCGGAGGAAAGGGAAAAGGTAGAACAGTGGAAGGCAGTGTCTGAGGAGAATCGGCAAATTTTTGCCGATTCCCTTAGAGCCTGGGAAGGCATGGAGCAACTGCGGCGCATGAAAAAATACGATCCCGAAAAAGCCATACAGCAAGTCCATTCCAAAATAGAAAAACAGAAAAAAATCCGGGTACTGGATATTTTCCAGAAAGTGGCAGCCGTGCTTATTCTGCCCCTTATTGCTGCAATCCTCTGGTTTGCAATGGAAAAACCGCAAAAAACCGGCGAACCTTTTGTAGCATGGCACACGTTGGAAATCCCGGCGGGCATGCGTTCGGAGTTTTATCTTCCCGACAGCACCAAGGTTTATCTCAACTCTAAAACCAGCCTCAGCTATCCGCTGGTTTTTAACGACACCATTCGCGAGGTAAAACTCCTCGGCGAAGCTTATTTTGAAGTGACTGAAAATAGAGAAGTTCCGTTTATTGTCAATACCGGAAGAATTAATATTGAAGTCACCGGTACTGAATTTATTGCCACCAGGTACCCACACGAAGAACTTACCGAAATTGTTCTGGTTGAAGGAGGAATTAACCTCTTCCAGGGTGATTATCGCACCAATAAAAAAGACATTGTTCAGTTGAAGCCCGGAGAAAAAATATTTTGCCTGGACAGCGATAATGAAATGACAATTGATAAAGTAAATACAAAAAAATATAAAGCCTGGAAAGAGGGCGTACTTGTTTTCAGGGACGATCCCATGCCTGAGGTGGTTCGTCGCCTCAACCGCTGGTTTAATGTGGATATTCAACTTGAAGGTCCGGAACTGAAAGGGTGGGCCTACACAGCTACTTTTGAAGATGAATCGCTTGAACAGGTACTCGAGTTGCTTAAAATATCAGCGCCTGTTGATTATATGATCAAACGAAGAGAAATGAAAACCGATAAAACCTTTAGCAAAATGGAAATTGTAATAAAACAAAAATAGCATGAACTAAAAAAGGGATGCCTTTAAGCATCCCCTTGTGTACTTTTCGCCTTTCTCTTTCCTGGCCGAAAGGAAGGGCATTAATAACCAATTTATTAATTTAAAAGCATGTAAATTTATGAAATTTTTATGTAAGAACTGGCCCAAATTGAAAAAACTATGGGCCGCAAAAATGTTTCGAAGTATGAGGTTAACATTGTATGCTTTAATCCTCGCCGTGGTTCAGGGCTACGCACTCAGCGGTTATGCCCAGGCAACCAAACTGAACCTGAACATGGAAAACTCCACCGTGCGTGAAGTTTTGCTGGAAATCGAAAACATGTCGGAGTTCCGGTTTTTGTACAACAGCAAAATGGTGGATGTGGACCGCACTGTAAGTGTTGAATTTAAAAACCTGACCATCGACAAGGCCCTTGACAGGCTTTTTAAAGACACCGATGCTGCCTACCGGATTATCGACCGCCAGGTGGTTTTATTCTCAAAACATGAACCGGTTTATGAAACCGTTAACTTACAACAGCAACCCGCTCTTTCCGGCAGAGTTTCCGACGCAGCGGGTCAACCACTGCCCGGTGTGACCGTTGTGGTAAAAGGCACCACGCAGGGAACAGTTACCAATGCCGACGGTAACTACTCGCTTTCCAGCATTCCCGAAAATGCAACATTGGTGTTTTCTTTTGTGGGGATGAGGACGCAGGAGATTGACATCGCAGGACAACAAACCATCAACATCGTAATGCAGGAGGAGACATTGGGACTGGATGAAGTCATTGTTATTGGTTATGGAACAGCCAGGCGTAAAGATTTTACCGGATCGGTAAGTTCACTTAACATTGAAAACTCATCGGTTGCGTTATTGCCGAATACTAATGCACTGGAGTCACTGAAAGGAAATATTTCAGGGTTAAATATTGGACCTACCAACTCGGCAGGAGGAGAACCAAGTATGCTAATACGTGGGCAAAACTCAATCAGTGGCACGAATGACCCTTTAATTGTACTGGATGGAGTTATATTTCTGGGAAGTCTGAATGATATAAATCCAAATGATATTGCAAATGTTGATATTTTAAAAGATGCGGTATCGTCAGCAGTGTATGGATCCCGTTCGGCAAACGGTGTAATTGCCATAACAACAAAAAGAGGGCATTCCGAAAAACCTGTAATTACATTTAATATTTCATCCGGAATTCAGACATGGCAGGACAAACCAACAATGATGAAAGGTGAGAAATGGATAGAGGTTGTTAACGCCCGAAACCAATATCCTGAAGGAACAACTTCGTGGTTGAAAACCGGAGAACTCGAAAACCTTGCTGAAGGTAGAGAAAGAGTTTGGCTGGATGAAGTAACTCAGGTAGGTGTAGTTCAGGATTATCAATTGGCAGTTTCGGGAGCGGCAAAGGGCGTTAACTATTATTTATCGGCTAACTACGATAATCATAAGGGAGTAGTAATTGGTGATGAATTTGACCGCTTGTCTGTTTTAGGAAAAATCAACACTGATATTACCAGTTGGTTGAAACTGGGTGTTGATGCAGCTTATTCAAGGCGCGACTATTCGGGATTTGCTGCCAATATTGGTACTGCACAGGTAATGTCACCCTACGGCGTAATGTACAGGGATGATGAAAAAAATTTAGAAAAATATCCTTACACCCAATCCGGAAATAATCCTCTGTGGGGAGTTGATGACAATACCAGGGATAATCAGGATATTCTGCAGAGTCTTAGGCTGAATTCCAATCTGGAGGTAACTGTGCCTTGGATAAAAGGTCTGAGTTACCGGATTAATTTTCTGACAAATTTAGACCAGAGACGTCAGGGTGAATTCTACTATGAGGATTACTATATAGCAGAAGGTGAAGGATTGCATCGATATCAGCCATCTGTAGTAGTAAATTATCTCACGAATGCAAATGGATATCTTCAAAACGACAGAACATTCAGTTATGTTTTCGACAATATTCTGGCCTATAAAAATACATTTGGCGATCATAGTGTTGACGTTACACTGGTTGCAACCCGTGATTATCAAAAATACCAGATGGTGAACACTACCGGCAGCGACTATTCCGCAAACGGAAGTACTACATTGGGAATGTGGGGCCTACATAAGGCTACGGTACAAAAAGTAAATTTAGATGCTTACGAAAGAGCTAATATTGGCTATCTGGGCAGATTAAGTTACTCTTACCTTGACAGGTACTTTTTGACAGGATCCTTCCGGCGTGATGGGGCATCTGTTTTTGGCGCTGACAACAAATGGGCCAACTTTGCTGCGGCTGGTGCTGCCTGGAGAATTACCAATGAAAGTTTTATGGATGGAGTAGCATCATTAAATGATTTAAAACTCAAAGTTTCATGGGGGCAAAACGGAAACCAGGGAATCGATCCTTATTCTACATTATCACAAGTTGCCAACGGTGCTTCCGGTGGTTACAGATACCAGTTTTCCGATAATCCGGGATATATTTATTATGGACTGGTCCAAAGCACTCTTGGAAATTATGATTTGGGTTGGGAAAGTACCGAATCCTGGAACACTGGATTTGAATCGGCCTGGTTGAATAATCGTTTGTTTGTTGATTTGGACTTATATTTTTCGAAAACAACCGATCAGATTTTTACGCGGAATATTCCTGTGATGACTGGGTTTAAAACAATTACAACCTCAATGGGACAAGTTAATAACAGAGGTATTGAATTAACCTTACGTTCTATCAACATTCAGAATAGTAATTTTAAATGGTCTTCACAGGTTACTTTCTGGAAAAACCAGAATAAACTTGTTCAACTTTATGGCGAGGATATAGACGGAGATGGTGTGGAAGACGATGATATTGCCAACAGCCTTTTTATTGGAAAATCTTTGGGGGCAATATTTGGCTATAAACAAATTGGAATTGTGCAGGAGGATGATACTGAGTATATTGATTTGACAGGAGCTACTCCTGGTGCACCAAAATATGAAGATATTGACGGAGAGCCTGGTATCACAGCAGATGACCGTACTATTCTTGGGTACGAAAAAGAAAATTTCAGGCTGAATATGAGCAATACTTTTTCATACAAAAATTTTGAACTTTATGTTTTGATGTCTGGTGTATTTGGAGGGAATGATTATTTTCTTCAACCAAACAGTCAGGCATACTTAACTTCAGGTACCGGGCTTTTTAATGCCAATATGACTTATAAACCTTACTGGACACCTGAAAACCCGAGTAATGTTTATCCATCGGCTACTTTTTCGGGTGACGGTCGTTTTCTTGGATTACAATCAAGAGGTTTTTTAAGAGTACAGGATATAACGTTATCTTACAATTTCAATCCGCAGTGGTTAAAGGAATCTAAAATCAATTCATTCAGATTGTTTCTTGCCGCCAAAAACGTGGCCACTTTAACTAACTGGGATGGTGGTGACCCTGAAACAGGAGCAACATACCTTTCGGGGACATTCCCAGTCATGTCAACTTATTCACTGGGTTTAAACATTAGCTTTTAATTAAAAAAAACAACAATTATGAAAAAGATAAAATATTTCTCCATAATACTATTGTTGCTGCTGATATCCTTTACTGGTTGTGAAAAAGATAATATTTTTCTGGCAGAGGACCCGGTAACTTTTTATACAATTGACAATGCTTTCTCAACCTCGGCCCAGGTCGATCAGGTTTTGGTCGGTATTTATTCCCACATCAGGGATTTGTGGGCAAATCCCACTGAAGCTCGCTGGATTTTTGACTGGAAAGGAAAAGGAACAGACATGTATGATGTACCTGTAATCAGGCGCGGAAACACGTTTAGTGATTATAGTAACATAAATCCTGACCATGATACCTTTTATCAGGTTTATTCAACCTGGTACTATGTAATTTCAAGGGCAAACCTTGCTATTTATGCAGCAGAGCTACCGGAAATTTCGTGGGGTTCAGACGAAGAAAAAGCTTATGCTTTGGCACAGGCCCGCTTTTTTAGAGCATTTGCTTATCGTAACCTTGGTGAATTATTTGGCGGGGTACCGATTGTCACTGAAATTTCCACTTCTCCGCGTTACGATTTTGAACCTGTTTCCCGTGTAGCTACCTATCAGTTTGCAATTGACGAAATGAAAGCTATTGAAAATGATATGCCTGAAACAACAATTGCCGGGGGACGTTTAGTTCGTGGAGCTGTTCAGCATAACCTTGCTGAACTATATCTGGCATTGGGTATTCAGTTAGAAGAAGAAGGGAATAGTGGAGAGGCGCAAACCGCTTATAACAACTCTGTTTCTTATGCAAATACTGTAATTGACGGAGGTCTTTACAGTTTAATGGATTCAAGATTTGGAACCCGTGCAAACGAACAAACTGTGCTAATTGACATATATAAAAATGGGGTATTCAATGAAACTGAAAAAGTTGACACTTTGCAGTTGACACCTAATTATTACTGGGATTTGTTCCAGGAGGGTAATGTAAATTACCAGGACGGGAATAATGAAAGTATCTGGACCTTACAGGTAGATTATGAAGCTTATCGTGCTGAAGACGGAAAATCAAAACTGAATTATGCACGTACTTATGGCCCTGTATTTCGTGATATAGCCGGTGCTCACACAAACGGGACACTGGAAGATGTTGGCGGAAGAGGTATTTCACAGATAAACATTACCATGTATGCCCGCGATGAAATTTACGAAGGAAAGTATGCCGAAGATTTGCGGAATTCTGAAATTGTATTCCGCCGTCGCTTCAAAGGAAATGTAGAAACTTCACCATACTACAGGCAAATTGTTCCCTGGAACGTTATGTATGGTATGGATAAAGATGCTGTTACAATACTGAACAATACAAGTGAAATTTATCCCATCTCATGTAAAATTGCTGCAGACAAATTCACAGGAGTTGAAGATGGAGAAAACCGCAGTAATCTATTTCGTGATGATTATATCATCCGATTGCCGGAAACTATCCTGCTAAGAGCAGAAGCTAAACAGCGACTTGGCGACCATGCAGGTGCAGCTGCAGACGTAAATCTGCTAAGAGAAAGGGCTCAATGCAGCTATCTTGTTACTGCAGCAGACATGGATGACAATTTCAACACAATACTCGATGAACGTGCGAGAGAACTGGTTTATGAAGAATGTAGATGGAATACCTTGCTTAGAATGGGAGGAAATATTGCCGTTGAACGAATCAGAAATTATGCACACTGGCCGGAAACAGAAGCCACACTCAACTTTAATTACAATTTGTGGCCAATTCCACAAACAATTATTGATACAAATACAGATGTGATGATTGAACAGAATCCTGGTTGGCAAGGAAAATAGTTTAAATCTATTGTGTGATGACTGCCTGTTTTTATATCCTTCTGTAAAGGATCGAAAAACAGGCAGCTTTTTTAAAATATAACACAAACTGACATAAAGGTTACAAAATCAGGAAAATGCGCACCGGATTGGCTGTATTATTTTTCATTTGTGCATGAACAAAGTTTCCGGGAGGGAAAAATGCCCTTCTAAATCTGAATGTATTCCTTTTTATGGTTCGAAACAAAAATGTAAAAATTCAATCAATTAATAATTTCAATTAACATATCATGAACTCAACAAAGAGAAGCTGGTATCCTGTTGCAATAGCGTTGCTGTTTGTAATAATCAGTTGCGAAAAACCCGCAGATACAGAAAAAAACAGTTCAAATATTACTATCGATCAGGTTCGGGAGGAATTCCGGAATCCACCCCGTGAATACGGTGTTAACTGCTGGTGGTGGTGGCTTAATGGGAATGTAAACAAAGCTGCAATCACAAAAGATTTGGAAGCCATGAAATCCCGGAATTTTCAGGGAGCGATGATTTTTGACGCCGGAGGCCATAATCAAAGAGGAAACAAAGATATACCTGCTGGTCCTTTGTTTGGTTCGGATGAATGGAATAAACTGTTCGTTTTTGCCCTCGACGAAGCCAAAAGACTGGAGCTTGAGATGGGCTTTAACATTCAAAGCGGATGGAACCTGGGAGGTCCCAGGGTAACTCCGCAATACGCAGCAAAGCAGATTACCTTTTCCGAAACAAAAATTACAGGCAATAAAAATGTTTCAGTAAAGTTAGAGTTACCCAATAGCAGAAACGATTTTTATAAAGATATTGTGGTGCTTGCCTTTCCGGTTAACGATGCCCGAAAAACGAATGATCTTATTGCTGATTTGGATTTAAAACTGGGTTACCATGAACTGGGGGGTTCTGCTCCGGATACCCGGTTTTTACTGACGAACACACCCCGCAGTAACACAAGGTCGCAGGTTGGAACCAGTTATATTGTAAAAAAGGAAGATATCCTGAATCTGACTTCCCGGATGGATGCCGAAGGTCGCCTGGACTGGCAGGCTCCTGAGGGGCAGTGGAGCATTTTAAGAATCGGATATACCTGTACCGACTCCCATGTCTCTACTTCCAGTGGCGACTGGCAGGGAAGTGTACTGGATTACATGAGCAAAGAGGCATTCGATTTTTACTGGAACGATGTGGTGGAACCCATTTTTGAAGCAGCCGGTGATCATGTGGGAACAACGCTAAAATACATGGAGACCGATAGCTGGGAGTGTGGCGGAATGAACTGGACCGATAATTTTGCTGAAGAATTTATGCAATACCGGGGGTATGATTTGATGAATTATTTGCCTGTTGTGGCCGGTTATGTCATTGAAGACATTGAAACTTCCAACGCTTTTCTGGCCGATTTCCGAAAAACACTAGGAGATTTGGTTGCATTCAACCACTACGCCGTATTCCAGGATTATGCCCATAAATACAATATGGGTATTCAACCTGAGTCTGCCGGTCCGCATGCCGGCCCGATGGATGGAATAAAAAACTATGGCTTTAACGATATTGTAATGAGTGAGTTCTGGTCGCCGTCTCCACATCGTCCGAACCCGGAAAACAGGTTTTTCTTAAAGCAGGCGTCGTCTGCGGCACATATTTACGGCAAAAAGATTGTTGGTGCAGAGTCGTTTACCACAATTGGTCCCCACTGGAACGACGAGTTGTGGCACGACCAGAAATCCGCATTCGACCACGAAATTTGTGCAGGACTGAACCGGATGTATTTTCACACGTTCACCTGCTCGCCTCCTGAAATGGGATTACCCGGGCAGGAATATTTTGCGGGAACCCATGTAAATCCTCAGGTTACATGGTGGGAGCAGTCGGGAGCATTCATCGACTATATGCACCGCACACAATCTGTTGTTCAGGAAGGTAAATTTGTGGCCGATGTGCTTTATTATTACGGCGACCACGTGCCGAATGTATTTCCTTATAAACATTCAGACCCGGCCGGTGTGATGCCCGATTTTGATTACGATGTGACTGATGAAACCATTTTTCTGCAGTTAAAAGTGGAGGACGGAAAAATTACCGTTCCCGGCGGGGTGAAATATCGCATCCTGGTTTTACCCGACCATAAAGTATTGTCGCTTGCCGTGCTGAAAAAGACGGAAGAATTATTGCAGCAGGGTGCAACGGTTTTAGGTGACAAGCCGATAGGAATGGTTAGTTTAGTGGGTGGAGCTGAAGCACAACAACAATTTCAGGAACTGGCTGATAAAATCTGGGGTGAGACACCATCAGGGAAAGATGAAAAACCATATGGAAACGGAACAGTTGCCTGGGGAATGACGGCGCGAGATTATATCCTTTCAAAAGGGATACCGGCTGATTTCGATATTTTGGAAAACGACAGTAAAACCGATTTCGATTACATTCACTATACCATTGGTGAGAGCGATGTCTATTTTGTGACCAACCAAACCACTGAACGGCAAAAAGTAAACGCCCGGTTCCGGGTCGCTGGGAAACAACCCGAATTGTGGGATGCCCTGACAGGGGAAATTCGTGAAGCCAAAGCTTTTTCCCAACAAGATGGCTTGACAACTGTTCCGCTGACATTGGAACCCTACGGCGCGGTTATGGTAGTGTTCAACAATTCAATTTCTGCAAATGTGCAAGGCCCGGCGCAACGAAATTATCCCGATTTTGAAACACTGGAAGAAATTACCGGAGAATGGACGGTCAGCTTCGATCCCGTATGGGGCGGTCCCGGTTCGGTTACATTTCCTGAGTTGACAGACTGGACACAGCATCCCGATGACGGAATTAAATACTACTCCGGCCCCGCAGTTTACACCAAAACTGTTCAAATCGGTTTTGAACCTCAAAAAAACAAACAATACTTTTTAATTTTGGGAAGCGTAAAGGATGTTGGGATTGCGGAAGTAAAAATAAACGAAAAAAACAAGGGGGTTGTCTGGACTTCGCCATTCAGGGTCGAAATAACCGAAGAATTGCAAAAAGGAGAAAATAAGCTGGAAATAAAGGTTGTAAACTCCTGGTACAACCGGGTAGGCGGTGACCAGATGTTCCCGGATAAAAAACAGTTTACATCGACCAACATCGATTTAAAACATGATTTTCGGGGTAGGCCAATCGATGAGATTCGGCTGGAACCATCGGGTTTGCTGGGACCGGTTACTATTCAGGAAGCAAAAAATTAAAAGAGGTAAGAATTATAAACAACCAAAATGACAAAAGTCGGATTGTTCGGAATAGGCCTCGACACATACTGGGGCCAGTTTGGGGGCTTACTGGAAAACCTGGAAAAGTACCAGCGCCAGATAAAAGAAAAGATTGAAAGTTTTAACGTTACGGTAGTCGATGCCGGAATGGTCGACAACCCACAAAAGGCAAGGGAAGCGGCAGATTTGCTGAAGGCGGAAGATGTAGAGGTGGTATTTCTGTACATTTCCACTTATGCCCTGTCGTCCACGGTTTTACCCGTGGCGCAAAAAGTAAAGGCGCCCTTCGTTTTGCTGAATATGCAGCCTGTTCCGCAACTCGATTACGAAAAATTTAACGCACTGAACGACCGCGGAAAAATGACCGGCGTTTGGCTGGAACACTGCCAGGCCTGCTCGGTTCCGGAAATTGCCGGGGTATTTAACCGGGCAGGAGTCCGGTACGATATTGTAACCGGTTTTATCGTCTCCGAGAAAACCTGGTGTGAAATCGAAGAATGGGTCGAAGCTGCGCGGGTAGCCGTGGCCATGCGAAACAACCGGCTCGGCGTGCTTGGCCGTTATTATGGCGGAATGCTTGATGTGTACACCGACCTTACCAAACAAAGTGCAACATTTGGTACACACATGGAAATGCTCGAAATGTGCGAACTCAAAAAATACAGGGATGAAGTTTCCGAAGTTGAAGTTGAGGGCAAAATTGAAGAGTTTAATACGGCTTTTGAAGTATCCCCGGAGTGCGAACCTGCTGAAATTGAACGTGCAGCACGTACCTCTTTGGCGCTCGATAAGCTTGTGAAAAACCATAATCTGGGCGCAATGGCCTATTATTACGAGGGAGAACCCGGAAATGAGTATGAAAACATTGTCACCTCAGTTATTGCAGGAAATACGTTGCTTACAGGAAAGAACATTCCGGTGGCCGGCGAGTGCGAGGTGAAGAATGCACAAGCTATGAAAATTATGGCAGAATTCGGTGCCGGAGGTTCTTTTTCGGAATTCTACCTGATGGACTTTATCGATGATGTGGTTTACCTGGGACACGACGGGCCGGCTCATTTTGCCATAGCCGAAGGCCGGGTGAAGCTGGTTCCGCTGCCGGTTTACCACGGAAAACCCGGCAAAGGGCTTTCCATCCAGATGACGGTAAAACACGGTCCGGTTACGCTGCTTTCAGTGGTTGAAGGCAAAAACGATGTTTTTCTGTTGGTTGCCGAAGGTGAATCAGTGCCAGGCCCTGTTCTTGAAATTGGAAATACCAACAGTCGCTATAAATTTTCAATCAGTGCTAAAGAATTTATGAACCGGTGGTCGGAACAGGGTCCGGCACACCACTGTGCCATCGGTGTAGGGCATGTAGCAGAAAAGATAAAAAAACTAGGTAGATTGATGAATTTAAGAGTGGTAACATGCTAAATGTATTTTAGGAAAGAATCTGCAGGAATAAAAAATTGAATAGTTTTGTAAAATCAGTAAATACAGTAAAATATTTACGCCTGGCAAAACAAAAGTTCAATCTGTCAGGCCATTTAAACCTTCTGCAAACCGCTTGTTATGTATTGTGAGAACAAAAAATCCGGTTGTGGAGGGTCAATTCCCGTTGTGAACATCAGAAATTGCGTTGTGGAGGCTCATTTTTTCGCTGTGGCCTTGAGAAATTGCTCAGGGGCCACTCAATTCCCGCTGTGGCCCGTGAGAAATCGCTCAGGGGCCGCCCAAATTCCGTTGTGGACAAGCGAAATCGCGCAGGGGCGGGTCATTTTTCGTTGTGAGCATGAAATTTCCCGTTGTGGAGGGTCAAATCGAATTGTGGGCAACAAAAATCGTGTTGGGGCGGGTCAAAAGTCGCTGGGGCGGGTGAAAAGCCCCCGTGGAGGGTCAAATCCCACAGGGGCGCTTAAAGTCAGTAATTTACAAATTACTGCCCAGGGCTGTCCAAACAATTAAACTATTTGACATACTACGTTCAATTTATAAGCTGTGACCCCACCCAACCTCCCGCCAGTTGGCGGGGAGGAGACAGTCCCCCTTCGGAGGATTTAGGGTTTTTTTAAGCAACAGCTTTCATTTTATAAGTTGTTGATATCTATTTAGACTATTTGGACAGCCTCATTTTTAAAACATACAGGGTAAACGCTCTGTAATGTTTTTCCTCTGGTTCCCCTCCTTCGGAGGGGCTAGGGGAGGCTTTTAAATTGCTAAGCAAAATACCTTTTCAGTTTGTTTTCGTCTTTCCAGAACACATACTGGCCATATTCGCGAATAATCCGGGCCTTTTCGGCCAGCAGGGTGTAAGCCTTGTCGCGCAATACTTTAGATTCGTTGCCTTCGCCGGCGGCGCCGTTTGAGACAGCCAGCAATTCCGACATACTGTGCGAAAGGGCACGTGCCTGTGAAAGTTTTTCCATATCGAAGTGGATAGCTGCCAGCGGTTCCTGTGGGTTTGATACTGGGATTTGCACTGCTTTTCAGGGAAGACGGAAATCTCCGAAAATCAACGATATCAGCGGGGAAGTAAAAGAATTCTCCCGCTGATTATGCGGATAAACACAGAATATAGAATTGACTTCTCATTATAGCAATGAAATTCATTATTTTTAACCCCACTATGAGAACAATATTCGTATTTCTTTCAATTTTTACAACCTCCATGATTTGTTTTTCGCAATCAAACCATTCTGTCTTCCTCGAAGCCGAAAGCTTTGAAAACAAAGGCGGCTGGGTGGTCGATCAGCAGTTTATGGATTTGATGGGTTCCTCCTATCTTTTAGCACACGGAATGGGCGTTCCGGTTGCCGATGCGGAAACAACTGTTGAGTTCCCTTCAACCGGGGAATACATTGTGTTTGTAAGAACATTCAATTGGACTTCGCCGTGGTATGACGGAGAGGGTCCGGGAAAATTTCAGGTACTGGTAAACGGGGAAAAAACGGGTGCGGTTTTGGGCGCTTCCGGTTCGGAGTGGTTTTGGCAGAATGCCGGGAAAGTCAATATTCTGAGCAAAAATGCAACGATTACTCTAAAGGATCTTACCGGCTTTAATGGTCGGGTAGATGCGATTTATTTTACGAAAGGAAACATGCCCCCACCGAATGAGATTGCTGTTCTGGAGAAATTCAGAAAGAAACAACTTGGCATTCCAAAAAAACCAAAAGAAACCAGCGAATTCGATCTGGTAGTGATTGGTGGCGGAGTGGCCGGAACAGCAGCCGCTATTTCAGCAGCCCGGCTCGGCTTGCAGGTTGCACTCATCCAGGACCGTCCGGTGCTGGGCGGCAACAACAGTTCCGAAGTGCGGGTTCATCTTGGAGGCCGAATCAATGTAGAACCGTTCCCTGCGCTGGGTAATGTCATAAAAGAAATCGGACCATCGCGCGGCGGAAATGCACAACCAGCGGAATATTACGAGGATGAGAAAAAAATGGAGATGGTACTGGCCGAAGAAAACATTTCGCTGTTTACCAGTTACCGGGCGTTTGATGTAAAAACAAAAGGTTCGCGAATTACCGAAGTGCATGCCCGACACATCGAAACTTCGGAAGAACTGTCATTTACGGCACCACTGTTTGCCGACTGCACCGGAGACGGCACCATCGGTTTTCTGGCCGGTGCCGATTATGCCATGGGACGCGAGGGGCGAGATGAATTTGGCGAACCCACCGCACCCGAAGTGGCCGATAAAATGACCATGGGCTCTTCAGTTCAGTGGTATTCGGTGGAGGAAAACCAACCGGTCAGTTTCCCAAAATTTCAGTATGGGGTAGAATTCAATGAAAAGAATACAGAAAAAGTAACTATGGGTGAATGGACCTGGGAAACGGGGATGAACTTCGACCAGATTACCGAATTTGAACGCATCCGCGATTACGGATTACTGGTGGTTTATTCCAACTGGTCTTCCCTTAAAAATAATTTAGCAAAGGAAGAATATGCCAACCGCAGACTGGATTGGGTGGCTTACATTGCCGGAAAACGTGAATCACGCCGGTTGCTTGGTGATTTTATTCTTAAAGAACAGGACATTACAGATTATGTAGTGTATCCTGATGCATCGGCACCAACCACATGGACCATCGACCTGCACTACCCCGACCCGAAGAACACAGAACATTTTCCGGATATGGAGTTTAAATCCATTGCTGTTCATAAAAGAATTCATCCATACCCCATTCCTTACCGCTGTTTTTACTCACGAAATGTGGACAACCTGTTTATGGCCGGACGCAATATCAGTGTGACTCATGTGGCGTTGGGAACCGTTCGGGTAATGCGCACCACCGGAATGATGGGAGAAGTAGTGGGAATGGCTGCTTCGGTTGCGGCAAAACACAACACCAATCCGCGCGGAGTTTACCAAAACCATTTGGATGAACTAAAAGCTCTTATGGAAAAAGGCGTGGGCAAATACGATGCAGAAAATATGCAGAAATATAATGAAGGTTCCACTTTGGGACCTAAGTAAAAATAGATTCTGTTTTGACCAAACCTTCAAGGTTTTTATAACCTTGAAGGTTTAGTACAACATATTTATGAATATTGAACAGCTGGAACTGAAATAAGAATCTCCCGAAGATGACGCTCATATACGGAGAAAGAAGAGATGGACATGATATAGATTTTAATTTTTATCTGCGTAAATCTGCGTAATCTGCGGGAAATAAAAAAGCTCTTGAAGAATAAATAGATGAAGTAGGAAAATAATAATAAAATGAAGTATCTATCATTCTTATTTACAGGCCTTCTAATATTTTTTACCGGGAGAGAAGTCAAAGCTCAAAAGAGTTCTTCCAACCCCAATTTCATACTTATTGTTGCCGACGATTTGGGTTTTGCCGATTTAAGCCTGAACGGGAGCAAACAAATTTCCACGCCCAACATCGACAGGCTGGCACAGGAAGGAGTGAATTTCACCCAGGGGTACGTTTCAGCGCCTGTTTGCGGACCGTCGAGGGCAGGTTTAATGACGGGAAAAAACCAGGTCAAGTTTGGGTTCGACAACAACCTGGCTGCAAATCAGCCGGGTTTTGACCCGGAATTTTTGGGTCTCTCCGTTGCGGAAAAAACCATTGCCGACCGGCTGAAACCACTGGGTTATGTTTCAGGTCTCATTGGCAAATGGCATTTGGGTTATGAACCTCACTTTCATCCGTTGCAACGGGGATTCGATGAATTCTGGGGTTATCAGGGCGGCGGGCACGATTATTTCACTTCCAAACCTGACGGGACAGGCTATTTGTCGCCCATCGAATGCAATTACAAAACGCCGCAACCCATCACCTACATTACCGACGACAAAGGCGATGAATGTGTGGATTTTATCCGAAGGCACAAAGAACAGCCATTTTTTCTGTTCGCTTCATTCAACGCCCCGCATGCACCCATGCAGGCAACCGAAGCCGATTTGAAGCTGTTCAGTCATATTCAGGATGAAAACCGGCGAACCTACTGTGCCATGGTGCACAGGCTCGATGTAAATGCAGGCCGCATTCTGGAAACGCTGAAAAATGAAGGACTGGAGGAAAACACCCTTGTGGTTTTTATCAGCGACAACGGCGGTCCCTGCGACCAAAATGCATCTGTAAACGCACCCCTAAACGGGCAAAAGGGGATATTAATAACCAAAATTAAAATTTTAACATGAAGGCAAGTTTATTTTTTCTATTGCTTATAATCCTTGAAACCGCTGGTAAAAACGCAGCTCAAACCATAAAACCCGGTGAACTCTGGCCCGATAATAACGGTGTCCACATCAATGCGCACGGTGGTGGCGTGCTGTTTCATGAAGGCATATATTACTGGTTTGGCGAGCACAAAATTGAAGGGAAAAAGGGAAATCAGGCATGGGTTGGCGTGCATTGCTACTCCTCAAAAAACCTAACCGACTGGAAAGACGAAGGAATTGCATTGTCGGTAAGCAAAGACCCTGAAAGCCCAATCGTAGAGGGTTGCATTATTGAGCGCCCGAAAGTTATTTACAACGCAGCTACCCAAAAATTTGTGATGTGGTTTCACCTGGAGCTGAAGGGCCAGGGCTACAAAGCGGCAAAAACCGGTTTGGCTGTGGCCGACAACGTCACCGGTCCTTATACTTTTGTAAAAGCTGAAAATCCAAATGCCGGAAAGTGGCCGGTGAATTATCCCGGAGAACAGAAGGCGAAATCATTCCCTTCCAATCTGAAATCGTGGTCAGATGAATGGATTCAGGCCGTTAGAGATGGAATGTTAATGCAACGTGATTTTAAAAAAGGACAGATGGCCCGCGACATGGCCCTTTATGTTGACGACGACGGGAAAGCCTACCATATTCATTCCTCGGAAGAAAACCTTACCCTGAACATTGCCGAATTAACCGACGATTATCAGAACTTTTCAGGGAAATACATCAGGGTGCTTCCCACCGGCCATAATGAAGCGCCATCCATTTTTAAACACAACGGGAAATATTACATGATAACATCCGGCTGCACAGGTTGGGCGCCCAATGCAGCCCGTTTACTGGTTGCTGATTCGGTTTTGGGGAATTGGGAATATGTCAAAAATCCGTGCGTTGGAGAAGATGCGGACCTTACTTTTCATTCGCAGAGCACCTTTGTTTTGCCAGTTCAGGGCAAAAAGGACGCCTTTATTTTTATGGCCGACCGCTGGAATCCTGAAAATGCCATAGACGGACGTTACGTATGGCTACCTGTTCAGTTCGACGAGAACGGATTGCCGTTTCTGCAATGGTTGGATGAATGGGACCTGAGTATTTTTAAATGAAGCAGAAATTAATCAATTAAAGCATTAAAAAAACCAAACAATATGAAACTTTCGCTATTAACCATTATTGTAATTCTTCTTTTATCTGCAACCTCCTGCACAATAAAAACCGAATTTTCTGCCAATTTCGACAATACCCACGACCGCGTGTGGGTAGGAAAAGATTTCTGGTCCATACCGCTGGAAGACTGGAAGGTGGAAAACAGTCAGCTTCACTGCGTGGGGTCTGTCCCCGATTCGAGGGTAAACCTGCTTACTCATGTTTTGTCTCCCGGAGAGGGTAAATTTCAGGCTTCTGCTAAAATAATGCTGGCTGAAAATGGCGAAATTCCCGGTTCTGCCGGATTTTTTATTGGCTTGCACGATAAGGAAGATCCCGACGTGAAAGCCGCCTGCTATTTTGGAGAAGGCATTAAAGCCGGAGTCAGCTTAAATGGCTATGCCTTTTTAAAAGATGAGAAAATCGAGCTCCCGGAGAATTTTGTTTGGAGCGAATTCACGATTTCCATTAAAGGGTCAAATACTAAATTAACCATGAATTTGGTTGATTTTAATGGTTTCAAAACAGAACTTTCATGCCCGGTTGACGGAATTGAGGGGTTGATTGCTGTGGCTAACAACATGCGGTTAGACGGGAATGAAAATCCGGGAAACGCCCGTTTTGTTTTTGACGACATAAAACTGTCAGGCTCAAAAGTGATTGAAAAACCTGAAAATGCGTTTGGCCCTGTGCTCTGGACCATGCACACCCTAAGCAAAAACACGGTCAAAATGATGGCTATGTTACCGCCCATCAGTGAAAACGACAACCAGGATGTGAGCCTGCAACTCAAGGAAAACGGAGCATGGAAAACCGTTGCTACCAAAACCATCGAACCCGATTCGCGCACTGCCGTTTTTAAACTGGAAAACTGGGATGCTTCCAAAGATGCGGAATACAGGGTGGAATACATTGAAAAAGGAAAAGACGGAACAGAAACCCAGGAATATTATGCCGGAACCATCCGCAAAGACCCGGTGGACCGGCCGCTAAGATTTGGCGGCCTCACCTGTCAGTTCACTTCAGGGTATCCTTACACTCCGCTGGTTGAAAACCTGACCAAACTGGAACCGGACATCCTCTATTTCTCGGGCGACCAGGTGTATGAACCCAACGGAGGATACCAGATTAGGCGGGAACCGGTTGACGTTTCCATTTTAAGTTACCTCGGAAAATACTATATGTTTGGCTGGGCTTTCGGCGATTTAATGCGCGATGTGCCCACCATCTGCACACCCGACGATCATGACGTATTCCACGGAAACCTTTGGGGAGAGGCCGGAGAAAAGATGCCCGAAGGAAGGGGTACCAGTGACAGTCCGGGATTTCGCCAGTCGGTTGAAATGGTAAATGTGGTAAATCAAACCCAGTGCGGACAATTGCCTGATCCGTATGACCCCACCCCCGCAAAGCGCGGCATGAGCGTGTGGTACACCGACCTCACTTACGGACGTGTGAGTTTTGCCATCATCAGCGACCGGATTTTTAAAACCGCACCCGAGGCTGTATCCGACTGGGAAGGCCGGCACGATCACATGCAGGAACCGCATGATGATTTATCATTTCTCGACAAACCCGGAGTGGAAATGATTGGTGAACGCCAGACAAAATTCCTCAACGACTGGATTTTAGACTGGGAAGAGGCCGATATGAAAGTGCTGCTTTCACAAACCGTTTTTGCCAATGTGGCCACCCATCATGGCAGTATGGACAATTATCTTTACGGCGACCTCGACTCGGGGGGCTGGCCAAAATCGGGCCGCGATAAGGTCATTCGCCTGATGCGGAAAGGAGCTGTATTTCAGATAAACGGCGATCAGCACCTTACCTCACTGGTGCAATACGGGCTTGAAGATTACCGCGATGCAGGATACAGTTTTTGCACACCGGCCATCTGTAATTTTTACATGCGCTGGTTTCTCCCCGATGAATTGGGCATTCCGGTTATGGACCGGCCCGAACACGGGTATCCGAACACGGGGAAATACGAAGATTCTTTCGGCAACAAAAACTTTGTGTATGCTGTGGGCAATCCAGGCAAAATTACGGTTGACAGGAACAGCCGGTACAACAATGCACAAATCCGCGCTTCCGGGTTTGGGTTTGTTACTTTCGACCAAAACGAACGGACTATCGACATAGATTCCTGGCGGTTCCTGGCCGACGTGGAAGATCCCAACCCGGTGCGTGACCAGTTCCCGGGATGGCCGAAACAAATTTCGCAATTCGATAATTTAGGGCTTGGTGCTGAAAACGTTCTGCCCGAAATTTCGGTGAACCAGCCCAACCAGGTGATGCAGATATGGAATGAAAAAACCGGCGAACTGGTACAAATTTATCGCATCAAAGGCAACACCGTTCAGCCTAAACTGTACGAAAGCGGAACGTTTACGGTTATAATTGGTGAAAACAACGAAAGAGAAGCAATTACCGGTCTGAAAACCCAAAAAGAAAAGAATCCGGAAAAAGTTTTCGTGGAGCTTTAACGGGTGCGGTGGTTTCTGCCGAAGGCATCCATTCGGGCGAACCGCCGATTATTTTTAGGATTTTCTCTCGCAGATTGCGCGTAGAATCGCAGAAAACAACAATATTAAAATGAACAATAAAACTCTTTTCATCAGCCTGTTAGCCATTCTTGCCCTGTTTTTAAAATGCAACCAGAAGGAAGAACTTCCCAAACCCAACATCCTGTGGGTGACCATTGAAGATACTTCGCCACAGTTTATCGGGTGTTATGGCGATGAAAATGCCAGAACTCCGGTCATTGACAAGCTGGCTGAAGAAGGTGTCCGCTTTACCAATGCCTTCTCCACAGGAACTGTTTGTTCTCCCAGCCGGACTGCTATCATTACCGGCGTAAAAACCTATAAAGCCGGCACCGGAAACCACCGCAGCAAATACCCGGTTCCGGAGTTCATCAAAGGTTTTCCGTATTACCTTCAGCAGCAGGGCTATTACACCACAAACAATGTAAAAACGGATTACAACGTTCAAAATGAAAATGCATTCATAAAAGAAGCCTGGAGCGAAAGCTCCAACAAAGCAGGCTGGTGGGACCGCAAACCCGGACAACCGTTTTTTGCCGTGTTCAACTACAATGAATCGCACCAGTCGCGCACCATGACAGAAACCTACGACTGGTACCTGAAAAATGTGCTCGAACACCTTTCACCTGAAGAACGGATTGGTGAAAACGAATTTGAAATGCCCCCCTTTTACCGCGACAGTCCCGAAATGCGGAAACAGTTTGCACGGGTTTACAATTCCATAAAACTTACCGACAACCGGATAGCCGAGTTGCTGGCGCGGTTGGAAGCAGACAACCTGAAAGACAGCACCATCATCTTTTTTTATGCCGACCATGGAGAAGGAATGCCACGCGGAAAAACCAATGGAATCAACTACGGTTACCGCGTTCCGTTTATCATTTGGTTTCCTGAAATATACAAACATCTGTCGCCATGGGGAACCGGCGGCGTGATAACCAGCGAACTCGTAGATTTTACCGACCTGGCCCCCACCCTAATCAGCCTGGCCGGAGGTGAAATTCCCGAACATTTGGAAGGCAGATCATTTCTGGGGAAAAAACGTTCAGAACCCGTGAATCACCTCAATTTGTCTTCTGATCGTTCCGACAACGGCATCGACATGGTGCGCACCGTAACCGATGGCCGGTTTGTTTATTCGCGGAACTACATGCCTTACATTTACGAAGCCAGCTACATTCGCTACATGGAAATTGGAGATATCAAACAGCAGATGCGGAAAGATTTGGCTGAAAATAAACTCAATGCGTTACAAAAAAGCCTGTTCGAACCACGTCCTGCCGAATTTCTTTTTGATATTGAAAACGATTTGTGGGAAACCCGAAACCTGGCTGATGACCAGGAATTTCAGCCGGTCATAGAAAAAATGCGTTCCCTTTTAAAAGAGGAAGTGCTGAAATCGCGCGATGTAATGTTCTTGCCCGAATATGAAATCGGCTTGCTTTCGGATACCACAACAGCCTATGAATTTCGGCTCAACAAAGAAAAATACCCGTTGGAAGAAATTTACGAAGCCACTTCTCTGTCGGGATTCCGGGGAAAAGAGGTTGCTGAAAAACAAATTGAATTACTTTCAGACGACAATCCGATAATCCGTTACTGGGCCATTTTGGGTTTGCGTAGCCAAAATCCTGAAACACTAAAACCATTTTCAGAAAATATATTGAAGGCGATGGATGATGAATATCCGCCGGTGGCAGTCCTTGCCTCGGCCATTGCTTACGGGATGTTCAACAACAAAACAGCCGAAAAAAACCTGAAAAAATTCTGTGCCCACGAAAACCTCGATATTTCGCTAATGGCTGTTTATTCCCTGCTATATATTGATCCGGCCCAAAGAGAACCTTTTGTTGAAACTATTTGGGAAGTAAGGGAAATGGACGACCGGGATTACAATGTGCGGGCGGCGTGTATGGATTTCCTGGGAAGTTTGGGACTGGTACCAAACAACCCGGAATTCAGAGAATAAAATTACGCCTGTTTTGCAAACTGCACTTCGGCGCTGATTTTTACTTCGTCGCCTACCAGTACACCACCGGCTTCGAGGGCTGCATTCCAGTTCAGACCCCATTCCTTGCGATTGATTTTTCCTTCCAGCGAAAATCCCGCTTTGTCATTACCCCAGGGGTCTTTCATAATTCCACCAAATTCAACATCGAGGGTAACTTCTTTGGCAATGCCTTTTATGGTCAGCAGACCCGTCAGTTTGTATTCATCATCGTCCACTTTTTTAAGTTTTGTGGATTTGAAAGTAAGTTCCTTGTGATTTTCCACATCGAAAAAATCGGCGCTTTTCAGGTGATTGTCGCGGTCGTCGTTGTTGGTAAAAACCGAAGCTGTATCAATGATTAAATTCACTTTGGCTGAACTGAAATCATTTCCTTCTGAAACCGCTTCTGCAGAAAATTTCCTGAACTCACCCTTCACATTGGTAATCATCAGGTGCTTCACCTTAAATAAAATTTCGCTGTGTGCCGGGTCCAATACCCATTTTGTTTTTTCTTTTGTTTCCATTTTCATGTTGATTAATAAATATTCTGATCTATCAAACAGTTTTCCCGGAACATGGTTCACCCCCGTTTCTTTTTGAATCATTCCCGATGTACCTTTTTGTTTCAGGCTAGTTTGTAAATTGCCGACCAGCACCAGCCAGAGTATGTGCTGGAAAGGTATTTCAACCATTAATTCGGAGAAAAATGAAAAAGAAACCTGTAACGACATAGGAATTTGATAAACTTTTTGAAGAAGGAAAGGATATCACAGAATTTTGGGATTTAAAAACTGCCAGACGGGAAAAACTTGAAACCAGACGTGTATGCGTGGATTTTCCCAAATGGATGATTCAAAAGCTGGATCAGCAGGCGATGAAATTAGGTGTTACAAGGCAATCCCTAATTAAATTTTGGATTTCTGAGAAATTGAAATCGGTATAATTTTTTTCAATAAACTGGATACAAAAACTGAAGGATAAATATACTCTTTTCACTTGTTTTTCAATGGTTTATTGCCTTTCAATAATTTTTTATCCTCAGACTTAAGCCGTCGTTCAACCTTTTTAATGTCTTCTTCTGCTGGTAGTTCTTCCGGCCTGATTCCCCTATCCAACAGCAATTTTCTTACCCCTTTATTGTTTTTAATGTGTTCACCGGCAATTTTATTCTCTCCTTTCATATTGTTCTTCTGCACATTGAAATTTGTAATTTCATCAGTAAAATCTTTGGCTTTAATGGTAATGGTTGGCAAAAAATCAGCCAGGGGTCGGTTTTTGGGTACCGACAATTTATATTTCATTGAATTTGTAGAATACCCACCAAACAGCGCGTTATCTCCTTTGCTTCGAATCCGGGCAAATCCTTTGCTGTCAACGCCACGTTCATACAAAATTCCGGATAATTCCTTTTCGGTTTCAGATAGTTTTTTCCTGACGCGAACCCGTTCAATTTCATTTATTCTTTTTTCGAGCAGCTCCTGTTTGCGTGTTTGCAGGGCAAAATAACTCATTGCAAAAGCAATCTGTTCCTTTCGCGGATCGCCATTCTGGGCAATTAAATAAAAAGCGTAGCGCGTAAGCATAATATCGTCAATCACCTTTTTGCCGCCTTTCGGCATTTCAATTTCCTTTTTCACACCTAGAAAATGATCATCTTTATTTTGCCCTGAATTGATAGAGGCAATGACAGCTTTTTCGATTACTTTGGCAAAATTTTCCCATTTGGAATATCCAAGTAGTTCCTGTAGTTCACGGGCTAACCAATACTCTATTTCATTTTCTTCATGCACATACTGTGCAAATGTCTTCTGTAATTCTGCAATAACTTCAATTTTCATATCATTGTGTTTCTGCGTTTTAATGTTTAGATTTAATTTTTCCATTACCAAATTAATAAATTCCATTACCTCTGCTTCACTTTATTTCATGACCTTTTCAACAATTGTTTTACACTCATTGTGTCGGATAATCCTGCCGGATTTTATTTTCTGAGAGAATTACCCGGAACAAACGGCTGGAACTGCCTGCCTGATAGAGTAAGTGGAAAAGATGAAAAACAGTGTCATCGGTATATTTTCTCTTTGTTACCGGATCATTTCGATAAGCCATGATTTGCGTAAAAGCAAATGATTCATCTGCTTCCAGACCATCCAATATTACACTTTCCTCTTTTTTGTCACAAGGATCGATAAACGGATTTGCTCCTTTTTTTAATAAATCCCGGACTTCCGTTTCATTGCGCCGGTAAACCGAGTTGATTAATTGAAGGTCAATTAAACGATATCCTTCTTTAAGGTACTCCTGCATTTCCTCTTCACTAATGTATTCATCTCCTTTAGTAAAAACATAAACCAGAGTGCTGTTTTGAGCATAATCGATATCGACATTTTGTGAAAATGGTTTTAAAAATTCAATACAATCCATCACACGCTGGTATTCTTCCCTGGGTTTAAACCAAGCGGCGTGTTCCAGTTTTTCCCGATGTTTAATGTCTTCCAGGGTATCTTTAAGCATGATGGCGCATTCGAGCGCCGTGGTGGAATACGTATCGTGAAACCCTGAAAATTCCATGCTAATGTTTCCGTTTCTTTCAGCAACCCATTTTTTTTACATTTTGGGCTGGTTAAAAAAAACAGTAAGAAATAGTTGATTATCTGAATGTTCCATTTTTGCGTTGGTTAAGTTGAAATGAACACAAATTTATGGATTAAATCGTACCTGCCATTTTTTATTGGATGAAATTCTTTAAAAAATCTGTTGTTGTATTCTTCAAAGAATAAATATCTTTGCGCACTTACACCTAAATTGATTAAACTTTTTTCTGAAATGAGGATAATTGTTTTGTTTTTACTGGCCTTATTTTGTGTTTCGGCAGAGGCCAGCTCTATTGAAAAATCGAGAAAGGACACCATCATCGACACGTTTAATAAGGATTTTGTATATCATGTAAAAAAAATGCAGGGTGAAATCAGTATTGATGGCGTTTTGGATGAACCCGACTGGCTGACTGCCCAAAAAGCGGCTCCGTTTTTCCTGGTTCTGCCGGTAGATACCGGTTACCCCACTCAGCAGTCGGAGGTGATGATGACTTACGACGACAAGGCGCTTTACATGGCCTTTGTATTTTATGATACCATTCCCGGGAAACGCATCATGGAATCGTTTCGCCGCGACTTCAGTTTTGGAAACAACGACAACTTTCTTTCTTTTTTCGATACTTTTCTCGACCAGACCAACGGCTTTTCATTCGGCATTTCAGCATCGGGCGCCAAATGGGACGGTACCATGAGCGACGGTTCGGCTGTTAACCTTGACTGGGACGCCAAATGGGAATCGAAAACCGAACATTACGACGACAAATGGATTGCCGAAATGCGTATTCCGTTTCGTTCAATCCGTTATCCTTCGGGCGGTCAGCGCTGGAATGTAAACTTCAGCCGGCTCGATTTAAAAACCAACGAAAAATCAAGCTGGGCGCCGGTTCCAAGGCAATTCCCCACAGCCTCGCTGGCCTATACCGGCATTATGCGATTCGATGAGCCGCTGCCCAAATCGACTATGCAGTTCTCACTGATTCCTTATGTTTACGGAGGATTTGCCAACGACTACGAGGCAGGTACCGGAGCTGAATACCACAAAGATTTTGGATTCGATGCGAAAGTTGGAATTTCCTCTTCCATGAACCTCGATTTGACCTACAATCCTGATTTTGCACAGGTGGAAGTCGATCAGCAGGTAACCAACATCGACCGGTTCGAACTGTTTTTCCCCGAAAAACGGCAGTTCTTTCTCGAAAACAGCGACCTTTTTTCAGGATATGGATACAATACGGTAACACCGTTTTTTTCGCGCCGCATCGGGCTGGATGCGCCGGTACTGGCAGGTGCCCGGTTAAGCGGAAAAGTAGGTAACGACTGGCGTATCGGCTTCATGAACATGACAACCCAAAAAACCAGTGAACACCTGGCACGAAATTATACTGTGGCTTCGGTTCAGAAAAAAGTGTTTGCCCGTTCAAATATCGGGTTCATTTTGGTAAATAAAGAATACCTGAACCAGCCTGCCGATACAACGTTGTTTAACCGGGTGGCCGGTTTCGACTATAACCTGGCAAGCAGTAACAACTTCTGGAGCGGAAAGTTTTTTTACCACCGTTCGTTTCAACCCGAAAATCCGAAAAAGCAATATTCGCAGGGGGCTACCCTCGCCTACAACACCAAGAACATACAGGCACGATTGTCGCAAACTTCGGTTGGAGAAAATTACCTGGCCGAAACAGGGTATGTAAGGCGTAAAGGGTACAACTTCTGGGGGCCGGAATTTACCTACCTTTTTGTTCCCAACAAACGGGTTGTAAGCCACGGATTCAACATTGAACTGGAAAATTATTTCAACAAGGAATACCATAAAATTGAACATGAAAATACCTTCAGCTACCAGTTCGAGTTTCAGAGCAGGGCCATGCTTATGGCAGGATTTAAAGATTATTTTGTGGAACTGGAAAATGATTTTGACCCTACCCAAATCAGTGAACACTACTTATCGGCTGGCGAAAAATACAATTTTGGGGGCGCTTTTATTGTTTACTCCTCCCCTTCGCAAAACTTGTTTAGATGGAATGCCGAAGCATCGAAGGGAACATTCTATAACGGTGAAATTCAATATATTACCGGACAATTAGGATACCGTTATCAGCCCTATATTAATTTTGCGCTTAACTTTAATTACACCGATCTTCATTTGCCGCAGCCATTTGAACGGACTCAGTTTTGGCTGCTGGGACCCAAACTCGATGTTACTTTTTCCGAAAATATTTTCTGGACCACTTTTGTGCAGTACAACGAGCAGATGGACAACATGAATATAAACATGCGGTTTCAATGGCGCTACCAGCCGGTTTCCGATTTTTTTGTGGTTTACACCGACAATTACATTCCCGGGAACTGGAACTCGCGGAACCGGGCGCTTGTACTGAAAGTCACATACTGGTTTAACTAAAGGAAAGTTTATTTTATCAAAATGTTAAACCGGATTTTTAAACCATAGCTACGCCGGTTTTATCATTTTTCACAATAATATTTCAATTATCTTTGCGCTTCTCAAAAACAAATTGTATTTTATTTGTTTTATTTGTAATATGTAATAAACTCATAGTCAAAATGAAAGTAACAGTTATTGGAGCCGGAAATGTTGGAGCAACCTGCGCACAGGTAGTCGCTGAAAAAAACATTGTAAAAGAAGTTGTTTTAGTTGATATTAAAGAAGGTATTGCGGAAGGCAAAGCCCTGGATTTATGGCAGACTGCCCCGGTGAATTATTACAATACACGTTTGGTTGGCTCAACCAACGATTATTCGAAAACTGCCGACTCGGAAGTTGTAGTTATTACTTCCGGCGTGCCGCGCAAACCCGGAATGAGTCGCGACGACCTCATTTCCATTAACGCCGGCATCGTTAAAAGCGTTACTGAAAATGTAGTGAAATACTCCCCGAAAGCAAAAATCATTATTGTCTCCAATCCGCTGGATGTAATGACTTATGCCGCTTATGTTACTGCCAAAAAACCAAAAAATGAAGTGATGGGAATGGCCGGAATTCTGGATACAGCCCGTTACCGGGCATTTCTTGCCGAAGCGCTCGATATTTCACCGCTCGATATTCAGGCTTTACTTATGGGTGGCCACGGCGACACCATGGTTCCGCTGCCGCGATACACGACTGTTTCCGGCATTCCGGTAACCGAACTCATTGACGAAGAAAAGCTGAATGCTATTGTTGACCGCACCAAAAAAGGCGGCGGCGAGCTGGTTAACCTGATGGGAACTTCGGCCTGGTACGCACCCGGAGCAGCAGCAGCACAAATGGTGGAAGCCATTGTGATGGACCAGAAACGCATCTTCCCCTGCTGCGTAAAACTGGAAGGCGAATACGGCCTGAACAACATGTTTGTGGGTTCGCCGGTAAAACTGGGTAAAAACGGCGTTGAAGAAGTTATTGAAGTTGCCTTAAACGACGATGAAAAACAACTGCTTCACGACTCGGCAAATGCTGTAAAGGGTATAATGGACGTGCTCGACGGAATGAACATTTTATAGATTTCCGAAAAGAAAAAATCAAAAAAAACTATACATTTTCAAACGGCTGTTTCTGCGGATTCAGCCGTTTTTTCTTTTACTTTGGCGAATGAAACGAGCCACGAGCAAAATAATCATCCAGTTGTCCCATTATTTGGCGAGTTCCATCGAATACGTATAAAAATATACACTGATAATGAGATGAAAATAAAAATTCCATTACAGATTGAGGAGCTGGAGGATGCCAATTACCACCTTGTTGTCCAATCGGTTTTTGAAGATAAAACCACCGGATACTGGGTGGTTGACACCGGCGCTTCCAGAACTGTTTTCGATAAAAACCTGGAAAACCAATATGTTGTTTCCAAAGAAGAACCCAACCAGCTGCACACGGCTGGCATTGGTGAAAAACCCATTGAAACCAACATTGCAACCCTAAATCCTTTTTCACTTGGCAAACTAAAGGTAAACACCCTGAAAGTTGCGCTTCTGGACTTGTCGCAAATAAATAATCTTTACTCTAAAGCCACCAGCCTGAGAATTTGCGGATTGCTGGGAGGCGACTTTTTCGTGCAACACCAGGCAGTAATCGATTACAAAAAAAAGGTTATGTTCCTGAAAAAACCATGGTAACCTGCTGTTTTTCAAAAGCATTTACCTGGCTCTTTGCATCTCGTCAACATATTTTAATCCATGATAGCAATGATCTGCCAAAACCCCTTGTTCTGTGTAAACATCGGTGTAAATAATTCCAATTTTATATTTGTAATTGCCTTTTTTAATGGCTTTCAGGTTTTCAACATTTAGTGTTTCAATCGATTCTTTAATGTTATCGCGGGCTGCCCGGGCGGCTTCCAAATCAATGGGGGAATCTTTTTCTTCCAGAGCAGACTGCAGTTCATCCATCAGTTGCTCAACCGACAGGAAAATCTGTTTCATGTTGTCAACCATCTCATCGTCAAACGCGATTTTATTGTTGCTTGCCTGTTTTATAAATTGCGCCATCAGGTAACATGAATCACTGATGCTTTCAATCCGATTCACCAGTTTTATCATAGCACTACCCCTTTCAGTAGTCGATTTGCTCACATCGCTACGGATTATCTGGGTGAGAAAAGTAACTATTTCCTCATCCATGCGGTCGGCAATTTCTTCATATTTCTCAATACGGCCAAAATAAATAAAAACTCTTATTTGGCATATGTTTTTTTTCATTCTGTTCTGAATAGCGAAAACTAAAACCTTGTGAGAATCGGAAATTGCAGGGGATAGCAAAATTGAACCATGACAGCCTTTTCATCTACTGTTTAGCTGAACAGATATTGTTAAATTAACAAAAATGAAACAAAAGCATGAATGTCTTTCATTAAAAAAGGCTGTCCGGAAAAATCCGAACAACCTTTTTTTGTCACAAGAGGATACTCATGTTTTACTTTGGAACTGTTATTTCAATATTTTCTGTCAAATCAATTTTCTGCACCAACCCTTTGTTTATACCCAGCGATTTCATCATCTGGTCGTAATCGGTTACATCCAACGTACTTGAAATGGCGTAGTCGGCCGGAAGAACAACAATCCTGAAAACCTGGTCGTCGGATTCTGCAGGTAGCAACGTGCTTAAATCGAGGGTTCCTTCCAGAAATACCAATACATCGAGGAAAGTGAAATCGTAATTGTATTGCAGCACTCCATCGTCTAAAACAACGGTTTGTGGAAGCAGTCTCCAAACATCCAGCAAATCACCATAATCGTCTTCCGCCTGTTCCCACAGAATATACACAAGCACGATATCGCTTTCGTAAACAGTGGTCGTTTGCGGAAATTCAAAATAGAGGCTGTAATCGTTTTCCGAAGTAAAATCGCCTTCAATTTCAAAAACTGCTCCTAAAAAAGATTCGCCGTCTTGTCCGTCTCTTCCATCGATTCCGTCTCTTCCCGGAGGGCCGGGCTCACCCTGGCAGGCGGCAAAAATAACCAGGACTGACAGAAACAGTAATTTAGTTATTGTTTTCATGGCTGAAATTTTTAATTTGAAACTATTTACTCTTAAATGAAACAACATTGGTGCCAACCTTAAAGTTTGAAAAAAAAATATGTAGCAACACAAGTTTTTATTTACTCGGGTGTCTAAAAAACATTCATCGGTTTTCAGACAGTTTTCTGAAAGAAAATCAATAAATTCGGAGAATAAAAAAAAGAGAGTGGCAAAATGAAAGGCACTTAAAGATATAAAACAATGAAAATTGCACCAGAAGTAAAAATCAGCGACAACGGGTTTGTTTTCAACCAGAAAACCGGCGACTCGTTTAGCCTGAACCCCTCGGGGCTTGAGCTGATAAGAATGATTGCGGAGGAAAAGGAGTTGGAAGAAATTAAGGAAGCTTTTCTGATAAAATACGATGTGGATGATTTGAGTTTCGAAAAGGATTTTTACGAATTCTGCACGTTACTAAAGCATTATCAAATCACGGTTCACGGCAATCCGCTTGAATTTAATTAAAAACTATGGAAAAGAAACACATTACGCTGGCTGTTACCGGGTTAAACAACACCGACAATCCTGGCCCGGGTGTTCCGGTAATTCGTGGCGTAAAAGAGTCCGAAGAATTTGACGTGCGTGTAATCGGGTTGGTTTACGAAAACCTGGAACCGGGTATTTACATGGAAGGGTTGTGCGACCGTATTTTTCAAATTCCCTACCCTTCTTCGGGTTCCGACGACCTGATTGAACGTATTGAACACATCCACCAGCAGGAAAAAATCGACGTACTGGTTCCCAATTTCGATGCCGAGCTTTTTTCCTTTATGAAAAACGAAGAGCGACTGCACAAATTAGGTATCCATACATTTTTGCCCACGCTGCAACAATTTCAGGAACGTGAAAAACACCGGCTTCCCGAGTTTGGCAAAAAGTATGGCATAAAAGTGCCGGCCAGCATCAACCTGGGCAGTCTGGGGCAAATCACCGAAATGGAAGACAAATTCGATTACCCGGTGATGGTGAAAGGTCAGTTTTACGATGCCCACCTGGCCAACAACAAAGAACAGGTGCGACAGGCTTTCCTGAAAATTTCATCGAAATGGGGCTTGCCGGTCATTGCACAGGAATTTGTTGCAGGAACCGAGGTGAACGTCGTGGCGCTGGGCGATGGCAAAGGCAACACCGTGGCAGCCGTGCCCATGCGAAAACAGTACATCACCGACAAGGGAAAAGCGTGGGGCGGAATTACCCTGGCTGACGAAAAAATGATGGAGCTCACCCGGTCGCTTTTTCAGAAATCAAAATGGAAGGGCGGCATGGAGCTTGAACTGATAAAAACCAATGCAGGCGAATATTACCTTATCGAAATCAATCCGCGTATTCCCGCATGGGTGTACCTGGCTGTTGGCGCCGGGCAAAACATTCCCGAAGCGCTGGTTAAACTGGCGCTCGGTATGGAAGTTCAGCCCATGCAGCACTACAAAATCGGGAAAATGTTTGTACGCTATTCCTACGACATGATTGTGGATTTGGAAAAATTTGCCGCTATCTCAATGAACAAAGAAATTTAAAAAATGGAAAAAATCAAATACGAAAAACCGGTAATCAGTAAAATAACCGCCGGAATGCCCAGCAAATTCGGGCTTCCTGCCAAACAAAAAGTGATTTCCGAAATTGATGGAATTCCGGTTTCAAAAATGATGGAAGACTACGGTTCGCCCGTATTCGTTTTTTCTGAAAAAACCATCCGGAACACGATTTCCGAAGCGCGCCGGGCGTTTGAAACCCGCTACCCGAAAGTGCAGTTTGCCTGGTCGTACAAAACCAATTACCTCGATGCGGTTTGTAAAATCTTTCAGGATGAAGGCGCCTGGGCCGAGGTAGTTTCAGGTTTTGAATTTGAAAAAGCACTGGCGCTGGGCGTGAGTGGTTCCCAAATTCTGTTCAACGGTCCTGAAAAATCGGCTAAAGATTTGGAGCTGGCCATCAACCACAACGCCTGCATTCACATCGACCATTTTGACGAACTCTACCTGCTGATGGAAATTACCCGCAAGCTCGACAAAAAAGCACGGGTCGCCATCCGGGTGAATATGGACACCGGCATTTATCCCATGTGGGACCGTTTTGGTTTTAACTACGAAAACGGCGAGGCGTGGAATGCCATCAACCGCATTATGCTGGCCGAAAAGCTGGAATTGATTGGCCTGCACACACACATCGGAACGTACATTATGGCAACGTCAGCTTACGGCATTGCAGCCTCAAAACTGGCTAACCTGATGATGGCTACCCACCGGAAATTTGACCACTGGATGAAATACATCGATTTGGGCGGCGGTTTTGCTTCAAAAAATACGCTGAAAGGCGCTTACATGCCGGGTTCAGAAACCTGTCCGTCGTTCGACGAATATGCCGAGGCCATTACCAACGCGCTCATTTCGTCGGAAATTCCGCACGAAAACCTGCCGGCGCTCTTTTTGGAGACAGGTCGCGCATTGATTGACGATGCAGGGTATTTGCTCACCACTGTGCTGGCCAACAAACGGTCATCTGTCGGACGGCGAAACATGGTGATTGATGCCGGTGTAAACCTGCTATTTACCTCGTTCTGGTACAATCTGGGCGTTTATCCCAGCAAACCGACTTCTGAATATGTGGAAGAAACAACCATTTACGGACCGCTGTGCATGAACATTGACGTGATTCGGGATGCCATCAATTTTCCGCATGTAAAAACCGGCGACCAGTTGGTTATTGAGCGTGTTGGCGCTTACAATGTCACCCAGTGGATGCAGTTTATCACCTACCGGCCCAATGTGGTGCTGATTGATTTGGAGGGGAAATCCCATATTATCAGAAAGAAAGAAGATTTGGAAACGTTAAAGGAAAAGGAGGTTAAATCAGAAAGTTAGTTAACGCTGCCAGGTGCTGCGCACGCTGACAGGTTAAAAATTGTTAGACTTGTCAGCGTCCGGCAGGACCTGACAACGTTGGTATAAAATGGAATTAATGAATAGAATCACAAACCCGGAGGGTTTACATGTTTATAGATAATGAACACATGGAAGACATACGACCCCTTGGGGTCGAACATAGAACTTGGTAGGCTTTTTCTATAAACATTTGATGCCGCTGGCATCAAAAGACTTTTTGTCAATGATTAGAGATTTATAATGGCGGAAAACCAAAATGTAATCAAAGGAAAGGAAATCCTTCATTCAATCCTCAACAGCTACTCGCAGGTGTTTTTTTCCACTTCGAAAACGCTGGCGGTATTTCTGGTGGCTATCAGTTTTTTTGATTACGGTGCCGGTATCGGTGGTTTGGTAGCGGTGCTCATTGCCAACACACTGGCCTGGGCGTTGGGTTACAACGCGTATTATTTGCGTTCGGGACTCTACGGGTTTAACGCGCTGCTCGTTGGTTTGGGCGTGGGTTTGTTTTACCAACCTTCGGTTGAGGTTTATGTTTTAATTGCCATAACCGCGTTAACCTGCTTTTTTCTTACCGTTGTTTTTCAGGGCGTTTTGGGAAAATACGGCCTGCCGTTTTTAAGTGTTCCTTTTTTGCTTACCATCTGGTTGGTTGCACTTTCAGCCAATAATTTATCGGCGCTAAATCTTAGCGAACGAGGAATTTATACATACAACGAACTCTATTCTATTGGCGGGAATGTGTTTGTAAATTTCTATGATTTCCTCGAAAAGAGTATTCCGTCGTCGTTTATCCGAATTTACTTCCATTCGCTTGGCGCCATCTTTTTTCAAACGCATTTACTGGCCGGGATTATCATTTCCATAGGACTACTCATCTATTCGCGAATAACCTTTGTGCTTTCTGTTCTGGGCTATGCCGTGGCGTTTTTGTTTTACCTGTTTGTAGGCATCGAATTCGATTCGCTGGGCTATACATTTATCGGGTTCAACTATATTCTGACGGCCATTGCGTTGGGCGGGTACTATTTGGTGCCGGGACGGGTCAGTTTCGGCTGGATTATTTTACTGCTTCCGGCGGTGGTATTAATTACCACCAGTACCCAGCAGCTTTTTGTATTGTTCCGTATATCTCCCTATTCGTTGCCGTTCAACGTGATTGTTTTAACCTTTTTGTATGCGCTGAAACTGCGTGAGAAACGTCCGCGGCATTTGATAGAAACACCGGTTCAACTGGGAAAACCCGAAAAAAATCTGTACCTCTATTCGGGAAATATGAAGCGTTTTCCGGCGGCTTACCCGGTTTCGGCAGCTCTTCCGTTTTATGGCGAGTGGACGGTAAGTCAGGGGCACAACGGCGAACACACCCACAAAGGTGCCTGGCGTCATGCATTTGATTTCATCATCACCGGCCGCGAGGGGCAGCAGTATAAAAATTCGGGTGATTTTGCCGAAGATTATTTCTGTTTCGGAAAAGCTGTTTTGGCGCCTGCCGACGGCACTGTGGCCGAGGTGGTGAACAATGTTCCCGACAATGCTATCGGCGATGTAAATACGAAAGACAACTGGGGAAATACAGTCATTATCAAACACAACGATTATTTGTACTCCAAGCTCAGCCATCTAAAATTCCAGTCGGTAGAAGTAAAAACCGGAGATTCAGTGAAAAAAGGCCAGTTAATTGGCCGTTGCGGAAACTCGGGCCGCTCGCCTTATCCGCACCTGCATTTTCAGTTTCAGGCCAATCCGTATGTAGGCTCAACCACTATCGACTATCCATTTGGTCATTATTTACTAAAGGAAGAATTCGGTTATTCACTGAAATCTTTCGATTTTCCTCAAAAAAACCAGGTTTTGGTCAACCCCTCCAAAAATGAAGTGCTGAACAACGCGCTGCATTTCATTCCCGGAAGACGAATAAATGTTTCGGTGGAAGTGGATTCAGAAAAGACCAGATGGAAAAAGCTGGCAGGCGAATATGCCTGGGTAGCCGAAACCGATGTGTACAATACTACATTCCTCCGTTGCGAAAAACACAACGGACGGGCATATTTGTACAATCAGGGCGACATGCACTTTTTCACCAATTTCAACGGAAAAAAACATTCACCGCTGTTTTGGTTTTACGTTTCATTGTTTAAGGTTCCGGTAGGATTCCAGGCTGGCAGCAGAATTAATGATACACTACCGGTTCACCTGCTTTTTGGCGGCATACTGAAATTTCTGCAGGATTTTGTTGCTCCACTTTTCCTGTTCCTGAAAGCAGAATACAAACTTACGCTAAAAGAAGCCGGAGACATTCTCTCATCGGATTCGATAAAAATGGAGGCTGAAATCACCAAAAAAATTGCGGGCAGAAAGGTGAAAGCATGTACAAGTAAAATTGAAATTACTCAACAGGGGGATTTTGAAATTTTGATAGATTTAAATGAGGCTAAGCTAAAAATGATATGCAGAAACGAATTGGATTGATAGTGGTGTTTACCTTGTTTTTGCTGGCGGTTCAGGCGCAACAAAAATTGAATTATCCGGAAGTGGAGAAAGTTTCGTACGAACTTTATCTCCAGGGAAAATGGGCTGAATTGATTGATTATTCTAAGGAAGCGCGCCAACAAGACATCGACTTTTTCTATCTGCAGGCCCGCACCGGTATTGCATATTACAACCTGAAAAAATACCGAACAGCCAGCGAATGGTTTTTGAAAGCCTGGGAAAATGACCAGTCGTTTGAATGGCTGCAGGAATACCTTTACTACAGTCTGCTTTGGGGCGGACGTGCGTCTGAGGCCTACAAATCCGCAGGCAATTTTTCTCCCGCCATGCAGGATAAAATTGGTTTTTCGGCAAAGAAAATCACCAAAGTGGGATTTGAGGCTGGGTACAGTTTTAATCCCGATTTTGAAACGTTAACTACAGCAACTCATGGACAGCAAGCCGGCGTGGGCGAAGATTACGGCGAAGCTTACTACCTGAAAAAATACCATTTTGAATCGTTCGACCTTAGCCACCGAATAACGCCCGGAATCAGTCTGAACCACAACCTTACTTATGTTGGACTGAATCGGGAACAGCGGATTGACTGGGGAGATAAAAATATATTCCCGGCCAAAACCAATCAGTTCCAGTATTTTGTGAACCCCAACCTGATTCTGTGGAAAAAGCTTTATGTATCGCCTGCGCTGAGCCTGATTTGGGGCGATTTTTCGTACGCCAACGGCGGAATTAGCAGCAACAGGCGGTTTTTTGGAAACGCTGCTATTTATTACAGAGACCTTGTATTTTCAACTTCTGTCTGGTCGCATTTCGGAAATATTTCGCCAGGAATGGAATACAACTATGCCAACATTGGCAATTCAGGTTTCAGGCAATATTCAGCCTGGCTTTCGGTATATCCGTTTTCAAACCTCAATTTCTATTTTACTCCGCGAGCGTATTTCAAAAGCAGTGAAGAAAACGGTTTCGGATTCAACACCTTCGGCGTTTCAGGAGGAGCGCAGTTGGGACCGGTGCATTTTTACGGGCAGTATCTGAGCGGTGAAATGGAAAATTTTATCGAATCGGGTGGCTATGTGGTGTCCAATTTTCCGGGCATTTCGGAACAAAAGTTTTCGGGAAGCCTCTATTTTCCAACCGGGAAAAAATATCAGTTTGTTTTGCGTTATCTTAGTCAGGACGTTACTGAAACTTACAAGGTTTACACCAACCAGGTGGAGAGCAATTCAGTGATTTACAATTATATGAAACATACTTTAACAGCCGGGATATCATGGAATTTTTAAAAAGAAAAGTAATTTTATTTATACTATTATTAGCGGCTTTTCCTGTTTTTGGACAGGTAAACCAGGAAACACTGGAACAGGCTTTTGTCAGGAGCTACGAACTGGAAAAAAACAAGGATTTTGTGGCTGCTGCCGGAGAATTGAATACAGTTTACGACCAGTCGTCGTACGAAATTAACCTGCGGATGGGTTGGCTCTATTACAATGCAGGTCGGTTCGATGAATCGGTTACCTATTATTCACAGGCGCAGCAACTGATGCCCTATTCAGAGGAAGCACGGTTTGGGTTGATTTTGCCCAAAGCTGTGCTGGGTAAATGGGACGAGGTGATTGAACTTTACAACAAAATCCTCGAAATTCATCCCAACAATACCGTTGCCATGTTCCGGCTGGGGATGATTTACTACGAACGCAAAAACTACGACAAAGCCCTGCCGCTGTTCAAAAAAGTGGTGGATTTGTATCCGTTCGATTACGACGGGCTGCTCATGCTGGCCTGGACTTCCTATTTTACAGGAAATTACAACCAGGCCAAAGTACTTTTTAACAAAGTGAAATTGTACAATCCCGGCGATGCGTCGGCAAACGAGGGATTGCAACTGATGAGATAAAACTGACAATTATGAAAAAACTAATCGTTTTCGCCCTGTTTCTGGGCATTTTTTCCATGTTGAATGCCCAGGTTACCCTCGAAAAAAAATACGACTACTCCACTTCGGTGGTTGAGTTTGAAACACTCGGGTTCAAATACTACCTGATGGATGTGCCCAACGGGCAATGCCGCATTTACAACACCGACCACTCGGTGTTCAAAACCATTAACTGCAATATTCCAAACGGATTTTTTCTTTACGACATCAAGTTCCTTTCGGAAAAACTGTTTGACAACGATGCCGGAATTGAACTGCTTTGCACGTTTTACAGATACAACGCTTCGCCGGAATACTACGAATACGACAGCAAAATTATTAACGAAGACGGTTCGCAACTCACATTCATCGACGGAGGTCTGTACAACCACATCAACAAAACCGGCGAAAACACGTACAAGCTTTTTTCGTATTGCTATGATTTTTCTGTTTGGCCGGAAAAGGTTTGGACCAACATTTACAGCCTGCCCGGAACACCGGTTGTGAGCGCTTTTATTGAAAATGAAAATCCGGAATTTAACCTGAAGGCTTTCCCAAATCCAACTTCAGGGCAGTTAAAAGTGGCTTACACATTGCCACCGGAAATACGGGAAGGAAAACTTTTTCTTTTCGATAACAGCGGCAAGCAGGTGAATCGGTTTGCCATCGACAACCACACCGACCACCTGCTGCTAAATGTTTCGGATTACAAAAGCGGGATTTACCATTATTTTGTGGAATACGGCAACAAAAGAAGTCCGTCGCAAAAGCTGGTGGTGAAATAAATAAGCAGGAATTTGAATTTATCTGTGAAAATTCGTGTAATCTGTGGCAAAAATTCTCTTAATGAAATCAATTTGTGAAATTATTCTGAATAATCCGGTCTAACATCTCCGTACTTCTCCACAATTTCATCCAGAATTTCAATGACGTCGGCATTGGTTTCGGCGCGTAGCAACTTGATTTTTAATTCCCTGAAATTGGGCAATCCCGGAAAATATTTGGCAAAATGGCGGCGCATCATCAAAATGGCTGAGCGCTCGTTGTCTTTCCATTCCAGATTGAGCTGCATTTGTTCCTTTACATTTTCAACCACTTCGGCCACTGTTGGTGAGGGAAGCGTTGCCCCGGTTTGCAGGTAGTGTTTCACTTCCCTGAAAATCCAGGGGCGGCCAATGGCGGGGCGACCAATCATCAGGGCATCCACACCGGTTTGTTCCAATAAATATTTGGACTTTTCGCCGCCAGTTATATCGCCGTTCCCAATGATTGGAATTTGAATTTGCGGATGGTTTTTCACTTCGCCAATCAGCGTCCAGTCGGCAACCCCGGTATACAATTGTTCGCGGGTACGTCCGTGAATGGCCAGCGCTGCAATGCCGGCATCCTGAAGACGAAGGGCAGCTTCCAGAATCGGTTTATCGCCGGCACTCCAACCCAGCCGGGTTTTGGCTGTTACCGGAACTTCCACCGCCTTTACAATTTCGGCAGCCATTTTCTGCATTTTGGGCAAATCGCGCAACATGGCTGCTCCGGCCCCATGCCGGATGATTTTTTTCATGGGGCAACCGAAGTTGATATCGATAAAATCGGGCTGCATCTCTTCGGCCACTTTTGCCGCCTCCACCATCGAACTGATGTTGTGCCCGTAAATCTGAATAGCCACCGGCCGGTCGAAATCAAACAAAACCATTTTCTGTTTCGACCTTTTTACATCACGTACGAGCGCCTCCGACGACACAAATTCAGTGTACATCACATCGGCGCCATATTTTTTGCACATCCAGCGAAACGACTTGTAAGTCACGTCTTCCATGGGCGCCAAAAAAAGCGGGGTTCCTTCAAGTATGAGATTTCCGATTTTCATTTGGGTTCAAAACTATATAAAGGTGTGTTCAATCAGAATTTTAATTCCCATTCCAAATAAGATAATTCCTCCCAAAATGAGAGACTGATGGCTGCATCTGGCCGGAATTTTTTTCCCGAATAACATGCCCAGCATGGAGGCGATAAATGTTATCACTCCAATAATAAGAACAGGAAATAAAATGGGAATTTCGAGGAAACCGAAACTGAGGCCTACCACCAGGGCGTCGATGCTGGTGGCTATTGAAAGGCCAATAATTACACGTTTCCTGAATGGATTGAAATTTTGCAATGTCCCGTTGGGTTTTGTGCCTTCCACAATCATTTTTATGCCGATTAAAGCCAGCAACCCAAAGGCAATCCAATGGTCAACCGAACGGATTAAATCTTGAATAGTTTTCCCGGCAAACCAGCCAATAACCGGGAATGCAGCCTGAAAAAAGGCAAGCGAAAAGGCAATGGGCACAGCTTGTTTGAATCGAATTTTCTGCTTCATCAATCCGCACGAAACCGAAACCGCAAACGAATCGAAACTCAATCCGATACCAATAAAAAGGAATGTTATAAAATGGGTAAAACTCATCTCAACCCAAAGATGCAAAAATACTGAATTCAGAAAAAGACGGAAGCATTAACTTTTAATTTTCAGCAGTGTACCAATCCCTTACTGCATAAATTTCGAATAGGTAATCACCAGCTTAACCCCGGTCTGACTGTTGCTGCCTTTTAATACAACCCGGTTGGCCTCGCTGTTTTTTAGGGCTGTGGTTAAGAAGAATCCGTGGTTTTCAGCTTCACCTTTAATAATTTGTTGCAGATGCTGTGTAATATTGAACCGATAGGTATAATCCGAACGTAAATATCCGCCATAGAGCGATGAACTGAAGGAATAATCCATCGGAAGAAATTCGGTGCCATTCTCATCAAGTACAGTAAACAGTAACTGTAAGGGGGGCATGTATTTTTCCACTTCGGAAACAATGGTATCCACCTGAAATACCAGTTCTGCTTTGTTGATGGCCATATTTAACGAATCTTTCCAGGATGTCAACCCATCAATATAAATTTTTGACTTTAACCCACCTGTGGACTGCACATATATGAGCGAATCTTCACCCGTATCTACATTCAGATTGGCCTCAAACGGCGTTCCTGAGTAATCGTGCTCGATGGAGTTTACGCGGGCGCTGAATTGGGTAATCACATAAGGATTCAGCATAGTGTCGGGCGTTTCTTCACTTTTGTTCTCGTCGTTGTTGTAATAAACCACCAGCGCCGAACCCTGAAAATTGCCGGAAGAAGCTGCCTCGAGGGTAAGTATGGAACCACCGGTTTCGGTCTTCGCATCGGATTCGATATACAGCCCTTTAAAATACTCCATAAAAACATCGTTGTTAACCATCTGCAACGAGTCGGCATTAACCAGCTTTTCTCCCAGTGAAATATCGAGCGGAATGGTAATCAACTGGTAAAATGTGTCCTGTGAGGCAGAATCGAGCCTGATGACCGGGGTGTAGTCAACCTCCCCTAGCAACTTACTGTATGCCATTCCTTTGAGATCGACAGATTGGTAATAATTCTGGTCAATATCCAAATCCGATTCCAGTTCATATACCCGGAACCGTTGCGGGGTAACTGTGTCGCCATACATCAGCCGGTAATACAAAAAAAGTTTTACCGAATCGGCCTCCGGATTTGTTCCGTAATCGGGATAATCCTGCAACCTGAGCTGTGTGGCAAAGTTAATGGTAGTTAGTCCGAAAACCGGATCAAAAAAACTTCCCAGCAGGCTTCTTGCAGGTTCATCGGTACGGATGGAATCTTCACGATAGGTGTATGAGGATATGCTGTTCCGTTCCACCAGATTTTTTACCTCTATTAAATCGGTTGAAGGTAAAAGCTCCATGCCCAATTCGCCGGGTTCGTTACATCCGGTAAATACAATCGTAAGAGCGACTATCAGGGCAGATAAATGGTACTTTAAATTTATTCCTTGTTTCACTGAATTTCTGTTTTAAAATTGTTTTTCAATTTGCTGAAAAATATTACAAACGTATAAAAAAACAATAAGGGAGCTGAGCGATTGATTGCAAATTTGATCTTTTTACGATTAAATTTGATCTTTTAACAACTACCATACTTTTTCGTAAAAATCGTCGTAAGCATCGATGTATGTTTCTTTGGGCTGATGACCAAGAAAAAGTTTCCCGGAGGATTTGATGTGTTTTTCCACATTGGGATTAATCTGTTCTGTTCCCTGAATAATAGCGTCGCAATAATCAATGGCCATTTTGCTCACATTTTCATAGGTAGGATTTTCAAGCAAGACAACATCTTCGGGTACCATGCCATCGAGCAATACTTTATTTTTTATTTCTGTATTCAACGTTTTTTTAAATTCATCGTTGTAAACAGAATAAACCACCTTCGACTGGCCAAACAGCGGGTCGTTGTAATAATATTTTTTTATGAAAAGTGGAACCAGGGCGGTCATCCAGCCATGGCAATGAATGATATCGGGCGCCCAGCGCAGCTTAATCACTGTTTCGAGCACACCTCTTGCAAAAAACAGGGCGCGTTCGTCGTTGTCGGCAAACTCCTCACCTTTCGAGTTGGCAACCACCTGTTTCCGGTGAAAATAGTCTTCGTTGTCGATAAAATAAACCTGCATGCGTGCTGCCTGAATGGAAGCCACTTTAATAATCAATGGATGATCTGTGTCGTCTATTACCAGATTCATCCCCGAAAGACGGATAACCTCGTGCAGTTGATTTCTTCTTTCGTTTACGCACCCGTAACGAGGCATAAACGTTCGGATTTCCCGACCTTTTTCCTGCACCCCCTGGGGCAGATAACGGGCAATCTCCGACATTTCACTCTCGGGTAAATAAGGGGTGATTTCCTGCGAAATATAAAGGATCTTTTTCTTTTCCATTGACCTGTAAGCGCGGTTTATAACAGGGTGCAAAGTTAATAAAAATATCGTGAATATTCAATTTTATTCATTTCCATTGTGTTAAGGCACAAATGTTAATTGCTGGTTATATAAAACGCAAGAATATTATTTATTTACTTTGCAAATTGAATTGATGAAACAACAATGCTGGTAAAAACAAAAAAAGAACTACAGGAGCAGTTAAGCGCGCTACGCAGCAAAGGAAGCGTTGGGTTTGTGCCAACCATGGGAGCACTGCACCAGGGTCACATATCGTTGGTTGAACAGGCAGTAAATGAGAATGCGGCGGTTGTGGTAAGTATTTTTGTAAATCCAACCCAGTTTAACGACCCGGGCGACCTGAGGCGCTATCCGCGAAACCTGGAAGTCGATTTGAAAATGCTGGAAAAAACCGGGTGTACCCTTGTTTTTGCACCCGAAGCTGAAGAAGTATATCCTGAGCCGGACAACCGAAAATTTAACTTTGGAAGCCTTGAACAGGTGATGGAGGGAAAACACCGGCCCGGTCATTTTAACGGAGTAGCGCAGGTGGTAAGCAGGCTTTTTGAAATGACGAAGCCTGACAAGGCCTATTTTGGATTGAAAGACTTACAGCAACTGGCGGTGATAAAAAAACTGGTAAAAATGATGAATCTGCCGGTTGAAATTGTACCCTGTCCCATTATCCGCGAAAAATCGGGGCTGGCAATGAGTTCGCGAAATGAGTTGCTTTCGCCAGAAGAGAGGGATAATGCTTCACTCATTTACCAGGAACTCAGAAACGCACAGGAACTAAAAGCAAAAAAAACCGTACAACAGCTCAAAAACCAAGTAATTGAAGATATCAACAAAAACCCGTTTTTAAACGTTGAGTATTTTGAAATAGTTGATGATGAAAACCTTATGCCTGTTAAAAACTGGAACGACAAAGGGGTAAAGGTCGGCTGCATTGCAGTGCATTGCGGCAAAGTACGATTAATTGACAATATAGTATTGAATTGAAAACTGATGCCATGCAAATTGAAATTTGTAAATCGAAAATCCATAAAGTAACAGTTACTGAAGCCAACCTGCAATATGTGGGTAGCATTACCATCGATGAAGACCTGATGAATGCAGCCAATTTAATTGAAAACGAAAAAGTTCAGGTGGTTAACATCAATAATGGCGAACGACTTGAAACCTACATCATTAAAGGAGAGCGGGGTTCAGGAACAATATGCCTTAACGGACCGGCTGCCCGCAAGGCTGCCGTGGGCGATGTGGTAATTATTATCTCTTACGCATTAATGGATTTTGAAGAAGCCAAAACCTTCAAACCATCCATTATTTTTCCCGATGTGGAAACCAACCGGCTGGTTTAGGTTATACAAACTTTTCTCTTTTTTGCAAATTGTAAAGTCCGTAAAGGATAAAAACAATCATACTCACCCCCAGAAAAATCCGGTTTTTGGTGATTAACCCGTGCCAGATTATTTCGTTGAAATTATTGGGAATCTGAAAAGGATTTAAAAACACATTCCACTGGGTGCGTTGCACGGCATCCTGCAAAATCAGCAGTGCGACTCCAATTAACACCATAATCACAGCAGTCCCGTTTCCATTTTTAATTACCGTGGAAAACATAAAAGCCATGGAACCCATAAAAACAATGGGATACATCAGCTGATAAGACATTTCCAGAATACTGACCCGGTAAAGCAATACAGAGGCGGCACCTGTAAACAACAGGATGATGAGAAAGATAAGTACATAAATCATCAGCAGCCTCACCAGCCAAACTTTGTAGCGGTAATTGGGAATACCAAAAAGAATTTCAAGCATACGGGCATCGTCGTCGCTCTGTATTCCAAACACCGAAGGATAGAAAATAAGCAGAATGCCCGGAAAAACAAGCAGGTTATAAACCGTTCCTTCCGTAATTCCCTGGCCGTTCCAAACCGTTTGAATGGCAAAAAACATGAAAAACACAAAAGCAGCCAGCATAAACCATATAAACCGGCCCGAAAAAATAATTTTCATGTTATACCTGATCATGGTTATCAGATTGACAAACCTGTTTTTTATATCGTAGTTTCGTTTCATTTTCTAAACGTTTTTAACAAAGTCTTTCAACAAGCACAAGTATGCGTCCTCAAGGTGGGGCGAAACATTTACAGCATCGTCCGATGGTTTTTCTTTGGAAAGTACGCGTACCTTAATGTTTTCTCCATCGCGCATGTGGTGAATAATAAGTTGCTTGTTGGTAAAGCTGTCGAACTCTTTGGCCGGCAGTGTCATTTGCCATACAAACCCTTCGCCCATGCGCACCATGTCGTTGGGTGTACCAAAATATTTCAAATCGCCCCGGTTAATTACCGCAACCTGGTTGCATGAACTGGATATATCTTCGATGATGTGCGTTGAAAAAATCACAATTCGTTCGCGGCTCAGTTCCACCAGCAGATTTCTGAAGCGGATACGCTCGCGTGGATCGAGGCCTGCGGTAGGTTCGTCAACCACTAAAATTCGTGGGAGGTTGAGCAGAATCTGCGCAATGCCAATTCGTTGCTTCATCCCGCCTGAGAACGAACCAATTTTATCGTCTTTCCTGTCGAACATGTGTACGCTCTTCAGCACATATTCCATGCGTGCATATCGGGTTTTCACATCTTTAATGCCTTTCAGAATAGATTGATAATCAAGAAATTCCCATGCCGACATGTTTTCGTAAGTACCAAATGCCTGTGGCAGGTATCCGATTAATCCCTGCAACTCCTCACGGTGTTTCTGGGTATCGAGCCCATTAATCCATACCTTTCCGTAGCTTTGTTCCAGAATACCGCAAATAATCCGCATCATGGTTGATTTCCCTGCTCCGTTGGGTCCAAGCAAACCGAACATTCCTGTTTTGATTTCGAGTGTTACCCCGTTAAGAGCCCGGAAGGGCACTTTGCGTTTCCCGATAACCGGTATTTGCCTGACCACAGTAAAATACCACCGGCGAAGGCTGCTGAAACGCCCTTCGATTCGGGCAATGTTCAGTTTCTTTTTGTGAATATATTCCCCCGAGCTGTAAATCACCAGCAAAAGGACCCAGATAATTCCTACGAAAATAACCATTCCGATATTATCCCATGTTCTGAAAAAAACAAAAAGGAAAAATGCAGGTACGCCCCAGTAAATCACATTCTTCACCCAACGGCTCAATTTTGGATAGATGGCTTTCGAAGTGGCTTCGTGCCTGTTTGCCATTACCTGTGCAAAGGGTTGATACAACAGAAACAGGAAGAAGTAAATAAAATGCGACATTACCCACATCCACAAATTGCTTTCGAGATAAAAGAAGGTGAAATACACCAGGAATACAAACATTGGTATTTGCCACACCAAATCGTAAAAATCGCGTAATTTACGGTAATCTTTCAGCAACCCGGCCCGTTCCCTGATTTTTATTCCTGCCTTCCATTCACGAACAAACCGACTGTCGCGGTCGTAAATTTTCACCAGTTTTTGCACCACAATCCTGATAGGCTCGTTTTCATCTATTACTTTTGAGCTGGCCTGTCGCAGGCTGGTCATAACAAATGCGGTAACGCCCGGAATAAGGATTACAATAAGCATGAACCCCAGCAACTGCCAAACAAAGGAATCTACTTTAAAATAGATGTATGCAGCTGCCACAACAAATAATACAAGCTGCAACAGTTTTAGTCCCCAGTGAAGCGATTTCAACCAGTTTACGGCGTTATCCATTCCGAAATAAAGGGTAGGAACAAAAACAAGGGTAAGCAAGGTACTCACAGCCAGTCCGCCAATTACAGTTATGGCAAACGGCGCGCCAATGGCGCCAACATATTCCGATTTGCCCAGGGCAAGCGGCATCATGGCCACAATGGTGGTAATGGCTGTGATAAGAATGGGCCGAACGCGTGAAAGCCCGGCGGTTATCAGCGCCCTCGATTTCCGGTTGCCGCGTTTTCGCAAAATATTTGTAAAATCAATAAGAATAATACCATTGTTTACTACCACTCCAAGCAAAATTAAAAATCCGGTAAGTGTATTGGCATTGAACAAGCTGTTGCCGGTAAAAATTAAAGCAATAAACGAACCGATGGCTGCCAGCGGCACCGAAAACATAAGCACCAGCGGGGTGGTCAGCGATTCGAAAACTGAAGCCAGAATCATCAGAATGAGAATGAAGGCGGCAGCAATCAGAAAATAAAACTCCGAAAACTGGTCTTCTTCGTGGATCACCTCAATTGCTATACCTGCCGGCATTTTATAACTACCCACCACCTCGTCAATCTCAATACGGTAGGCCTCGAGCAGGTCTTTCGATTGTTCGGCTTCAGCGGCAAACCGGTAAAAAAGTTCAATTTGTTTTTCCTGGTTCACACGGGTAATGCTGGCCATGCCCTGTGCATATACAAGTTCGGCAATGTCCTGCAAATCGTAGGTTGCTCCCAGGTTGTTGCTTATTTGGAGCCGCCGCAAATCATCAATGTTCTTTTCCCTGTTCTCCTCTTTCTCCGTCAGGTCTTCCTTGATTACAATTTCATACTCCTCGTTTCCCTGCTTGAAATTTACCCCCGAAGTAAACTCGCGGGTAAACGATCCCAGTTCGCTGGCAATACTGTTTAGGTTCAGACCGAATTCGGTAAGCAGCAACTGGTTGAAGTAAAGGTGCAGCTCGGGACGGTTACTGGCAAAACTCACATTAATGCTTCGGATGGATTCCAGGTTTTCGATGTAGTATTGCAGGTCTTCGGCCACACCTCTCATCAAATCGAAATCTTCTCCTTTAATAACAATGCGTTCGCGGTTGGTACCGATTCCCAGAAACCGGCTGAAATTTTCCATTCCTGCGCCCCCGCCGCTGCCACCGCGAAATCGCGCGCTGGATGCTGGCGCTGTAAGGCTCACTTCAGCCCTTGAAATATTATTTATCAACCCTTCCACTTCCGATTTTATTTCAGCAATGGTAAGGTCGTTGATTTTCTCAAAATCATCCTGCAAAATTACTGTGATGATAGCGTCTTCTGCCTGTATATTGGCAATTACATCTTCCCGCTCTTCAATTTCCTCCAGCCGGCCTTCTACCTCGGCAACCACAAGGTCTGTAGCCTCGAGTGTTGAACCGGTGGGCATGGTTACATAAACCGAAAACCGGGTTTCTTCCACCTCTTCCAGATTATTCACACTAATGGCCAAAACCGTAAACACAGTAATAAAAAACAGAACAATAGCTCCCACTACCGTGGCTGCCGGTGCACGCATGCTGCTTTTTAACAACAACACGTAAATCTGCATGATCCGGTTGTTGGTGGTTATTTTTTCGTAAAAAATGTTGTGCGAAGATTTTCTTTTCAACAGGTAATGAGCTGCCATGGGTATAAGCAGCAAAGCTACAAACAACGAAACTGTGAGTGTAGAAATAATAGATACTCCCACATGACTTCCCAGCAATTTTATCATATGTTCTGAAGAGAACAGAAACGGAAGAAAAACCGTTACGGTAGTCAAGGTGGCTGCCACAATGGAACGCCACACCTCAGTGGTTCCCTGCACCACGGCCTGGTCGGGACTGAATCGTTTTCCCGAAAGCCGGTAAATGTTTTCAAGCACCACCACGCTGTTGTCGAGAAGCATGCCAATGGCCAGTACCAGTCCAACCAGAGTTAAACTGTTGATGGAGACATTAAATGCATAAAACAGGTTGAAGGCTGTGAACACCGAAACCGGAATAGCCAGTGCGATGATGGAAACAATGCGAAAATTTTTCAGGAATATCCACAGAACAAAAATGGCCAGTAACCCACCCACCAGTGCCAGGTTCATAATCTGGTTGATGTTGTTCTCCATGGTTTCGGCAAGGTTGGTTTGAACTACCAGCTCCACTTCTTTGGGCGCCAACTTTTCATTCAGTGCGGCCATGCGCTCCTGTACCCTTCGCGAAAGGTCGATGAGGTTGGCCTGTGAATCGCTCACCAGCATAATGGAAACAGCATCGAGCCCGTTTACCCTGCTGATGCTTTCCTCTTCCTTTACACCAAAAAACACTTCGGCAACATCTTTCAGGTAAACCGGTCCTTCGGCAACAATAATGTTTTCAATATCGTTTACCTGCTGGTATTCGGCATTCACATGCACAAAATACTTTTTTTGGTTTTCGTGCAGGTATCCTGTAAACGTGCGGTTTGCCGAGTTGGAAGCAATGGCGTTTCTGATTTGGGCAGGTGTAATTCCGTAAGCCTCACAGGCTCCTCTGTTGTAGGTTACCTCTATGGAACGCTCTTTCCCGCCAAAAACGTTAACCGATGCAATTCCGTCGATATTCTCCAACTCGGCAGCAATTTCCTGATCCACAATATTGCGCAGCCGGTCGGTGCCATCACTCCCCCGCACCTGAATTTCCATAAACTGGTTTGACATCTGTTGAATGTCAACCCGGTTTACCGAAACCGTAAAGTTTTCGTCGAGATTATCAGCTGCCTGATCGATTTTCTCCTGCAGCTTCAAAAATGTGTATTTAAAATTGACATTTTGATTGAAATTCACCTGAATGGATGCCGAGCGGTTATTCAGGGTGGTTTCAATGGTTTCAATACCCTCCATGGTGCCAATGGCTCCCTCTATGGGGATAACCGCCTGATTTTCCATATAAGTCGGGTCCACTTCAATACGCGAATTGATTTGCACAAAAAGCATGGGCAACTCGGCATTGGGCATAAGTTCTACCGGCAGCTGTTTGTATGAGAAATACCCCAAAAAGGTAAGTCCCGCAAACAACATACTGATGAGTACTTTTCTGTTTATAATAAACTTCATGCTATTTTTTTACAAACAAGGTTCTTATCCTGTCTAAAATATCGTAAACACAGGGAATAACGACCAGGGTGAGCAACGTGGACGTAACCAGCCCGCCAATAACTGCCAGCGCCATGGGCGACCGCAGGGAGGCACTCTCTCCAAAACCAAAGGTAAGTGGTAAAAGTGCCAGTACAGTAGTTAAACTGGTCATAATAATGGGTCTGATACGCTGTTGTCCGGCCTGTAAAATGGCATCTCTCCGTTCGAGTCCTTCCCGAATCAGCTGATTGATTCTGTCAACCAGAATGATGGAATTGTTTACTGCAATCCCGGCCAGCATAATAATCCCAATCAGGGCCATAATGTTCAGTGTTTTTCCCATAGCAAAAAAGATGAGAATACTGCCCACAACCGCCAGCGGAATGGTAAGCAAAATGGTAAACGGATGTATGAGCGACTCGAATTGCGAAGCCATAACCATATACACCAAAACCACAGAAAGAAGCAGTGCAAAACCAAGGCTGCTCATCGATTCCTGCCGCTTTTCTTCTTCGCCGGTAACCATTATACGGTAGTTGGCGGGCAGGTCGATTGAAGCTGTATGCTGCCTGATACTGGCAGCCACATGATCAAGCGCCATACCTTTTTCAAGTTGCGCAGTAATCCGTCCGGTACGGTTCTGGTTTCTTCTGAATATTTCTTTGGGCGAAACGCCAAACGAAATGTCGGCAATTTCACTCAGTCTGAAAACCTGGTTTCCGGAAGTAATGGTCAGATTGTGAATTTCACTCAATCCTTTTTCAGGAACTTTAATGGTAATGTCGCGCATCTCACCGCCTTTTTCCATCTGGCCGGCATTTTTCCCCTGCAGCTGATCCTGTATTTGCGAAATAACATCACTGATGTTCAGATTATACATGCCTGCTCTTATGCGATCCACATGAACTTCAACCTCCGGGGCACCGTCTTCTGTTGAAGATTGCACATTGAACAGTCCATCGATTCCCAGCATTTTTTCTTTTACCTGATTCAGAATATATTCTATTTCTTCCAGCTCTTCGCCGCGAACTTCCACAACAACCGGAGCTTCGTCGGTTCCAAGAATGGATTTCAGCGCACTTTGCTCTTCGGCAAAACTGATTTCGAGCCCGGAAATGTCTGCTGTGAATTCATCCATCACCCCAATAACCTGTTCGGGGGTAACCGTAGCTTCTTCTGCCAGAATGATTCGTATCTGTGCGGTATTTTCACCCTCGAAAACGGCTGTGGCATCGCCCAGAATACTGGTTGACGGCCCTGAGTGAGAATACAGTTTTTCAATGTCATCTCCCAGGTATTCCACCAGAATGGTTTCAATATTTTTCACTGTTGATTCGGTGCGTTCCAGTCTGGTTCCTTCCTGCAACTTCAAATTCATGGTAAATTCCCTGGTTTCGGTTTTAGGCATAAATTCAGTTCCAATTTGCGGCACCAGCAAGAATGAACCTACCACAAAAATGGTGGCAAAGAAAACAACCATCCATTTTACCTGAAGAATCCGGTTTAAAAACCTTCCGTAACCGCCCACTTTCAGCGAACGCTTCTTCACCAAAGTTTTCTTGTTTTTGAAAATCCGGTAATACAGTGTCGGAATAACAAAAATGGCAACAAACAGCGACGATATCAGGGAAAAGGCAACGGTCCAGGCCTGGTCTTTGAACAGTTCGCCGGATGCACCATGCAGATAAACAATGGGTAAAAAAACGATGATGGTGGTTAATGTGGAAGCGGTAATGGCGCCTCCAACCTCTGCAGTTCCTTTCACTGCCGCGTCTTTTACACTCATGCCTCCCTCGTGGTTTCTGAAAATATTTTCCAGTACCACAATGGCATTATCCACCAGCATGCCGGCGCCAAGGGCCAGCCCTCCCAGTGTCATGATGTTAATGGTGAGGTTATTGAAATACATCAGGTTAAACGTGGCGATAATGGAGATAGGAATAGCGAGGCTGACAATAAGTGTGGTGCCAAACCGGCGCAGAAACAGAAAAAGAACAAAAACAGCAAGCAAAATACCAAGCAGTGCTGTGTTTTGAACTTCGCCAATGGCGCTGCTTATAAATGTACCCTGGTTGGTTACCTGTTGAAGAGTATAACCCGGCAGTGCTCGTTCGATATTCACCAGTGCGTTACTGATTTGTTCAACCGCTTTAACCGTGTTAAACCTGGTTTCTTTGTAAATGGCCAGACCCACACAGCGTTCGCCATTGAAATGCACAATGTTGGCGGGTTCCTTATTTCCGTAGGTAATGGTAGCCACATCTCTCAGAAAAACCGGAGCCATCTCAACACGTGTCTGTCCTTCGGTTTCGGCCCGTACCGCTTTGTAGCCCACAATTAGCTTTTCAAAATCTTCCAAATCGTTGAGCAGCCTTACTCCTTTCACAATGTACTGCATGCCCATTTCGCTGATGCGGCCACCGGAAACGTTGCGGTTAAAACTCTGAATGCTGTTGCTCAGGTCGTCGAGCGAAAGGCCCTGTGATTCGAGCCGGTAATGATCGGTGTTAATAATCACTTCACTCTCTTCCTGCCCCGACAGTTCCACCTCGGCCACACCCTCCAGACGAACCAGCTCGTTGCGGATGTAATTTTCCGCCACTTTTCTGATTTCGTTCATGTCGGTAATTTCGTTGTGGGTAACGGCCAGCAGCATCACTGGTGCCGTGTTGGGATCGTGCTGCGTAATTCGGATATCGTCAATTTCTGAATTTTGCGAAAGTGTATTCAGTGCTTTTTGCAGATCGAGAAAAGCCTCATCCATATCTTTGTTCCAGGCATATTCCACAGTTATTTGTGCAGTTCCCACACGTGTAACAGACGACACCTGGATAACATCCGATTGCCTGATGGCCAATGCTTCTATGTTTTCCACAAACTGTTTTTCCATCTCCTCGGGTGGCCGCTCTCCCGATTTTATTTCCACAAAAATGCGGGGCGACTTGAGATCGGGAAAAAGATCGACCCCCAGTTTGTCAAACGAAATATAGCCCAGAAGAATGACTCCGAGCACAATCATCAGAATGGTTATCGGGTAATCGACAGAAAATTGTGTTAATTTCTTCATTGTAAACGTTTTCAAATGATTTTCGGGCAGGGGTGCTACCTGATGATTCGAACTTTTGAATTGTTACGCAGGGTTTCGTACCCTCTTACAATCAACCTTTCGTTGGGCTGAAGGCCTTCCAGCACTTCCACCGAATTCTGGTTTTCAATTCCGGTGGTAATCCATCGGTGGTCGGCTGCGCTGTTCCGTCCCACCACAAATACATATTTTCCACGGCCTCCGGAAAGAATGAGATCTTTGGGAATAACAATTGCACTGTCTCTTTCTTCGGTAATGATATCGGCTTTAATAAACATTCCGGGGCGCAGTTTCAAATCTGAATTCACAATTTCAATTTTCCCGGTAAAGGTTCGTGTTTCTGAGCTGATGGCCGGTGAAAGTTCCGACACTTTTCCCAAAAGAGTATCCTCGGGCATGGTATAGTTGGTTACCAAAACCTCTTGGTTCAAACGCACATCAGCAATGTTTTTTTCGGGAAGATTAATGTTCAGATACATTTCGTTGTAACTCATAAGCGAAAACAGGTGTGAACCGGAAGGAATTCTTGTGCCTCTGGTATAGTATGGCAATTCCACAATTACACCGGTAAAAGGAGCCGTTGCGCTCATCTTTGCCATCTGTATCTCAACATTTTCATAATTGTACTGTGCATTGGTTTTCGATACTTCTGAATTTCGCAGTTCACGCAGGGTAACTCCTCCCTTTTCGTACAACGATTTCTGCTTTTCGAATTCCTGCTCAGAAATTTCAAGATTCAGTTTCACAGCTTCCTTTGCAAGGTTGTTTACATACTCTTCGTTTTCGAAACGAACGATGGTTTGACCCCTGGTAACCCTGTCGCCCAACCTGAAAGGCCTGCCGGTGGCAGGATTGGTTTGAAGGTAATAATCGCCGGCCATTTCTGAATTTACAGTTGCCTCGGCCGTGGCATTAACGGTGCCTGTGGTGCTCACAAACTGCTGAATGCTTTGCAGCTTTAAGTCTTCAACTGAAACAGGAACAGCCAGTTCGGCACTTTCTGATTGGCTTTGCTGGTTGCAGGCGGCAAAAACTGCCACAATTAAAATAAGCGGAAGGAATTTGATATTTTTCATTTTGCTGATATTTTTTCAGATTTAATTATTGTTGTTGATATATAGCTCGGATGGCAAAATGGACTCGCCTTTCTCAAAGTCGTATAAACTTTGAATTTTCAGGTTGAGCAGCTCAATTTTATAATTGATAAGCGCCTGAGCATAAGCAATTTTTCTTTCCGAGAGCTGGGTTTGATACAGGTTCAGGTCCATACCGGTGAGGTCGCCGTTTTCGTATCGTTCCAGGTTAATTTCGTAAGTGAGCTTGGCATTGGTTTCACTTTGTTCGGCAATGTCGATCTGATTCAGTTGGTTGAGCAGGTTTCGGTATGCCTGTCTGATTCCAATGATAATCTGGTTTTGCTCTTCGGTGTAGCTCAGTTTTTGCGACTGAATGGCAGCCTCCTGTGCGGCAATGCGGGCTTTTTTCTCGCCCCAGTCGAACAGCGGAATGCTGAACCTGACAGACACTGACGGGCTGTTGGTTGGCGCATTGAAAATCTGATTGAGGTTGGGATCATCGCCCGAAATACCCAGGCGGAGATCAATATCGCCCCTGAACTCATTCAGCGATTTTGTACGTACCAGTTCAAACATGCTCGTTTCAATATCGATTTCGCGCTGTCTGAGTTCCATCCGGGAATTCAACCCCGTATCAATGGCTTTTTCCAAATCAACCGGAACCGGATTAACAGCAACATCGGCCAGAATGGCAAAATCGTCGTAAAGGTCCATTCCCAGGTATAGTTTTAACTGGTCTTTGGCGTTCTCGAATGCCACTTCCCGGTCCTGCAACGACGATTTGGAGGTAGCCAGGTTAAGCTCGGCCTGGTATAACTCTTCCATGGCAGCCAACCCGGCATCCACTTTATTTCTGATAATTTCGTAACTGTTTTGTGTATTTTTAAGTTCCTCGCGGGCAATATTCAGGTTCATCTGAGTCATATATACATTGTAGAAGAACTGGGTCACATTCCTTTCGAGGTTGAGCCGCTGCATGGCGTAACTCAGGTTGGCGTTTTCAAAATTCAGTTCAAGTTCTTCCAGCTGAAGTTTTAACCGGTTATAGGTAAACAACGGCTGATTAAAGTTAAGGTAAAGGTTGTTGTAAAACACCTTACTTTCCAAATCAGAGGCATCGGAATAGCTTCTTTGCCAGCCAAACTCATTGGTCAGAGAAAGTGTCCCGTCGGTTAGTAAAATGGGCTGTTCAACTCTGAATAAGGCATTGGTTTCAAAATTTTCGTTGGTGTACCACTGAGACACCCGGTTATCGAACCGCCGGTTACGGCTGAATCCAACCGGTTGCACATCGAGCGAAAACCGCGACTTAAGTGCGGCCCTTTGCGCTTCCAGACTTTTTGAAAATCTTTCGAGGTTTAACAACGATCGTTGCAGGTCGGGGCTGCCTGTCTGGGCAATGGCCAAAGCCTTTTCGAGCGTCAGTATTTCCTGAGCTTTCACCTCCGGGATAGCCAGAAGGATTATCGAAATAAAAAAAATCAATTTTCGCATTTGGTTTAATTTTTCTAAATGTTTCATATTTCTGAACGATTATTGAATTACAATTTCACGAGTCTCACGGCATCGGCAAAAACAATGCGCTGGTCCGACTTATTGGTCAACTCGATTAGGGCGGTGTCGGGAGAGAAATAATAAGAGCCAAGGTGGTTCCAGCCGTCGTCTGCATTCGGAATGGAGAGTGATTGCTCTTCCACTCCGTCGTCGCTGTGAATAAAGAACTGATAATCTCCCTGCTCTTCACCTCCACCCCGGCGGCCAAACCTTCTCGATTTGTATAAATGATAATACACTTCGTAATATCCGGCCTCGGCAACAGGTACATGCCATCTGGCTTTCATGCTTCCATCGCCCGATTTAATGTAATAGCCCGAGCGGATATATTGCCCGTAAAAATCGGAGTTGGTAATTGCGGTCCAGTTTACCGGCGGTCTCCAGTAGTTCATACCCGAGTATTTCTGGGCTCCCGTGGTTTCTTTTGCCAGCCATCTTTCCAGCAGACTAATGTCGTCGGTCACAGTTACTTCAAATTGGGAATCTTCGTTGTCAACAATTATTTCTCCGGGCAGTTCTTTTAAAACGGGAGTTTCAGAAATCACTTCGCCTTCAAATGGCAGAGCTCTAAGGTCTTCCTCAATTTCGCGGAATCCCTGCATTATTTGCTGCGGAATATTTTGAGAGGTCATGGTATTAATCATCACCATTCGCGGGTCGGCATCGAGCATAAAACTTACATCTTTGGTTTGACCGCCTTCAAGATAAACCAGCCGGTGTATCATATCGTCGGCGCCGGGGCCACGGCCAAATCCCATTCCGGGTCCACCGCCGCCACCCAGCCTGAAGGAAAATTTCACAATTCCATCCACTTCCGAAAAGTTGGTGATTTTTAGCGACACTTTCGTACGCATGCGATCGCCGGTTTTCACCTTTACGGCCTGTATGGATGAAAACAAATAGCCTGGCAGTTCATTTGCCGCAAACCAGTCATCCATCATCGGAACAAGATCTACGTCAAACTCCTCTTTAATGCGGTCCACAAATTGCCCAAAAGGAATATTTCTGAACCGGCACTCCTGCAAAATATCGCGCAGAAAATCTTCAAATTCTTCCTGCCCGGCTTTATACTGAATCATAGAGAACAAAACCTCACCCTTCAATTTTATCACATTATCGATGATTCTCTTTTGATTCGGATCGCTCAGTATTTCTTCAAAAGTGCTGTCCTGCAATGCAATATTTGCCATTTCATCTTCGCTCATTCCCTGCATGTCGCGCATCCACATTCCCCTCATGTCAGTTGACTGGCTTTTTAGGTAAGCTTCAAAAATACGGTTGGTAATGGGCCACTGGTCTGAAAGAATATTGTTTTGGAAATTATAAAACAGGGGAAAAACAAAATAGGGATTGGCTGTTTCTTCTACACTAAAACCTCCCGGTCCACCCCTGAAATTGGCTCCTGTTTCCCTTGTGAATAATCCAAGGAAATCGAAAAGCACCCTTATTTCCATGTCCTGGGCCGTCATATTTCCCTGCCCTCGGCGACCCCATCGCTCCATTCTCTTCTTGCTTCCCTCCAAATCGGCTTCGCGCAGCAAGTAACCTTTTTCAGGTACCAGCACCTGCTCGGGCTGCACATATTCCTGACGGCCCGACCAAATGCGCTCATAGGTTTTAAACTGCGCCGGTACCTCAACCAGAAACAGGCGGTTAAACGCATACTCCAGGTTGTAACTCCGTTCAAAATCGCCCATCCTTTCATTGATCAGCTGGGCAATCGTATCCTGGATTTCAGGAAAGGCATCGGTGAAAAAATCGTGACCGGCAATGTGCCATACTCCATACTCGAGGCTGTCGCTTACAATGTTTTTCTTTTCATAATTACCGATGGCCAGTGAGATTTGAGTGAGCGGGCTGTTCGGGCTAAACCTGAAATGTCCGGCAGACATTTCGGTCACTTCTCCCTGCGATACAGCTTTCAGCCGCTGCGTTGTTTTTACTTCCAGACTGAAATCGACAAATTCAGAGTGACTCCACCTCACATCGTCGGTACTGTAAGTAACACCTGTTTTGGGATACCAGTTAATTTCCGGTGTCAGCAAAACATATTCAGGTGTTAAAAAAGCATACCGCTTATCCACATTCAGAACAAATTTCCCATACTTTTCGCGTCTTTCTTCTTCCGAAATATCGAGGTAGGCCAATGTTTCGTCAATGGTACCGGTATATTCCATTTCAACATTGATTTGTTCTCCCGGCGCAAGAGAAAACCCTTCGGTTACCAGCACCAGATGATTATTCCGGACAAACGGTTTTTCCTGTCCGTTTATTTTCAGGCTCTTCACTTCAAGCCCCCGGTTTAAGCTAAAAACAAGATTTTGAAGTGCTTCCTCATTGTCGTTCAGCAATGCAAGTTGCGAAACTGCTCCTATGGTTTTATCCTTGTGTTCAAGTAAAATGGAATGGCTTTTAGTTGAGGGCAAAATTTCTTTTACGTAGGCATTGTTTAAGGCAATTGCTTCTTTTCGCAGTTTTTCATTGTTCTTGAAACTGGCAATGTGCTGATATCCCAAATAACTGCCGGTTGCAAAAAAAAGAATGGAAAAAATGAGGGAAAAAACAGTCATGGAATCTGATTGTGGCAGTCGCTTCAACAGGTAGATGGTTAAAAATATGAAGCTTATTCCCAGCGATAAGTAGATGCCGCGGTGCATCAAAACCCGGTCGAGGTTTCCCATGCCGGTAATGTCTGAAATAAGCATGGGAATGTTGAAAGCCATGTAATCGAAAATAAAATACCAGGTGTCTTCCAGCAAAAACAGGGTAATGCCAATATAACCCAAAATAACCACAAAGGTTATGGCCTGGTTCCGAATCACGCTCATCAGAAAAAAAGAAAGCCCCATAATGAAAACCAGCGTTGGGATGCTGATAAGCAGCAGATAAATGACATAGGCAGGCCAGTTGATGGTTGTTCCCAGAGACAAAATATTAAAAATGAGCGCCATAGCAACAACAACCACATTCAACACCAGAAACACCTGCAGGTTTCCCCAGGTTTTCCCGATAACGTATTCACCGTTGGTCATCGACCGCATGTAAATTACCTCAGTGGTGTCGAGTTTTTTATCTCTTTTTAAAAAATCGGAAGCCAGAAATACCGAAATAATGGCCTGGGCCACATTTAAAAGAAGCAGGTTGAAATACGGAATAGCGGCCGGAATGCTTCGGATTGCCCACCCTTGTTCGCCACCTCCTTCGATTATCATACCAAAATTCATGGCGAACAAAACCAGCAGCGAAAGCACACCAAAAATGCGAAAGAACCAACTTCTCAACAGTGTAGTTCGTTCATATTTGGCAATTGAAAAAATATTATGAAATGAAATCATTTTGATTCAGTTTTAAAATATTAAGAGTTTGACCACTGATTCAGTCTATTCTCCATAAAATGAACGTATGCATGTTCCAGGTTGGGTTCAATCTGCTTCCCGAAATACCCGTTTATTTCGGGAGAAACCACCTGTACTTCCCATCCTCCTTCGGTGGGAATGGTTGAAATAACCGGATATTTTTCATTGATCTCAAGATATTCGGCCTCGGTAGCCTGAATCAACCAGACATTGCCCTCCGCTTCTTTGACAAGTTGCTCGGGAGAACCTGTAAAAGCCAGTTCGCCTTTGCTCAATAAGGCCATGTTGTGGCATGTGCTCGAAATATCGCCTACAATGTGAGTGGACAGGATAATAATGACGTCGCGTGTGCTTAAGTTCGACAACAAATTGCGGAACCGGATACGTTCTTCGGGGTCGAGACCCGTGGTTGGCTCATCTACAATAATAATTTTAGGATTGTTAATTAACGCCTGTGCAATGCCCAAACGTCGTTTCATCCCACCTGAAAGTTTGTTGGCGTTGCGGTCGCGTGCTTCATAAAGCCCAACTTCTTCAAGCATCTGGTCAACGGCAGTTTTTCGTGCGGCACCGTTCTTCATCCCTGCCAACCGTGCTGCATAATCTAAAAACTCATACGTTTTCAATTTCGAAAAAAAACTGAAATCCTGCGGAAGATAACCGAGCATGGCCCGAATTTCACGCCTGTTTTTAGCTAAATCGAGGTCATTTACCTTAACCCGTCCGCTTGAAGGTTTCATCAGAGTAACCAAAATCCGCATCAGGGTGGATTTGCCGGCTCCGTTAGGGCCCAGCAATCCAAACATACCGTTGGGAATTTCAAGGTTCAGGTTTTTGATGGCATAATTCCCGTTGGGGTAAACTTTGTTCAGATTCTCAATTTTTATTTGCACGATTCTTCCTCCAGATAATTAAAACACTGTTTTGGACTTGAACGCTTCAAAATAGTTTAAATGAAGACAGGTAAATTTTTATTTCAGTGAATAGGTATAAAAATAAGAATTTAAATTACCGCCGGTTAAAATGAAAAAAGGCCCCGGAAAACCGGAGCCCTGATTGCGTTCAACTACTTTCTCATCCTATTTTTGAACTGTAAACTGAAATTCATTGCTGTTGTTGGTTAATACAACATCATAAGTTCCTTCTTCAAGTTTTGAGAAATCAAGTGCTTTCTGAATACACATTTCTTTTCCCAGTTTTTTCCCGGTAACATACTGTCCATCCCGAAAAATATTCAGGAATACATTTTTTTGAGAATTGTTCAGGTAAGAAATCTGAAGGGTGTTATTTTCAAATTTATAATACGGACTGAACATTCTGATTTCCTCGCCAACCTTGAGGTAGCTCCGGTTTAAAACGGTAATCTGCCTGCTTAGCTGGCAATTGCCATGTTTCAGATTTACCTGGTAATTGCCGTCTTCCAAATCATTCAAATCAAAAACCAATTTATAGGCCTGCGCCGGTTCTTCCGATTTTTTGTAGTAAATGGTTTCTCCACGCTGACTTTTTAATGAGAGCTCAAAATTCGCCGGCGACATGGTTTCAAATGCTACCAGTGCTTTTTCATTTTGCACCGGAATTACATTCATTGTTGGGAGTTGGGTGGCAAAACCTGTTGCTGCAACAAATACTGCCATTGCTGTTAATACCAAATTTTTTGTTTTCATGACTCAATTGTTTTTGTTTACATTGTTTGATATTAAGACTCCAACAGAGTAACGAAGGTTACGTAATTCATCATGAAAACCGACGAACAAATAAAATCAGGGGGTCAATGTGTAAAATCTGAGGATGAATGAAAACATGTATTCAGGTGATAAACAAAGCATAAGTAAAGAAGACTGAAAGAATTGACTGTTTTTCAGTTGTTCCAACTGTACCCAATGCCCAAACCAAACCATACAGCCCAAATTTCCTGATTGTTTATCATAGGTGTCCAATTGAGGTTGAGCATTAAACCATTACTTTTCGGACGAAACCGCAATCCTGCTTTGGCATAGCCCACAAAGCCAAGCCCGTTTATTCCCGATGAAAAAGTTTGGTCTCCCGGTTTTTCCTGAAGAAATATGCCTGCACTTGTGCCTAACCCATATTCAAAGGCCAGTCGTTTTTTGCCTGTCAAACCGTTTATTTCAATTGGAAAAACCAGCACATCGGGAACCATTCCGGCACCTACACGCATTCCGAGTCCTTCACTGCCTGGTTTGAAACGGAAATCATAATTAACCGAACCAAAAATTCCGGCTCCGAGAAGCTCTGCATAAACAACCTTGTTTTTGCCATTGGATTGTGCAGTTAAGCCAAATGGCAGGAAAAGAATGATCAGAAAAGTCAATGCGAACCTGGGGTATTTCTTTGGTGTTTTCATTTGGTTTTTGGTATTTTTTTGGATTTTCAGATATTCAGTTGGCCGATTCAAACTGTTTCAGGAAACGAATATCGTTTTCAAAAAAGTGACGGATGTCTTTAATGCCGTAACGCAGCATAGCAATGCGTTCGATGCCCATTCCAAATGCAAAACCGGTATATTTTTGACTGTCGATATTGCAGGCTTCCAGTACGTTGGGATCGACCATGCCGCAACCCAGAATTTCGAGCCAGCCAGTGTATTTGCAAACATTGCAGCCTTTTCCGCCACATATAGAGCAGCTTACATCCATTTCGGCGCTGGGTTCTGTAAACGGGAAGTAGCTGGGACGCAACCTGATTTGTGTATCTTCTCCAAACAACTCTTTGGCAAAATAAAGCAGCGTTTGTTTCAGGTCGGCAAACGAAACATTTTCGTCCACATACAATCCCTCAACCTGGTGAAAAATGCAGTGTGACCGGGCTGAAATGGCTTCGTTCCGGAAAACTCTTCCGGGAAAAATAGCGCGGATGGGCGGCAGGGTGTGTTCCATTACGCGAATTTGTACGCTGGACGTGTGGGTTCGCAGCAACACGTCAGGGTCTTTTTCAATAAAAAAAGTATCCTGCATATCGCGGGCCGGGTGTTCGGGCGGAAAATTCAACGCTGAAAACACGTGCCAGTCGTCTTCAATTTCAGGCCCTTCAGCTACTGTAAATCCTAGCCTCCCAAAAATACTTATGATTTCATTTTTTACCAGTGAAAGCGGATGTCGCGTACCCAATTTTAAAGGCTCGCCGGGCATAGTGAGGTCTGTTCCGGTATTTTCTGAACCAGTTGATTCGAATGAATCGCGCAGGCTGTTGATTTTTTCGAGGGCAAAGTTTTTCAGATCATTCAGCGCTTTGCCTACCTCTTTTTTCTGTTCGTTGGGTACATTTTTAAAATCGGCAAAAAGCTGGTTTACACTTCCCTTTTTACTTATGTATTTAATACGCAACGCTTCCACCTCGTCCATCGACGAAGCTGTTGTATTTTCAATTTCCTGGTGTAAAGCACTGATTTTATCCAGCATGGCAATTCAATCTTTAAATGAAGGGACAAAGATAATGATTTACTCAAAAAATAGCGGCACCTTTTGAAAGATGCCGCCGGGAATTAAAAAGCCAACGAAGCTTGATGGCTGAATTTATATAGTACTAACTGAACGGTCTTACATTTCTGTTTTTCTGGCTTCAAGACAACAGAAATATTTTTATCAAAGAATATGCCAAATTATTTCAATTAAACATGCCGTTCAGCACATGGCGGCAAAACTATTTGAACCCGGCAATGGTTTGTTGTAACAAATGAATTACATTTTTCACATTCTGATTGAAAACCTTCAGCACCTCTTCCCAGGTAACGGGTTCCTCATCGGTTTTCCAGCAATCGTAGTCGGTGCTAAGTGCCACAGCAGCATAAGGGATTTGCAGTTCGTTGGCGAGAATACACTCGGGCGCCACCGACATGTTGATTACATCGGCACCCCAAAGCCGGAACATGTTCGACTCGGCCCGGGTTGAAAAACGCGGGCCTTCAATGGTAATTACCGTTCCTTTAGAATGAAATGGAAGGTTTAATTTCCCGGAAGTATCAATCAGTCTTTGTCGCAACCCGGCATCGAAGGGATCGGCCATTGGGCTGTGCATCAGGTTGCCATCCTCAAATTTTTCATGAAAAGTAACTTCGCGGTGGCGGGTAAAATCGATAAATTGGTCGGCGATAACCAAATCGCCCCTTTTGATTTCTCCACGCAAACTTCCGCACGCAGTGGTGGCCAAAATGTAAGTGCATCCCAATTCCCTGATTGCCCAAATATTTGCCCGGTTGTTAACCTTGGAAGGTGGAATTTCATGTTTTCTGCCGTGCCGGGAAAGGATGGCCACTTCAATTCCTTCTATTTTACCTGTTTTAAAAGCAGAAGAGGGACTTCCGTAAGGAGTTTCAACATTTATCTCTTTCGGATTTTTCAGGATATCCGGATTTTCGAGGCCCGAACCGCCGATAATTGCAATCTTCATTATTATTTGTTTTTGGGAAAAAGCTTTAGAATGCTTTCTCTGTTTGCATTGCAAATTCCCCGCTCGGTAATTAAACCGGTTACCAACCTTGCCGGGGTAACATCGAAGCCGTAATTTGCGGCCCGACTGTTTTCGGGAATTAGCTTCACTTTTTGAATTGAGTTCCCGTTCCAGCCTTCTATTTTAGCCACTTCGTCTGAATCGCGTTCTTCGATAGGGATTTCAGTAATTCCGTCTTCCATTTGCCAGTCGAATGTAGAGGAAGGAAGTGCCACATAAAACGGGATGCCATTGTCTTTTGCTGCCAGCGCTTTGAGGTAAGTACCAATTTTATTGGCCACGTCACCCGTGATGGTGGTGCGGTCGCTGCCCACAATCACCAAATCGACCATTTTGTGCTGCATCAGGTGTCCGCCGGTGTTGTCGGCAATTACGGTGTGTGGAACACCTTCCTGCCCCAGCTCAAAAGCAGTTAGCCGGGCGCCCTGGTTGCGGGGTCGGGTTTCGTCCACCCACACATGAACCGGAATTCCTTTGTGATGGGCTTTGTAAATGGGAGCTGTTGCTGTTCCCCAATCGATGCAGGCCAGCCAGCCGGCATTGCAATGCGTTAAAATATTTACCGGCTCTTGTTTTTGCTGATAAATTTTTTCGATGATTTTCAACCCGAATTCCCCAATCTTTTCGCTGAAACTTATTTCACACGATTTCATCTCTTCAACTTTCGCCAGTGAAATCTCTTTCAAATTTGCAGACAGAAGATTTTGAAGCATAAACTTCAGCATCTCGTCCACAGCATAAGCCAGGTTCACAGCAGTCGGACGTGCCAACTTCAATCTTGTTGCTGTTTCGTTTAAATATTTCTCAGGATTGTTCCCACTAAAACAGAGCAAAGCCAGATACATTCCGTAAGCAGCAGTTACTCCAATTAACGGTGCTCCACGGACAGCCATATCGCGAATGGCATGAAAACAATCGTCGGGCGTTTTTAAATCGAGAATTTCGAACACGAAAGGAAGTTTTCGCTGGTCGATAATCTGCACAACTGATGGATTTTTTTCACTCAGCCAGATGGTATGATATGGTTTGTCGTTAATTCGCATGGAAATAAAAGCAAAAATAATATTTATATTCGTTGGCTTAAAATAAAAATATGAAGCCAAAGCTCACAAATATCAAAAACATTGTTTTCGATTTGGGAAATGTTTTGCTGAACCTCGATTTTGATGCGTCAATCCAGGCATTCAGAAAACTTGGGTTGAACTCGGAAGTGGTCAACCGCCAACAGGCGTATGCTGATCCTGTATTTTATGAACTAGAGGTGGGAAAAGCAACACCTGAAGCGTTCAAAAAAAAAATTCGTCATATTTTGAAAAACCCGGAGGCTACCGACCGGGAAATTGACGATGCCTGGTGTGCGATGATACGCGATATTCCGGAAAAACGGGTGGAAATGCTAAAAGTACTTGCCAAAAATTTCGATGTATATTTGTTCAGCAATACGAATGCAATCCACATCGAACGCCTTCATAAAGAATTTCGAAATATCTACGGAATTGAATTTCCTTCCCTTTTTGTGAAAGATTTTTATTCGCACGAAATTCATGAACGCAAACCCGATTTGGCATCCTATCAGAAAGTGATTGAATCTGCCGGAATTATTCCATCAGAAACTCTTTTTGTGGATGATTTGGAAAAAAATATTGCCGGCGCTGAAAAAGCTGGTCTGAAAACTTTTTGGTTGAAAGAAGGGATGGAAGTTTCGGAAGTATTTAGTTCAAAATCCTGATTTTCTTGAGCCTGATATCCTCCAGCGGTCGCCACTGGCGGTCGGTTTCTACCTGAACAATTTGGTCTGCCACCTCCAATCCTGAAATTACTTCGCCAAAAATGGTGTAAGTGCCATCGAGGTGTGGGGCGCCGCCAATGGTTTTGTAAACCTGCCGTTGTTCCGGAGTAAACTTGTAGTCGTTTTCTTCTTCAATATCATCCAGTTCCTTGTCGAAATATTTTCGTCCGGTAATAATGTAAAACTGCGACCCGTCAGCCCGCCGGCGCTGGTTTTGAGTATCTGGTTTCCGTGGCGAACCAATCATTCCCCGTTTGTGGTAAAGCCCCGGAACAATGTGAGCCGGCAATGTGTAGCCGGGGCCTTTCCAACCTACCATATCGCCTTCTTCGGCATAACGTGTATCGGCAGCACCGGTTTGAATGCCAAAATTGGAAATCACCCGGTGTATGAGCAGGCTATCGTAGTAGTTTTCTTTTACCAGTTTTATAAAGTTGTCGCGGTATTCAGGCGTTTCGTTAAAAAGCCGGATGGTGATATTTCCCATGTCGGTTTCGAGCACCAGTCCTTTGATTCTCTGGTTTTCGGCCGATACAGCGGCACTGGCAACCGAACGCAAAGATTCCAGCGATTTGGGCGGTTCATTTTGCTTTTCCAGCAACCGGGCAATGTATTCAGACGGAATGGCAAAACTTTGCATTTCATAACTCACCACATCTGAAAAAGCAATTCCAATGGATTTCTGGTTCGATACAAATACCGGTGCACCAAAATTGGCATTGCGGATGCGGTTGGTAATGCGGTAAAGCTTTGCTCCCTGAACGGTGGTTTGATTGAGCAACTGCCCGGTGAATAACTGAACCGTTTTTCGCGGCGAGGCAGAAATGTACATGGTTTTGGCAGTATTGGGCGCTGTTCCCTGATAAAGTTCCACAGGATTACTTTTCAGACTGTCCGCTTTCAGTAAAATTATGTCGTTGATGCGATCCACAGCTAAATACTTATCGCATCTGTACTTTTTATCGGTGTCGAGCGGTGAAAACACAATATTACTGGCTTGATTTACAAGAGAATATCGTGTGGCAATAATATCTTCGGTTACAAAAAACCCCTGACCCGATTCCAGAATCCGGTTTCCGTCAAAAGAATCGAATGAAACCACTGCCGCCAAAATTTTTTCCCATCCTGTTTCCGGGTCTTCAGCCCTGGCTTCCTGCTTTTGTGGCCCCTCATCGGTTTTTTCTTCACTCTTTTCCCTGTTTTTACAGGAAAAAAAGATCATCGAAAAAAGGATAAAAAGGACAAAAGTTTTCATTTTAATCATTCAAAACGGTTACAGTAATTTTAACATCGGTAAAAGGCCGGTTGTTTTCATCGGTTCTTAATGCAGCAATTTTGTCTATGGTTTCGAACCCTGAAATACACTCGCCAAAAATGGTGTATTGGCCATCCAAATCAGGATACCCGCCAATGGTGGTATAGGCTTCGCGTTGTTCTTCGGAGAATTCCAGAACACCGGTTTGCATGTTGTATTCAGTTTCGATTTGCTGCCGTACGTGGTCGGCAATTTCACGAAACTCCTCCACTTTTTTCTCCTCCCTCAATTCCTGAAGCTGTGCCCTGACTTCATCATTCAGGTACTTGTTGACAATCCTGTTCCGGATAGGACGGTTCACTGCCATTTCCAAAGTGTCGAGTTCCCCTGAGGAATGAACCCTGCCTTTCACCACATAAAACTGCGAAATATCGGATTGCTGCCAGGGGTTTACATCGTCGGGCTGGCGCGGGGCACAAAGTGCACCTTTTTTGTGAAAATGGTGCGGCAGAATTTCATCGTCCACCGTATGGTCGGGATCGCCATAGCCGATTCGCTTCCCCGGAGGAGCATTTTTTGAGCTTTTGGACCCTCCCTGAATGAGAAAATCCTGAATGACACGGTAAAACAGAGTTCCATCGTAATAACCTTCACGGGCCAGTTCGAGAAACGCATTGCGGTGTTTGGGCGTATCGTCGTAAAGCATAAATGTCATATCGCCCAGGTTGGTGGATACACACACCTTTTTCGACTGTGCAAATCCCGAAAAGGAAAATAAAAAAATCAAAAGAAATGTGCCGGTTTGTTTCATCCTGCTATTTTAACCAAACGATTTCCATTTTCACATCCTGCACCGGCCGATCATGCTCGTCAGTTTCCACGGCTGCAATTTTATCCACAACATCCATTCCCTCCACCACTTCGCCAAAAACGGTATAGTCGCCATCGAGAGATGGGTAACCGCCAATAGTTGTGTAAATTTCACGTTGCTCATCAGAAAATCTGAAAATTAGATTCCTTGCGGCAATTAAGCTATCCACCCGGTCTCTTATTTCTGCAACCTTCAATGCAAATCCTTCCCGATCATCATTTTGCCTGAACACCTGGATTTCATCATCAACATCCATGAGGTGATCTCTTACAAGACCGTTTTTAATTTGCTGATTTTTAACTATTTCCATAGTGTCCAGTTCCCCATGAGAAAAAATGTCTCCCTGAACAATGTAAAACTGCGAAGCGCTCGAACGTTTTTCCAGGTTCATTAAACCGCCTTTTCGTGCAGCAGCAACTGCGCCTCTCTTGTGATAATACTCCGGAATAAATTCGGCGGGTAAAGTGTAATCGAGCGAACCACCACCCAAAGCCTGACCGGACGGTACATTTTTAGAATCGGGATCACCCCCCTGAATCATAAAGTTTTCAATTACCCGGTGAAAAAGCAAGCCATTATAAAAACCTTCACCGGCCAGTTTTTCAAAATTCTTTTTGTGTTCCACCGTTTTTTCGTAGAGCTTTACTTTTATATTTCCGTAATCCGTTTTAATTACTATTTGAGCCTCACCTGCTTTTGGCTTTCCATTTCCACAAGAAAAAACCGCTGCCAGTAATATTCCGAAAATAGCTATTATCCATCTGTTCATAACGTTTCTCATTTTTGTTACGATTATAAAAAAATTTGCGTAAAGATAATAAGTTGATAAAAATCGCCGCTCTTATTGTAATAATTCCTTATAGTGTTGGTCAGATGAAAAAACTCAAATATGAATCACATACAAATAAATACCAAATTGCGGCTCGATGCTGTTAACCTATCCATGTCTGGCACCATTTTCGATACCATTCATCGCGACCGTGAATATTTGCGCAAATGGCTGCCCTTTATCGATGGTACCCAACAGGTTTCGGACACTGAAGATTTTATCCGAAGTGTTATCGCTCAGCCAAACCCCAGAAGGGATGAA
>CAZLGT010000014.1:0-4049 GCA_964559175.1 uncultured Mariniphaga sp. | reverse complement strand
AATACGAAGGTATTGAGCGGCAGGGAGAGCGCTGTAACAACAAATATTTCGACTTGCAGGTTTTCAGCCTTTTAAAAACAGATTTGTGAATTTTTTCCGGTTTTTTTCACTTATCATTTTGAATATGAATTTATTATAAACCTTGCGTTAATATGTGTTAAATGAAATTTGATATTTAAAGAAACTTCATATATTTGACCCATAAATTCGTTTGTTCGGTTTTTTAAAAAATTGCATGTAAGGGTAATAATTGAAAACGAAAATTATGGAAGAAAAGAAAATCAGACGAAACCTTTACCGTGTATTACGAAAAACGGGGGTACAAAAAAATGATATCCAGCCAGATGCATCATTTAAATCCGATTTGAATTTTGATTCGGTTGACTGGAAAATTTTCACTTTTTACCTTGAAGGTATTTTTGATATTTCTGTTCGCGACGAAGAATTATCGAATTTCGGAAATGTAAACGACACTGTGAATTATTTAAAACAAACAGCTTAGTTTTTTTGGGTGATTATTAATTGTTAAATGAGAAGAGGGCAAATTCATTTGCTCTCTTTTTTTGTCTGGTCATTTATTGTATCTTTAAGAAATTAACAATAATATTTATTAAATATGGATTCAGTGAATACACTCTGGGAAAAAATTAACGATGTAGTATTAACTTTTGGTCCCCGGCTTATTGGGGCTATTATAACCCTCATAATTGGGTGGTGGATAATAAGTATCGTTCAAAAAAGCCTGAGGAAAAAATTTGAAAAAAGAGACATGGAACCCTCCCTTCGGGGTTTTCTAAACAGCATGATTGGCATTCTGCTAAAGACGCTACTCCTGATTAGCGTGGTTGGAATGATTGGAGTTCAGATGACCTCGTTTATTGCCATTTTGGGTGCTGCCGGCCTGGCAGTGGGTATGGCTCTTTCGGGTACATTACAAAATTTTGCGGGCGGTGTAATTATTCTGCTTTTCAAGCCTTTCAAAGTAGGCGATTACGTTGAAGCGCAGGGACATGCCGGCTCGGTAAACGAAATTCAGATTTTCAACACCATTCTGAAAACACCCGACAACAAAACCATCATCATTCCAAATGGAGGACTTTCAACCGGTTCAATGATAAATTATTCGACCGAACCCCGTCGTCGCGTTGACTTTGTGTTTGGAATTGGCTACGGCGACGATGTAGATAAAGCCAAACAGGTACTGAAAAACCTGATTGACGGCGACGAACGCATTTTACAGGATCCGGCTCCTTTTATCGCGGTAAAAGAACTGGGCGACAGCTCTGTGAATCTGGTAGTTCGCGCCTGGGCAGAATCGTCCAACTATTGGGGCATTTATTTCGATATGCACGAAAAGGTATATAAAACATTTGCAAAAGAAGGTCTTAACATACCATTCCCGCAAATGGATGTGCACGTGCACAAATAGTCAACAATCAATTTATTTACAGCAAAAGGATGGTGAATTTCAAATGCCATCCTTTTGTTGTTAAATATTCCCGTTCAGGCACTGAAATCGCCCGTTCGTCAAAAAATATTTTCCGTTTTATAATTTTATTCTGAATTTTGAGGCTTTAGAAACCGTTGGAATTTATCCGGAAAAATTGGTAGAATGCAAAAAATAAAAGTATTCAGAAAAATAAACAAGGGATTCCTGCTAACCCGACTTAAAGTTCTGGCAGGAGCACTTGCTATCTCACTCCTTTTCAGCCTTGTGTTGGTTGGTCAAATTTTTCATGAAGGGCTGCCAACCATGATTTTTCTTACCTGGCTGCAACTTGAAATTTTTATCTGGCTGGGCACTAAGTTTTTCAGCAACCTCGACGTTTCCACAAGACAATTTAAAAAGAAAACCACTTTACGATTGGTATTCTTTTATTTAACCGTAATAATTATTGCATCTGTAATCTTTTTAATGGTATTCATTATTCAGAACAGTATGAACGGGGTCAACCTGGGTAATGCTTTTTCAGCGTTCAAACAACAGGAATTTAAGGGGTTTATTACCGCTGCATTGATTGGTTTTGCAATCGGCACACTTTTTTTCTTTTATTCGCAGTGGTCCGATGCACTGAAACGCGAAGAAAAACTGGCCCAGGAAAAGCTGCTTTTTCAGTACGAAACCCTGAAAAGCCAGGTGAACCCGCATTTTCTGTTCAACAGCCTGAACACATTGTCGTCGCTGGTGCATAGCAATCCTTCACTGTCGGAAGAATTTATCCGCAAACTGTCAAATATTTACCGGTATATTCTGGAAAATCAGGAAAAAGATTTGGTTCCGCTAACCGATGAAATGCAGTTTGTCCGTGAATATTTTTCGCTGCAAAAAATCAGGGACGAAGAAAAAATTGAACTGAAAGTAGAATTGACAGAAACTGAAAACCTGCTGATACCACCGGTTTCGTTGCAGCTTTTAATCGAAAATGCAATGAAACACAATGCCACCACCCGGAAAAATCCACTGGTTGTTACTATTCACAACGAAGGGATGGACAAGCTGGTGGTGCGGAATAACCTGCAGCCGAAATCGCAACTCAGCAACTCATCGAAAACCGGGTTGAAAAACCTGAATGAACGGTGTCGACTGATATTGAAACGCGAAATTGAAATCAACCAAACCGATACAGAATTTGCAGTTAAGATACCAGCTAAAATTCAGAAAAATGAAGGTAGTAATTATTGAAGACGAACGGCTGGCTGCCGAAAAACTGGAATCGCTTTTAAAGCAGGTAAATACTGAAATTGAAGTGGTTGGAAAACTGGAATCGGTAGAAGAATCGGCAAACTGGCTGGCTTCCAATCCTAAGCCCGACCTGATTTTTATGGACATCCAGCTCGATGACGGTATTTCCTTTGAGATTTTTGATGCCGTAAAAGTGGAAGCGCCGGTAATTTTTACAACGGCGTTCGACCAGTATGCCATCCGTGCATTCAAGGTAAACAGCGTGGATTATCTGCTGAAACCCATTGACCTTAATGCGCTGGAAACCGCAATAGAAAAGTACCGGAAAATTTTCAAGCCTGCCGGAATGGAAGAAAAGCTATCAAAAGTTTTTGAACAGTTGGCAAAACCATGGAAAACGAGGTTTTTCGTGAAAGTGGGCGTCCATTTTCAGTCGGTGCCGGTAGAAGAAATCTGTTGCTTTTTTGTGGAGGAACGGTGTTCGTTTCTGAAAACCCAAACCGGAAAAAAATATGCGCTCGATTATTCACTCGACCAACTTCAAAAACGGGTTGATCCGGAATTGTTTTTTCGAATCAATCGCAATTTTATGGTGAATATCAACTGCATAGCCGAAATCATCAGCTACTCCACCAACCGGCTAAAACTGAAACTGAAAAATTTTACAGATGATGGTCTCATCGTTAGTCGCGACAAAGTGCCGGAGTTCAAGCAGTGGCTGGACCGGTGAGTATTTGATGAATTTTTCTTAATTTTGAGAAAAATACAGATTATGACAGCACTTGAATTAAAAAATGTCCTGATACATAAAATTGCTGCAATCAATGATGTTTCCTTTTTAAAAGCAATCCAAACGATTATTGACGCGAAAACAGACCATGAAGTTTTACCTCTTACAAGCAAGCAAAAAGATGAAATTATGGCGTCAAAGAAAGAGATTGAAATGGGTCTTTTCGTTAATCATGAAAGTTTAGACGAAGAAATCAATGCATGGCTAAACGAAAAATAATCTGGTTATTAACTATTTATTACGAAATTACTGAAAAGGAAATCATTATCCATACAATTTGGGATAACCGGCAAAATCCAGATAACCTGAAAATAAAAGGATGACACTTCAGCAATCATGTCATCCTTTCATTATAATTTCAGTGCAAATTAATTTCAATTCTTTTTAATAATGGCAGCCCAACCACCTCCGGGCGCCATTTCAATTTTTATTTTGGAGGAAGCATTTACGTTTTGATTTTCCTGTTTGAAATCAGCCGCATGGCGGTCGGCATTTACGCCGTCTTTCCAAACCTGCATGGTGAAGTTACCGTCGGGCAGGAAGCTGAAGTCGAGTTCCAGCGAACGCGGTGACCAG
>CAZLGT010000013.1:0-85273 GCA_964559175.1 uncultured Mariniphaga sp. | reverse complement strand
TAAAATAACAGAAATTTTTACACAGCAAAGATGTCGTTCCCCGGGCGGATACGAAATACCCATCGCATTTCTTCCGATTCGATGGGGAACTCCACTGTTTTTGAAGCACAGAACAGATCAGGGTTTTCCTGCAGCGGCGCCGGTTCAATAATGCGCAAAGCCTCGTCGGCCATCAGGTGGCCAATGCGGATGCACTCATTCCAGTCGCTGGCTTCCTGGCCGTTTTCGCGTCGGTTGTCGGCTGTAACCATACCGCCCTGGGCGCTGTTCATAAAAATAGCTATTCCGCCCGCTTTCGCTTCAATTCGTTCGTACAGCGGTCCGCACAAATCGGGACTGATGAGTTTGCGTTTGGTGCCCAGAATTTCGGGATGCGTGGCATAATTGACCAGCGTGGCAATGGTTTTTCCCTTGTTTTCGCCCGAAGTAGCAACGGCTTGCATCACGCCGCAACGTGGGTCGTACAGTTGCGGAGCGTAATAGTTGTAGGCGATTTTTCCTTTGGCCTCGCCAACCGCGGTTTTCAGAGCTGCCGGTTCCAGGTTGGCAACGGCTTCATTCACGGCATCGGCAATTTGGGAAACGCACCTGTCGAGGTACTCCAAATCGGCTCCGGTGTTTCCGTTTTCATCGGGAAATGCATAGGCATCGGGCGCGCTGTGGGTATGGGTTACGCCAATCAGAATATTTTCGGGAGGAATTCCCTGAATGAGTTCCCGCGAACTATAGCCCAGAACAGACGGCCAGCCCAGGTTGTCGATGCCCACTATAGCCACCCGCGTTTCGCCTTTTTCAAAAACCAGCGCCCGCACAAACAGGTCGCCCTGCTTTCCCTCCGGTATTTCAGGAGCACCCATACCACCGGAAATGGGCAGCAGTTTTTCGGGTGTAATTACCCGCAATGCTGCTCCGGCTTTAAAGGTTTGGGCATTGGTTTGGGTGAAAAAGAGTAATACCAGGATTGCACTCCCAATGACGATTCGTTTCATTATTTTGATAGTTTATTCAATAGGGTGTATGACAAAATTTCTGTTTATTAAGATGTGGTATTTACTATTGTGCTTTTCCCAAAGGGATGGCAATGCCAAGCCAATGGTTGTAAATTCACAACAGAGAAGGAAGGCTTCAGCCACATAATTTCAGAATGTGGCTGAAGCCTGTCCCTTTCTCTCCTTAGCATTCCGTTGGCTGAAGCGCAACGGCAATAAAATGAAAGCTATAATGCAAAATTTTACAAATACCCATTCAGTTTTATTTTGCCAGTAACTGCGAATTAATTAATACGGTTTTTCCGTTCCCTGTAATACCCAGATTTTCGACCAGGCGCTGTTGTTACTTGCATCGCTGCCTTTGTACTGGGTAGGTTCCAGGCGTTGGATGGCAGCTTCGGCATTTACCGGATTTTTGGCAATTTCGTTGTCATAATGATAGTAAAACCGCAGCGGGAGTGCATCCCGTTTTACCGCTTCACCCGGTTTCAAATCAGGATAACCTGTTCGTCTCCAGTCGAACCACGCTTCGGCAGCGGCAGTCCAGCTGGCAATCCATTTTTGCTGAATGATGCTTTCCAGCCCGGAATAGGGAGCTCCGCCAATGTAACCTGAAAATGCACCGTCAACTCCCCAGGCATTAAACGATTGCTGAATTCCGGCAGCGTAATGCTCTTCCGGACTACCCGGAGCCCAGCCATACAAGGCGGCTTCGGCAAGGATAAGGTGCACTTCAGCTGCCGACATCAGTCGCATCCTTAGCAGGTCGTGGGTACTGAGTTTGTAAATGTCGCTCAGGTGTGAACAGTGCGGGTTGTAAACTCCCTGATCCATATTCGGGTTCAGGTTGTAAAGCTGCGCTGAAAACAGTGCCGGAGGAAGGCCCACATATTCCTGATGAAAGTTGATTGTTGCATTGGAACTTTGCTCAAATTGATCTGCAATATCCTGCGAAATTTCGCGCCTGCCATCCACAACGCGGTCAATGCCTTCACCACTGACCAGCACCAGTGGGATTTCAATTTTATTGGCCCAAACGCCCAGCCTCGGGTCGTTCAGTTGCTGCAACGCTTCAACCAGTGTTGAACAAATTTTCAGGCGCATGTATGTCCCGCTGGGATCGGGATTAAAGGCCATGGTGCTTGGCCATGAATCTGAAGGGGAATTGCCTACATATCCGATATTGGCATCCTCGGAAGCCAGTGTAATTAACGGATATTTACCGGGGTCGGACGCAATCTTCCGGATTCCCTGTTCTGCAATAGCCGGTTCTTTTGCCGAAAGGCGCATGTAATACCTCAGGGCCAGCGAGTTGGCAAACTTACGCCATTTGGCTACATCGCCACCATATAAAACATCCTGAACCGGGCTGATGTTATCGTATTCGCTTCGGCCTTTGGAAAGAAGCGTATTGGCCATTTCCAAATCCTCCAGAATTCCAACGTATATATCTTTCTGATTATCGAAGACCGGTTTAAAATATTCATCGCCTTGTTCCGCTTTCAGGGCATCGAAGTAGGGTGCATCACCCCACAGGTCGGTAATTAGGCCAAAGGTATAAGCTCTCATGATAAGAGCCACTCCCTGATGGAATTCGAAATTCTCTTCAACAGCTTTTTTATAAAAATCGCTGTTGTTTCTTAAAATGCCATAGTAGCCCGACCAGCTTTGGCTCAGGTTATCCCATTCGTAGCTGTTGTGACCGCCCGACCAGCCATCCTTTTGTGTATGCTGCATTACACCGGCAATGTCGCCAAAGCCAAGACTTACAACTGTTTGTCCAATATTTACTATAATGGTGGGCATCAGCAGGTTCAGGTCGGCAATTTCCGGATCGACACCGTTCGGATTAATGTTCAATTCGTCCAGGTCCTTACATGCATTAACCAGTGTAAAAACAACGGTTAACACGATGATAAAGCTATTTTTAATTTTTAACATGATTCTAATTTTTAGTGATTAAAACGTAAAACCTACTTTAAAGCCAATGGGAACTACCCATGGTTCAACATTGTATCGTTCAACACCCTGAAGAAACCTGCCTCCTTCGGCCTGATAGGCTCTTTCCGGGTCAACTCTCAGGTTGGAGTCTTTGGTCCATAGCATAATATTCCGGCTGTAAACAGAAAAATTCACATTTTCGAGCCCCATCTTTTGAGAAATTCTGTTGGGCAGCATGTAGCTAAGTGAAATTTCGCGGAGTTTTACATAGTCGGCATCGAACATATTTGTTGTGCCAATATCCCATGGATAGCTCAGTACATAAGGAATAAAAGTTGTTCCTTCTCCTCCTAAATTTTCATTTTCAAGGATGAAATTTCCATTTTCATCGTGGTAACCCAGCACACCTGGTGCAAAAGTTCCGTCATATACTGTTACCCCGCTCAGGCTCTCGGAGAATCCGCCGTATTCGGGAGTTGGTCCACCGACCGGTCGCAACCGGTCGCTCAGCAGCAATTCATCTTTGTTGGCCAGCACCCAGTCGCGCAGTGCCTGACTGGGACCACCACCCAAATCGCCGGGATGAACCAGCTCGTCGAGCCAGCTTCGGGTGTGCAGCGATTCCGATAAATAGCGGTAGGTTTGCGACACATACTGTCCGCCATAACGCCAGTCGAAGGTCATATTCAGTGTAAAGTTTTTAAACGAAAGCGACGACTGCAAGCCCATAATGAAATCGGGGTTGTAATTGCCAACCAGCGAATACTCTTCTTCGCCTTCCCACTCAACTTCCTGTCCGGTACTGAGTATAGGGAAGCCGTAATATTCCGAGTTTTTATCGGTAACCCTTCTCACTTTTCGTGAATACAGGTTTCCTACCCGGCCATCCTGCCCAAGTGCGTCGTTTTTCACATAGCCTATGTTTTTCACCCGGGCCTGATTCCAAAATTCAATAAACTCCAGCTCATCGACCAGTTCCAGAATCCAGGTATCGCTTTTTGTGAAGTTCAAATCAAGGTCCCAGCGCCAGTTTGTTGTTTTCACCGGCGTTATGCCCAGCAAAAATTCCACTCCTTTGCTTTGTAACAGTCCTGCATTAACATTAATGCTGCTGTAACCTGTTGACGAGGCTAACGGGATATTGAAAATTTGATTTCTGTTATTGACAGCATAATACGTTCCGTCAAATCTCAATCTGTTGGAAAACAGCCTGATGTCGGTGCCAATTTCAAAAGATGTCGCTTTTTCGGGCAGCAAATTAGGGATCAGTAAATCACCCGGCTTTGTCAAGCTGATGGCATCACCCCACTGTCCGGCGTCTTCATAGGTAGCAAATAACTGATACGGGTCTGTGTCGTTTCCTACCTGTGCCCAGCCTCCTCTTATCTTGAAAATATTCACTTTGTCTCCCATGTCTACTATTTGGTCTGCCATTATGCTCAGCGAAGCAGAGGGATAAAAATAAGAACGGTTTTCAGACATGAGGGTACTCGACCAGTCATTTCTGGCCGTTATATCAAGGTAAATGATATCATTCCAACCCAGGTTTGCCAATGCATATACACTGTTAATTGCCCGTTGGCTTCTCCGGTTGCTGTAAACCAATGCCCCCGAACTAATATTCTGAACAGTAAAAACATTGGGAACAACCAGTCCGGAACCGGATTTGGAAGAATTACTTATATTGGAATTTTTGGAGTAAAGCAGATTTCCTCCGACAGAAGTGGTCAACGATAAATTGCCCCATTCATTGATATAGGTTGCCAGTGCATCCAGGTTGCGCTCGAGCCCGTTGCTGGTCACAATTCCGTAAGCTCCGTTATTGGGTTCATTGGTGTAGCCGGGCGCCATTTTGGTTTCGCGAACCTCGTCGGTTTTATTGAGCGTCATGCGGCCCATTAAACTGAAATTGGGCGAGATTTGCCAGTTGGCCACAATGTTTCCGTAAATGCGGTAGCGGTTGAAACTGTTGTTTACATCGTAAGCCAGATAATAGGGGTTTTCGTGGTTGCCCGAAACCCGTTTTATGTTATTTCCCGAACCGTAATTTTCCAGCAATTGGATATCGATGTTGGTCGGTTGGTTGTATGCCCATTGAAGCGGGTTTGTTCCCCGGTTGGAAGCCGGGCGGTTATCGGCCCAGGTATTGGTAAAGTTAAGGTCGGTACTTACCGAGAAGTTATCGCGCATTTTTGAGGTTGCCGCCAGGGTGATGCTGTTTTTATGAAGATCGGAATTGGGGACAAGACCGTTATGGGTCATATTGGTCACTCCAAGCCTGTAATTCAGTACCTGGCTGCTGTTTGTAATGGATGCACCATTGGTAGTGGTAAAACCGTAATCGTTGATAAAATTTTGGATGTTGTTGGGGTAGGACCTCACTTCGATGGGTACCGGAACCCCGTTGGCATCCAGTGGTGAATGCCACTGTTCTGCCCAAAATCCCTGATCGTTCTCAGGGCCTGCTCCGGTTCCGTCACCGGCACTTATGGGTGGAAGAATTCCCCCTACGTTTTCGGGTCTAAAAGAGAAGAATCCGGTGGCAAACTGGGTTTGCACATTTAAAAACCGAGCAGGAATGTCCAGTACAGTATTGGATGTTACAGTTACCTTCATTCCTTCTCCAGCAGCTCCTTTTTTTGTAGTAATAAGCACAACGCCGTTTCCTGCCCGTGTGCCGTATAGTGCCGCTGCACTGGGGCCTTTCAGGATGGAAACGCTTTCAATGGTTTCAGGATCGAGGTCGGCAATGGCATTTCCGTAGTCAACACGGTTGTCTGCTCCAAATCCGCCAACATTATTTACCGTATTCGACATGGGCACGCCATCCACCACAAACAGCGGCTGGTTATCGGTACTCATGGAGGTTGCTCCCCTGATGACCATGCTTACCGATGAGCCGGCGCCACCGGTGGAATTGATGGTTACGCCCGATACTTTTCCGGCCATCGAGTTTAAAACATTTTCCTGGGCAACCCGTGTAAGTTCATCGCCGGTAACCCTGCCGACTGAAAACCCCAGCGATTTTTCTTCGCGTTTTATACCCAGTGCAGTTACAATTACTTCTTCCAGGGCTTCAACGCTTTCTTCCATTACTACATGAATTACGTTACGGCCCTGAACAGCTACTTCCTGTGTTCTGAATCCCACAAAAGAAAAAACCAGAGTGCCGTCAGCCGGAACATTTAGGGTGTAATTCCCATCTGAATTGGTAACAGTTCCTGTTGAAGTTCCCTTTACAATGATGCTAAGACCCGGTAGCGGGGTGCCGTCAGTGGCCGAGGTAACTGTGCCGGTCACCCTTACTGTGTTTTGTTCTGCCTGAAATTGACCTGATCCATCTGCGGCCCAAACAGGTTTCCCTGAAAACAGGAATAACCCTATGGTCAGAATCAGAAAAAACAGGTGTTTTATTTTGGTATTGAATAAATATTCTGATTTCATATCGATTAATTTGATTCGGTTTAATTAACTACAGTAAACGTGAGAATCATAGCTGTTGTACTTAAAGCAATCAGCGGGTCCTGGCTCACAATTGCGTCAGGGCTCATGGTTAAAAACATAACCAGCCGCATGGAGTTGTTGGTAATTTCTTCAACAATCACTTTTCTGTGAAAGTCCCTCACACCGACAAACGCTGTTTGACCCGAGAAATCAAGGGTCATAACGTTGCTGTATGTAACAACCGGAATTCCGGGAGGCTGCACTCCGGTAGCAAAATTTGGAATGGTAGGGATAATGAAATCTTCGTTTTCTGTTAATGTAAATGTTGCGTTATTGTCAGGTGTATAGGTAGTTATGGCAAATGCATCCTGGCCAAAAACAGCCTTCCCCCCGGTTTTGGTAATGGAAGTCATTCCGAACTGTTGCAAAACCATTGCATAAACAATTCCACCGAATGAGGTTCCATCGGTTGTGTTTTGCTTATAGCTGCCGTCGTAATAGAAAGTAAATTCGTCGTTGTATGCTTCCGGTAACCCTAAATACATATCGAAAGCTCCGGTTGGCAAATATTCAATGCTTTTGTCCATCAATGACAATGAGGCATCAGAATTTACAAGTTTGTCGTTAACCGAATGGCCAGCAGACAGTTTCCAGGTTTTGCCGTCGTAATCATCGGCCGTATGATCGCCGGTAAGCAATGCATAAGGCGTAAGTTCAATAGCCAGTTTTACCTCTTTTGATACCGAATTTCCGGCATTGTCGCTTGCTGTTAAGGTGGCTACATAGTATCCGCCTTCTTCATAAACGTGCACCGGGTTTTTCTCGGTACTGTTGTTGCCGTCGCCAAAATCCCAGCTCCAGGTTACTGCACTGTGGGTGAGTGCAGTAAATGCGACTTGTTTTCCCACCGAACTGTGAAATATTTCTGCTGAAAGCGGAAAAGTGGGACGTGTTTCATCTTCCTTACACGATGGCAGCAAAACAACCATAATGCAGCAAAAGATTAAGATAAAATAAAACAGTTTTCGTTTCATAGTTTTTAATTATTTGGTTATCATATTTATTTATACAAGTTACAGATATTTTATCAAAATAAAAGCAAATGAACTTCATGTTTATGAATGAGATATACTCTCCGAAAAATTAAAGTACCTTGTCAGAATCTGCCACAAACATGCGGGTGCTCTTCGAATATGTATCACCATTCGGATCAGGATAGATCAAATCGATATAGAATGCCCTGAATCCTGAAACAGGGTAATTTATAATAACTGAAATTTGATCTGCCGGTTCAGTATCGATCACCTGGCTTGTGAATTCATTGTCTCTGAAATCGCGATCTTCTGAATCGCAGGTCCATAAATGAACTCCGGCCAGTTTGTCTTTTGAAACATCAATTTTTACCATGATTTCCTGTCCGTTTTCTTCGAAACTCCACGAACATTTCGGATAGTCCTTTTTTTGCAAGGTTTCGGCAAAAAACGAACTCAGTGCCTGAATGGCCTGCTTTTTATCGCCCAGACCATGCCCGGCATTGGGAACATAATGCAGGTAATTTTCGCCCGGAATTTCATCGATGTAATGTTTAATAGCATCGGCAGGCCAGTATTCATCGTTGGTTCCGTTTAAAATGAATTTAGGCATGGTGAGTTTATCACGATAGGAAAACGGATCGATCATAGCGGTGAGTTCCTGCCCGTCGGGTGTGTTCACATCCTGCGCAATACCCAGTTCCACATAATCCTGAATCTGAATACTGTAGTCACCCCAGGCTTCCACATGGTAGCTGATGCTTTTGGGCATATTCAGCATGTCGATAACCATGGGAGCAATGGCCTCTACACGTGGATCACTTGCTCCGGTGAGCCAGGTGGTCCAGCCACGTTTCGATGCGCCGGAAACCAGGAACCGGTTGATTTTGTGGTTCAGTGTTTCCTGTGAAAATGCCTGCACAGCATCCATGGCACGAATGGCACTTTTCACCATGGAAAAAAGCAACGGCCAGGTAAAGTCCCTGTCATTCCGGTAGTTGTGAAATGTTAATGAAATAATTTCATCTTCCGTAAGATCGCCAAAAAGCGGTTGATTGGGGACATTAAAAACCACCGCAACAATAGCGCTGTTTTTTTGTGCAATCAATTCCAGCATCTGAATGGTTTCATCGTCGGGTTTTTTCCAGTTGGGCATTTCATTCTTGTTGCTGCCGCCGGAAATAAACAGCAGCGCTCCGTCGTGTTTTATTTCTTTCGGAACAATTACTGCAACTTGATGACGCCAGGTGTATTCCCGCCATTTCTGGGATGTGACCAGCAGGTTGTAGAGCATTGCTCTGTTCAGTTCCTGCTTGTCGTTTAATTCCCAGGCAAAAGAGTTGTCATTGTTGGTCAGATAAGCCTCCAGAGCCGTTTCGGGTGTGACCTCTTTTTGTGTTTTGCAAGAAAATATCAGAAAAAAAAGAAGTAACCCAAACAGTGGAAATTTTAAAGTTTTTTTCATGGCATTTCGATTTGTAAATTAGTTTTTGAAATCAGAGAATTAAATCAAGACATTTGAGCCAAAATGCGTTGTAATGTTCCCAGTAAACAATGTTGCAGCCCCAGTGTGGAGCGGGGTCGCTCATGTAGGCCAGCACTTTTCCTTTTTCAATTTCGCCGTAAACCAGCAGCGGGTCGCCGGTCTCCTTTATGCGCAAAATAGTATCGAACCCTTCGCGTTCTTTGGTTTGGTTGTAGCCCAAAATCGGAGGCATTTCGTTTAATTTAACTTCGCCAAAAAAGTTTTGCCATTTGGGATCTGCAATCGGAAAAAATCCTTCGGTGCTTTCCACAAGGTCATCACCTTCGAGGCACTGAACCGGGATTATTTCTTTCAGTTTGGTCCGGCCCCAGCCGCCTTTGCCAATTTCTCCCGAATAAGAAAGCCAGCCGCCCATAAATAGCACACTTTTACCGCTTTTTACCCAGTCGTTGGTCAGGCGGCAGCGGTCGGGCATGGTCAAAATGCCTTTTCCCATTTTTTCGCGGTCGAAAAAGTTGGGTGCCAGCTGGAAGTTTTTGGCTTCAATGTCGCTGAAAACCACTACATCATATTCTTCCAGGATTTTTTCGTATTCGCCGGGTCCCATTTTGTAAAAATCCCAGGCGGGCACCGATTTTACATAGTGTTCGTTCGACGACTGAAAGGCATTCATCAGCCATTCGCCGTAGTTGAAAATGTCAATTCCCTTGTATTCGTAATTAAAGGGTGATTCAGCAAATATGGGCCCCATTAGAACAGCCCAGTCGCCAACATAATAGATTTTTGCCATAACTACCAGCTTTATTGTTTTGTTAGAAAAAGCCTCTTACAGACAACTATCAAAAATAACCAGAAAACCAGAAGATTTCTTGTTGAAAATTGGATATTTTTTATGAAATATTAACCCGATTAGAGGAATTTGGTTTTTTAATTATCTGTTTGTGGTTAAAAAGTGACAATATTTGCGATGCTGATTTCAGGCATTTCCTCCAAATCCTGCATGGCATTTATTAAACCGGCCTTTTCGTATTTGGGTAAATCACCGGGGGTTAAGGGGCAAACGGATATTTTTTTTTCGTGAATGAGCCTGGCGCGCTGTGTGCCTGGCAACAACGGTGTATCGGGTGTCCACCATTTCCGTCCATCGAAAAATACTACGTTGGCAATGAAACTGTCGGTAATGAATCCGTTTTTTACGATAAGAATGTCGTCGCAATTTCCGCGTTGTTCAAAAAGCGAATTTAATCTATCGCGGTTTGTGAATTTAAACCGGTAATCCATTTTATTGTCTTCAATCAGTTTCAAACTTTTTACATTCCGGTACTGATGGGGAAGAAATTCGATTTTTTCAATTCGCTCACCGTAAACCACCCTGCAACGAAAAATCCCGTTTTGGAATTTTTCTGGAATTTCAATGATTTTTTCGAGGCTTATCTGTTCTTTAGATCGAAAAAAAGCCCGGCGGGTCAGGTTGAAACGCGCCTGATGATAAGGGAGATTTGAAAGTTCCCCGTCTTTGCATTTTATGGTTTCAACCAATGGGTACATACACTTTTTTCAGCATTTCTTCGTATTCGGTTTCGGCTTTGCTCATAAAAGTAATGCCGCCTCCGCTTTTATAAACCAGCCGGCCATTTTGGTTTTCAATGAACCGGATGAGTACGCAGCTGTCCAGGTTTTTGCCGTCGAAAACACCAAAAACTCCGGTGTAATAACCCCGATCGTAATTTTCAGCTGCGCGAATAATTTCCATGGTTTTCTTTTTGGGCGCTCCTGAAATGGATCCTGCCGGAAGCATGGAGAACAATATGTCGCCAATTTTTGATGCGTAGTTTTCGGGTAAATTACCGGTGATTTTGGAGCTCACCTGCCACAAATCCCTGTTGTTGGTTCGAATGTGTTCCAGATACCTGAATTTTTCCACCTGAACATTTTCGGCTGCCAGACTTAAATCGTTGCGGATTAAATCTACAATGGTGTTGTGTTCGGCCAGTTCTTTCGAATCGGAAAGAATCAGCTCTTCAGCGTTTTCCGTTCCGGCGTCTATGGTTCCTTTCATGGGAAATGAACTGATTTGCCCCTTTTCAATTTTCACAAACGGCTCGGGTGAAAAGCACACAAATTTTTTCGGAAGCAGAACTTTGTAGGGCGCCTTGCTGATTTGGAAAATCTCATTCAGCGAAAGGTTGGTTTCCACCCGTGTTGGCTGAGTAAAATTCAGCAAATAGGTGTCGCCATTGTGAATGTGTTTCTGCACCAAATCGAAGCCCTTTTTGTATTCTGAAAAGGCGACCGGAAAGGTATTCCAATATTTTATTTCGGGTTTTTTTTCTGAATTTGGAACGGAGCTTTTTGCGGTCGTTTGCCATTGCAGTTCTTCCGGCGTTGAATCAAAAGAAAAAATCAGCGGATTTTCCATCAGGAAATCCATCAGAAAAACAAAGGGTTTGCCCCGGCTTCCAAGGCGGTTCATTTCAATCTGTATTTTTTCCGCATTTTTCATCTATGTCTGCAAAGTTAGGAATATTTGGATGAGGGGAGTTTGGCTGTATAGTTCTAATTTTTCAGATTTAAACATGCTGGAAATTTTTTGTAAGTTTGTAAGAATTCAATTGAAAACTTTTTATGACAACAGTAATAATAGATACCCGGTCGGAGGAAGCTAAAAAGATGGTTGAATTTTTAAAATCCACCCGCTATGCCAGAGTTGTGGAAACAAATGTTCCCAATGATGAGACGCTTGAGGCGATCCATGCTGTTGAAGAAGGAAAAGTAAATTCTTATTCTTCCGCGAAAGAATTGATGAGTTCGCTCAAAAAGAAGGCAGGTGTATAAGTTAAAAACTACCAACCGGTTTGAAAAGGATTTCATCAGGTGTGTCCGGCGAAATTTGATTTAGATTTCAGTTTTTAATCCCGCCAATATTTCTATTTTTGACTGAAAATAAACTAAAATGGATATTGAAAAGAATATCGCTGAAATAAAACAAACGTTGCCTGAGGGAGTAAAACTGGTAGCAGTTTCCAAAAAGAAATCGTCCGAAATTATTATGCAGGCTTACAACGCAGGGCACAAAATTTTTGGCGAAAACAAAGCCCAGGAACTGATTCAGAAACAAGAGGAACTTCCAAATGATATTGAGTGGCATTTTATCGGGCATTTACAAACCAACAAAGCCAAATATCTGGCGCCGTTTGTGAGTATGATTCACGGTATCGATTCATTGAAAATTTTGAAAACGGTGAATAAGGAGGCCCAAAAAAGTAATCGCATTATTCCTTGTTTGCTGCAGTTTCATATTGCCGAAGAATCGACCAAATTCGGACTTTCGGAAGAGGAGGCTCACGAAATTCTGGATTCATCCGAATACAAAACGCTCAGGAATGTTTCCATTGTCGGGGTTATGGGAATGGCTACCTTTACCGACGATGAAGAGCAGGTACGAAATGAATTCCGTTTTCTGAAAAAAATATTCGATAAACTGAAAAAAGAGTATTTCCCCCGGAAGAAAGGATTTAAAGAGATTTCAATGGGAATGTCGGATGACTATTCAATCGCAGTGGAAGAAGGCAGCACAATAGTGCGTATTGGCAGTAAAATTTTTGGTTCAAGATAACCTTGTGCTTTTTTTGTAATGTGTAACTTTGAACTTTAAACTTTAAACTAAATTCAATGGCAAATTTAGAAACAACATACCTGGGATTAAAACTGAAAAACCCATTGGTAGCAGCCAGCTCGGGTATTACCAATTCGGTTGAAAAGATAAAAAAACTGGAACAGGCCGGAATTGGAGCGGTTGTATTGAAATCAGTTTTCGAAGAACAAATCAACAACGAAGTTACCAGCATGTTGCTGCAGGATTCACACAACGCCGCATATCCTGAGGCAGAAGATTATATCCGGAATTACATGCGCGACAATACAGTAACCAGGCATATCGGATTAATAAAAGAGGCCAAAAAGGCAGTACAAATTCCGGTAATTGCCAGTGTAAACTGTGTTTCGGCCAGCGAGTGGACTACTTTTGCCAAAGATTTTCAGGAAGCTGGCGCCGATGCCCTGGAACTGAATATTTTTTACGTTCCGGTTGACCGCCACGAAAAACCGGGGGTGATTGAGCAGCTTTATGTCGATGTTCTGGAAAAAGTAAAAAAGGAAATTTCCATTCCTGTTTCAGTGAAAATCGGTTTGTACCACAGCAACATCATTGGAATGGTGGACAAACTGAAAGCCAACGGAGCGAAAGGAGTAGTCATGTTCAACCGTTTTTACGAACCCGACATCGATTTGGAGAAACTGGAACTGACTTCGTCCGAAGTTTTTAGTTCGCCGGTAGAAATACGCCATACCTTGCGGTGGGTAGGTCTGGTTTCATCCGTAGTTCCGGAAATGGACATAGCGGCTTCAACAGGAATACACGATGGAAAGGCCGTGATAAAACAACTGCTGGCAGGGGCAAAGGTTGCACAATTGTGTTCCACGTTGTATCTGAACGGCAACGAGGTTGTTTCGGAAATGCTCGATGAGATGAAAGGATTCATGAGAAAATGGAACTTTAAACGAATAGAAGATTTCAGGGGACGGCTTTCGTACAAAAATATTCCTGATCCAATGGTGTATGAGCGGTCGCAGTTTATGAAATATTTCGCCGGAAAAGGAAAATAATTGATAATGTACATTGGAAGACCAGCACTGCTGGTATCGTTTTTTTTATTGCTGAACGCTGTTTTTGTTTCTGCTCAGGAACCAGAGCAGTCTTACCGTATCGATAATTCTGATGCCGATACGGTTTTTTATTGCCGGACACCGGTAGCTGTTGCGCCCGGAATAACCATCGGGAACATCGACATCGAAAATGCCTCGGACGGTATAAAAATTTCCATTGCCAACTACCGGAAAGGGGAAGACGTCCTTCATTATTCAGGAGTAAAGTTTTCACAAAAATGGGAAAATGATTACGGAAACCTTGAGCTGACAGGCATTGGAACTGCCGAAGAATACGAGGAAGCCGTCAGACAGGTTTTTTATGAAAATGTGGCTGATAATCCATCCACCGAACCCCGTTCTTTTTCCATTACACTGCTCGATGCCGATTTCCTTCCGCATACCGGTCATTTTTACCGCTATATCCGGAAACGGGGGATTCCCTGGACCGAAGCTCGTGATTCGGCTGCCAGTATGAATTACTTCGGGCTTCAGGGATACCTTGCCACCATTACTTCCTCCATCGAAAACGACTTTATCTGGACAAAAATTGATGGTGTGGGCTGGATAGGAGCTAACGATGCAGCAGTTGAAGGTGTTTGGCGCTGGGTTACCGGGCCGGAAGCGGGTACACATTTCTGGCAGGGAACATATGAAAACGGTTATGCCGTACAAGATAGATATTCGAACTGGAATACCGGTGAGCCCAACAACGTTCAGAAGGAATGGGGCGACGACGAGGACTATGCCCACATCAATGCCGACCCCGGTTCAGTTCCCAAATCTTGGAATGATCTGCCCAACGAGGGCGACAAGAATTCACCAAACGGCTATTACTATCCCGAAGGTTTTGTGGTTGAATTTGGCGATATGGAAGGCGATCCCGATGTGCAGCTTTCGGCTTCGGCTGTGGTTGACTGGAGCCAAAAGCCGGAAATGGAACTCGTCGATTTTTCTCCGCTGATGTGTGGCGAAAACAGGCAGCAACTGCACCTGCGCTTTAATGAAGAGGTAACAACCAAAATTCTATCGCTTCAATCCGGTTCGATTGTAGAAAATGAGTTATCTGCCGATCCTGTTCTTGTTCTTCCCTCGGAAGATTTTGGCGAATACCTTTTTGAAGTTGAGATAACAAACCGGCACCAGTGCGATTATACCGAAGAGTTTTCAGTAAAATATCAGCATAAGCCAACTGCTCAGTTTCAAATAGATGAGGCTGAGTGTGAAGGTTATAATCTGAAATTGTTTTTTGAGGGGGAAAGGGAAGGCGATGCCCGGTTTGACTGGTACTCCAGCGATACGTTGTATTACTCGGGAATGAATGCGGAATCGCTCGAAATTCCGCTGGGTTACGGCATGGTTAACCGGTCGGTGGGGCTGAAAATAGATGAGGATGGTTGTTCCGATTCGCTGAGGCTCCCCGTGACAGTAACACCGGTATTTGATTTTTGGGCCGAAAATCCGGAAGGTTGCACTCCCTTAAACGTTCAGTTCGATTACTCGGCTACAGAAACCATTGATGATTTTTTCTGGGAATTTGGCGATGGCAGTAGTTCAACAGAAGAAAAACCAACGCATGTTTTTCAGAATACCCAAACAGAGGATAAAATTTTTGACGTGTCGCTTAAAATTGTTTCGGCTGAAGGGTGTGAGAATGCCGGTTCGCTGAAAGATTTGGTAACGGTGCACCCCATTCCGTCCATCGGGTTCGATTTTGAGGAAGATGCATGTTATAAAGAAATTGCAACTGTGAATTACTCGGGCTCGGGCAACGCCCGCGATGTATTTCTCTGGGATTTAACCGATTTTGATGATTACGAAATAACCGAAAATCCGCAGCAAACAGCCGGCCCGTTGCAATTTACCCTGAGTTCCAGGCCTTCCGTAAAAATCGGGATTCAGGTGATTTCAGAATTTGGCTGTGAAACCGATACCCTTCAACAGACGTTTTCACGCAAACCGGTTTTTCATGTTTCGCCCGACACTATTGGTGGCTGTCCTCCCCTCAACGCAGAATTTCGGTTAACAACTACTGACTCGCTGGATGATGTGTCTTATGTTTGGGATTTGGGGCAAGGGTCTTTAGCCGAGGGGGTATGGGTAGAAAAAACCTATACAGAGAGCAACCGGCATACCGACATTTCGGTTACAGCCGTCTCTGCGGTTACCGGTTGTGCCGATACCCTCTTTTTGCCAGGGAAAGTATATGCTTACCCTGTTCCCCGGGCAGCATTTAATCCATCACCTCCGGCAGTTATCATCAGCGACCCGGTTATTCATTTCGAGAACCTTAGCGAGGGGGCAACCCTTTTCGACTGGGATTTCGGCGACGGTGCCTTCAGCTCACTGGAAACACCCAATCACCGGTTTGAGGAAATGGGAAGGTACGATGTTACCCTTTGGGCAACCAACGAATTTGGATGCCTCGATTCAACTTCCTCCCAGGTTGCAGTAGCGTTCGACAGGGTTTTTCCTCCCAACGCCTTTTCGCCGAATGCCCAAATAGAGGAAGACCGCGTTTTCAGGATTTATTCAGAAGGAATTTCAGAGAATGGTTATAAATTGTTAATTTTTAACCGCTGGGGCGAAATTATTTTCGAGTCGGAAAGCCAGGAAATTGGGTGGAACGGAAAAATGAAAAATGGCCGGAATGCGCCTGCGGGCATTTATACATGGGTGCTTCAGTATTTCGATTTTCTTGGAAATAAACATAACCAGCAGGGAACGGTTACTCTGCTTTACTGATATTGCCGGCGGAACAAAATTCCCTCATGTGTCGTACAAAGGGATGTGATGAAGGCAACAGAAAGATATAGAAGCGATTATGAAAACTACCAGCCCTCGCAGGTGTTTTACCACAAAAGCACCAGGTTTCATTTTACAAACGAGAAATTTGTGGTTCCCTGGCAACTGGAGGAAAATAAAAAAGAGAAAGAGGATACAAGATAAGTTGCAAACTCTGTTACAGGTGGTTTTCATTTGATGGGGTCAGTAAAAAGCAGGCCCTGTGTTTTTTATATTATCCGAACTTCAGTTTCTAAATCATCGGAATCAGTAATTTATCACGAACGGGTACATCGCTTTTTTTTCCCAGAAAGAAAATCAGGGAAAATTCGTGTGACCCGTAACTGTAGTTCGAGAGTTTGGAAAGAGTCAAATCGAAACTGTATCCCAGCCTGAATTTCTCACGGGCAAACCCGGCAAGAAATATAATCGCGTCGGGTCTGATGTCCATGTTATTTCGAAACCACCCTCCAAACAGAAACGATTTTTCAATCATGTAAATCCCTGCATTCAGTTGTTTAAAACTCCCTTGCTGCTGATATAAAAGATTGGGCGAAAGGGTGAAAATACGCGAAAGCAAGCCGTGGTGAAATCGTCGCATGTGAGCTCCTGCGTGAAGTGTCCATTTCACCGGAAGATTTCCTCTTTGGTCGCCCTCAATGATCGATTCACTGGGACGGGTGAGGTGATGTGCGGCAATTCCCCAGTACATTTCGCCATGCTGCCCAACTGCACCTGCCGAAAAATCGGGAAATAAAGTTTTTTCACTGGCATAATTATCAGAAACCCATTCGGTTACTTCGCCTGAAAGCTGGTCGATACCTGAAGGGAAAATCAGTCCGCTGGTGTTGAACTGTTTGAGTACCATTCCGCCCTGCAATCCAAACGTCATAAAACTTTCGAATCCCAGTTGCAGGTGGTAAGCATAAGTCAAATGGGCTGTATGGCTGTTAACCACGTTGTTTAGTTCCTGGTCGCGGGTGATTTGCACACCCAAACCGGCGTTGTATTTTTTCAGCATCTGATCGTATGAGAGAGAATAGGTGGTGAAAGTGGCGCCTTTTTGCGGCCACTGGTTCCGGTAATTCATTGCAACGCGGGGCAATTCTGTTGTGCCGGCAAAAGCAGGATTCAGATAAACCGGGTTGGCAAAAAATTGTGAAAACCCCGGGTCCTGAGCCGAAATCTGACCGGTAAAAATGAGGAGAATAAAAGTGAAAAGCCATTGACGCATTTAATTCTGGTTTCTTTTTCTGACGGGCAAAGAAGCAAAATTAAAACGACTTCCGGGGTGGAGCCCACGGTTTTTTTTCTTCGAAATGAACGTAGGGTATTCGCAGTCCAAGACTTCCTTCAGCAAAAAAGGCTGTTTCATTTTTAGGAATAGAATAGGCGGCTCCTGCAAAGAAATGGATGCGAAAATTGCCGAAGTTCCATCCATAAGCTCCTCCTATGCCGTGAATATTTTGGCTGTAATTGTTTTGCAGATATATTCCCGTTACATAACCGGTGCGTTCCATTTTAAATCCGGCCCGTGAGATGAACAAATTTTCAGTATATAAAACAATGAGCTCAGGGCTTGCTTTAAACGGCTGTGAAACCAGCCCTTTCCTTTTTCCTTTCTTTTTGCGGTTTAGGTGAAAAATAAGGTGGTAGGGCGCTTGTTTTCGTATATTTTCCGATTCGGTTGATGATTGTTGGAAAGTATAAGAAGCAGCGATTCCCCATTCGGTTTCGGCTGAACTCCAAAGCAACCCGATCCGAGGCCGAAAAAGGTTATATCTGAAAAATTCTTCGCCCGGAGGACTGGGCGGTTCAACTTCTTTGTCAAGTATGTCGTCGATAATCTTAACGAACCACTGCTTGGTGGCTTTGTGGGCATTGAGGCTGACCGACGGGATAAATTGTCTGTCACGACCAATGTCAAAGGGTTTTGTAAATGCTAATCCTAAGCCAGTGGTATTTGTATTTACCTGGCCTGTCAGTCCCTGGTAAAACCAGAATCCCAGACCGCTTTCCATTCTGTCCGACCAGGTATCGTATGTTAAGGTATATGTATGGTTCAGGTTTTTGTCGGGTTCCGATAATAGCTGAAGGCTGGTCCATACATGTGTATTTTTGTTCAGTCCGGCATACGATGGATTCAGTAATAACCGGTTTGAAAAAGGCAGAAGCCCCTGTTCCGTTTGTGCCCGGGAAACTAAGCAGCATACAAGCAACAGTGAAAGCCATCCTATTTTCAATCTTTTCTCCAAGTTGATTTGCCGTTTAGGTATTAACGGATTAAACTCAAAATTTCGTGCAGAAAATATTTTTTTTGATCGCCGGCATCTTTCAATGCTTTATGGATTTTGTCCTTAGCGATGCCTGTAATTTCCTGATCAGGAAAATTCTCCATATTTTCAATCACAGTAAAAGCTTCAAAACCGGTTTCCCAACCTTCATTAATCACCAAATCGACAAAAACCGGGAGGAATTGACTATAATCAAGCCCGTTTTGCCAGCAGGCAGCGGTTAGTTTTTTACGGATAGGTAAATATTTCGGATTTTGGATAGCCTCGACCAAAACCGGAACTGCATCTTTTATTTTTAAATTGTAAAGAATAAAAATGATTTCTTTGTCAACTTCAGCTTCCGGATTTGTATTCAGCAATTCGAACAGCAAAGGCAGATATGCCGTATTCCCTTTATCCTTTAAAGTGTTAAGAGCCTCAACAATCAGGGTTGTATCAGCAGAAAACAGTTTTGCCTTAAGCGCGTTATCCGTTAGATTTTTTTGCATAAGAATAAAATTTGTTTCGGCAAAATTAATGAATTTTCCGGGGGTGCGTTATAAAAGGTCAACGTCAAAAATTTTGACCTTAAATGGTTACCTTTGCACCGCATGAAAAATGTGGATGAATTGCGGGATGCCAACATTGGCCGGCTAATGTTCAAATACTTCGTTCCGGCATTTGTGGGTGTGTTTGTAAATGCACTTTACAATATTGTTGATCGTATTTTCATCGGGCAGGGAGTTGGCGCCGAAGCACTTTCCGGTATTTCCGTAATTTTTCCGGTTATGCTGATAATGATGGGTTTTGGAATGCTCATTGGGATTGGTACCGGGGTGTATGTTTCCATTAACATGGGGAAAAAAGACATGAACCGGGCCGAGCAGACACTGGGAACCGGTTTTGCCCTTATGGTAATTGTTTCTGTAATTATTATGGTGGTTACCTACCTGCTGAAAGAGCCTATTTTACGTTCGTTTGGCTCAACCGAAGAAACCTTTCAGTATGCCAACGATTACCTCAATATTATTTTGGCCGGAACGCCTTTTATGGTCGTGGGTTTTTCGTTGAACAATGTTATCCGTTCCGAAGGAAATGCCCGTATTGCCATGATGTCGATGATTATAAGCGCCGGAACCAATATAATCCTCGATCCCATTTTTATTTTCTGGCTCGGTATGGGCGTAAAAGGCGCCGCCTGGGCCACCGTTATTTCCATGTTTGTTTTAATGGTTTGGGTTTTGATTCATTTCAGGGGAGGGCGTTCAGTTATCAAGTTGAAAAATAAGAATGTACGTGTTAATTGGGGAATACTGGTGGAAATTGTTGCCATTGGAATGGCCCCATTCACCATGCAGATTGCCAACAGCTTTGTTCAGGGACTGCTTAACAAAAAACTGATTGTATATGGCGGCGATTTGGCTGTTGGCGCCATGGGTATTATAAATTCGGTGGTTTCGCTGGTGATCATGGCTATTGTGGCCATTAACATGGCATCGCAGCCCATTATCGGGTTCAACTACGGCGCCAAATCCGCTGAAAGGGTAAAAGAAGCGTTGCGCCTTTCGTTAATTGCAGCCACCATAATTGCCGTTGGCGCTTTTGTATTCATTGAAACTATTCCCGGCTCTATTGTCCGGTTGTTCAACAGCGACAGCAGAGAGCTATACGATATTTCGGTTCATGGGTTGCGGCTGGTTATTCTGGCTCTGCCCATTGTCGGGTTTCAGGTAGTTGCTTCACACTTTTTCCAGGCCGTAGGGAAAGCGAAAATTGCCATGTTTGCCACTTTGTTTCGGCAGGTTATCGGACTTATACCCCTGCTGTTTATTTTGCCTGAATATTGGGGGATCACCGGAATCTGGCTGGCATATCCCATTGCCGATACCATGGCTGCCATTGCTGTTTCTGTATTATTAGTGAGGGAATGGCGCAGATTGCCGGAAATGGCAACTTCCAAATAGAATCCCTCAGGATTATGAAGTTCCCTGAGGATTCAAAGATATATACCCTATGGGTTACGAAGTTCCCTGAGGATTTGCTTGGCACATTCAACTTTTAATCCGTTTATTTGAAGTCGACGATTGAATAGTAAACAGACATTTTTAGTATCTTTCCGACCATAGGCTCCCAAACGGGTGCAGCGCCCCGATAACTATCCGGGGCCGAACCGCTGATTAATAGAATGCGCGGTTTGGAAACCACGCCACCCATAAAAATCACATTGCCTGTTTATATTTCTCCCGGTTTTATTAATTTGCACTTAAAAACAACAATGGAGAAAGAATTTTACCGGCATTTATTGCCTCATTTTCAGCAGCCCGGGCAGGCTTATTTTATTACCTGGAGTTTGAAAGATGCCGTACCAAAAAAGGCATTGAAACGATACAGCGATGAGTTGGAGAAATTACGGTTGCAGATTAAAAGTTATGGTGCAACGGGCAGGCCGGGTGCAGCGGTTTCCAAACCGCTGATTAAAAAAATGAGCGATTCAGAAATCGCTCCACCCAAAATGCGCGATTCGGAAATCACGCCACCCGAACTGAAAAAACAATATTATTCGCTTCGGAAAAAATACATAAAAGCTTATGATGAGTTATTAGCCAGCGATAAAAACCCAAAAATTGACCTTTCAAAACCTGAGAATTTACAACCAGTAAAAGAAACTCTGTTGTTCTGGAATGGCAAAAAACTGGAAAACTATGCTTTTTGCATTATGCCAAATCATGTACACTGGGTATTTCATGTGTTTGAAAAAGATGAAAAAGGAAAACCGGTTTATTTGCAGGACATTATGAATTCGGTAAAACGGTTTTCTGCCAATCAGATAAATAAAGTGGAAAACCGAAAAGGAGCGGTTTGGCAAACCGAGAGTTTCGATACCACCATTCGCGATGAAAAACATTTGCATTATGCCATCGAATATACCTTAAATAATCCGGTAGCAGCAGGTTTGGTAAAAAGCCGGGAGGAATGGCCGGGAAACTGGTGCAGCGGGTGACACGGGTGCAGCGGCTTCCAAACCGCTGATTAAAAAAATGCGTGGTTTGTGCCGTAGGCATCGCTTCGCGGGAAATCATGCCACCCGGAATGTGCGAATTTCAGACAACTGATTAAAAAAATGAGCGGTTCGGAGACCGCTCCACCCGCTCGCGCCACCCGTTACCCAATATACAGCGGCCCGTCGGGTCCCAGCGGAATTCCCAGCAACATCCAGATTACCAGCAGGATGATCCATGCAATTCCCATAATGATGGTGTAGGGAAGCATCGTGGAAATAATAGTTCCAATGCCGTAGCGTTTGTCGTATTTTTCGGCGAAGGTTACAATCAGTGCAAAATAGCTCATCATGGGCGTAATCAGATTGGTAAGTGAATCGCCAATACGAAACGCTGCCTGTGTTAATCCCGGGTGGTATGGCGGATCGATAAGCATGAGCATGGGAATAAACACCGGCGCCATAATGGCCCATTTAGCCGAAGCGCTACCCATAAACATATTGATGAATGCAGAAAGAATAACAAAACCCACAATCAACGGAATGCCTGTCAACCCAACACTTTGCAGGGTATTTGCGCCTTTAATGGCGAAGATGATTCCCAGATTGCTGTAATTAAAGAAATAGACAAACTGGGCGGCAAAAAACACCAGAACGATGTACCCGCCCATGGTGCTCATCGATTTGCCGATATGATGAGCCACGTCTTTGTCGTTGCGGATGGTGCCTACTGTAATTCCGTAGGCCAGAGCCGGGAAAAAGAACATCAGCAAAATTCCAATAATAATTCCCCGGAAAAAAGGCGAATGTAAAACCGAACCGCTTTCCGGATCCCGGAATAAACCATTTTCGGGAATGACTGTGAGGGCCAGTAAGGCCAGTGTTGCCAGCAAAGTCAAGCCAGCATAACGCAATCCTTTTTTCTCTTTTTTTGTCAGTTGTTCAATGGGCATGCGTTCTGCTGTTCCTTTGTAAGGGCCTAATCGTGGCTCCACAATTTTTTCGGTAACCCAGGTTCCGGCAATCAGCACCACAAAACTGGAGGCGATCATAAAATAATAGTTCACGGCCGGGTTCACTACCATATCGGGAATAATCATCTGCGCTGCCGATTCCGAAATTCCTGCCAGAATCGGGTCGATGGAGCCAATAAAAAAGTTGGCGCCGAAACCGCCGCTCACACCGGTAAAAGCCGCTGCCAAACCTGCCATGGGATGTCTTCCCAATGCATGAAAAATCATAGCGCCTAACGGAATCAGAATGACATAACCGGCTTCAACGGCCAGACCGGAGATAACACCGGCCAAAACAATGGCAGCGGTTACCAAACGTTTTGGAGCGCCCAGTACCAATGCCCGGATCATAGTGGAGAAAAGACCGGAACCCTCGGCTGCGCCAATTCCCACCATCACTACCAGCACGTAACCCAGGGGCGGAAATCTCAGGAAATTTTGCAGGATATTTTCATACATCCACCGGAGGCCATCACCGCTCAGCAAACTTTTGGAGTAAATCAACTGCCCGTCAACCGGGTGCTGGGCATTGGTTCCAGAAATGTGGGCAATCCAGGAAAGGATAACCACCATTAATGCCAATCCCGCAAAAAGTGTGGCCGGATGAGGCAGTTTATTTCCCACGATTTCCACATAATCGAGCATTCTTAAAAAGAAAGGCCGTTTGGCGCTGCTATCAGGCTCTGATTTCGTTTTCGCTTTAGTTTTTTTCATAGTTTCTTTTTCTGTCTCATTTTCTCACCCTCACACCTTCTCAGGCTCTCTTTTATTCTGATTTGGGATATACAAACCGGTCGCCGCTATCCCTGATAACTTCTTCTTTCCATTTATCAGGATACCCGGGAAAGGAGGGAGGCTGCGGGTATCCCCACGGATTGCGCAGCAACCTGCCGTTTTCCTCCTGCTTGCGGTTGCCGTCAAGGTATTTCACCAACAGAAATTCACCCAGCTCTTTCCAGCGTTTAACCGTTTGTTCTCCCATACTTACTGAATAATCGGTCAAAAATTCCCGGGCCAGTTGCTGGTCTGTTTCCCAAAGTTTCAGTGCTGCGGCATCGACGCCAGGTGTGTATTGCGCAAATTTGGTTTCCAGTTCGCTTTGAACTTTGTGTAAATCAGGCATTACGCGATTGTAAAAAAGGTAAGCAAAATGAGCTACACGGTTAAAAACCCAAAAGGCAGCATCGTTTTTGTAATCCAGAATGTCGCCGTAACCTTCTGCCCAGGTTTCGGGCACGCGGTTAATTCCGCAGTAGAATGGTACGTAAACAGTTGTTCCGGCATCGTCCACCCCAAACCAGTTGATTCCACCTATGGGATCGGGCAGCCAGTTTCGCATTTGCGCAATGAAAGAAAAGCCGGTTTGCTGGGTAACTGTGGTACGTTCGTTAAAATATTCCTGACCGTCGTGTTCCCAGGTGAGGCCCCTCCAGCGATAGGGCAATCCAAACGGGCCGGCGCCGGCATCCTGTGACATATCCAGTTCTGTGCCCTGCAGGTAGTCGCGTTTAAAACTCATTAAATCCTGCGGTGTTAGTTTGCGGCTGGGTTTGATGAACAAGGGCATCCGTTCTGCATTCAAATCTTCGCCTGTTGCATATTCCCAAAATTCATCCATTTCGTCTGAAACCTGACTGAACATGCTCCAAACCCGCAGTTCGCAAAATCGGGCGGCTCCAAAATCGAGCGGGGCATATACATCGCTGAAACTGAATTCGGCATCTTTCCCGTCAAAATATCCCTTCTCGCGGGCAAAGGAAACAACATCGTGTGCATAAACCACTTCCACGCTCGTATCGAAAATTTTTTCCAGATTTTTGCTGCTGATGCTGCGTTTTCCGTCTTCTTTCGGGAAAGTGGTGATGCGGGCGTGGTTGGCATGTGCCGAAACGTAACCGTCAGGAATGCGGATGGCCACCCAAACGGCGCCTTTGTTTTTGTTGTTCTGTTCGCCTGTTTGACTATCAGTATGCAAATCAGTTCCTTTGCCAATCAGTTCCATTATCCACACCTCGTTGGGATCGCCAATAGAGAATGACTCGCCCGAGCTGGCATAGCCGTGTTCTGCAATCAGTTCTGCAATCACTTTAATGGCTTCGCGGGCAGTTTTGGCGCGCTGGGTAGCCAGAAACATAAGTGCGGCATAGTCCATCAGGCCGGTGGTGTCCACCAGTTCGCTGCGACCTCCAAAAGTGGATTCGCCAATGGCAACCTGGTGTTCGTTCATAAAACCAACCGTTTGGTAAGTGTAAGGAACCTGTGGAATTTGTCCCAGCGGTTCGGCGGTGCTGCGATCGTAAATGGTAACCATACTGCCTTCTGGCCAGTGAGCGGCCGGACTGAAATAAAGTTCGCCATACCGTATGTGAGAATCGGCGGCGTAGGTAATCATGGTTGAACCGTCAGCCGAAGCCCCTTTGGTTACCAGAAAATTGGTACAGGCTTTTACAGGAGAAATGAAAAACCCTGACAGAAATACCAGAATCAGACCAATGCGAATATATGTTTTCATAATGATGATTTTTTTTGAGATGGTATGACTTGCAGTCATGCTACCACTTACTTCTAAACAATTAAAAATTTTATCTTCTGAATTTCAATAGATTCAGCTTAAAAAAATGTCCCGAAAATACGGGACAGGCGCAAAAATAATTAAAAAGGAGAAACAGGCAAATGATTCATTTGCTACGGTACTTCCTCTTTTCCATCTGCATATTGGGCAAACCGGCCTTTTTCGCGCGGATGAACATTGTCGTGCCGATCCCAGGGCCAGCCGCCGAATTGCGTTTTGCGGTAATCAGCAAAAGCCTGATGAATCTCATCTGAATTGTTCATCACAAACGGACCGTGCTGAACCACCGGTTCGTTGATAGGCATACCCTGCAAAAGAAGAATGTAAGCATCTTTGTTTCCGTTTTCGATTATTACCGGCTGGTCGGCAAGCATTTCCAAAGAATTGTTGGGCTGAATATTTATCCCGGCAATTTTGAGTTCCGGGCCTTTGTGAAAATAAAGTGTCCGGTTCACTTCAGGGGAGGCCGTTGGAACTGTCCATTTGGCGTGCGCTTCCATTTTGATGAGCCAGATGCCCACCTCGTTTTCCGGATTTGTTGCCCAGGAGTCAGGCGCCGGATGTGGAGCTATTGTTTCACCCAGTTTTCCGGCAATGAGTGTAATTTCAGTTTTTTTGTTGGCGCTGTCGGTTTCGGTTACAACCGGAATATCTTCTGCCCAAAGCATGGTATAAAACGGTTCGGCAAACTTTTTGGCACGCGGCAGATTCAGCCAAATCTGAAACAATTCAAGCGGGTTTTCATCGTCTTTGTTCAGCAGCGGAAACATTTCGGCATGTTGAAGGCCCGCTCCTGCGGTCATCCACTGCACATCGCCATTTCCATACCTTCCGGCAGCTCCGTGCGAATCGGAATGGTCCACAAAACCGTTCAGCACAACAGTTACGGTTTCAAAACCGCGGTGCGGGTGCGCCGGAAAACCGGGAATTTTTTCACCGTGGTACATGCGCCAACCATCTTTTGTGGTGAAATCCTGTCCAAGGTTTCTTCCTGCAAGCGAAGCAGCAGGTCCCATCTGTTCATTTCCTTTCGGATAATTATCCAAATGATGGACACAAAATAAAAACGGGTCGCTGGTGTTCCACATAAATCCCAGCGGTTTGATGTTACTGATTAATTTGTTGTACATGGTTTCAATTTTTTTTTGACGGCTTTAAATTACCAATTTTTCTTTTAATGCCATTCCCGTAAACGATTTTTCCTGTTTTGTCAATTCTTCGGGAGTGCCGGCAAAAACCAGTTCGCCACCTTTGTCACCACCTTCAGGTCCCAAATCAATTACCCAGTCGGCCGATTTAATAATTTCCAGGTTGTGCTCGATGATGATAATGGAATGTCCGCGAGAGATAAGTGCATAAAATGAATCAAGTAGTTTTTTTATGTCATGAAAATGAAGCCCTGTGGTAGGTTCATCAAAGATGAAAAGGGTAGGGGAATCTTTCTCCTGTGCCAGGAATGAAGCCAGTTTTACGCGCTGGCTTTCGCCGCCTGACAGGGTGCTCGATGACTGTCCAAGTTTTATATATCCCAAACCGACATCCTGCAATGGCCGAAGTTTTTTTACAATTTTCTTTTCGGTGGATGACTTCCCTGCTAAAAACAGTTCCACCGCTTCGTTTACCGTCATATTTAAGATATCGTCGATGTTTTTGCCCTTGTACTGCACGTCCAGAATATCTTCCTTAAAACGCTTTCCGCCGCAGCTTTCGCAAACCAGGTAAACATCGGCCAGAAACTGCATTTCCACTTTAATGGTTCCTTCGCCCTGACACTCGTCGCAACGGCCTCCATCCACGTTAAACGAAAAGTGCGACGGTTTCAGACCCTGAACTTTAGATGCCTGCTGTTCGGAATATAATTTGCGAATTTCGTCGTAGGCTTTTAAATAGGTTACCGGGTTTGAACGCGACGATTTGCCAATGGGATTCTGGTCGATAAATTCTATAGCTGAAATCATTTTGAAATCGCCTTTCACCGCATCGTGGTGGCCGGTCCGTTCGCCGTAGCCGCCCATTATTTTGGTTAGCGCCGGGAACAGGATTTTGGATACCAGCGACGATTTGCCCGAACCGCTGACTCCGGTAACCACCGTAAGCGTATTCAGCGGAAATTTGACGGTCAGGTTTTTCAGGTTGTTTTCACGTGCACCAAGTATTTCAATAAAATTGCTCCACTTGCGCCGTTGTTTGGGTACTTCAATTTTTTCAACTCCGGTGAGGTATTTTGTGGTGAGGCTTTCCGGTTTTTTCTCCAGCTCTTCATGCGTTCCCTGAAAAACCACTTCACCTCCGTGCTGACCTGCAAAAGGGCCGATATCAATAACCTGATCGGCTGCCCGGATGATTTCCTCATCGTGTTCCACCACAAAAACCGTATTGCCGATTTTCTGCAATCTTCTTAACACTTTAATGAGCCGCTGCGTATCGCGTGAGTGCAGGCCGATGCTGGGTTCATCCAGAATGTAAAGCGAACCCACCAAACTGCTGCCCAGCGATGTGGCGAGGTTAATGCGTTGTGATTCTCCTCCAGAAAGGGTTGATGAAAGACGGTTTAGAGTGAGGTAACCCAATCCCACATCACACAAAAAAATAAGCCGGTTTTTTATTTCTATGAGGATGCGTTTGGCAATTGCACTGTCGTGGTCATTCAGTTGTAACCCTTCAAAAAATGTTTTCAATTCTGAAACCGGCATTAAAACCAACTCCTGAATCGATTTGCCGGCCACTTTTACATAGCTGGCCTCTTTTTTCAGACGGGTTCCCTTGCACTCGGGGCAGGTGGTTTTTCCGCGGTAACGCGAAAGCATAACCCGATATTGAATTTTGTAACTTTTTTCTTCCAGATATTTGAAAAAACGGTTCAGTCCTTTAAAATGGCTGTTGCCGGTCCAAAGCAACTGTTTTTGATTTTCCGAAAGTTCGTAGTATGGTTTGTGTATGGGAAAACCAAACTGGTCGGCAGAATAGATGAGCTGGTCCTTCCATTTGCTCATTTTTTCACCCCGCCAGCACACAATGGCATCCTGATAAACCGAAAGCGATTTATTGGGAATAACCAGGTCTTCATCAATCCCGATTACCTTTCCGTAACCTTCGCAGGTTAGGCAGGCGCCCACCGGATTGTTGAAACTGAATGTATGAACCGTTGGCTCTTCAAACTCAATCCCATCGGATTCAAACCGGTTGGAAAATCTGCGAACAAGAACTTCATCTTCATTGAATATTTTGATAACACATTCTCCGTGTCCTTCAAAAAATGCGGTTTGCACCGAATCGGCCATCCGGCTTTGCGTATCTTCGTCGGTTTGCACAACCACGCGGTCAATGATTACATGGCATTCTCCGTTGCAAAAGTTTTCTTCGCCGACTTCGAGCAATTCATCAATCCGTTTGACTTCGTTTTTTAGTTCAATTCGCGAAAATCCTTGCTGCATTAATAATTCTGCCTCGCGAAGAAGAGTACGTCCGTTTTTAGGCTTCAACGGAGAAAGAATCATGGCTCTTGTTTTTTCGGGAAACGACAGCAGAAAATCCACTACATCAGTTATCGAGTTACGGGAAACTTCCTGGCCGGAAACCGGCGAAATGGTATTTCCCACACGGGCAAAAAGCAGTTTCAGGTAGTCGTATATTTCGGTTGAAGTGCCAACGGTTGAACGAGGATTCCGATTATTGACCTTTTGTTCGATGGCAATGGCAGGCGGAATTCCTTTAATAAAATCGACTTCGGGCTTGTTAATACGTCCCAAAAACTGCCTCGCATAAGAAGAAAGGCTCTCAACATATCTGCGTTGCCCCTCGGCAAAAAGGGTGTCGAAAGCAAGTGATGATTTGCCCGATCCTGAAACGCCTGTGACTACAATAAACTGATTCAGAGGTATTTTTAAGCTAACACTTTTCAGGTTGTGTACCCTGGCATGTTTTATTTCAATGCATTTTTCATTTATAAATTGAGGCATGGCCTTTTGGGATTCGTATAAAATTGTTAAAAAAACTTGTTTATTTCAGGAAAATGTTTCATTTTTACCCGTACAAAATTAAATAAATAGTTTTACTTCAACTTAAAATTGACGCCTATCGATAAAATTTACTTTTTGTTTACAATTAAATAGAAGGTAATGTTCAGTACAAATACACTGAACGACAATGAGCTCGTTCAACGTTTTATCGAAGGTGATCAAAATTCACTTGAAATTTTAATTCACCGCCATAAAAGCAGGGTTTATTCATATATCCTGCTCATTGTGAAAAATCAGGAACTGGCAGAAGACATCTTCCAGGAAACTTTCATTAAAGTTATCCGTTCCCTGAAAAGAGGCAAATACGTGGAAAATGGAAAGTTTATTTCCTGGGTTTTGCGAATTTCCCATAATCTGATTATCGATCATTTCAGGAAGGAAAAACTTCAGGGCACCGTTTCAAACGACAGCATGGAAGTGGACATCTTCAATTCTCAAAAGTTTTCGGAAGCAACCATCGAAGATCAAATTATTACCGATCAAATTTTGAGTGAGGTAAAAGAGTTGATAAAAGAGTTACCCGAAGACCAGCAGCAAGTGATTTACATGCGCCACTACATGGGGCTCAGTTTTAAGGAAATTGCCGAACAAACCGATGTTAGTATCAATACGGCACTCGGACGAATGCGTTATGCGCTCATAAATTTGCGAAAACTCATTAAACAGAAAAACCTGATACTGACCCGCATTTAACCTTTATTAACACAATATAGGGTAGAAATAAGCGTTCTCAATGAAATGTTTTTTTAAGAATGCCTATGATGAAAAATTCTACCTTATTTATTATTAAAAAATTTAATTGTAACTCAGTTCAGGATCCGGGAATTCACGTTGATTCTGCTGACAATGAACTCAAAGAAATGAAAAGTGCAGTATCGGTTACGGTTCCTTCTGCACAGACAATCCGAAGAATTATGGATTTTGCCCGTGCTTATGATGCCATTGAAACAAAGGCGGCGGGCTTCGTGGAAATGAATTTAAATTAACGTAGTTTCTAACAAAAGAGAGGCGTCCGGATAGGGCGCTTTTTTTTTGGAAAAAAATATTGAAGACGAATGTATTTTCCAAAAAGTTTTTTACATTTGTGGTATCATTTTAATATCATTTTAACTAAAATTTAATACCATGGAAAAAGATTATACAGGATTGTCAGGGTACCTGTTCGTTTTTATCGAATTGATTCTTTTAGTACTCATTGTTTTTGGTTTTATGCGCGGAATGGTTGTTCCTTCTGTAGTTTTAACCGCATTGTTTTTTTTGATTGCTCCTGGTTTTACAGTGGTCGATCCCAACCAAAGCTGTGTGATGGTGCTTTTTGGCGCCTATAAGGGAACCATTAAAACCAACGGTTTTTACTGGGTAAATCCGTTTTTTATTCGGAAAAAGATTTCTCTGCGGGCCCGCAATTTCGACAGCGAACCCATCAAAGTGAACGACAAACTGGGAAACCCGATTATGATTGGGGTTGTATTGGTATGGAAAGTGGAGAACACCTATAAAGCAGCCTTTGGGGTTGATGAATACGAACATTTTGTAGTGGTTCAGAGCGAGGCGGCCCTTCGTAAACTGGCCGGCATGTATCCGTACGATAATTTTGAAGACGAAGAAGCTGAACTTACCCTCAGAGAAAGTACCGAAGAAGTCAATGACAAGCTTGAAGCCGAAATTAAAGAGCGCCTTGATATTGCCGGAATCCATGTTATCGAAGCGCGTATCAACTATATTGCCTACGCTCAGGAAATTGCCCAGGCTATGCTGAAACGCCAGCAGGCAACCGCCATTGTGGCTGCCCGTTTCAAAATTGTAGAAGGCGCTGTTAGTATGGTAGAAATGGCCCTCGACGAACTGAGCAAAAAAGAAATTATTGAATTTGATGACGATAAAAAAGCGACCATGGTAAGCAATTTAATGGTAGTACTTTGTGGCGACAAAGATGTTTCGCCGATAGTAAATACCGGGTCGCTATATCAGTAACTTGTTTGTCCAGTCATCGCATAATAAAAAAAAGTGAGGTTGAATTAGATGACAAAGAAAAAATCATTTGTATTGCGGATTGATCCGGAAATGATGAAAGCCGTTGAAAAATGGGCTGCCGACGATTTCAGGAGCATTAACGGGCAACTGGAATGGATAATCCACAATGCACTGAAAGATGCAAAAAGATTAAAAACCAAATAGAAATGATGAAACAAACTTATATTTGCCCAAAGTGCGGCAACAAAAAAGCAGAAGCTGATAAAATCAGAACAACAGGCGCTGGATTTACACGCTACTTCAATATCCAGAATCGAAGTTTTGCCGCCGTTTCCTGCACTCGTTGCGGGTTTACAGAACTCTACCGTACAGGAAAATCGGGTGGAGGTAAAAATGTCCTCGACTTTCTTACCAATTAAAGAATAGTTATTAATTAAACCAATTCTAAATTGAAACACAGAAGGAATCCCTTTTTGATAACTTTGGAATTATGTGGTTGATTGTTTTAATCCTGCTCTGGTCAGGTGTTTGGTTGCATTTTTATTCCCGGAAGGCATTCATTTGCATTGTTTTTCGATATTTTTTTCTCTGGTTTTTTGTCTTCCCTTCTTTTTTTCTGTTTTGATTTCTTTGTGCTCAATTTTTATATTTGAGGCCTTTTTTAGGAAAAAGGTTATGGAATCACCTATTTTTGCAGGTGAAATACGATAAAGAGAAACTTTAATAAATCAATCAGTTTATAGATGAAAGCTTACAAAATTATTGTTTTGGCCAAACAGGTGCCTGACACGAGGAATGTTGGCAAAGATGCAATGAAAGCTGACGGGACAGTGAACAGGGCTGTTCTTCCTGCCATTTTTAATCCGGAAGATTTAAATGCACTGGAACAGGCTTTGCGCATCAAAGATCAGTTTCCGGGAACAACAGTAAAATTACTGACCATGGGACCGGGGCGCGCAGCCGAAATCATCCGCGAAGGATTGTTCCGCGGAGCAGATGGCGGCGTTTTGCTTACCGATAGGGCTTTTGCCGGATCCGATACACTGGCTACATCTTATGCCCTTGGCCAGGCCCTGAAAAAAATGGGAAAAATTGATCTCATTATTGCAGGCCGCCAGGCTATTGACGGCGATACCGCGCAGGTTGGTCCGCAGGTTGCCGAAAAACTGGGATGGCTTCAGGTTACTTATGTGGAAGAGGTAATAGAACTAAAAAACGATACCATTGTGCTGAAACGTCGCCTCGACAGAGGCGTTGAAACGGTGAAATGCAAACTGCCGCTGGTAATGACCGTGAACGGCACAGCACCCGAATGCCGGGTAAGAAACGCCAAGTTACTAATGAAATACAAGCGCGCAAAAACAGTTACCGAATTGCAAAAAGAAAATGAAGATTACACTTCACTTTATAACGACAGACCGGATTTGAATATACCGGAATGGACCGTAAACGACATCGAATACGATGCTTCTCAACTTGGTCTTACCGGTTCGCCAACCAAAGTAAAATCCATTGAAAATGTGGTACTTCAGGCGAAAGATTCGAAAGTAATTTCGGGTGCTGATGCGGAAATTGAAAATATGATGATTGATTTGATTAAAAGTCATACCATCGGTTAGTTTTATTTTGAAAAAGATTAAACATGAATAACGTATTTGTTTATTGTGAAATTGAAGACGGCCATGTGGCTGAAGTGAGTCTGGAACTGCTGACCAAAGGCCGGGCGCTGGCAAACCAGCTCAAATGCGATCTGGAAGCCATTGCCGTTGGGCACAAACTCGAAGGTGTTGCCAAACAGGTCATCCCTTACGGTGTTGATACATTGTATCTTGCCGATGATAAAAGATTGTATCCTTATCAAACACTGCCGCATACTTCCATCGTTGTAAATTTATTTAAAGAAGAACAACCGCAAATTGCTTTGATGGGCGCTTCTTCCATCGGTCGAGATCTCGGTCCGCGTGTTTCTTCGGCACTGCACAGCGGGCTTACTGCCGACTGCACCAGCCTTGAAATAGGAGATCATTTCGATAAAAAGGCGGATAAAAAATATGAAAACCTGTTGTACCAGATTCGTCCGGCTTTTGGTGGAAACATCATTGCCACAATTATCAACCCCGATTGCCGCCCGCAAATGGCAACCGTTCGCGAAGGGGTAATGAAAAAAGAAATTCTCGATCCAAAATACAAGGGGAAAGTGGTTAACCTCGATGTGTCGAAATATGTCAGTGATTCCGATTTTGTAGTGGAAATCATCGAGCGGCACATAGAAAAAAGCAAACTGAACATTAAAGGTTCGCCCATTATTGTGGCAGGTGGTTATGGCGTGGGTTCAAAAGAAAATTTTAAATTGTTGTATGATCTGGCCGAAGTTTTGGGAGGCGAAGTGGGTGCATCGCGCGCGGCAATCGATGCCGGATATGTGGAACATGAAAGGCAGATTGGACAGACCGGCTTAACGGTTCGGCCTAAACTTTACATCGCCTGCGGAATTTCAGGGCAGATTCAGCACCGTGCAGGAATGGAACAATCGGCCCAGATTATCGCCATCAATACCGATCCTGAAGCTCCGATAAATTCCATAGCCGACTATGTAATTACCGGAGATATTGCCGATATCATTCCCAAAATGATTAAGTATTACAAAAAGAACACGAAATAATTTAGAAAAAATGGCAAATTTTTATACAGATAACAGCGAATTGAAATTTCATTTGAACCATCCGTTAATGGAGGAAATCGTTCGGATGAAAGAACGGAATTTTTCGTTTAAGGATGAATTTCAGTTTGCACCGCTCGACCACGAAGATGCAATGGACAACTACGAACGCGTACTCGAAATTGTTGGCGAAGTTTGTGGTGACATTATTGCGCCCAATGCCGAAGGAATAGATGCTGAAGGCCCGCAGGTGGTGGATGGACATGTAGTTTATGCCACCGGAACCAGCGAAAATCTGAAAGCCTTGAACCAGGCCGGATTGATGGGCATGTCGCTTCCATATAAATACGAAGGACTGAATTTTCCGATTGTCCCGTACATTATGGCTGCCGACATAGTTTCGCGTGCCGATGCCGGTTTTGTGAATATATGGGGCTTGCAGGATTGCGCCGAAACCATTAACGAATTCGCCTCGGAGGAGCAAAAGGAGAAATACCTGCCGCGCGTGTGCAAAGGCGATACAATGGCCATGGATTTAACCGAACCCGATGCCGGCTCCGATTTGCAGGCTGTTCAGCTTAAAGCCACCTGGGACGAAAAGAAAAATGTATGGCTGCTTAACGGCGTGAAACGCTTTATTACCAACGGAGACGGTGATATTTCCCTGGTGTTGGCACGTTCGGAACCGGGTACCAAAGACGGCCGGGGGCTTTCCATGTTTATTTACGACAAACAGCAAGGAGGTGTAACCGTTCGGCGCATCGAGCACAAAATGGGCATCATCGGTTCGCCTACCTGTGAGCTGGTTTTCAAAGATGCTCCGGCTGAATTGGTTGGTTCCAGAAAACTTGGTCTGATTAAATATGTGATGGCGCTGATGAACGGAGCACGTCTGGGAATTGCTGCCCAGTCGGTTGGAATTAGCGAAGCCGCTTACCGCGAAGCGCTGGAGTACGCCAAAGAGCGCATGCAGTTTGGGAAATCCATCATTCGCTTTCCGGCAGTCTTTGAAATGCTTTCTACAATGAAGGCCAAACTGGATGCTTCCCGGACTTTGCTTTATGAAACCGCCCGGTTTGTGGATATGTACAAAACGTATCAACATATTTCAGAAGAGCGTACTTTGGAAAAAGAAGAACGCGACGAAATGAAACATTACCAGCGGCTGGCCGATATCTTCACTCCGCTTGTGAAAGGAATGTCAAGTGAATACAGCAACCAGTTGGCTTACGATGCCGTTCAGATTCACGGAGGTTCAGGTTTTATGAAAGATTATCCGGTGGAACGCATTTACCGCGATGCCCGAATCACTTCCATTTATGAAGGAACAACCCAGTTGCAGGTTGTGGCCGCCATCAGGGGTGTTACAACGGGTGGGTTTCTCAACAGAATCCGGTATTACGAGGCTCAGAAGATTTCTCCGCAACTGGAATACCTGAAACGGTCGCTGATTATTTTAACTGACGAATACGAGCAGTCGGTGAAAAAAGTTGTTGGCACTGATGATAACGAATTCATCGATTTTCATGCCCGCCGTTTGGTTGAAATGGCCGGGCACATTATTATGAGCTATTTGCTGTTGCTCGATGCAAACCGCGAAGAGTCGTTCCTGCGTTCGGCAAAAAATTACATCACATTTGCCAAATCTCAGGTGAAAGCAAATGCAGAATACATCCGGGTTTCTGAATTAAGCGACATCGGAAATTATAAGTTTGAATTGTAGAAATTAGAATTATTGTGCATCAAAAAAAAGTGGCGACCCCAAAGGCCGCCACTTTTTGCATTCGATTTTTTAAGGTGTTCAATCCATTCCCAATATTGTAAACTCTGTTCTTCTGTTTTTCCGGTGTTGTTCTTCTGTACAGGAAACACCATCTGCGCATTCATTTACCAATTGTGTTTCTCCATATCCTTTGGCAGTGATGCGGTCTCTTGGAATTCCTTTTGAAACAATATAATTAACAGCAGAATCTGACCTTTTCTGGCTGAGCACTTCGTTGTAGGCATGAGTTCCCCTGCTGTCGGTATGTGAACCCAGCTCTACTTTCCACGAAGGATTATCTTTCATTACTTTCACCAGCTTATCCAGTTCAATTTCCGATTCAGGAAGGATATCCCATTTGTCAAAATCGTAGTAGATATTTTCCATCACAAATTTCTGTCCTACCTCCACTTTTTCAATTTGAATAATCTCTTTAAGAGTTCCAAAAGGTATATTTCTGGTTGTGAAAGTAATCGATTCATTCATATAACCATCATGCGCTGAAGTGGCAGTATAGTCGGTTGCTTTTTCAAGCCCTCTTTTAATTAATCCGTTGTTGTCGGTGTATTGGGTTTGGTTGTCGTTGAAATTAACTCTGACGTTAGCCAGGGGCTCATGTGATTTTGTGTCGCGTACCAGCAATTCCAAATCGTATTCCCCTTCCACTTCAAACAGTACCTTATAAATATCGTCGTCGCCTTCGCCACCTGCTTTTCGCGAAACAAAGTACCCCACTTCCTCATCGGGATGGATGACCAGTCCGAAATCGTCTTCAGCAGTGTTTAAGGCTGTGAGGGGCTCTGGAGTGTCAAACCCTCCGGCGGTTAACCCGGAATAATAAATATCGAATTTTCCCTGCCCGCCGGATTTTGCGCTGGAGGCATAGAAAAGCATTTTTCCTTTGTGCAGGTATGGGAACATGTCTTCTCCCGGGGTGTTTATTTTATCGCCGAGGTTGACCATTTCGCCCCAACTGCCGTTTTTTCTTACCGTCATGTAAAGGTCGGTTCCTCCCAGGCCTTTCCCCGGAATATTGGAAGCGAAAATCAATGTATCGCCGGTAACCGAAATGGCAGGGTGACCTACAGAATAGGAAGAACTGTTGAATGGCAGCTCCCCTGCCTGTACCCAGTTGCTGCCCGACTTTTTCAGAATGATGATTTTCAGCGGAATGTTTGCTTTCTGAAAGACTACATTCTTAATTTCCGGGTTTTCGTAGTTGCTCAGCGTAACAAAAAGTTCGTTTGTGGCCTCGCACCACGAAACCGGTCCGGCATGATATCCTGCACTGATTTCCTGCAGTTTCATGTTTTTTCCGCCCCTGAGGTTTCCTTTTTCGTCAACCGGCGATGCAAAAAGGTTGTAAAAAACATCGTTGGATTTCCCCTGATTCAGCCTTGAAATTTCTTCAGCCGTAAAGGCTGAGAACCATAGTTCATTTTCAACAAACGCAGGCCCGAAGTCGCTGGCCTGGGTATTGATTCCGGTTTTCTCAACCCGCAGGGTTACGTTTTCCGGAAAGTTCTGATTTAACTGGGCCATTAAGCCAAACGGAATGATGCCCATCAATAAAATAAGTAGTGTTCTTTTCATTTTCCCGATATTTAAAGATTTTGAAGGTACAATATACAAAAATTGAGTCAATTTGTCTCAATTTGTTTGCATTTTTTTCCTAAACAAAAATTACAAATTGATAGTTGTAACAATTTATCCGAGTAAGTGTTTATGATTTATCTGTTTAGATACCTGAATTATTATTTTTCCCATTTTCAAGTAAGACTACATTTTCAACATGGTGGGTGTGGGGAAACATATCAACAGGCTGTATTTTAGTAACTTTGTATGATTCTTTCAATAGAGATAAATCTCTGGCCTGGGTTGCCGGATTGCAACTTACATAAATTATTCTTTCAGGTTTTAATTCGAGTAACGTTTTTACCACATCGGCATGCATCCCGGCTCTTGGCGGATCGGTTATTACTACTTCGGGCCTGTTATGGTTTTTGAAAAAATCTTTGGTTAACACATCTTTTGTGTCGCCGGCAAAAAATTCGGTATTGGAAATGTTATTCAGTGCCGAATTCTCTTTGGCATCGGCAATGGCTTCCGGTACATATTCAATCCCAACTATTTTTTTTGCATTGCGGGCCACAAAGTTGGCAATTGTGCCTGTTCCCGTATATAAATCGAATACCGTTTCAGTTCCTGTAAGTCCTGCAAAGTTGCGAACCACTTCATACAATTTTTGCGCCTGTCTGGAATTGGTTTGGTAGAAACTTTTTGGACCGATCTTAAATTTCAGGTCTTCCGTTTTTTCAAAAATATGGTCACGGCCGTAAAAAAGTTCAATGCTGAGGTCGTGGATTGTATCGTTTCCTTTTGGATTTATCACGTACATTAATGATGTGATTTCGGGGAAGCGGTTTTTGAGTGCATTTAACAATTCTGTTTGCTTTTGTTTTTCTTCTTGAAAAAATGAAAGGATAACCATTGTTTCACCTACAGAAGTGGTTCTGATAATCAGTGTTCTAAGAAATCCGATCTGGTTTTTAAGGTTAAAAAACTGAAGATTATTATCTATGGCATACCGGTAAATGAAATTTCTTATTTCGTTTGACGGGGTAGGCTGTAGCCAGCACTTTTCAATGTTTATAACCTTGTCGAACATTCCGGGCACGTGAAATCCGAGAGCATTCAGGTTCTGGATTTCATCGCCAGACTCAATTTCTTCCGTTGTGAGCCATTTTTTGTCGGAAAAAGTAAACTCGAGTTTGTTGCGGTAAAATGTGTCGTTTGCCGAGCCTAATATAGGTTCAACAGTTGGAATGTCAATTCCACCTATTCTTTTTAACTGGTCTTCTACCTGCTTTTGTTTGTATGCAAGTTGACTTTTGTAAGGTAAAAACTGCCACTTGCATCCTCCGCATATTCCGAAGTGATTACAAAACGGCAGTACCCGCTCTTTTGAAAATTCATGAAATTTAGTAACAACAGCTTCCTGGTATTTTTTTCGTTTCCTGATAACCTGTAAGTCCACTATATCGCCCGGAGCGGCCATTTTGGTAAACACAACCATTTCGCCCACCCTCGCAATTGCTTTTCCTTCTGAACCAATGTCTTCAATTCTGACATTTTTGTGTAACGGCTTTTTCTTGTTTCTTCCCACTTTTTTTCTGCAAATATAGTGTTTATGGGCAATAGCGGCGAAATTTGCCAATCTTTTTGATTCCCAAATAGGTACAAGTTTTCCCATTTTGGGAAAAATATTAGTTTTTCGATTAAAATGCTGCTTTTTCTGAAGAATATACTTTTATAATCGTATTCTTTTTACGTATATTTGTTTTGATTTAATGGTTGGTTTTATTTTCAGAAATAAAACTTAAAAAGGGGAAAGCATCTTCTGTATTTATGATTGGTTTTGTGTTTAGGGGTTTGTAAATCATCAATCATCTTCAAAAAGCGTCCATAGCTTTCCCCTTCCTTTTTTACCCGTAAGGGTATTTTTTTTGCCTTTTTTTTCACACAGCTAAATCATTATCTTTGGCCTCATTTTAATCGAAAAATGATTTCATTAGAAAATATACAGGTTAGATTTGGCGGGTTTGATTTATTAAAAGAAACCAGTTTTCTCATCTTGCCTGATGATCGCATCGGGTTAATCGGGAAAAACGGCGCTGGAAAAACAACAATTCTCAGACTTATTGCCGGGTTAATGCAGCCTTCAGAGGGGGCGGTAAACATTCCCAAAGGAACCACCATCGGGTATCTTCCGCAGGAAATGAAGGTGAAAGATACCAAAACCCTGCTTGGTGAAACCCTGCTTGCTTTTGAGGAAATTCTTGGAATTGAGAAGAGAATTGGTCAATTGAACCACGACATAGCCACATTCACAGATTATCATTCGGAGAATTACCTGAACAAGCTGAATCAGATATCGTACCTGAACGAGAGATATTCCATGCTTGGAGGCGATTCTTATCATGGGGAAATGGAACAGACACTGCTCGGACTTGGGTTTGAACGAACCGATTTCGACCGGCCAACTTCTGAATTTAGCGGGGGCTGGAGGATGCGTATTGAACTGGCTAAGTTGTTGTTGCAAAAGCCCCAAATTATTCTTCTCGATGAGCCTACCAATCATCTTGATATTGAGTCGATTCAGTGGATCGAGAATTTTTTGAAAAACTATAAGGGTTCAGTTGTACTGGTGTCGCACGATAAGGCTTTTCTGGATACGGTTTGCAACCGGACAATCGAAATTTCGCTGGGGAGAATTACTGACCAGAAAATGAACTATTCGGCTTTTGTAAAATGGAAAAAGGAACAGCGTGAAGTCCAGATGGCCGCATTCAGAAATCAGCAAAAAATGATTGATGATACAGAAAAATTCATCGAAAGGTTTCGGTATAAGGCCACAAAAGCTGTGCAGGTTCAATCGAGGATTAAACAACTCGAAAAACTGGACCGTATTGAGGTTGAAGAAGTGGATAATGCAAAGCTGAACATGAAGTTTCCACCTGCACCCCGGTCGGGCAGAGTAGTAGTTGAGGCAAAAAATGTTAGCAAAAGTTACGGTGATCTCCTGGTGTTGCACAACCTTGATTTGACTGTGGAAAGCGGGGAGAAGGTTGCATTTGTTGGTCGGAATGGTGAAGGAAAGACAACATTGGTGAAAATTATTCTGAAGCAAATTGAGCACGATGGACTGGTGGCTTTAGGGCACAATGTGAAAGTTGGCTATTTTGCCCAGAACCAGGCGCAACTGCTGAATGAGGAGCTGACTGTTTTTGAAACCATTGATGAAATAGCAACCGGCGAAATACGTACCAAAATTCGCGATATTTTGGGAGCTTTTCTTTTTTCGGGAGAGGATGTGGATAAAAAAGTAAGAGTGCTCAGCGGCGGCGAAAAATCGAGACTGGCCATGATTCGGCTGATGCTGGAACCGGTAAACCTTCTCGTTTTGGACGAGCCTACCAATCACCTCGATATCCAGTCGAAAGAAATTCTGAAAGAGGCTCTAATTCATTTTTCAGGAACTGTTATTGTAGTTTCTCACGACAGGGAATTTCTTGACGGACTTGTGAATTGTGTTTACGAATTCAGGGATAAAAAAATAAAACAGCACCTGGGAGGTATATACGATTTTCTTCAGCGAAAAAAAATGGAAACTTTAAAGGAGCTTGAGGTATCAGCTCAAAGCCGAAACCTGAAAAGCATCAGTAAAAAAGCAGGGGGTCATTCTTCAGGTATCAGTTTCGATGAAAAAAAGGAAATAAACAGGAATATTGCCAAGTTTGAAAAAAAAGTTTCTGCAACTGAGGAAGAAATAGAAACCCTGGAGAATAAAATTACGGAAATGGATAAGATGATGTCGGGCACAGAGGCAATTGACGATACCGATGTTTTTGTAAAGTATGATAAGCTGAAAGAAAAACTGAGTCAAACGCTTGAAAGTTGGGAGCGAGAACACGAAGAACTGGAAAACTGGAAATTAAAAAAGAACTGGTAATGAGCAGAGAAGATTATATGTTTGGTACAAGAGCTGTGATTGAAGCCATCAGAAACCGCAAGCCGGTCGAAAGGGTGTTGATCAAAAAAGGGCTTGACAATGAGTTGTTTGCCGAGCTTTTTCAGTTGATAAAGGAGAATGATGTTGCTTTTCAGTTTGTGCCGGTTGAAAAAATAAACCGTGTAACCCGAAAAAATCATCAGGGGGTTATTGCTTTTTTATCAGCAGTTGAATTCGCTGATATTGAAATACTTTTACCAGGATTGTTTGAGGCTGGTACCGATCCGTTTATTTTAATTCTGGACCAGATTACCGATGTTCGAAATTTGGGTGCTATTGTAAGAACGGCTGAATGCGGGGGGGTGCATGCCATCATTTTTCCTGAAAGAGGGATGGCACGTATTGGTGCCGATGCAGTAAAAACTTCAGCCGGAGCTATTCATTCCTTACCTGTTTGTAAAGTGAAAAGCCTGCCTGCTGTATTGAGGTTTTTAAAAGACTCGGGATTACGGGTTATTGCTGCTACGGAAAAGGCGACTGATGTTTATACTGAAAAGGCGATGAAAGGACCCCTCGTCATTGTAATGGGGGCCGAAGACACGGGGATTTCACCACCCGTTTTAAATATGGCAGACGATCAGGTTAGGATTCCGTTATTTGGGAAAATTGGTTCGCTGAATGTTTCTGTTGCTGCCGGGCTGATGATTTATGAGGCTGTGAGGCAGCGCCATTAGCTGTTTACCGGAATGGTTCGTTTAAAATTTTGTTCCAGCGATATGAATGTTTCCGTACTGGCAATTCCGGAAATTTTTTGAACATGGCTGCTTAAAATATTTTTTAGGTGTTCATTATCTTTGGCATATACTTTAACAAAAATGGCATATTGCCCGGTGGTATAATGGCATTCCACAATCTCAGGTATCAGCTTTAATTTTTCCACCACCTCTGAAAAGAGTCCGCCTTTTTCAAGAAATATACCAATGTAGCTGCAGGTTTTAAAATCAACTTTAGTGGGATTGATGTGATATCCGGAGCCTGTAATTACTTCGAGTTCAATCATCCGGTTTACCCGCTGATGAACAGCAGCCCTTGATATTCCTACGTCTTTGGCCACATCTTTAAACGGAATTCGTGCATTTTGGGTGATGATATCCAGTATTTTTAAATCAACTTCGTCCAAATTGTTTCTGAGTGTCATTTTTCTAAATTTTGCGTCAGGTAAAAAGCATTCCTATTTTATGGGTACCTGTCGTTTAAAATCCATTTCGAGCGACATAAATGTTTCGGTTCGGGCAATGCCTTCAATTGCTTGTAAATCCTCATCAATCAGCTTTTTCAGGTGTTTGTTGGTTTTTGTCTGGATTTTGATGAAGATGGCATACTGGCCTGTTGTATAATGGCATTCCACAATTTCCGGAATTTCCCTCATGGCAGCAACAACCTGCCTGTGATATTTCGTTTTTTCAAGATAAATTCCCATGTATGCACAAGTGTTGTAGCCCAGTTTTTGCGGGTTAACTATGAACTCGCTGCCGGTAACCACTCCCATATTTAAAAGCCTCTGAACACGTTGATGTATGGCAGCCCCGGAAACACCACACTCTCTGGCAACTTCCAGAAACGGAATGCGTGCATTTTTTGTTATTAGTTTTAGAATTTTTTCATCTAGCTGGTCAATGTCGGCAGCCTGCTCGAGGTAATCTGATTTATCCATGTTCCTTTTTTCGTATAATTTACAATTTATAAAACAAATGTATGAAATTTTTATAATTACAAACGGGAAATGCTAAATAACATTCCGTTTCTAACAGATTGATAGCGCTGCATTTTAATTTCTATGTGCAATAAATGGTCTGAATGTTAGGTTTTTGAAAAAGCCCGCCTAAGATCGGCTCCGGAGGGTTCCTGAAAAACGCGGAGATCGAATTCGGGAATTACCGCCAGTACGTGGTCGAAAATATCGGCTTGAATTGCTTCGTATCTGGCCCATGCCTTGTCTTTGCAGAATACATAGATTTCAATGGGAAGGCCTTTTTCCGAAGGATGAAGATGGCGGACAAGAAAAGTCATGTCGTTGTTTACCATGGGGTGCTGATGAAGGTATGTTTCCAGGTATTTTCTGAAAACCCCGATATTGGTTTGCCTTCTTCCGCTGACAATATCTTCGTCCGAGATGTTTTTCTTTTTGTTGTATTCCCTGATTTCTTTTTCCTTCTCTATTACATAATCTTTAATTATCAGGAATTTTTCGAGACGGTTTAGCATAGCTGTATCGCAAAGCTTAATGCTGTTCATGTCGATGTTTACCGCCCGTTTAATTCTGCGTCCGCCCGACTCTTCCATTCCTTTCCAGTTGATAAACGATTCGCTTACCATTGAGTAAGTAGGTATGGTAGAGATGGTTCTGTCCCAGTTCTGAACTTTAACTGTATTTAACGAAATGTCAATTACCGTACCATCCGCGCCCCTGCTCCGCATTTCAACCCAGTCGCCAATTTTAACCATATTGTTTCCCGATAGCTGAATGGAAGCAACAAAACCTAAAATAGAGTCTTTAAAAATCAAGAGCAATACAGCTCCCATTGCACCCAACCCGGCCAGTAAAACAGTAGGATCCCGTTCAAGTAAAATGGAAATGACTAAAATCCCCGACAGGGAGAATATCAGAATTTTAAATAGCTGGACGTATCCTTTTATAGGCCGGTGGGTGGCATAAGTGGTAGTATTGTAAATATCGAGAGCTGCATTTAGAAATGAGTTTAAAACTAAAATGAAAATAGAAACAAAATATACTTGTGCTGTTTTTGTTAAAAAACCGGCCAGTGAAAAGTAATAATCTTTGGAAAGCATGCTTAGCGTGGCTTCACTCATTTCGGTCAGTTCCTGATGGATTACGGGATAAGAAAAATCGGCTGAATGGTAAAGAATGAAAGCCGGAACCAAATGGGCCAGGTTTCTGAAAACTTTCCGGTTCACCATAAAATCATCCCATTGGGTTTTCGATTTGTAGGCAATGCGATGCACAATGCGCAAAATAATCTGCCTGGTTAAATAATGGCCCAGCCAGGCCAGAAAAATAAGAATCAGTAAAGTAAAAACGGCAGCTGCCGGTTTTGCCAGGAAAGATAATTCACTGACTTCACGTATGTTTTCAAGAAAAAATTTATAGAGTGATCTCATCTTCTGTAAGCTGTAATTTTTAATTTTAGCCAAAAATAATAAATGCTTGCCAAAATGACGAGAAAACTGTTTTTTATTCTGTTGTTGTTCCCTTTGTTCTGTTCAGCGCAGAATACATTTTCTGATTTTTTTTTACAGAAATCTTTGCGCTTCGATTTTCTTCTGGGCGGAAATGCCAACCAGGTTTCGGTATATCCCGTCCAGTTCAAACAGGAACCCCACTGGGCCGGTTCACAAACCAATTTAATCGATATTTTTCATTATGGCTCTTACCGTTTTCGGGTTTTCGACATGGAAACCGACCGCCTGCTTTTTTCCAAAGGGTTCAGCACACTTTTTCAGGAATGGCAAACCACTGCTGAAGCAAAACAGTTGGATAAAACATTTTACCAGGCCGTTATTTTTCCGTTTCCCCAAAAAAATGTCAGGCTCGAAATTGATGCCCGGCAATGGGAAGGACATTTTCAAACCATTTTTTCTGCGGAAATAAACCCTGAAGATTATTTTATTTTGCGTGAACCCCCGTTCCCTTATGAAAATGAAACCATTCTGGAAAATGGAAAACCGGAGAATAAAGTCGATTTGGTAATTCTTTCGGAAGGATACACCGAGGTTGAAAAGGATAAGTTTATTGAAGATGCCAGACGGGTGACGGGATATTTGTTTGAAGAAGAGCCATTTAAATCTGAAATGAGCAAGTTCAATGTGAGGGCTGTATTTTCGCCCTCGGTCGATTCTGGTACCGATGTGCCCGGCGAGAAGATATACCGAAATACGGCATTTAATTCTACATTTTATACCTTCGATTTACCCCGTTATTTAACCACCAGCGATATGAAATCGGTTTACGATGCGGCTGCAGTTGTTCCCTGCGATTATATCTATCTGCTGGTGAATACCGAAAGGTATGGTGGAGGTGGGTTCTATAATTTTCTGAGCGTGTGTACTTCAGATAATCATCTCACCAAAGAGGTTTTTATTCATGAGTTTGGACATGGTTTTGCCGGTTTGGGTGATGAATATTACACCTCTGATGTTGCCTACGAAGACTTCTACAACCTGGAAATTGAGCCGTGGGAACCCAATTTAACCACGCTTGTCGATTTCAGTCAAAAATGGCAGCACATCCTGGATGAGTCCACCCCGGTTCCTACTCCGCGGGAATCGAAATACCGGAATACTGTTGGAGTTTATGAGGGAGGCGGTTATCAGTCGAAGGGAATTTACAGCCCCTTTATCGATTGCCGCATGAAAAGCAACAATGCCAAAGAATTTTGTCCGGTTTGCCGCGATGCCATTCAACGGGTGATTGTTTTTCATTGTGAATAAAAAAAGCGGACCTGGTACTCCAAATCCGCCTGCTTTTTCTGATTCTTGTCGTTATTCATTTTTCGATAATGCATTGGTTATGAAGTGAGCCAATATCAGTGCGAGGCCTCCGAAAAAGAAAATCATAGTGAAAAAAGCCACTACTTCATTTACAACATTCGAGAGCGCATAACCTGTAATAACTCCCACTGCCAGGCCTATCAGGAAAATACCCCACTTCAGCAAGGCAAATTTTGATGCTCCCGTTTTAAATATACTTGCATCAGCACCTTTATCTATTAGTGCGAGCCGTTCTTTCGTACGGGTTGTCCAGTAAACGTAGAGAATGGCAAAAATTGCCAGAAAAAATCCGATTGGTACAAATATTCCTTCCATGATATTCAATTTTAAATTGTTTATATTTTATTTCTGCCCTTTTGACGCTTCGTTTTTCTTCTGGTTACACTTTTTTAAATTAATCTTTTGAATAAATTTGTAACCGAAGTAAAATTTTCTCGTCAAAGGAACAGATGGAAAACAAAGACGATAATTATTACATCGAAAAGGTAATTAACGGGCAAACCAGTTACTTTTCGTATATCGTTGAAAAATATCAGGATATTGTTTTTTCCATCGCACTTAAAGTTCTTAGAAATCGTGAAGATGCCGAGGAAATGGCCCAGGAAAGTTTGGTAAAGGCCTTCAAGTCGTTGCATACTTTCCAGGGAAAAGCAAAATTTTCTACCTGGTTATACCGGATTACATATAATACATGCATTTCAGAAACCAGAAAGAAAAAGTACCATTATACTTCTACCGATGATATTCAGATTAGCGAAGAGGCTGAAGACATGAACCTCGACGGTATTCCTGAAGAAAATCGTGAAAGGTATGTAAAAGCAGCGCTGGCCAAACTTCCGGAAGATGAATATACGCTGGTTCTGTTGTATTATTTTGAAGAACAATCGGTAGAGGAAATCAGCAAGGTAACCGGATTAACGGCCAGCAACGTAAAGGTGAAATTACACAGAGCGCGGAAAAAGCTCTATACTATATTAAATGACATGTTACAGGAAGATTTATATACAATATTATGAAAACGTTTGAAGAAGATAAGGAGTTGAAGCAGTTTTTAAGAAGTGTAAAACTGGAATCGCCTGCCGATGGTTTTTCTGCCCGGGTGATGAACCGTGTTTTTGAAGAAAAGGCTGCGTTTGAACAGGTGAAACAGGAACCTGTGTTGGGTAGGGGATTTTGGATAATTCTGGCCCTTTTTGCTGCCTTGTTTGCAGTTATGGCGCTGGTGTCGGGAACTCCGGCAGCGGAATCGGCTCCTTCCATACTTCCCGAGATTAATACCGATGCTGTTTTAACCGGGTATCGCTCGTTTTTCGATAAGCTTGGCGCATTGCCAGCCGGTATTGCCGGAATTTTTATGGCTTCTTCGCTACTGATTCTGCTTGAAAAGCTTTTGAGCTCGCGCAGCCACGTACTTTCATAAGAAAAGGAATTTTTTTAGAATAACCGAAATCCTGGTCACCCGACCGGGATTTTTGCGTTTAGTAACAAGCCTCTTCCAACAGATACTTTCCAACATACACATCAATTCCTTCTTCCAGGTCGGTAAAAGGTTTGGTGTAACCAATATCGCGCAGTTTTTTAATATCTGCTTCGGTAAAATACTGATACCGCCCGCGCAATTCGACCGGTGTGTCGATAAAAGAAATTTCCGGGTTCATTTTCAGGCTGCTGAATACTGCACTGGTTAAATCCAGAAACGAGCGGGCATGACCGGTCCCCACATTGTAAATGCCCGGATTTTTCTGGTTGTGCAGGAAAAACAGCATCACGTCGGTAATGTCGTCAACATAAACAAAATCCCGGCTTTGTTCGCCGTCTTTGTAATCTTTATGGTGCGACCTGAAGAGTTTCATTTTTCCATTTTTCTGGATGGTATTAAATGTGTGCAGCACTACCGATGCCATTCTTCCTTTGTGGTATTCGTTCGGCCCATATACATTGAAGAATTTTAAACCGGCCCAAAATGGCGGAGTTCTCACCTGCTTCAGTGCCCAAACATCGAAATCGTGTTTCGACCAGCCGTAAAGGTTGAGAGGCCTCAGGTGTGAAACATTGTTGTGCGAGTCGGAAAATCCGGATTCTCCGTTACCATAAGTTGCTGCCGAGGATGCATACACCAGGGGAACCTGAATTTCGGAGCAAATGTTCCACAACCTTTGCGAATAAATCAGGTTCAGTTGCTGATAGAGCTCCGGCTCCTGCCCAACTGTATCGGTGCGCGCTCCCATGTGGAAAATGAAATCCACATCTGCAGCATTTTTTATCAACCATTTGAAAAATTGGTCGCGGTCAATAAATTTTTTGTACTTTTTTGTGAAAAGGTTGATGTCTTTTTGGGGATCGTCGAAACGATCAATAAAAACCAGATCGGAATATCCTGCCTGGTTCAGTTTCCCAGCTAAATAACTGCCGATAAAGCCGGCGGCTCCTGTAATTACAATCATTCTTTCAAAGCGGTTTAATTTGGCAGAAATAAGTCAAATTGTTTTGCCAACAGAGTGGCAATGATATAACTTTTTTACCCAATTATTATTGCACAAAACAAGATTTTTTTTTCACACATTTTAATAGAAAAAATCATATTTCAATTACACCTGTTTTAAAAACGATGCAGGCGTGGGGTTTTAGGTTGCGTTTGTTTGAACAAATTTTTATTAAAAACAGAGTTTCAGGTAACAAAACAGGTTAAAATGTTACTTTTCTGAAAAAAAGCTGATCTTTGTATGAATTTTCAAAATTGACATCATGTGCACACCAGAAGCAATCAACTCAAACGGTTACGAACGAATTGAAATTTTCGACGAAAATAAAACACTCGAACTTTCAGCCAATTACCGGAACATTATAAAGCTGATAGGCGAAGATATTTCGCGGGAAGGACTTGAAAAAACTCCCGACAGGGTAGCAAAAGCCATGCAGTTTTTACTTCAGGGTTACAAAACCGATCCGGTTGAAATTTTGCAATCGGCCATGTTCAAAGAGGATTACAGGCAAATGGTAATTGTAAAAGATATTGAAATTTACTCCATGTGTGAACATCATCTTCTGCCGTTTTTCGGGAAGGCACATGTAGCATATATTCCCAACGGAACCATTACCGGACTGAGTAAAATTGCACGTGTTGTCGATGTTTTTGCCCGACGGCTGCAAGTGCAGGAACGACTGACCTCACAAATAAAGGAATGTATTCACAATACATTGAAACCCCTGGGTGTGGCGGTGGTTATCGAAGCGCAGCACCTTTGCATGCAAATGCGCGGAATTCAGAAACAGCACTCTATTACAACAACATCTGATTTTACAGGTGCCTTTCAAAAAAACGCTACACGCGATGAGTTCATTAAGCTTATCAGCACCAAATTCAGTTGATTTAGATCAAAAGAATTCAAGGCATACCGGGGCCGGAATGTGCAATTCATTTCCGGTAAATTCGGGTATCCCGTTTTCGGGGTTAATTTTAAAAACGACAATGTTATTGCTGCGCTGATTGGCCACAAGCAAAAACCGGCCATCGGGACTGAGGGTGAAATTCCGGGGCCATTCACCCCGGGTTGAAACTGTTTTAAGCAGCTCAAGTTTTTGTGACATTGGGTCTACAGTAAATACGGCAATGGAATTATGCCCCCGGTTTGTGCCGTACACATATTTTCCATCGGCCGAAACATGAATGTCGGCACAATAATTTTCTCCGGAAAATCCATTTGGAATTGTTGAAACCACTTGAATTACCTCCCGGCTATTGCCTCTTTTATCCAGCACACTCACTGTCGAATTCAATTCATTAATCACATAAATTGCGTTGGTCTCTGGATGAAGACTGAAGTGTCTCGGGCCGGCGCCGGGGGCAAGTTCTACATACTTTTGTCTGGCAGGAATAAGCCTGTCTTTTTTTACATTGAAAATATTCAACTGGTCGGTTCCCAAATCTGCGCTGAATGCCTGCTTACCATCCTTCGAGAACTTTATGGAATGTGCATGAGGCGCCCGTTGCCTTGGTGTTGGTCCTGTCCCCTTGTTATAAATTACAGAACTGGCTGGTTTCAGGCTGCCGGATTCGGACACCCGGTATAACGAGGTTGTTCCTCCGCCATACGTTGCAATGGCAATGTATTTTCCGTCGGGCGAAACATCAACATGGCAGGGATCGTCCCCATTTGAAATTTGTTTGTTGATGAACCTAATGTTGCCGTTTTTTTCTATACGGTAGGCGTTTACATAGCCCCCCGACGCTTCAATTGCTGCCGGTGGCCGGGTAACAGCGTAAAGATTTTGCTTGTCTGGCGAAATTTTCAGAAACGATGGATTGTCGATTCCCTTGAAGCTGCTTACGAGAGATATTTCTCCTGAGGAATTATTAAAATCGCACAGGTAAATGCCTTCTGCTCCTTCGGATGTAAAAGTGCCGATATAGATTTTTTGAGGTTGGTTTTTTTGTGCTGAACCTGAAATCACCGCAGCAACCAGCATTGCCAGAATTACAAATTTTTGCATAGCCAATGTTTTATTTTTGCACCAATTTGAATATTTTTTTGCAATCAACACTTTTTTATGGTAACTTTTTGCCCATAATTTTAAAAATGAAGAAAAAATGAAAACACTGAATTTAGGCTTGATAATGATTTTGATTTTTGGCTTGCATTCTTTGAAAGCTCAAAAACTAGAAATGGTATGGGAAACCGAAGGTTTGAAAACTCCCGAATCAGCACTTTACGATGAAGAGCGTGATGTTATTTATGTATCCAACATCAACGGGAACCCGGCAGAAAAGGATGGAAATGGGTTCATCAGTATTTTGAATTCTGATGGAACAATAAAGGAACTGGAATGGGTGAAAAACCTGGATGCTCCCAAAGGGATGGCCATTTCTGAAGGGAAGCTTTATGTTTCCGACATTGACAGACTGGTTGAAATTGATATGGAAACCGGAAGAATCGTCAGCCGGTATCATGCCGCCAATGCTGTTTTTCTAAATGATGTGGCTGCCTGCCAGAACGGGATGATCTTTGTTTCGGATACGCGTACTGCAAAAATCCATGTGCTTCACAACGACAGGTTAACTCTGTGGATGGAAGGCGAACCTTTTGAATCCCCCAATGGCCTGTTTACCGAAGAGGGGAAGCTTTTTGTGGGCGACCAGCATGTTTTTGAGGTGGATGTTAAAACAAAAGAAGTGAAAAAAATAATTGCCGATGCAGGTGGCGTTGACGGACTCGAAAAAAACAATCAGGGTGAATTTGTTTTCTCCAACTGGCCGGGCAGAATATTTATTCATCGTGACGGGAAAAGTATTAAACTGCTCGATACTACTGAGCAGGAAATTAATACGGCAGATCTGGATTTTGCCCTGAAGCGGGATTTGGTTTTAGTACCCACTTTTTTCGACAACCGGCTTGTGGCTTACAAAATAGTTGATTAAATTGCTGAAAAATTCAATCAGCTAATTTTTAAAAAGAAAAAAATGGAAAAACCCAAGATTGCGGCCAAAGTACCTAAAATGGTGGCCCTTGAGCCCGGAACTTATTACTGGTGTGCCTGTGGAAAAAGCAATAACCAGCCTTTTTGCGATGGTTCGCATAAAGATACATCATTTGTTCCGCTGGCATTTGAAGTAGAAGAAAAGAATGATTTTTGGTTGTGTCAGTGCAAGCAATCGAAAAACAAACCTTATTGCGATGGTACACATCGCGAACTTTAAAAAAACAGCCGGTTTATCCCGGCTGTTTTTCATTAATTTTCCTTGAAATAGTCTTTGCCTGCATTGCAAATCGGACATTTGTAGTCATCCGGCAAATCCTCGAAAGGTGTTCCGGGCGGAATGCCCATCGTGGGGTCTCCTTCCTCTGGATTGTATTGAAACCCGCAAATGGTGCAGGTGTAGCTTGATGCTTCTTTCGTCTCTTTTTCTTCTACATTGCTATCAGGTGTATTTTCCGGAACTGGTGTGGCTTCTTCTTTATCGAGTTTCTCTTTTTCAATGTAGGTTGGCGCGTTTTTCGGAGCCAGCATTTTATACTTTTCGCGGTAGTAATCGTAGGTTAGCGGTTCGTCATCCGAAATGACTTCACTGTCCATCACTTCTCCAATAATCAGAATGTGTGTCCCCACATCGTGGGTCGAAACCACTTTGCAGTCGAACCATGCAACCGCCGAATCAAGTACAATAGGCGCTCCGGTGGATGCTGTTTTGATTTCAATATTTCTGAATTTATCCACTTCGCTGCCCGACATAAAACCGAATTCACCAATAAGCGATGTGCTGGATTCTTTTTTCAAAACCGACAGCGAGAAAATTTTGCTTTGGAGGATTTTATCGGCCGATGCATTTTTTTTATGACAGCTTATCGCAATTTTTGGTGGGTCTGATGTAACCTGAAATGCTGTATTCCCGATGTACCCGGCGTTTTCTCCATTCAGGCGGGTGGCAATAATGTACAACCCGTAAGATAATTTGTGAAATGCTTTATACTTCATTTTATTCCTTTTTTATACTTTTATAAAAATAATAATTCATTCGTTATTTGATGATGATAAACGAATTTCCTTCATTATTAATGAATAAAAAATAACAGACCGATGAAAAAAACCGTAGCATTCTTTTTTTTACTGATTTTTTGTACAATGCCGGCATTCAGCCAAAACTTCGAAACCCTTGGCGATGGAATTCAACAGCTTAAAAATGATAATACCAGTTTGAATCACCGCCTCGACCGGATTGAAAAGTTGATTGACGATGTATTGTGGCATCAAAAAGTAAGTGATGTGGCCTGGATGGATAAATTTTACATATACGGGCCACCAAAGTGGAAAGAGGAAAGTCCGACTGCCAAAGGTGCCGGAAACCATGTGAAGTTCTGGACCTACGTGTTTTTTCCTGTTGATCTCGACGTTTCGAAAAAATACCCGTTGATTGTGCTTCCGCATGGCGGGGTCCACGGCGATTTTACAACCTACTATGTACACATTGTGCGTGAACTGGTGAGCCAGGGATACGTTATAGTTGCGCCTGAGTACCGCGGAAGTACCGGTTATGGCAAGTCGCACTACGAAAAAATTGATTATGGCGGCCTTGAAACCGAAGATGTTTTTTACAGCCGTAACTATATGCTTGAGAACTACGATTTTATTGATGAAAAGAGAGTGGGTATTGTTGGATGGAGCCACGGAGGACTGATTGCCCTGATGAATATTTTCGATCATCCGAAAGAATACCAGGTGGCATTTGCCGGTGTGCCTGTAAGTGATTTAATTGCACGCATGGGCTATTTTACACAAAGTTACCGCGATTTATTCGAGGCTGATTACCACATCGGGCAAAGCGCACACGAAAATGTTGCCGAGTACCGGCGGCGTTCGCCTGCCTGGAATACCCATAAATACGACGGCACACCTTTGCTGATACATACCAATACCAACGACGATGATGTAAATGTACTGGAAGTAGAGCATCTAATAAAGTCGTTGAAAGCCGAAGGAAAAACTTTTGAATATGAAATTTTTGATGCAGTGCCCGGCGGACATTCATTCGACAGAATGGATACCAAAACAGGAAAAGAAATCCGGTTGAGAATTCATAAGCATCTGGCAAAATATTTAAAACCTGAAAAACCATTTTCAAACCTGAAGGATTTGCAAAAGGCAGGTTACCGATTTTAGAAAAATCCATTTATTTTTCCCAAAATTGCATTTTTTGTCTCAAAATAGGAAAATATTCAAAAATAATTCCTATTTTGGTACAGATTTTTAGAAATAATGGACGATTAATTAAAATCATTTGAAGATGGCCAACCCAAAAAGCAGTATCAGATACAAAATCTTCATTGTTGAAGACAACAAGCTTTATGCCCAGGTTTTGAAAAAACAGCTCATCGACAATCATTACCAGGTGAAGGTTTTTTATAACGGGAAAGACTGCATTACCAGTCTGGATGAACAACCCGACGTAATAACACTCGATTATACCCTCCCCGATATGACCGGGCATGAGGTGCTGAAGGAGATTCAGAAAAGAGCGCCAAATACACATGTCATCATCATTTCGGCGCAGGAAAGCATCAATACAGCAATAGAGTTGATGAAAGACGGTGCTTATGATTACATTATGAAAGCACCCGATACCCGCGAGAAGTTGACAAACATTATTAAGAACATTTATCACTCCGATCAGCTTAAGCAGGAAAACACCCGTTTGAAAGATGCCATCAAAGATCATTACAGTTTCAAAAAACTCATCAAAGGAAACAGCCGGGAAATCGATCATGTTTTCGGGTTAATGGAGAAGGCCGTTCAAACAAACATTTCAGTTTCAATATGTGGTGAAACAGGAACGGGTAAGGAGCTGGTTGCCAAAGGTATTCACTACAATTCGCCACGCAGCAACAAGCCTTTTATTGCCGTTAACGTTTCTGCTATCCCCGATGGCCTGGTGGAAAGCGAATTGTTTGGTCATGAAAAAGGAGCATTTACCGGAGCTGATTTCCGGAAGCTGGGAAAATTTGAACTTGCAAATACAGGTACCCTCTTTTTAGACGAAATTGCCGATCTCGATTTGAACGTACAGGCCAAACTGCTGCGTGTAATTCAGGAGCGTGAACTGGTAAGGCTCGGTGGTTCAGAAAATATTTCTCTCGATGTGCGAATTCTTACAGCTACCCATAAAAATATGGCCGACCTGGTAAAAGAAGGAAAGTTCAGGCAAGACCTCTATTACCGGTTGCTTGGGTTACCTATTGAGCTTCCGCCGCTTCGACAGAGAGGCAACGACGTTATTTTGCTTGCCAAATATTTTGTAAATGAGTTTTGCAGGGAAAACAACATGGACCCCAAGACCATTACAGATGAGTCCAAACAACTTCTGCGAACATATCACTATCCGGGGAATATCCGTGAGCTGAAAGCCGTAATGGAACTGGCCTGTGTAATGACCAACGGTGATAAAATTAAACCGGCACATTTGAATATGAGCGTGGACGAAAATGTGCAAAATATTTTGTCAAATGAAAAATTGCTGGAAGATTACAATTACGACATCATTAAACATTTTTTGAACAAATACAATCAAAACGTTCGGCTGGTAGCCAAAAAACTGGGCATTGGTAAATCTACCATTTACCGTATGCTTCAGAAGAAAGAGTTCGCTTTGAATTAGAATGGTTTATAATCTCCAAAACGAAAAGAAATAATCTTTCATGCTGAATATTAATTCTTTCGTTTAGCAATTGTTATTTTGCTGACCTGTTATTTGGGCAATGATTTTCTTTTTTACTTTTGCCCGCCAAATCAGAAAACAATGACAGAAATACGAAATATAGCCATCATCGCCCACGTTGACCACGGAAAAACCACACTGGTTGATCGCATGTTGCACCAGGTAAAACTTTTCAGGGAAAACCAGGATATGGGTGAATTGATCCTCGACAGCAACGATTTGGAGCGGGAGCGCGGAATTACAATTCTTTCGAAGAATGTTTCCATTCGTTACAAAGACACTAAAATAAACATCATCGATACGCCCGGTCACTCCGATTTCGGAGGCGAAGTGGAACGCGTACTCAACATGGCCGACGGCGTTTTGCTGATTGTGGATGCCTTTGAAGGCCCCATGCCGCAAACCCGCTTCGTTCTGCAAAAAGCGCTGGAACTGGGTTTAAAACCCATTGTGGTGGTAAACAAAGTGGATAAGCCAAATTGCACCCCCGACATTGCTCACGAAAAAGTGTTCGATTTGATGTACAGTCTCGATGCCACCGAAGAGCAGCTCGATTTTCCAACGGTTTACGGTTCGGCAAAAGCCGGCTGGATGGGGCCTGACTGGAAAGAAGAAACTACAGATATCAGCTATTTGCTCGATGTTATCCTGCAACATATTCCGCCCTCAAAACATAAAGAAGGTTCGTTGCAGATGCGTATTACTTCGCTTGATTATTCTTCCTATACCGGGCGGATTGCAGTGGGGAAAGTCACCCGTGGCCAATTGATTCCCGGCTTACCGGTTTCGCTGGTAAAACGTGATGGAAGAGTTGTAAAATCAGTGGCAAAGGAAGTTTATTTATTTGAAGGATTGGGTAAAGAAAAAACAAAAGAACCGGTTCCTTCCGGCGAAATCTGTGCCGTTCTGGGGCTCGAAGGTTTTGATATTGGCGATACCGTTGCTGATGGTTTGGAGCCCGAAGGATTAAAACCTATTCAACTTGATGAACCCACCATGAGCATGTTGTTTGTGGCCAATAATTCACCGTTTTTTGGGAAAGACGGGAAATTTGTGACTTCCCGCCAGTTACGCGACAGACTGTTTAAGGAAACGGAAAAAAACCTGGCGCTGCGGGTGGAGGAAACCAACTCTGCCGATTCGTTTCTGGTTTTCGGACGCGGTATTTTACACCTCTCTATTTTGGTGGAAACCATGCGTCGGGAAGGCTACGAAATGCAGTTGGGCCAGCCCAAGGTCATAATCAAGGAAATTGATGGCGTAAAACATGAGCCAATGGAATTTTTAACCGTTCAGGTTCCCGAAGAATTTTCGGGGAAAGTAATTGAACAGGTTACACAGCGCAAAGGTGAAATTTTAAATATAGAAGTGAAAGGCGACCGGTCGCATCTGGAATTTTCCATTCCTGCACGCGGTATTATTGGTTTGCGGAATCAGATGCTAACTGCTACCGAAGGCGAAGCCATTATGGCACACCGTTTTAAAGGTTATGAGCCCTGGAAAGGTTCATTGGGAATAAACCGCAATGGTGCGCTTATTTCGCTGGAACCCGGAACAGCCATTGCCTATTCTATAGATAAAATGCAGGACCGCGGACGCTTTTTTGTGGACCCTGGTGAGGATGTGTACATGGGGCAGGTGATTGGCGAAAATACCCGGCAGGACGATCTGACCATCAACATCATCCGAACCAAAAAACTCACCAACATGCGGGCATCCGGTTCCGACGATAAAACAAGCATTGCTCCGGCCATAAAGTTTTCGCTCGAAGAGGCCATGGAATACATCCGCAACGACGAGTTCCTGGAAGTTACACCTAAAAATATGCGCATTCGCAAAATAATGCTCAACGAGCACGACCGGAAGCGGCAGGCAAAGTCGTTAGCGGAGAATTGAACCGTCTTTCATCGTGGTTAAAAAATATTTAAATATCTTTGATAAAAAAGATTTGATATGCATTCTATCCGACTCAAAATAAGTGATAAAATATACGAAAACGTATTGTGGTGGCTTAGCAAGTTTTCAAAAGATGAACTTGAGATTATTGTTGAGGAAACCGACGAGAAAACTTTCATTGAAAATAAAAAGTATCTCGAGGAAGAATTAAATGAAATTCTTAATGGTAGCGCGAAGTTTCTTTCAGAAGAAGAGGCTGAATACAGGTTGGAAAAGATGATTAAAAAGCATGAAAATCGTTTATAAAGAATCTTTTATCAATCGGCTGGAAAATCAACTTGACTATATCTCTTTGGATAGTCCTTCAAGAGCTAGGAAGTTTAATTATGAGTTGATTAAGCGTATTGCCAAAGCCAAAAGAAACCCAATGCAATTTCGAAAATCTGTCTATTTTGATGACCCAAATATTCGTGACCTTATTTTTATGGGTTATACCATCGTTTTTCGCATTAATCAGAACACAATAGAAGTTTTTGGTTTTGTAAAATTTCAGAAGTTTCCATTTTAATTTGGTAAATTAAAATTCCATGCAGTTTTTTGTTAACGACTTCTTAACAAAGTGTGAACATATATTACTATTTAGACATGTAATAAATTAGGGCGCTGAATTGTACAATTCACTTATTGGTTTTATTTTTAGGCAATTAATTTAAAACTGAAAGACAATGTATAAAAGGGCAATTTCTCTATTCATCATTCTTGTTTTCACCGGATTAACACTATTTTCTCAAACTCCTACCAAGTGGAGGGGACCTAACGGCAACGGTGTTTACAACGAAACGGGGCTGTTGAAACAATGGCTAGCCCCAGGGCCTGAGATAATCTGGCATTTTGATGGACTGGGAGAAGGACATTCATCTCCGGCTTTTGCCAACGAAATGATCTACCTTACCGGAATGGAAGGGACTACAGGTTATGTTTACGCACTCTCTTTATTTGGTGGTTTAAAATGGAAAGTTCCCTACGGAGAGGAATTTCATGAAAGCTATCCCGGTGCCCGCTCAACTCCGGTTATTGCCGGCGATTTGCTTTACGTTTATTCCGGTCACGGCGTTTTAACATGCATGGATGCCAATAACGGCGAAACAAAATGGCGCAAGGATGTATTTAATGATTTCGACGGTAAAAATATCCGTTGGGGAGTTACTGAAACACCCGTTGTTGATGGTGATTTGATTTTTATAACTCCCGGAGGAAGCAGAAACAATGTAGTTGCCCTGAACCGTTTCAACGGAAATCTGGTGTGGTCGTCACCCGGCAAAGGTGAACTTTCGGCCTACTGCACCCCGCTTCTGGTAGAATTACCTTCGCGAAAATTATTGGTTACCATGACTGCCGACCACATCATCGGACTCGATGCCGGGGATGGAAAAATGCTTTGGTCGCACCCGCAAACCAACCGTTACCAGGTTCATGCCAATACACCCATTTACCACGATGGAGGTCTTTTCTGCTTCAGTGGTTACGGACAGGGTGGTGTTAAGCTCGAATTAAGTGCCGACGGGAGCAGTGTAAAAAAAGCCTGGTTTAACGATAAGCTCGACAACCGTATTGGCGGCATGGTACTAATTGACGGCTATCTTTATGGTTCGGGCGATAATAACCGGCAATGGCGTTGTGTGAACTGGAAAACCGGCGAGGAAAAATATGCTTCAACCGATATTGGAAAAGGGGTTGTTGTGGCTGCCGACGGAATGCTTTACTGTTACAGCGACAGGGGAGAACTGGGACTGGCAGAGGCTACCCCAACAAGGTTTAATCTGGTAAGCCAAACCAAGGTCGAGCTTGGATCAGGACAGCACTGGTCTCATCCGGTAATAAACGAAGGCAGGCTTTACCTGCGCCACGGGAATACCCTCATTGCATATAAAATTAAATAACGACAGTTTCTGAAATTTTTGTTTGGAGCATTGGTTTGGTTTTAACAACTGTTTAGTTTAAAAATACCCGTTTAAATCTTTATAAATTAATAAATTCAATAATGAAAAAAATTTTGTCTGGAATACTTTTAGTTTTATTTGTTTCGTCTTCTTATGCCCAACTGGTGCAGTGGCGTGGACCCGACCGTGACGGGCATTTTCCTGATACCGGGCTGTTGAAAGAATGGCCGGAGAACGGTCCTGAAATCCTTCTCGAGGCCGGGGACATAGGAAAAGGATGGTCGTCGCCCATACTGGTTGGTGATATGATATATATAACCGGAATGATTGACACGCTGGATTATCTCACCGCATTGGATTTGCAGGGAAATGTGAAATGGCAGGTTTCCTACGGAAGGGCTTGGAACCAATCGTTTCCCGATACCCGCAGTACACCGGTTGTGGAAGATGAAAGAATTTACGTACAAAGTGGTACCGGACGAGTGGTATGTTTAAATCGTGATACGGGTAAAGAAATCTGGGCTGTGGCTGTGGATGAACAGTTTGAAACAGAATACGGAACCTGGGGAAACTCTGAAACCCCGCTTATTGTTGATGACAAAATTATTAGCACTCCGGCAGGTTCCAAAACAAGTGTTGTGGCTTTGAATAAAATGACCGGCGAACCTGTCTGGCAGACGAAATCGCTGGGTGGCCCGCGTGCCTATGCCTCGGCAACCATTTATGAATACAAGGATGTTCGTTACATTTTGGCCATGATTGGTACCCATTTGATGGCAATTCATCCTGAAACCGGGGAACTGGCCTGGTACTACAAATATCTTGATTCGGAAAAATGGGATCGTGAAGGGTTAATCTGGGCAAATACACCCATTTTTAAAGAAGATGAAATTTTCTTAAGCATGGGCTATGATTACCATGCCGTTATGCTGAAAATGGATTCCACCGGTACGTCGGTTTCCGAAAAGTTTATTGACCGGACTTTAGACAACCACCATCATGGTGTGGTCATTTATGAGGAACATATCTACGGATCAAACTGGTACGATAACCGGCGTGGCCGCTGGGTTTGTATGGTTTGGGATACCGGCGAAATCAAATATGTGGACGATTGGGACAGTAAAGGTGCACTGGTGATGGCCGACGGTATGTTGTATGCATACAACGAACGCGGATCTGTGGGCCTGGTAAAACCCACACCCGATGGTTTTGAGGTTATAAGCCAGTTTCGCATTACCAAAGGCGCCGGGCCGCATTGGGCACATCCGTTTATTGCCGACGGGAAGTTGCTGATTCGGCATGGTGAAGTTCTTTTTGTTTATGACATAAAGGATAAGTAACATCCGGAATGAAATGAATATGTTTTCATTTCCCAAAAAAAAATTAATAATGAGAATGCTTTTAATCCTGTTTTCAATTTTATTTTCTACCACTCTTATATCCCAGGAAATTGTTGAATTCCGGGGAGTTGACCGAACCGGTCACTATCCGGAAACCGGCCTGCTGAAAGAATGGCCGGAAGAAGGTCCTGAATTGGTGCTGAAAATTGAAAGTATCGGGAAAGGGTATTCACAGCCGGTTGTGGCCGATGGAAAAATTTTCGTTACAGGTATCAAAAATGACGAAACGGATGCTATTTCTGCCTTTGATATGAATGGGCAGTTGCTTTGGGAAACGAATTATGGCCGTTCCTGGATTCGTACTTATTCCGACAGCCGCTGCACACCAACTTTCGAAAAAGGTAAATTGTATGTGGCCAGCGGAACAGGTCAACTTTGCTGCATCGATGCCAATTCCGGCCAAATTTTATGGCGTGTGGATGCCGTGGATAAATACAACGGAGAAGTTCCGCGTCATGGTGATTCTGAAAGTCCTTTGATAGTAAATGATTTGGTTGTGTTTGCCACAGGAGGCGAAAAAGTGACCATGGTTGCTTTTAATAAAAAAGATGGCTCCGAAATTTGGAAAACAAGAAGTCTGGGCGGAGAAAAATCGTATGCTTCTTCGGTTCTAATTAACCACCGGGGCGACGATATCATTTTGGTTCAAACAGCAAAAAATCTGATTGCGGTTAATCCCGAAAACGGAGAAATCATTTGGCATTACGATTTGATTCAGTTTCATTCAACCCATCAGGGCAGAGGGGCACAAACAAATCCTGCAATCTATTTTAACAGCAAGGTTTTTGTAACCAGCGGATACGATCATCCGGCCACCATGTTTTCCATCACATCCGGTAATCAATCAGCAGAACTGAAGTGGAAAAATAAAGACCTCAATACCCACCATGGCGGTGTGGTGCTGGTTGACAGGAAAATATACGGATCGAACTGGCAACACAATTCACGTGGCCGTTGGGCCTGTGTTGACTGGGAATCCGGTGAAACGCACTGGGATGAAGAATGGTTTAACAAAGGTTCCGTAATTTATGCCGACGGAATGCTTTATTTTTATGAAGAAAAAAGCGGGAACATAGCTTTGGTTGAACCTTCAGCCGAAAAATTGAAAATAGTAAGTACATTTACAGTAGATACCGGCACTGGTCCGCACTGGGCACACCCGGCCATTTACAAGGGGAAACTTTTCATCAGGCATGGCGATGTTTTAATGGTGTACAATATAAAAGCATAGATGGACAGTAAACAAATCATAAAAATTGTTTCGTACTCCCTGGGAATCATTTCCCTGGTATTCCTGTTTTGGTGGCTGCGTGCCGATCCTACGCATGATTTTGAAATACATATTGAAGGGGCCGATAATCGCGGTGCTGGCGCCGAGGCACAGGATGTGGAAATTGGTGAATATTTCGAGCAGTTTGCTGAAAGTTACACTGAATTATCGGAAACCTGGCCCCGGTTCAGGGGAGAAGATTTCGACAACATTTCCAAATCGCCGGTGAAGCTCATCGATAATTTCGGCAACGATGGCCCAAAAATTTTATGGTCGAAAGAGCTGGGTGAGGGTCACTCCGGTGCGGCCATTTACGAAGGGCTGGTTTATATACTTGATTACGACGAAGAGGAACGCGCCGATATATTGCGGTGTTACTCACTAATCGACGGAAAGGAGATGTGGGTGCGTGGCTACAATTTGAATATTAAACGAAACCACGGTATGTCGCGCACTATTCCTGCAATTACCGAAGATTACATTCTAACCATGGGGCCTATGTGCCATGTGATGTGCCTCGACCGCGAAACCGGCGATTTTCTGTGGGGACTCGATGTGGCGCGGGAATACGAATCGGAAGTGCCGCTTTGGTACACCGGCCAGTGTCCGCTTATCGACGACGGAAAAGCCATTATCGCCACTGGCGGAAATGCCCTGATGGTGGCCATCGACATGGAAACCGGCGAAAAACTCTGGGAAACGCCAAATCCTGAAGGCTGGAAAATGTCGCACTCTTCGGTAATGCCCTACACTTTTGGCGGACGAAAAATGTATGTGTATAGCCCCATTGGCGCTCTCGTAGGCATTGCAGCCGACGGCGATGATGCAGGTGAAATTCTTTGGCAAACAACCGTTTGGAATCATTCGGTTATTGCACCTTCGCCGGTTTGTATGCCCGATGGCAAGATATTCATGACGGCCGGTTACGGTGCAGGCGGAATGTTGGCAGAATTAACCGAAAATAACGGGGATTTTTCCATCGAAATTATCACGAAATATGCTCCCCGTGATGGATTGGCCAGCGAACAGCAAACACCGCTTTACTGGAACGGGCATCTGTTTGGTATTCTTCCGAAAGATGGCGGGCCGGGACGAAATCAGTTGGTGTGCGTACATCCCAACAATCCGCAGGAAATGGTCTGGACAAGCGGCTCTGAAAACCGTTTTGGGTTGGGACCGTACTTTATTGCCGATGGAAAAATGTTCATTCTGAATGACGACGGCACTCTGTTTATTACCCGGCCCAGCACCGAAAGATACATTCAGATTGATGAATATAAAGTGATTGAAGACGGGCACGATGCCTGGGCGCCGTTTGCCATAGCCAACGGTTATTTAATCATGCGCGATGCAACTACTGTGGTTTGTATCGATTTGAACGTTTAATTAAAAAGAAATGAAAAACAAGGGAATCATCATTTTTCTTCTCATTCTGGCCGTTGTAATTGTGGCGGTTATTGTGGGCGATTATGTTTCGGACCGGCCCAACCGCAGCAAACCAAATCCGTTTGCCTACGATGTAAATGAATTTAAAAACGTTGATCCGGAGCTGATTCATTACCGGGAATCCAAAAATTTCAGGGTAGGATTTGAAGACCCGGTTGCCATTGCCGTTTACGATGATAAAATTTATGTGGCAGGGGATAAAAGTGTAAAAATTATTGATTTGTCGGGCGCATTGCTGAATGATTTAAACCTTCCCGGTAAACCGCAAGCAGTTGAGGCTTTTAACCAAACCATTTACATTGCAATTGACAACCAAATTTTGGTTTATGATAAAGATGGTAACCTTTTGAACGAGTGGGAGTCGTTGGGCGAAAATTCGCTGATAACAGCCATTGCCGCTACTGAAAATGATGCTTTTGTAGCCGATGCCGGAAACCGCAAAGTGGTAAGGTATTCAGCGGACGGGGAATTCCTGACGGATTTTGATGGCAAAGCCGAAGAAGGTGTTCTGCATGGGTTTATCATTCCCAGTCCCTGCTTCGATTTGGACATTAACGATGTGGGTGAGCTTTGGGTTGTAAATCCCGGTCTTCATGCATTGGAAAATTATACATTCAATGGAAATTTAAGATCCCACTGGAAAAATACTGGCATGAGGCCGGAGGGATTCAGCGGCTGCTGTAATCCGTCGCATTTTACATTTTTGGACGACGGACGCTTTGTAACCAGCGAAAAAGGTCTGGTACGCATTAAAACCTACAAACGCTCGGGCGAGTTTGAAGGTGTGGTAGCAGCCCCCACAAAATTTGTTGACGAAGGTCAGGCGCCCGATGTGGCTGCCGACAGCCAAAACAATATTTATGCGCTCGATTTCGATAAGAAAGTGATTCGGGTGTTCGAGCCCAAAAAATAGCCCCCGGTTTTAATCGGGGGATTATGGAATGTGAAAAAGAATGCAGGTGCATCCACATCCGTTGATTTGAAAATGAATGCGCTGTGCACCGCAAAACGAAAGAACTAAAAAGAGATGAACCGAAAAGAATTTTTAAAAACCGGAGGCAGAATTTTAATTCTCAGCGGAATGGCAGCCACAACCGGCTATCTGGTGGTGAACCAAAAAGTGGATATCACCTGTTCGGTTTCGCCGGCCTGCCAAAAATGCGGACAATTTGTCAAATGCGACTTGCCGCAAGCCATCGAAACCAGGACGACTGAACAACCGCAGGAAAAAACTCCATAGGAGTTAAATGTTTGTAGCACCGGTTTCAACCGGGGGATTAAGTAGTGAGAATTAGTTAAAGGTGCAACCATAACCATCGATTGAAATGATGGCCAACTATGCACCGCAAATTCAAGTGTTGATTGGAAGTAAGTGAATTAAATAGCAATGAAATGACCACGGAAAAGAACAATGACATGCAGAGGTGATTTGAACGTTTGAAAATCCGAAGGTTTGAAGGTTTGAATTCCCGAACAATTTCAAACTCTCGAACTTTCAAATGTTCTCCTTTGAGTCTTTGCGTCTTTTCGTGAAATACATAAACAGATGGAAAACAACAGTAAATCGAAAAACCGCCGCGAATTTATCCAGAGCGGAGTGCGCTTATCGCTGGCACTGGCACTGGGCAGCGTTAGCGGGCTGGCACTTAGCAAAGTGGTGAAAGATGACTACGTTTGGCAAATCGACCCGTTTGAGTGTACCCAGTGCGGACGGTGCGCCACCGATTGTGTCATGTCGCCTTCAGCCGTAAAATGTGTTCATGCATACGATTTATGCGGCTACTGCGATTTATGCGGGGGATACCTGAAACCCGATGCCAATGCTTTAAGTACGGCTGCCGAAAACCAGCTTTGTCCTACAGCGGCAATCGAAAGGAAATTCATAGAAGAACCATATATTGAATACCATATTATTGAAGATTTGTGCATTGGCTGCGCTAAATGTGTGGCTGGCTGTACATCCTTTGGAAACGGTTCGCTGCATTTGCAGATTATGCACCACATTTGTGTCAACTGCAACGAATGTTCCATTGCCCGTGTATGTCCTTCCGATGCAATAAAACGGGTGCCGGCAAGTGAAGCTTACAAAGTTAAAGGCGACTTTTCCAACAATCCGGAATCTTAAAAGAAATGAAAAAACTGAAATACATACTTTTCCTGATAACCTTAGCCATTTATCTTTTCCCGTTAACTGTGGAATCACAGCAGCAAAGGTTTCCAAAACCCGAATTCGAAACGGGTTACGAGCAGCCTTCAACCATTACACCCGAACCGCGAGCGCTGGCACTTGAATACTTCGATGTACTGGTTTTGCTGGTAGTCCTAATACTGGCTACCTGGTTTGCACTAAAAACACGCTCCCGGCAGGGTGTTTTGTGGCTTTCGGTTTTTACACTTATTTATTTTGGATTTTACAGAAATGGGTGCATTTGCCCCATCGGGGCCATCCAAAATGTCACACTTTCGTTTGCCGATCCAACCTATGCCATCTCACTTACGGTTTTGTTGTTTTTTCTTTTACCACTGGTATTTACGCTTTTTTTCGGAAGAACTTTTTGTGCCGGAGCTTGTCCGTTGGGCGCTATCCAGGATTTGGTCATAATAAAACCCATTAGTCTGCCCAAGTGGCTGAATAAAACGCTGGGGTTGATTCCCTATATTTATATTTCTCTGGCCGTGCTTTTCGCTGCTACCGGAACCGATTTTATAATATGCCGCTATGATCCGTTCGTTGGCATTTTTCGCATGGACGCCACGTTTCTTATGGTAGTATTGGGTGTTAGCTTTTTGCTGATGGGCATGTTTGTGGCCCGGCCCTATTGCCGGTTTTTTTGCCCGTACAGTGTTTTGCTTAGCTGGATGTCACGGTTTTCAAAATGGCACCTCACCATTACGCCGGCGGCTTGCATTCAGTGTAAATTGTGCACCAACTCTTGTCCGTTCGATGCCATTGACTTTCCCACCAACGAAAAGGAAGTTGTGAAATCCGGTCTTGGACCGAAACGGTTTCTGGCCTACGCGGTGCTTATACCCATTTGGGTGGCAGCCGGTGTTTTTGTAGGCGAACGTTCCCATACATTCCTGTCGAAAGCCAATCCCGATGTTTTTCTGGCCGAATTACTGATTTCAAATCCTGAAATTAAAAACGACCCGGATAATCTCGACGTTCAAACCTTCCTGGCTTCAGGAAAAACTTTGGAAACACTGGTGAAAGATGCTGAAGTCATTCGGGAAAAATTTTATGTTGGAAGTATGATTGCAGGAGGCTTTTTGGGTCTTGTTATCGGTATGACATTATTGAATACGGTGGTTTTCAGAAAGCGACAGGACTATGTGCCGCACAAGGGGAATTGCCTCAGTTGCGCCAGGTGTATGGATTATTGTCCGGTAGAAAAATAAAGGTGGCGTCCCGATAGCTATCGGGATAACCGCGCATTCGTGTAAGAAATAGGTTCAAAAATTGAAAATACAATTGAAATGACCAACAACGATAAATTAAAATTGGCACAGAACGTTGCCGTAATCTCCGGGATTTTTTGCATGGTGGTAGCTTTGCTGTTAATGCTAAATTATTGGCAGTTTGCGAAAAACGACCCCATCGAGAGCCAGGCACTGGAAGTACTGGTTGAACGGCTCAGGGAAGACCCCAACAACGATGGGTTGAAAACCGAAATCAGGCAGTACGACCTTTTGGCGCGAAAAGCCTATTTCAACAGCCAGTGGCAGGTGAAAACCGGAGCCTTTTTGTTGCTTTTTGGCGCCATCGTGCTGGCCCTTGCGCTTCGGGTTTACTATTCTTTGAAAGACAAAATTGAAGAACCCGATAAGGTGCTGGAGAACGAAATCGCCAGCCGCATTCTTGCCCAAAAAGGAGTTATCGTTGTGGGAGCAGTGATGTTTATACTTGCATTTGCAGCTTCTTTTGCCACAGTAAATTACCTTGAAAAATACAACTGGGAAACGGCATCTGTTGAAATTCCTGAAGAAGCTGCTGATGAGGGGATTGAAGTGATTGATGTGGGGCAACCCCGGGCTGAATCCGCTCCGGCTGAACAAGCTGCTGTTGAAACAGCAGAGCCGGAAATTCAGGAACAGATTGCTGATGCCGGCACTGACGAAGTTCGTGAGGAATCAGTTCCATCTGCTGCACCTGCTGCGTTAACACTTGAACAAATACGAAATAACCACAATTCCTTCCGTGGTCCGTTAGGGCAGGGAATTGTACATCATAAAAATATACCTGTGGAATGGGATGGCGCTTCAGGAACCAATATCCTTTGGAAATCCCCCATTCCGAAACACGGCTACAATTCACCGGTTGTTTGGGGCGATAAAGTATTTATTGCAGGAGCCGATAATCAGAGTCGTGAAGTGTATTGCTTCAACCGGGCCAACGGAAATCTGTTGTGGACGGGCAAAGCCGGCAATATTCCCGGTTCGCCGGCATCTCCGCCGCGTGTGACGGAAGACACCGGTCTTTCGGCGCCAACGGTTACTACCGACGGGCAACGGGTGTTTGCCATTTTCGGCACCGGCGATGTGATTGCTTTCGACATGAACGGAAACCGTGTTTGGGCAAAAAATCTGGGTGTGCCCGACAACCATTACGGACACTCTTCGTCGCTGATTACATGGGACAATAAACTATTCGTTCAATACGATACCAACCGGGGCAGCAAATTACTTGCACTGAATGTGGCCACAGGTGAACCGGTTTGGGAAACCGTTCGCAATGCCAAAATTTCATGGGCCAGCCCGGTTTTGGTGCAGGTTGACGGAAAATACCAGGTGGTTCTTACCGCCGACCCCATTGTGGCAGGATACGACGTGCAAACCGGAAACGAACTCTGGTCGGTGGAAGCAATGATGGGCGAAGTAGGACCTTCTGTCGGTTATTCCGATGGTATAGTTCATGCAGCCAACGAATATGCAACTATGGTGGCCATAGATATCAGAACTCAGGAAATCCTTTGGGATGATAATATGTTTCTGCCCGAAGCTGCCAGTCCGCTGGCTCACAACGGATTGCTGTTTATAGCCACAAGTTATGGCGTTCTGGTGTGTTACGATGCCAAAACCGGCGAGGAATACTGGGAACACGATGTGGGCAGAACGCTCTACTCATCGCCCATGTACGCCGACGGCAAACTGTTTATGATGGATAACGATGGCGTGATGCGCATTTATGAATTTGGCAAAGAGATGAAACTGATTGCCGAAAATGAGTTGGGCGAAACTGCCGGAACAACTCCGGCCTTTGCCGATGGAAGAATTTTTATAAGGGGTGAAGAACACCTTTATTGTATAGGGAATTAGAATTTTGCGTCTTTGCGCCTTTGCGAGAAAATACTATGACAAACAATTTTCAAAATATTGACCTAATCATTCAGGAAAAAGGTTCCGAAAAAAAGAACCTGATTCCGATTTTACAGGCCATTCAGAATGAATACAATTACCTGCCGGAAGAGACTTTGAAATATCTTTCTGAAAAAACGGCTATTACACCTTCTGAAATTGTAAGTGTGGCCAGTTTTTATAAGCAGTTCCGAATGCAGCCCGCCGGAAAACACATGGTAAAGGTATGCGTGGGAACGGCATGCCACGTGAAAGGCGCGGGTTTGGTTCATGATGCATTCCGCAGACATTTTAAACTGGATGCTGGTGAAGAAACCGATGAGTCAGGAGACTATACACTGGAAAAGGTAAGCTGCCTGGGTTGCTGCACATTGGCTCCTGTGGTTCAGATTGATGAAATTACTTACGGCCACGTGGCACCCGACCAGGTGGATAAGGTGATTGAAGACTTTGAAAGTCAGCAGGGAAAAAAGGGAGTGAAAAAGTTCAGGAAAGCCGATGGTTCTGAAATTAAAGGTGAAATACGCATCGGGCTTGGTTCGTGCTGTGTGGCCAGCGGAAGTGGCGAAATAGAGCAGGAAGTGGAGAGAGTGGTCAATCAGAGTGGATTGCGGGTGAAACTGAAACACGTTGGCTGCGTGGGCATGTGTCATCAGGTTCCGCTGGTGGAAATAGTGCCCAACGAAGGCGAACCGACACTTTATGCCAAAGTGAAGCCAGAGGATGTAAAAAACATTGTTGAAAGTCATTTCCAGCCACCGGGAATTCTTTCCAGAATAAAAAACAAGCTGATTCATTTTGCCGAAGATATTCAGACCGACCGCAATTGGGACGGTGTTCAGCGATATGAAATTAGCATGCGCGAAAAGCCGGTGGCATCGTTCCTCGGAAATCAGATTCCCATTGCCACCGAGTACCGTGGCATTATCAATCCAATTGACATTGAGGAGTACCAAAAGCGGGGCGGTTTTTCTGCTTTGAAAAAAATGTTTGAAACGCTTTCTCCCGATGTGGTAGTTGCAGAAGTGAAAAACAGTGGCATTCGCGGTCGCGGTGGCGCCGGTTTCCCCACAGGTGTGAAGTGGGAGTTTGTGAAGAAAGAAAAAAGCGAACTGAAATACCTGATTTGCAACGGCGACGAAGGCGACCCCGGAGCCTTTATGGACCGGATGCTTCTGGAAAGTTATCCCTATCGTGTAATTGAGGGAATGATAATAGCCGCTTATGCAGTGGACATTCATCAAGGCTATTTTTACATTAGGGCTGAATATCCGCTGGCAGTTAAACGCATGAGAAAAGCGCTGGAAATTTGCCGTGAAAAAAATCTTTTGGGGAAAAACATCATGGGCTCCGGCTTCGATTTGGATTTGACCATTTACGAAGGCGCCGGCGCGTTTGTGTGTGGTGAGGAAACGGCATTGATTGCCTCCATCGAAGGAAGCCGCGGTTTTCCGAGAATTCGTCCGCCATTCCCCGCTCAAAAAGGGTTATGGGGTTATCCAACGCTGGTGAATAACGCTGAAACCATGGCCCAGATTTCCTATATTATTCGCGAAGGTTCAGAAAAATTTAAAGGAATTGGCACACACGGAAACACGGGCACAAAAGTGTTTGCGCTGGCCGGAAAAGTGGCCCGCGGAGGCCTGATTGAGGTGCCTATGGGAATTACCATCCGCGAGGTGGTGGAAGTAATTGGCGGCGGCATTGCCAACGGACGTAAGTTTAAAGCGGTGCAGATTGGCGGTCCTTCCGGTGGATGTATTCCGGCGGAACATGCAAACACGCCCATCAATTACGAATCGCTCACCGAAATGGGCGCTATGATGGGCTCCGGTGGTCTTGTGGTGCTCGACGATACCGACTGCATGGTGGACATGGCCCGGTTTTTCCTTTCGTTTACCCAGGATGAATCATGTGGAAAATGTACGTTTTGCCGGGTAGGAACCAAACGCATGCTCGACATTCTGGAAAACATCACCAGCGGAAAAGGAAAAAAAGGAGATATTGAGGAACTTGAAAAACTGGCCGAATGGACCCGAAAAGGCAGTTTGTGCGGGTTGGGAAAAACAGCCCCCAATCCGGTTATCAGCACCTTGATGTATTTCCGTGATGAGTATGAAGCACACATCAACGGCGTTTGTCCAACCGGAAAATGCACCGAACTTATTACCTATTCAGTAAACGACAATTGCATTGGCTGCACCCTCTGTGCCCAAAAATGCCCGGTGGACGCCATCCCGTTCACCCCGCACGAAAAACACAGCATCGACACCGAACTTTGTATTAAATGCGACTCCTGCCGTGCCGTTTGCCCGGTGGATGGGATAGATGTGAAGTAGATTGAAAAATTTATTGAGATGATTATCGAAAAGCAATTTGCAGAAATACGAACACTTATTCAAAAAGCAAAAAACAATGCTTTTCATGCCGTTAATGTGCATCTTATTGATCTTTACTGGGAAATAGGAAAATACATTTCAGAAAAAATAAAAAACTCAGAATGGGGAGAAGGAATTGTAAATAACCTTTCGGATTACCTGAAAAGAACTGAACCGGAAATGAAGGGATTCTCAACTCAGAATCTTTGGCGGATGAAGCAGTTTTATGAAATTTATTTCCAAAATGAAAAACTCTCAGCACTGCTGAGAGAATTAAACTGGACAAATAATCTGATAATAATTTCCAAAACAACAACTGAAAAAGAAAGAGAATTCTATATCAACCTTGCTATTAAGGAAAAACTAAGTTCGCGCGAACTTGAAAGACAAATAAACAGTGCACTTTTTGAGCGTGTTTTGTTATCACAGGAAAAACTCTCACCAGTGATGAGAGAAATACATCCTGAAGCTCATTTAATTTTTAAAGACAATTATGTATTTGATTTTCTGGCGCTTCCTAAAAAGTATTCTGAAGAGGATTTAAGAAAAGCTATTATTGAAAATTTGAAAGATTTTATTCTGGAATTTGGTAGGGATTTTTCATTTGTTGGCGAAGAATACCGGCTTCAGGTGGGGCAAAAAGATTATTTTGTGGATTTACTTTTTTTTAATCGCGAATTACAATGTCTGGTGGCAATCGATTTAAAAATTAACGATTTCAAACCGGAGTATTTGGGAAAGTTGGAATTTTACCTTGAAGCACTGGACAGAGATATAAGAAAAGATCATGAAAAACCTAGTGTCGGGATTATTCTATGTAAAAATAAAGATTCTAAGGTAGTGGAATATGCCTTAAGCAGAAGCGTGTCACCCGCATTGGTTTCAAAATATGAAACCAGTTTGTTTGATAAAAAATTGCTTGAGCGAAAATTGGATGAGTTTTACAGTTTGGCTGAACCCGCAGCTAATTATATAATTGAAAATGATAAGGTTAAAAATAAATAACAAGGAAATTCAGATTGAAAATGGCACGTCGGTGATGAAGGCAGCACAACAGATGGGAATTGATGTTCCCAACCTTTGCTGGCACGACGAACTGGAGCATTTCACCTCGTGCATGCTTTGCCTGGTAAAGGACAAGAGTAATGGTAAACTCTTTCCATCCTGTTCAATCAAAGCAGCCGAGGGAATGGAGATTATTTCCGATGACGAAGAAATTACCGAAGCCCGGCAAACAGCCCTGGAACTTTTGCTCAGCGAACATGTTGGTGATTGCGAAGCGCCATGTCATATTGCGTGCCCGGCCCACATGAACATCCCGCTGATGAACCGGCTGATAGCGGCCGGAAAATTTGATGAATCGCTGGAAGTGGTGAAGCGCGACATTGCTCTGCCTGCTGTGTTGGGACGCATTTGTCCGGCTCCCTGCGAAGGAGCCTGCCATCGCAAAACCGTGGACGAACCGGTTTCCATTTGCCTGCTCAAACGTTTTGTGGGAGATGAGGGCGCTGAACCGGAAATCATTCCTGCAAAAAAAACCGGACACAAGGTGGCTGTAATTGGCGCGGGTCCGGCAGGGCTGGCGGCTGCATATTATTTGCAGTTGCAGGGAATTCAGGTTTCGCTTTTCGATAAATCTGAAAAAGCCGGAGGACAATTGCGGATGGAAATCAGCGAAGAGATTTTACCTCATGATGTGCTCGACAAGGAAATTGACCTCATCCTGAAAACCGGTGTGGAGTTTTTTGGAGAAAAAACGATTGATAATAAAACTTTTGCCGAAATGCAAAGCAGTTATGATGCTGTTGTTGTTGCTTTTGGTGCAGTTGGGGAAGGAACGGAAAATTTTGGATTGAAATTAACACCAAAAGGAATTGTTGCCGACAGAAACTCTTACCAGACTTCTGTGGAAAATGTGTTTGCTGTTGGTAATGCACTGCGTTCTTCAAAACTGGCAGTCCGGTCTGTCGGGCAGGGGAAAGAGGTGGCTTTTTCCATCTGGCAGTATTTGAGCGGCCAGCCTGTAAAAGGTGAGCCCCGCATGTTCAACTCCCGGTTTGGCCGGCTGGTAAATGAGGAGTATTCAGAATACCTGAAAGAATCAGTGGTAGCAAAACGCACCTACCCTGAAAAAGGCGGTTACAATGGTTTTTCAGCCGAAGAAGCCATTGCCGAGGCCAAACGGTGCCTGCGCTGCGACTGCCGGGCCATCGACGACTGTAAACTACGGATTTATTCCGACCGGTATAATGTTGACCAGCGCCGCTTCAAAACCAGTGAACGCAGGAAAATAACCAAATTGGATACCCATTCTACCCTAATTTACGAACCGCAAAAATGTATCAAGTGCGGAATTTGTGTGCGCCTCACCGAAAAAGACGGCGAAAGGTTTGGGTTTACCTACATTGGCAGGGGTTTTGATGTGGAGGTGGGCGTGCCGTTCAATGAGGAACTGGAACAGGCACTTATCGAAACCGCCCTGAAAGTGGCCAAAGGATGTCCGACCGGGGCGATTGAGTTGAAGGATAATTTTAAACAAACCACATAGGCACATAGAGCACAATAGAACTATGTGCCTGGGTGGTTAACTTTAATAACGAATATTATGAAAAAAGTTATAAATACAATTGCCATTCTCTTTTTTGCAGCCGGTTTATCCGCCCAATCCGCCGATTCCTGGCCCATTTTTCGCGGAAACCAGCAGCTGACAGGTGTTTCCAAAACCGAACTGCCGAACCAGCCCAAATTGCTCTGGACATTCCAAACTGGCGATAACATTAAATCGGCGCCGGTGGTTGACCAGGGGAAAGTGGTGATTGGCTCCACCGATGGTGTGGTTTACTGTCTCGATTTGCAGGGAAAACTTCTTTGGAAGTATGAAACTTCAAATACCATAGAAGCGCCGGCACTTATTCATAATGGTACGGTTTTCATTGGCAATCTCGATGGAAATTTTTATGCCCTCGATTTAAATACCGGTGCAAAAAAATGGGATTACGAAACTGACAATCAGATTATCGGCTCGGCCAACTGGTGGGAGGCTGGCGGTAAAACCTATATTCTTGTGGGCAGCTACGATTACTATCTGCACTGTGTGGATGCCCAATCGGGCGAAGTAGTCTGGAAATACGAATCGGATAATTTTATAAACGGCGCTCCTGCCTGTTCGGATGGAAAAACCTTTTTTGGCGGCTGCGACGGATACCTGCACATGGTGGATATCGTTTCAGGGAAAGCCGATAAGAAAATCGACGTTGCAACGTATGTACCCGGTTCGCCGGCCCTGGAAAAGCAAAAAGCATATCTGGGCGATTACGACGGACGGTTTTTTCAGGTGGACATTGAAAAAGAAGAAACGTCCTGGGAGTGGGAAGACGAAAACACCACGCTTCCCTTTATCGCATCTCCGGCTGTTTTGGGAAACCGGCTTTTTACAGCCAATCACAACAAATTTTTATATGCTTTCGATAAAAACAGCGGAAAAAAGAAGTGGGATTACAACACCGGAAACCGTGTGGAAGCATCGCCGGTGGTGGCTGGAAATAAAGTGGTGGTGGCCAACATGCGCGGCGATTTGGCGCTGGTGAACACTTCTGATGGCAAAGTTGTTTGGACTTACGAAATTGGCAGCCAGATTATTCATAATCCTGCACTGGCCGGCGGAAAAATGTTTGTAGGGGCCTACGACGGAAACGTGTATTGTTTTGGAAATTGAAAATTACAGTAGCAGGGATGTAATATTTTTCTTTGCGTCCTGGTGTCTTTGCGGTAAAAATATAAATTATGAACATCATACAAATCATACCCGGTTCGGGAGGAAGCTTTTATTGCGGCAACTGCCTGCGCGACAGCAAATATTTTAATGCATTGCGGGCCGAGGGGCACAATGTAACCAAAATTCCCATGTACCTGCCATTGTTCGGCGATGAACACGACATTTCCGATGTGCCTATTTTTTACGGCGCAATCAGTCTTTACCTGAAGCAGGTTTACCCCATTTTCAGGAAGGCGCCTGCGTGGGTAGATAAATTGCTGAATTCAAAGCCCATGATGAAACTGGCAGCTTCAATGGCTGGTTCTACAAGAGCTAAGGGGCTGGAGGACATGACTTTCTCCATGCTTTTGGGTGAGGAAGGCGAGCAAAAGGCAGAACTGGACCACATGGTGAACTGGATTGCCGACCATTGCAAGCCCGACATTATTCATATTTCAAATGCGTTGCTTTTGGGACTGGCCCGAAGATTAAAAGAAAAAATTGGTGTGCCGGTACTTTGTTCGCTGCAGGACGAAGATGTTTGGATTGACCCCATGCAGCCTCAGTTTCAGAAAAAAATCTGGAATTTGATGCACGAGCGGGCAAAAGATGTGGATGCACTGGTTTCGGTAAGCAATTATTTTGCCGGTGAAATGAAAAAGCGGATGAGCCTTTCCGGTGAAAAGATAAAAACCATCCACTTAGGCGTTGCTGTGGAAGATTATAAATACATTTCTACCCGGGAAAAGGAACGCAACGTGGGATACATATCACGGATGTGCCATAAAGATGGTTTCGATATTGTGGTGGATGCATTTATCGAACTGAAAAAGAAGCCTGGATTTGAAGATGTAAAACTTATAGCAACCGGCGGATATACCGGTGACGATGCCAAATTTATAAAGGAACAGAAACGAAAAATAAAGGAAAACGGACTTTCAGAATCGTTTGAGATTTTACCGGAATTTGAAGACGAGGCTGTTCATGATTTCTTTAAAAAAGTAGCGCTGGTATCGGTGCCGGTACGTATTGGCGAGGCATTTGGAATTTACCTGCTGGAGTCGATGGCATCGGGTGTTCCGGTAGTTCAGCCTGCACTGGGCGCTTTTTCTGAAATTATTGAACTGTCGGGTGGGGGAGTGACCTACATGCCCAATTCACCTGAAAAACTTGCCGAAACCTGGGCTGATTTGCTTTCCGACCCTGATAAGATGGAAACACTAAGTCGGGCCGGGTACGAAGGCACCAAAGCAAATTTTGATATTCATTTCAAAGCAAAAGAAACTATTGAATTATATGAAAATCTGACAGTTCGACTACGCTCACTGTGACCTCGGAAGTCATCCTGAGCGTAGTCGAAAGTCATCCTGAGCGTAGTCGAAGGATGGTCATTTAAACAAAAAAACATGAAACCATTTTACGTTTATATTCTGAAATGCAGTGATGGCAGCTACTACACAGGAATTACAAATGACATTGAACGAAGAATTGCAGAGCATAATGCAGGAACTTCACCAGATAGTTATACATTTAAACGTCGGCCCGTAGAACTGGCATTTTGCGAATCCTTTAATGATTTTACAATAGCTGAACAATGGGAAAAGAAATTAGAAGGATGGTCCAGAAAAAAGAAAGAAGCTTTAATTGAAAGAAATTGGCAAAAATTAAAAGAATATTCAGTTTGTCAGAGTGACTCACATTATTCTAATTGCAACAAAAATATAGAATAGCTTATATTTGTTTTTGCATTTATTGCAGAGTGTCATGCTGAGCGAAGTCGAAGCATGATTTGAATTATTAACTAAATACCACCCTTCGACTACGCTCAGGGTGACAAGAATAAAAGTATGTTATTGCAACTGCAAAATATTACAAAAGGCTACGGAGAACCGGGTACCCACAGCTACCGGCCTGTGCTGAAAGAGCTAGGACTGGAAGTGGCTAAAGGCGAAAAAATAGCCATTGTCGGCCCCAGCGGCTCGGGAAAAACCACGTTGCTGAACCTGATTGGCGCTTTAGACCAGCCTGAAAAAGGAAAAATCCTGTTCGACGGGAAAGACATCACCGGCTATTCAAAAACCGAACTGGCCAATTTCCGGAACAAACATCTGGGATTCATTTTTCAGTTGCACCATCTGATGCCGCAGCTTACACTCATTGAAAACGTTCTGCTGCCGTTGCTTCCGCAGGGAAAAAATATTTCGAAGGAACATAAAGAGTGGGCCGAACATCTCATTCAAAAAGTGGGTATTTGGGAACAGCGCGAACAGAAACCGTCCCAACTTTCGGGGGGTGAATGCCAGCGCACTGCTGTGGTTCGGGCGCTCATCAATAAACCTCAACTGCTTTTAGCCGATGAACCCACCGGCGCCCTTGACGAGGAAAATGCCAATGCACTTACCGAACTGCTGGTGAATTTAAGCGAAGAGGAAGGCGTAACATTGATTAATGTAACCCATGCTACCGCTCAGGCAGACCGCATGGATAAAAAGTACACATTGAAAAACGGGAAGTTGGTTTAGAGTTCAGAGTTTTGTAATACATAAAACGTATTTAACACCAAATAATGAAACACTTAATAATACTTGGCGATGGAATGGCGGATGAACCGCTGGAAGGTTTTGGCGGAAAAACGCCTTTGCAAATGGCGTATAAGCCAAACATCGACTGGCTGGCCAAAAACGGGCAAACCGGACGTTTGTCCACGGTTCCCGAAACCATGCACCCGGGCAGCGAAATCGCAAATATGGCTGTGCTGGGGTACGATGTGGAGAAAGTGTATGACGGGCGTGGTGTGCTGGAGGCTGCCAGTATGGGTGTTGAACTGCAGCCGGGCGATTTGGCCCTGCGTTGCAACCTGCTCACCATCGAAAACGGAATTTTGAAAAATCATTCGGCAGGTCATATCTCCAGTGGAGAAGCTGCAGAGTTGATTCAGTTTCTGGATGAAAAACTGGGCAACGACCATGTGAAATTTTATCCGGGAGTTTCGTACCGGCACCTGCTGGTGGTAAAGGGTGGAAACAAAGAACTGAATTGCACACCTCCGCACGATGTGCCTGGCGCTCCGTTCAGGGACATGCTGGTGAGTGCCAAAACAAAAAGTGCAAGCCAAACGGCTGAACTTTTAAACAAACTGATTTTGAATTCGCAGGAAATTCTGGCAGATCATCCGGTTAATGTGAAACGGTTAGCAAACGGGAAAGCCATAGCCAACAGCATTTGGCCATGGTCGCCGGGGTATAAGCCTCAGATGCCCACATTAAAGGAAATGTTCGGCATAGATAAATCTGCCGTGATTTCGGCAGTGGATTTGGTGCAGGGGATAGGTGTTTATGCCGGAATGAAAGTTATTCATGTGGAAGGCGCTACCGGATTGTACGATACCAACTACGAGGGGAAAGCAAAAGCAACGCTGGAGGCGCTGAAAACGAACGATTTTGTGTACCTGCACATCGAGGCCAGCGACGAGGCCGGTCACGAAGGCGATGTTGAACTCAAAACAAAAACCATTGAATATCTGGACCAACGGGTAGTAGAATACATTCTGGAAGAAATCCAAAAAATGGAAGAGCCGGTGGGCATTGCCATTCTGCCCGATCACCCCACACCCTGTGCCCTGAAAACCCACACCCGCGAACCGGTACCGTTTGTGATTTACAAACCAGGCATTGAACCCGACGAAGTGGAAGTTTACGATGAATTCAGTGTAAAAAATGGTTCGTTTGGTTTGCTGAAAGGAGATGAGTTTATCCGAAAGTTTTTAGCGCTATGAGATATTACAGCACCAACAGAAATACCCCTTCCGTAACCCTGAAAGAAGCAGTAATAAAAGGGCTCGCCTCCGATAAAGGGTTGTTTATGCCCGAGCGGATTGAAAAATTTGAAACGGATTTTTTTGAAAATATTCAAAATCTTTCTTTTCAGGAAATTGCGTTTGAGGTTGCCCAAAAGTTTTTTAGCGAAGATGTGGATGAAACCAGCCTGAAAGAGATTGTTTACGATACCCTGCAGTTCGACTGTCCGGTAGTGAAAATCACAGAAAATATTTGGTCGCTGGAACTGTTTCACGGGCCAACGCTGGCGTTTAAAGATGTGGGCGCCCGGTTTATGGCCCGGTTGCTCAACTACTTTCTGTTCGGAAACGACAACCATGTGCATGTGCTTGTGGCCACTTCGGGCGATACCGGAAGTGCCGTGGCCAACGGATTTCTGGGCGTTGAAGGAATTTATGTGCATGTTTTGTATCCCAAAGGAAAAGTGAGCAAAATTCAGGAGTCGCAGTTTACCACGCCAGGTCAAAATATTACTGCACTGGAAGTGGACGGAACTTTCGACGATTGCCAGCATTTGGTTAAAACTGCCTTTTCCGACAGAGAATTGAATAAAAAGTTGCTGTTAACTTCGGCCAATTCCATTAATGTAGCGCGTTTTCTTCCGCAAGCCTTTTATTATTTTAATGCTTATGCACGGTTAAAGGATCAGGGAATTCTTCAAAACAAAGAACTTGTTATTTCTGTGCCCAGCGGAAACTTTGGAAATCTCACCGCCGGGTTGTTTGCCCGCGAAATGGGGCTTCCCGTAGCACATTTTCTGGCAGCCAACAACGAAAACGATGTGGTTTATGAGTATCTGAAAACCGGCAATTATACCCCGCGACCTTCGGTGGAAACCATTGCCAATGCCATGGATGTTGGTGCACCCAGCAATTTTGCCCGAATTCTTGATTTGTATAGCCATTCCCACAAAAAAATTTCATCGGTTTTAAAAGGATTTCGGTATTCCGATGTGCAAATCAGGGAAACCATAAAAAAGATTTACTCCCAATTCGGATATCTCTGCGACCCGCACGGGGCTTGTGCTTACCAGGCGCTTGAAGAATTTATGAATTCTGGTCAGGCAGGAGTATTTTTTGAAACAGCGCATCCGGCCAAATTTACCGAAACTGTTGAGGCTGTTGTGGGAGAAAATAATGTTCCCATGCCTGCTAAACTGGCTGAATTTATGAAGGGAGAAAGCAAAAATGTTTCTCTGGACAACGATTTCCAATCTTTCAGAAATTACCTTCTCACAAAAGTATAAACCGTTGTAAAGGCTGAACAATTTTTCTTTATGCATGTTTCAGCTAACAAAATGGTTGTATTTTCGTATAGTTATTTTAAAAACTGTATTAATTTTGAGCCTGATTATTTCGAATTTTAAAAGATGATGTAGGAAGAATGTGATAAGACCAACCTTATGAGGCAACTTAAAATAACCAAACAAGTCACAAATCGCGATACCTTATCGTTAGATAAGTATTTGCATGAAATAGGGAAGGTTGAGTTGTTGTCTTCAGAAAAAGAAGTTGAACTTGCCAAGCGAATCAGAAAAGGAGATCGGGATGCCCTCGATCAACTCATCAAAGCCAATTTAAGATTTGTAGTTTCTGTATCGAAGCAGTATCAAAATCAGGGATTAAGTTTGCCCGATTTAATTAATGAAGGAAATTTGGGTTTAATAAAAGCTGCCGAGCGATTCGATGAAACCCGGGGTTTTAAATTTATTTCGTATGCCGTTTGGTGGATTCGCCAATCCATACTTCAGGCCCTTGCCGAGCAATCACGCATTGTGCGTCTTCCTTTGAATAAAATCGGGTCGATTAATAAAATCAACAAAACATTTAATAAGCTGGAACAGGAGTTTCAGCGCGATCCTACCATCGACGAAGTGGCCAGTTTAATGGAGTCGAAACCGGAGCTGATTGAAGATGCCATGAATTTCTCAAACGTACACATTTCCATGGACGCTCCTTTACGCGATGAGGAAGTGAATAACATGTACGATGTCATGCTCAATGAGGATTCGCCCAGCCCCGATTCAGGTCTTATGAACACCTCGCTGCGCAAAGAGATTGAGCGTTCCCTTGCCACACTGGGTAGCCGCGAGGCCGATATTTTACGGTACTATTTCGGCTTAAACGGGGTTACGGCTCATACCCTCGAAGAAATTGGAGATGAATTTGGATTAACCCGCGAACGGGTGCGGCAAATAAAGGAAAAAGCCATTAAAAAACTGAGAAACCAATACCGTAACCGGTTGCTGAAAGCCTATCTCGGGCAATAATGAATTGTTGATATGAAACCAAAAATTGCACCTTCAATCCTGGCTGCCGATTTTAACCGGCTGGGAGACGAAATCAGAATGATAAACCAGAGCGAAGCCGAATTTATTCATTGCGATGTGATGGACGGCGTTTTTGTGCCCAACATTTCCTTCGGAATTCCCATTGTTGAGCATGTGAAAAAGATTGCCGAAAAACCACTGGATGTTCACCTTATGATTGCCGAGCCGGATAAATACATCGAAGCGTTTGCCAAAGCAGGAGCCTCATGGCTTACGGTGCATTTCGAAACCTGTCCGCACCTGCACCGCACGGTGACTGCCATTAAAGAACTTGGGGTTAAGGCCAGTGTATGCCTGAACCCGCATACACCGGTGGCTGTTTTGGAAAACATCATTTCCGATCTCGACATGGTTTTGCTGATGTCGGTTAATCCCGGCTTTGGCGGACAGAAATTCATCCCAAATACCTACCGGAAAGTGAAACAGCTGAAACAACTTATTCTGGATAATAAAACCGAGTGCCTGATTGAGGTGGATGGCGGTGTGAACTACGAAACCGGCAGGCTGTTACTGGAAGCAGGCACCGATGTGTTGGTAGCCGGAAGTTTTGTGTTTGGCTCTGAAAATCCAAAGGAAACCATTCGTAATCTCAGGAATCTTTAGCTTTTTTTACCACGGTTGTATCGCATAATTCCGTATTTTTTCTTTTTAGTGCCGGCGAATCACGTAAAATACATTCCGCAATACATTCCTGGCAATTATGCTCCATGGTAAATGTTTGATTTTTAAAATCCGGTTTTTTTCTGCGTTTTTTCCCTGCCAGTTTTTTATACATTTTCCAGAGAGCCATTCCAATGGCTAAGGCAACAATAACGTATGTAAGCACTTCCTGTAACATCTCTACACAAACAAATTTCCAATGTTAAAAACAATAAATGCCATTATCCAGGCCAGCCCTGTGGTATAAAAAACAACAAAGGCTGCCCATTTCCACGATGCAGCTTCGTTTTTAATGGTAGCAATTACCCCAATGCAGGGGAAATAGAGAAGAATGAAAACAAGAAAAGCCAAGGCTGCCGGCATGGAAAATACTTTTTCTCCGGTTCTGGGGCCGCGAATATGCACTTCGTTTTGTAGCTTTTGCTGAAGATTTAACGTAGATTCCTCATCGCTGCTTTGGTATAATACGCCCATTGTGCTAACCACAATTTCTTTGGCAGGCAATCCGGCAACAAGTGCAATACTCATTTTCCAATCGAATCCCAGCGGTTGCATCACTGGTTCAATCCACTGACCAGTTCTGCCCAGGTACGAATTAATCAGCCTGTCGGCTTCCATGGCATGTTCAATGTCGGTAATAAATTCTTCTTTTTGAGCTTGCTTCAAGTCATCATTTTTTTCAACCGACTCTATTTGTGTCAAAAACTGTTGGGTTTGCCGGGTTTCCCGCGGAAAATATTCCAGAGCCCAAATGATAACTACGCCAAGCAGAATTACCGTACCTATTTTTTTTAGGTAATGCTGTGTTTTGTCCCACATGTGATAAACGATGTTCCTGAATGTGGGCAGCCTGTACGATGGAAGTTCCATAACAAAAGGCGTTTCCTTGCTTTTGAAAACCGTTTTGTTCAGAATTTGTGCAGTAATAAAGGCAAAGGCAATTCCTACAGCATAAATACCAATAAGAATCAGTGCTTCATAGTTACTGAAGAATGCAGAAATAATGAGAATGTAAACCGGTAGCCGGGCACTGCACGACATAAACGGAATGATGAGCATGGTAAGCAGCCGGTCGCCGCGGCTGCGCATGGAACGGGTGGCAAGTATGGCCGGAACATTGCATCCAAATCCCATAATGAGGGGTATAAACGACCTTCCGTGCAGCCCAAACCGGTGCATGATTTTATCCATGATGAATGCCGCACGGGCCATGTAGCCCGACTCCTCGAGCAGCGAAATGAAAAAGAATAAAATCAGAATATTGGGAAGGAAAACCAAAACGCTACCTGCACCGCTAATAATGCCTTTGGCAATTAAATCTTTTAACATGCCCTCGTGCATAATGGTTGATATGAAATCGCCCAAAGCCAATACGCCTGCATCAATCCAGTCCATCGGATATGCTCCGAGGTTGAACGTGGCGTAAAACATCATAAATAAAATGGCGGTAAAAATAGGAAACCCGAAATATTTGTGGGTCAACACATCGTCTATTTTTTCCGAGTTCGACCTTTTCTTCCGGAAAGGGTTTTTGAATGTTTCTTTTAATGCCCCGGTAATAAATCCGTATTTGGCATCGGTTATTACCGTTTCGCTGTTTTCGTTTTGCAGCGATTCTATTTTTTTTATTTCCCTTTCGGTAGTGTTAATAATATCGTCAATGTTGGAATATTCCGAAAGCAATTCGTGAACATGGGGGTCTTTTTCAAGCAGTTTCAGTGCCAGAAAGCGTGATGAAATTTTATCGGTAATCGGTTTGAATTCTTTTACTTTTCCCCTTATTTTCCGAATCGAATCTTCCAGGTCTTTCCCGTAATTGATGTGCACATGGCGGGTTACTTTGTCCCTTCCCTCAAAAACTTCTATTACTTTATCAATTAAATTGTCGAGGCCAATGCCCTTTGAGCTGATTGTGGGAATAAAAGGGATTCCGAGCAGTCGCGAAAGTTCATCGTAGTTGAACTGCATCTTTTTTCGCTCCAGGTCATCGTACATGTTCAGCGCGCCAATAATGCGTAAGTCCATGTCGATAAGCTGGGTAGTGAGGAAAAGGTTTCGCTCGAGATTGGTCGAATCAATCACATTTATTACAATGTCGGGAGTTTGTTCATAAATGAATTTCCGGACAAATATTTCTTCATTTGAATAGGCCGTGAGACTGTATGTGCCTGGCAGATCGAAAAAGTTGAAAGTGTAGCCTTTGGTTTTCAGCTGCGCTTTTTTAATGTCGATGGTTACCCCGCTGTAGTTTCCTACTTTTTCTTTCGATTTTGAAATGTAGTTGAAAAGGGTTGTTTTCCCCGAGTTGGGGTTTCCGGCAAGTGCGATGTTGATGGTGTGGGTACGTTCCGACTGATTGACCAGACTTATTTTTCGGTCGATTACCCCTTCGTAGGTCCCGTTTTGTGAATTGTCGAACTCACTTACAGGTACTACTTCAATCAGGTCGGCTTCCGACTTACGCAACGATACGTTGTAATCCAGTATTTTAAATTCAAACGGGCCTTTAAACGGAGCATTTTTTATCACCTTTACCTCTTTCCCCTTCACAAAACCCATTTCCGAAATTCGCCTCCGGAACGATCCATGACCAAGTATCTTCGTTATAATAACAGTATCCTGATATTTTACCTCACTCAACTTCACAATCAGATTATCCCCTCTTCTTTTAATTTGAATTAAATAAAAATAAGACTGCAAATATATTGAAATTCCGATGAAATGAAAGCAGGCTAATAATTCATCCCTCATTTCTTAATGTAAGAAGTTCTGGCTATTTTTGTCGCTTATTTAGACCCGATGGAAGACGAAAACATTTATAACGACATTCAGAAGATTTTTGAAGATCTTCCCGACAATTTCAATATTCTGGAAGAGCAGATTGATTTGGAAATTCAAATGGAGTACTTTGAGTTTTCGAAGAAGGTGAGGGAAGAGGGAGCGGAAAACGACTACCTCCAATTTGCCGGTGAGCTTTTTGTGTCCGAAACAGTAATTAACAGAAAAAAGGAGATTTTAATTGGTTTGGCCGGAACCGACGATGTAAAAGCCTACCGTGCACTGGAAAAGTTTCTGGAACAGGCAGATAGTGATCTCCGAAGCTGGGCGGTGCTTGCTGTGCAGGAAAACCGGATGTTGATTCAAACCTCGCTGCTTGATGAACAGCAGTTTTTTATTTCCACCGGATTAGGTGGAAAAGGGAAAAAGCTGAGGTATTACGTGGTTTTTATTAACCGAAACCTGAATAGAATGCTCACAAAAACGCAGCAGAAACTGGTGAAAGATGAACTCATTTTTGGGTTGAAACCCGAAGATGGTGAGTTTGAAACCATCGATTTCTCCGAAGGATTTTCAGCATCACAGGTGTTGTTGCCTGTTACAGCCGACATCAGACAGGTTTTTGGCAATGTAGTGGAAGAATGTAACCAGTATGGCGATTTTCTGGAGGAAGACATGATTATTACCAACGTGAAGGTGCTCTCACGTAACGAAATTCTGGACATAATAAACAAACAAAATAATCTGGAACTGCCCGATGGAATGGAAGAGGAGGACGATTAACGTGGCCATTCAGGTTTTACCCGAAGCCGATGGGAGAGTTAAATACGAACTGGTTGACAAGGCCATAGAAGCCATTCAGTCAACAGGTTTTTATCATCAGATTTGTCCGTTTGAAACAGTGGTTGAATGCACATTTGAAGATCTGCCCGTGTTGCTTGAAAAGGTACACGAAGCCTGCAACAATGCCGGCACGCAGCGCATGTTATCCAACCTGAAAATTCAGGTCGATTTTCACAAAAACGTAACAATCGGCGACAAAATGGAAAAGTACCGGTAAAGTTTGACTTCGTTTGTCAAAAAGTGTTATATTTGCACCGCTTTTTTAAAGCAGAAACGTTCTTCAACAATTACTGGACCTGTAGCTTAATTGGATAGAGCACCTGACTACGGATCAGGAGGTTAGGGGTTCGAGTCCCTTCAGGTTCACTGAAAAGGAAAGGGTTGCAGCAATTTGTTGCAGCTCTTTTTTTTATTTTTTCTTCTAAACAGGAACAGATACCCGCACCGGTGGTT
>CAZLGT010000012.1:80321-87424 GCA_964559175.1 uncultured Mariniphaga sp. | reverse complement strand
CAAGGCTTGCACCGGATTTCACAACTGTATATCTACATTTCAATTCCACTTTGGTACGATAAAAACTACATTGCGGGCAGCAGCAACAAAGACAACATAAAAATTTCAATTCCACTTTGGTACGATAAAAACTCCAGCGATTGGAGCACTTGCTCCATAGTAGTCAAATTTCAATTCCACTTTGGTACGATAAAAACGAACAAGTATTCAACCAGCCCATAAATTAATAACCAATTTCAATTCCACTTTGGTACGATAAAAACCCGGACATTGACAACATGGACACAGCCCAACTCTTATTTCAATTCCACTTTGGTACGATAAAAACATATTTAACTTCTTTTACTCCCATAACACCTTTGACATTTCAATTCCACTTTGGTACGATAAAAACAGTAGAATCCCGCAACGTTCAATCCCGTATGGGAAATTTCAATTCCACTTTGGTACGATAAAAACGTCCTATAATGGGAGTTATACGAATAATGAACGTTATTTCAATTCCACTTTGGTACGATAAAAACTATGAACTTGCCAAAGCAAGAAATCTAACTTTGACATTTCAATTCCACTTTGGTACGATAAAAACGAACGAACCCCCTCCGGATTGCCGGAAAGGGCCATATTTCAATTCCACTTTGGTACGATAAAAACAGTAAGTGTATTCTTTGCTCCAAAGATACTTCCTCATTTCAATTCCACTTTGGTACGATAAAAACCTTAAATATCATTTAAACTACCGCAAAGTACATCAAATATTTCAATTCCACTTTGGTACGATAAAAACTGGACAGCGTGTTATTAACGTATTTTGGAACGGTGATTTCAATTCCACTTTGGTACGATAAAAACTAAGATTAATTTTTTCACAGACTAAAAACAAGAAACGAATTTCAATTCCACTTTGGTACGATAAAAACCTCCTGCGCTGGAAGATAAATCACCTTCTACATACATTTCAATTCCACTTTGGTACGATAAAAACAAAACACCCCGGCAGCCGTTAAGTCCATTATTAGAAATTTCAATTCCACTTTGGTACGATAAAAACATACACGCCCCATTCTCCTATTTCAGACAATTTTATTTCAATTCCACTTTGGTACGATAAAAACTCGGGACGGGAAGTTAAACAAGTCTCACAACCGCTATTTCAATTCCACTTTGGTACGATAAAAACTTGATGAACTCACCGTTCAATGATAAGATTGAGGATATTTCAATTCCACTTTGGTACGATAAAAACAAACAAAAACAAAGAAGCTGCTTATCTGGTCGGATATTTCAATTCCACTTTGGTACGATAAAAACGGTACTGGCAATGGCAGCTACGGGTGCAATTGTTGAATTTCAATTCCACTTTGGTACGATAAAAACCTGGTGTGCATTTTACAGTTTCATAATTTCCTTGATTTCAATTCCACTTTGGTACGATAAAAACACACGGCGGCATTCCAGGCGTCGCGCTGTTCCTGATTTCAATTCCACTTTGGTACGATAAAAACCCAAGCAGTTCGCGGCCGTTTTTTCTCTCCGTTGATATTTCAATTCCACTTTGGTACGATAAAAACAAAATCGAAATAAATTGCAACCGGAAAAAAAAATATTTCAATTCCACTTTGGTACGATAAAAACTTAAATGGAAAAATGCCGACGTCCCCGAGGATTAATTTCAATTCCACTTTGGTACGATAAAAACGTTTTAAACCGGCTACATTTATCCAACTCATTGATGTATTTCAATTCCACTTTGGTACGATAAAAACCCCGGAGTAGGCTTTAACTATGTCGTCATCAGTTATATTTCAATTCCACTTTGGTACGATAAAAACCTTCCGGCTGTGCATTGTTTACGCTAAAATCAGGATTTCAATTCCACTTTGGTACGATAAAAACTTTGTATCCCCTTCTAATTATCGATTCCCAAATAAATTTCAATTCCACTTTGGTACGATAAAAACGTTACAGCCTTAGCCCCCGAACATTGACTTTATAATTTCAATTCCACTTTGGTACGATAAAAACGCCCCCGAAAATATTCCTAACATTCAAACAGTCATATTTCAATTCCACTTTGGTACGATAAAAACCAGGAATGGCCCCGATTGATGTAACCGGGTTTATTAGATTTCAATTCCACTTTGGTACGATAAAAACTTATGTCCCACAACTCAACAGTGGTTTAGATGTCATTTCAATTCCACTTTGGTACGATAAAAACAGCGAAACGTTTATCTGAGGAACAGAACCGAATTTCATTTCAATTCCACTTTGGTACGATAAAAACACCGCCACTGCCGGCCGCTGTCGGTGAAGTAGTTTGATTTCAATTCCACTTTGGTACGATAAAAACATATTGAAAAAGTGAAGGAAAAAGCCGTAGCCAAATTATTTCAATTCCACTTTGGTACGATAAAAACGTTTCCTTTCTGTGGTGTTAACGTGAATTCATCTCCATTTCAATTCCACTTTGGTACGATAAAAACGTGCTCTGGCCGGGTGCGGTTGCATCTGTTGAAAAATTTCAATTCCACTTTGGTACGATAAAAACATTTCCGGCTTAGATGCAAATATTGAAATATGCGATTTCAATTCCACTTTGGTACGATAAAAACAATAAAACCGGTAAACAAAAACAAAAAAGTTAAAAAATTTCAATTCCACTTTGGTACGATAAAAACTAATTTCAATCAGATTTAATTCGCTTTCGTTTGCGTATTTCAATTCCACTTTGGTACGATAAAAACGATTGGCAACATGGAAAAGAAACCAGTAATGTTAATTTCAATTCCACTTTGGTACGATAAAAACGGGGAAACGCCGGGATATGTTGCCCCGGCACAACCAGATTTCAATTCCACTTTGGTACGATAAAAACTCCTGTTCGTTTCAAAGCGGCTTCAATTCACCCTATTTCAATTCCACTTTGGTACGATAAAAACGTTCAGTTTAGCCTGATGTACGACGTATTGCTTTTATTTCAATTCCACTTTGGTACGATAAAAACCCCATTTTCAAAAATGTTTTGTGTTGTTATTTTAGGTATTTCAATTCCACTTTGGTACGATAAAAACCGAAACCGGAACCCGTTACACACAGAATAATGAGTATTTCAATTCCACTTTGGTACGATAAAAACACCGACATCAAACGCCGCTACAAAGCATTTGAGGTATTTCAATTCCACTTTGGTACGATAAAAACCCCGCATCGTTTAGCCCGACCTGCTTGATCTGCTATTTCAATTCCACTTTGGTACGATAAAAACCTTAATTGCCATTCTCCTGGCGAAAGATTTTTCTTGTATTTCAATTCCACTTTGGTACGATAAAAACCCCGCATCGTTTAGCCCGACCTGCTTGATCTGCTATTTCAATTCCACTTTGGTACGATAAAAACACCGCCTTGGTGTGGACGTTGCCGGAATGGGAAGGGAATTTCAATTCCACTTTGGTACGATAAAAACGTTATCGAAATCATTAATTACACCGACATAATTTAATTTCAATTCCACTTTGGTACGATAAAAACTGAACCGCATTAAAGGATTGCACCAGGTGGAACTTAATTTCAATTCCACTTTGGTACGATAAAAACCGACCAACTGCCCCTATCCATGCCGTTGTTGCAACATTTCAATTCCACTTTGGTACGATAAAAACTATATCTCAATTTTGTCGGTAAGTTCGAATAGCAGTATTTCAATTCCACTTTGGTACGATAAAAACTTGAATAACCCTTTAGCCAATGCTTGTTTATTCTCATTTCAATTCCACTTTGGTACGATAAAAACTCGGTGCCTTCCATATATATTTTACCGGTTTTTATTATATTTCAATTCCACTTTGGTACGATAAAAACAGGAGGCCGAAAAATTCATTCAAACTTTATAATCAATTTCAATTCCACTTTGGTACGATAAAAACAACGTTGCAAAGATATAGACCTGCAGGCCCGTAGTTTATTTCAATTCCACTTTGGTACGATAAAAACACCAAAGAGATAAAAGAGATACCGGCATTGAACAATTTCAATTCCACTTTGGTACGATAAAAACTTAGCAGCGAGCTTACGGGATGGAACGGAACTGTATTTCAATTCCACTTTGGTACGATAAAAACTTCCATGTCTTTAGAATTATCGTGCATTCTTGGAAATTTCAATTCCACTTTGGTACGATAAAAACCAGGCAGCACTGTAATAGTTTGGATTTATACTTAATTTCAATTCCACTTTGGTACGATAAAAACCGCTTTCCGGGGGCATGAAGTAAAATCAATAAAATTATTTCAATTCCACTTTGGTACGATAAAAACTTCAAAGGCCTTAACAATCCACCTGCCTAATTCAAATTTCAATTCCACTTTGGTACGATAAAAACATTTGGCAAACGGTAAGGACGCAGTCCGTAAATATATTTCAATTCCACTTTGGTACGATAAAAACTTTTTTGCGATTGCTCCTGAACCTTGTATATTGCCATTTCAATTCCACTTTGGTACGATAAAAACTTCTAAACAACGCTGTAAAACGTCAGATGAATTTCATTTCAATTCCACTTTGGTACGATAAAAACCAGCCATTGACATTGACTTCATTCCCTGAACTGCATTTCAATTCCACTTTGGTACGATAAAAACTCACGGTGATTATTTGCAAGGCAAAAGAAAACAGTAATTTCAATTCCACTTTGGTACGATAAAAACAAAAACGTAATTTGTTGTGAATTATTATTATATTATTTCAATTCCACTTTGGTACGATAAAAACCGAAAGGTGCAGGATTAGCCGTTAAGGGAATTTTATTTCAATTCCACTTTGGTACGATAAAAACAGATTCAACTCAAGAGGTGTCAGGTCATCAAACTGTATTTCAATTCCACTTTGGTACGATAAAAACTTTGGAGAAAGGATACGAGGCCACAAAACATAGTGATTTCAATTCCACTTTGGTACGATAAAAACAAACCAACAACTGATACCAACAGGCGGTAAATGTATTTCAATTCCACTTTGGTACGATAAAAACTTTCAATGGCCGTTAAAACGGTGCTTTTTGGTTCATTTCAATTCCACTTTGGTACGATAAAAACTGTTGTTCGCGGCTCCGTTTGTCCTTTGGATTGTTATTTCAATTCCACTTTGGTACGATAAAAACCCGGACAGGTCTCCCGGACGGCCATTCCCCCCGTAGTATTTCAATTCCACTTTGGTACGATAAAAACACCGGGCCAGGTCAAAGTGCAACGGACAAGCCGTATTTCAATTCCACTTTGGTACGATAAAAACGAGCGATTGCATAAACTTCCGAAAGTGTTATTTCTATTTCAATTCCACTTTGGTACGATAAAAACGGGGGAGTTGGCGACCAGTTTGTTTTTCCGACAACAATTTCAATTCCACTTTGGTACGATAAAAACCCCGGCCTCTCCTGCCGTCCCGTCACGAGTTACCATATTTCAATTCCACTTTGGTACGATAAAAACCCGCCAAACTTGATGCAGAGATAGCTAAAAATCGTTATTTCAATTCCACTTTGGTACGATAAAAACACTTCACTTGCACCTTGCAAATTTCCGTTAGGTTATTTCAATTCCACTTTGGTACGATAAAAACGGCATCCTCTATTTATCTAATCAAACTGTTATTAATTTCAATTCCACTTTGGTACGATAAAAACTTAAGGCATACCGGTTGTCGAGAGTCGGAGATTTTATTTCAATTCCACTTTGGTACGATAAAAACATGCATTGTAGGCCGACATTTTCACGGCTCCTTGTTATTTCAATTCCACTTTGGTACGATAAAAACCCCGTCAGAAAATCAAAAAAAATATTTGGTTTTGAACGGATTACAAATTTAAACAATCGGTTTTAACTGGCAAATAGTTGTCGATATCCAAAAATCTGAAAAAGCCGGGGTTTCGACAACATATAGTATCGTTTTGGTATTCAGTATGTCAAAGAACGTTTATTTGCATTTGCAGATTATTATTTCTGTTATTTTTAAATGCAGTGGCCGGTTCGACAACCTGTTTCTACAAAATGTTATCGAGGCTGCTGCGTTCTTTCCCTACTATTTCCTTGTCGAGCCACTTTTCCTGACGGGTTTTAAAAATAATAAAACTGTCATCTTCCAAATCCATAATTTCTCGGGCCCGTATTTTCAGTTCTTCGAGTTTTACCTCCGAAATTTCGCCCTCAAAAACCGAATTCTGAATCCAGTTGAGGTATTGGCGGCAAAGTTTCAGCATTTTGCCAACCCGTTTTTGTCCTACGTCGTAAACTGCGATGATGTACATGATAGATTGAAAAAAGATTGATGATAGATTGAATAAAGATTGATTTAGTTACTGGTACGTTTTCGCATGGAAGCGAGGATTTTTAATAATTCCAGGCTTTCTGCGTGCATTTCCTGCGCCAGGCGATTTTTTACTATTCCGGCTGAAGTTGCTAAGTCGAGCCACATTTCGGTTTCGTCGGCCTCTTCCACAGAAATGGACAATTTGCTGAAAAATTCCGCTTTTGACCTTCCTCTCAGCGCTGCCCGGTAATTGGAATACATTGACGAACCTGAACGGGTGAGCTGGTTGTTAATAATTTTCCCCCGTTCAGATTTTGGAAACATCTCCGAAAGTTCTAAAATTTTCAGTGTAAAAACCCGCAACCTGTCTCTGATTTGAATTTTGTAATTCAGCCATTCAGTGTTTTCCATTTTATTTTGTGTTAAAGTTCATTTTTCCGTTTTCAAAGATTGATGGGAGATTGAAAATAGATTGATGAAAGATTGATGGGAGATTGAAAATAGATTGATGAAAGATTGATGGGAGATTGATAGAAGATTGATTGAAGATCGATGGAAGATTGATATGTTGTGTAGCATTTTTATTTTTCATTTTTTCAATCCTTTCTATCTTTATTTCAATCTCATTCAATCTTCCTTTTCAATCCCCTCAATCTTCCTTTTCAATCTCATTCAATCCCTTCAATCTTCCCTTTCAATCTCATTCAATCCCTTCAATCTTCCTTTTCAATCTCATCCAATCCCTTCAATCTTCCTTTTCAATCTCATTCAATCCCCTCAATCTTCCTTTTCAATCTCAT
>CAZLGT010000012.1:0-80221 GCA_964559175.1 uncultured Mariniphaga sp. | reverse complement strand
TCAATCTTCCTTTTCAATCTCATTCAATCCCCTCAATCTTCCTTTTCAATCTCATTCAATCCCTTCAATCTTCCTTTTCAATCTCATCCAATCCCTTCAATCTCATTCAATCTTTTCCTACCACCAGATTTTAAACGGCTTGTACTCCTCCATCCCCAGCACATGTTTCACCAGTTTGTAGCATTCCAGTTTTATCAGGTGCTTGTAGCTCACATTCCGGTTCAGGGTGCGGTGTTTGATGGTTTCGCCGAGCCGGTTTTCAAAAGCCTGCACAAATTTCTTTTTCCCGTTGGGTTTCAGAGTGACCGAGTTAAGGCCGGTTTCAAAGTCTGACGGCTGGATTTCCCGTTTGTTTACCACTTTAAAAATTACACGGTCAACCAGAATGGGTTTGAATATTTCGGCCAAATCGAGTGACAGGGAGAAGCGTCGTTCGCCGGGCTGATGAAGGAACGAAATGAGCGGGTTGAGTTGCGTTTGATGAATAGCACGCAGGCACTGACTGTAGCACATCATATTCCCGAAAGAGATGAGCGCATTGATTTCATTCAGTGGCGGACGGTAACTGCGGCCTCCCATATCAAAATCGTTTAATATCAGATTAAAAGCTTCGTAATAGTTCCGGCGTATATTTCCTTCAATACCCATCAGTTCGTCAATGGCCGTAGTGTGCGGAATTTTTTCGGCCAGTAACTCAATAGTTGCAATAATATCCGCCAAATCTTTGCCCCGGTTATCGTAATAGCGCAGGTTTTTTACCATGTTGAATGCGGCGCCGGTAAGGATTCGCTGTGCCAGGTCGATGCGTTTCTTTTTGTTTTTATGAATATCGGTTTGGGCCAGCAATACCTTTCCCGACAAAAGTGCATCGCGCGGCATAAACGAACCTGTGTAGTTTTCGTAATAGTCGAAAAAATGAATGGGGATTTGCTGCTGCCCCAGGAAATTATACAATGCCGAATTGGCATCGAGGTTCCCGAGGCAGTAGAGTTCGTCCACATTTTCCACAGGCAGGAAACGCGGTTTTTGTTCGTTCCCTTCTTCGTCGTAAGGCGTAAACTTCAGCGTATTGTCGCGGCGTTGCAGCCGGCCGGGATTAAAGAGATAGTAGGTTTTTTTCATGTTATGGATTGATAAAAGATTGATAAAAGATTGATGAGAGATTGATGGGAGATTGATGAGAGATTGATGGGAGATTGAAAATAGATTGATAGGAGATTGATAAAAGATTGATGGGAGATTGATGTATTGATTCGCATTTTTATTGTTTTATTTTCCATTTTTTTCAATCCTTTCAATCTCATTCAATCTCATTCAATCTCATTCAATCTCATTCAATCCCTTCAATCCCTTCAATCCCTTCTCCCGCGTAACAAAAATCAAAATAGGAGCAATTTTTACATTTGGGCTTATTAATTACCGGCGGGCAATTTTCCGAGTGAATCAACTGATCAATTTTTACAAGTAGTTCTTTTAAAAACTCCCTGTCGGGTTCGCTTAAAAAAACTTCTTCGGTTTTTCGTTCTTTAGGATACTCTAAAATGCCGGTTACTCCTTCCACACCGGTTTGCTCCAGAACATAAATGTAATATTTCACCTGCCAAACATGCGATTCAAATAGTTTACTGGATTTTTTTACCTCATGGATTACTTTTTTATACTGATCGAAATAGTCAATTTTAATTGAACCAATTTCAATTTCCCGAAATCTGTCTGTTCGTTGTTGATAGGTTGTTTCATGGATTAGTTTACCATGAGTAACTACATCAGATGTATGTTCCATATTAATTCCGTTTGCAAACAGCCATAACTGACGGTGGCAATTGAAATAGTAATGGATATGGGTTCCTGTGACTTGCATGGTTATAAAAAGTTAGATTCAGAAAAATGCTCAGTATTAATTCCGCTCTCTAATGAATATATATCCTGAAATGCTTCTAAATAAAGGAACCCATATTCTTCGTTTCCATAGGTTCTTATTGTTTCATAATCATTTCCACTGGGAAATATCGAAAATGTAAATAAAGACATGAGTGATTGTAATTTTTTCATTTGAATTTTATTCTTAACAAAATCCTCATCTTGATCATTAATAATAGCAGAATATTTGGTCCAAATATCTGTCCCTTTTATAACTTCTGAATATGGGATTTCCAGTTCATTCAGTGCTTTGATATAATCTTTTACAAGACTAATATCAACCTCCAAAGGAACGAATACAGATTTATTTTGTTGATTAATAATCTTCAAAGAATTATTTACATTTCTAAAATTCAAAGTGGCTATTGAGTCAAATAATTCCTGAATGTTTACAATAAATCGAGTATTATTTAATTGTTTTATCTTTTTAATTACTAATTGATACAATCTGTCAAAATCCTTCTGCTCTAAAATTGACACATATTCATTATCAAGTTCACGCATTATCCGGTATCGGTCATCTCCACCATATAATACCTTTTCTTGATTGCAATCAAATAAATAGAGTGTACACGCGGATTTATTTACATTTCTGTTGATTCGCCCGGCCAGCTGTTCTTCGCTGTCAATAATGGATTTATCCTTGAAACCTAAATCCATATCAATATCAACGCCAGCTTCAACTACCTGCGTTGTAATAAGCAAAATCTTTTTGTTTCTTGTTTCATCAGATTTGAGTTTATCTATGATTTGTTTTCTTCGTGGTTCCAATATGGTTCCCGATAATAACAGAATCTCGTCAAAAAACTTATTTTTTCTATTGGCTATCGAATAGAATTCGCTTGCTGTTTTCTTAAAGATGAATTCAATGATTGTAAATACACTGTTGGGATACTTTTTATTTGTTTGCGCATATTGAACAGACTTATCTAATACTGTTTCACAAAGTCGTTCCAAATAATTCGTTATTTCATCTTTATCTGGTTGCTTCCATTCAAGTAAGGAATAATCAAATTTGACACGGTTGCAGAAATTCGGATTTTGAAAATATTTTTTTTTGTCTGAAATCAGGTAAACAAAGTCATTTGCCAATTCTTTATTCTCAATAATATTTCCAATTTTCGGTAAGGTTGCCGACATAATGATGAATTTTATATTGAAATACTTGGCATAATTCACAATGAAATAGATGATTTTATCCCATGTCTTGGGAGCATACGATTGAATTTCATCAATAATTACAATTGAATTGGATAATCGGTGCAATAGATAATTGGTTTCTTTATAATTGGTCTTCAGTACATCAAAGAAACGTATATGAGAAAGAAGCGTTATCGGGTAATTCAAAAACAAATTATCCAAGTAGTTCAAATAGTCATTCTCATACTTCCCCGTTTGAAATACAGCTTTAGAATGTACTTCCGCTAATTCTTCTTCTTTTAACCCAAGCGTATCTTTTAGTGATTTGTAGGTTTGAGTTATTAGAGTTGTAAATGGAAACACATAGAATACTTTCTGCAATGATTTGTCTGCTTTTAGTAATTCGGCTAATGCCAACATAGATACATTTGTTTTTCCACCACCAGTAGGCGCTTCGATGTAAAACAAATTTTTATCGGTGTTTTTCCTTACATTCATCACGACTTCAATTGCAATACAACGACGAAGTACATTCAAATTATCATTGCTTTGTTCCCTGAAATTATCCGGATTCAAGTCAATTCCATTCATGATTGTTTTATAGACTTTCTTGTTGTATTTGTGTGTTTGCGAATTCGTAATAATTTTTTCTTTGAGGTCATTATTTATAATTCCAAAATCTGACAGCATACTTTTCCAGTCATTCATATAATGAGCTGTAGCCAAATAATCGGACGCAGTCAATAATGAATAATTGAGCTTAATAAGTGCATAAAGTGGGAAGGCATTTTCTCTTCTAAAAATGCTTTCATTAAAATGTTCGAAAAGAAAATTAAAATTGGCATTTCCCAAAAAATAAGTATGAAATAATTCTATTTGCACATCATTTAAAGAATGATTAAACAACGATAAATAAGGACTTAATGTAAACAAATCAGAATTGCACCAATTTTTCTCATCTTGTGCATGTTCAATAGATGAACTATGGTGTTTGTATATAGGATAACTTAAATACAATGCCACATTGCAAATAAAGATTTGTTCTTCCTCTGAAAGTCGCATTTTTTGAAAATCAGCAAAAAACAAAGCAAGAAAAAGGTAAACACTAATTGCCGAATGTTGATTTTGAAATGGGTGCTTTACTTTTAAAAGGTCAGCTTCATTATGCATTCTATTTCGTTGAAATCCACAATTCAACTTGCCAAAATCATGAAGTGCAATTGCCTGCCAAAACAATTTGTTGATTGTCTCGGCAAGCAATTGCTTATCCTTTAAATTTTCAGGTATTGCATCATTTATTAGTCTCTCAATTATTCCATTCAAATGATGTGCTTCAGCAATCTTTTGTGCATAAACCATAACCATTTCAGAATGTTCTGCCAGCAATTCCGGCTTTCTGTTGACTTGTTCAGGTTTTGGCAGATGGGCAAAATAGTCATTCACCGTTGGAATGAGTTTTTCAAAGAATGAAATATGGAAACTTTGCATAGTGTTTAAAACAATTGAATGATGTAATCTTTGTTAATCTGATAAAATTCACCTGCTTTGCTCATATTCATTTCGGATTTAAAAGAAGCGTTTGAATACACAAAATCGGCATAAGAATACTGAAAAAGTTTTTTTCCGTTTTTATCTTTCCCATCCAAATCAATTGGAAGCCTTTCAAAATAAAGAAATGGAACCTCTTTTGATTCTTCAGAAAACATAGACATTGAACGAGCCACATACTCACTTACTGCATCCGTTTTAGCAAATATGGATGCGATTTTATAGGCATGGCTGAAATCAAATTTTACAAAAGAATCATATTCCTTTGCTTCTGTCCACCAGGCTGAAAAATCATTTTTGCCCATGTAGGGCAAGAATTCTGCTTTATAGAATAATATATTATCATATAAAGCTTTTTCATCTGAATTGACAAGATTCAAAAGCAGAAAACATCTGTAGGATGGTTTTATCAGAATTTGTTCGGTAACGATAAGATTTCCACCTTCTTCGTTACTTGCAAATCCTGTACTATTATTATAACTTACTAAGTCTTTGGTGTAATTTCCTTTATCACTATCAAGCGGCTTGATTCCAACCTTTAAATGTCTAAGTCTTTCATAATATTCAGGAGGTACACCATTTGCCTGATAACCTTTCATGCCGGCAATTGCGCCCAGTATTCCAAGTAATGCAGGTTTGTGAAGCATGTTGTAAGTTAAATAAATGCCATCGTTTATATCTGGCTTCTTCAGAAAACCCATCTCCGCATTCAAATCAAATGATATTAATCTTTGATTTGTATTCATATCACAAGTCGTTTTCTGTGGTTCCTACTGGTAGATTCTTCAAACTGCAAGACTGTTGATTGTAGAATATTTCAATCGATTGAATCTCTCCTTTCAATTTATTTAATTCTGCTGTAAGGATTGCAAAATCATATAAATATTTTCCGTCAGTCTTTTTGTCTTCCAATTTTATCAATGAAGTGAAATTCGGCAATACGATTTTAGAACTATCATTCAATTGAACCCAAACCAGCACTTCGTTTTCCGAACCGGCTTTTGAAGCTGAGTCATACCAAGTAACGCCGCGGCTCATGGCCTCTTTAAGTTTCAAAACATCATCCATTGAAAGTCTTTGGGCTTCATCTCCAGCTAATGTAGTCACATCATTCAGGTTTTTAGGATTAATGGAGAAATGATGCAAATAATGTCCTTCTTCTAATTTGGATTGGCGGCCTAATGTTGTTGCTTGTTTGTCCTCTGAGCCACTTTCTCCTGGATTTCTAAAAGGTGACATAATTTGCTCAGAGAATATGTTATTTTCTTTCCAAATATTTACTCCGTGATTTATTTGAACAGGTCCATGAATTGAAACATTTTTATTTTTTATTCCATCTCCTTTAGGCGCGAAGGTTGCTCCAAATAAACGGACATCAATACAGGATAACAAATTCTTAGCAATGTGGCCGATTTTGTCGTTTTTTACCTCTGTTTTAAATTTTCTTTTATATGCATCCGTTAAGTCGTCAGGGGTAAATTCAGCTTTCAGTCTCTTAAAATAAAGTATGTATTCTTTATCAGAATATACATCTTTCAAATAATTCTTTACTGTGTATTTATATGCTTTGTCTGTTGCGTATACAACACCAGTAGGTAAAGTACGAGGTTGTCCCGAAAAATCAGCATTGTAATTTGAGTTTATTGCTTTCACTATTGCACATCCAAAAACTCTGTTTTTAAATTCTGTCATAATATAATCTCCTATTTTTTATTGTTAATAATTTCTTTATTTTTTTTCTGATTCATAAATGACGCATGGAGAGAAACACCCTGCCAAAAAATATTTTAGTAAAGGTTTCATTTCCACATTACTATCATCTGTAAGTACTTGCGATGCAAGTCGTTCAAATTTTCCTTTATAAACATCAATGTCGTGTTTATAAATTGCAATTGTTTGGGCAATAGCGTCCTGTAAATGGTTGGATTTGTTCTTTTGTAAATAGGGTTCCAGCATTGCATAAGTTTTGTTTGCCGCTGCACTCCGGTCAATTAAATAAGAAACAATTTGTCCTGCACCGAAGGCAAAATCTTCGGGAATCTCAAAACTTGATTCTCCTTTAGCGACACCGCGCATTTTTGACATTAATTCTGTTACTTTTGAAGCCATAATAATTTCATTTTTATTGTTGTTAAAAAAGTTAAATAAACTGAACCAAATATTTAGTTTCTTTTTTATGGTATTATTCCATTCAAACCTTCCTTTAACTTCATCGTTTTGTATGTTTGCTAAAATTGAATTATACATCATATCATCAAACATGATTGTATTGATTGCATTTCGTTTTGACTTATAGATAAAGTCATAAAATGCTTTACGATATTTCATTATTTGTTGATATATAGTATTTCCACCATAAACATAAGTAGGATCAATATCTCCAAAATAATTAGTTGAATACTTATTTTCTTTGATTTTAACTAATGAGTTGTTGAAAATTTCTCTTACGACAATTCTTTCAAAATCAAATATGGTTTCTATTTTATCATTGGGAAATTGCTCATATACTTTATCCTTTACAATACCAGCTTTTGTTAGATTTTGAATCTCATGGTTTTTGTCAATATAGAACCTAAATAAAGGGACAAAATCAAAATCATTAATTTTCAATCCATTTTTCGTAGGCGAATAATTAATCAAATAGTAATCAGATAAAAATTTCTCATTTGTTTTTTCAAATAGTCTTTTCAATAATTCCTTATAAGGTATAGGGTCATTCTCAGAATTAAATAATTTAACAATCTCTCTATTTATTTCTCTTCTATCTACAACAATTGGTAATGGATTGGGAAGGCATTTTGATTTACGCTTAATCAATTTCTCAAAACTATTAAGCACTAAAGCATCATCTTTTGAAAAGCGTTGATTTATTCCCTTAATTAAGCTACTTGTTTTATGCTTAACAAATGGTTTTTTACTTGGAAATGTTGTTTGAAAGCCTACAACTCCCAATTCGCCATATGAAAGTTTTTCATCATTGAAAATTTCACTTTTTAAATATTCCGCATAATATGACTGTTGCTTTTCATAAGGTACTGTCCTTAAATATATTCTTAAATAATCTTTATCAATAAGAGTTTTGAATTCATGAATATTTTGGACTTGTTTGAAAATATTATGCATTTGAGAATAGAATCCATTTAAAATCTGGCGAAATTCAATATCTGCTTCAGAGTACATTTTTGAAGCATTACTTTTATAATCTTTAAGTCTTGATGAAATAATTTCAATTCTTTTTGATCGAATTAAATCATCATTTACATTTTTTTCTTCCTCTGTTGGTCTTTCTCCTTTTCTCCATTTTTTAATACCTAATTCTCTTTTATCAACATCATTAAAATTGAAATTAAAAGCTAATGCAAAAGGTGAACAAGAATGAATTTTTTGTTTCGAATCAAATTTCTGTACTTTATTCATTGTAATGTAATCCGAAACATTTTGGTAGCGTATACAATCATTCCACATCAAAATGTCTTGATTTTTACCATCATAATATTCATAGTCTTTCCCTTTTTGAAGATTTTGATTAACCCATTGACCTTTGTCGTCAATGTCTATAAAAACATGCAGCCCCTTACTTGGCTGTACCTTCCATTCCATAATGTCAGGAATGTCTTCGATAAGGTCGTTTGTAAAATTTATAATTTCTCGTATCATAAGTATATTAAATTTTAGTTCTCAATTACCTCCTCAAGTGCATCTCCGGTTGGCTCGTCAGCCGTTTGTATTCCATTGTTTTAATGTTTTGTTTCATATTTCATATTTTTTTTAATATTTCACTGTCTATTCCCTTCTTTTTTGGAAAGAAACCGATTGCAACGCTTCCCGTAATGTTTTCCCGGCACGGAAACGGATATTTACTTTCCGGATATTCTTTGCGGTTACTTTTTTTTCGGTTTCGGACGGTGTGCCTTCCAGTGTTGGCGCCAAAATTCCGAATGTATCGAGGTGAATGCTGTGTCCATCTTTTAACTTTTCGGCAACATAATACTCCAGGGCTTTCAATACATGAATAGTGGTAGCCCGATGTATGTTGTGCCGGGTTTGCAGATCGTCCAAAATCCGGTTAAGGTCAATTTTCTCCCGGTCGCAAATAGTAGGGTACCATAAGCCTTTTCCTGTGTTTTTAATTCCAGGTGTGGGTCTTTTCACTGCTTTAAAGCTGATGCTCATGATTCCGGTTTTAAGGTTTACGGAATTTTTTGTAATGAATTTAATTTCTCCTGCTTCCGTTTCAAAATCCTGTGCTTACAGGTTTGTAATCTTCTGCTGTGAAAATTTTTTTTTGTGCCGTGAAAAATTTTTTTTCACGGCACAAAATTTCAGCGCCTATTTTTCCTTCTCGTAGGTAAGGTTGTTCAGCATGAATTTGATGTTTTTACCGGGGGTAAACACCACGCGTCCAGCCTTAATGGCAGCGGCGTTTACCTCTTCGGGTTTCTCTTTTCCTTCGCTGCTAATGCTTACGCGAAGGCTGCCCAGTTCTCCCAGGCGTACAATTTGTCCGTTGGCCAGTGCATCTTGCATCACATCGACCATGGCATACAATACGGCGCGTATGTCAGCGCCGCTTACGGTACTGATTTTCTCAATGGATTTTGTCAGTCCGTTGAGGGTCATTTCTCCGCTCATGTTGGCGGATGCATAGAACTTCTTTTCGCCACCTCCGGGAACTCCGGGCTGGCCTTTTTCGATGACTTTAAATTTAATTGCCATAACTCATTGAATTTTTGGTTTAACATGTGCCCCCAAAGGGCGTTTATCTTTTCGGTTTTTTGTTTTTACCAACTCTTAGGTCTTTAATGTCAAAGCATAATCATTTTTTATTCATAAAGTTTTCGTTCTTTTAGCTCCCGCAATTTTTTTTCGTTTTTGTTTTATCCTGTGCTTTATTTATCTTTTTCAATCTCCCATCAATCTCCCATCAATCTCCCATCAATCTCCCATCAATCTCCCATCAATCCCATCAATCTCCTTTCAATCCCATCAATCTCCTTTCAATCCCATCAATCTTCTTCCAATCCCATCAATCTCCTTCCTCTCTCATCAATCCGCAGTTTCTGCACCACACGTTTCCACCCATCCAAACCCCTGTGCATTTTTCTCACCAAACCCCGCATCAAAAATAAGGCGGTGGATTTCTTCCGGGGCGGTAAGTGAAAAACGGTATAAAAAACCACGCACTTTGCTTTGCTGTGGCGTATAAGGTTTTATGGTTATCAGTTTCGATTTGGGCTTATTTCCCGGTAGAAATTCGATTTCGGTATTTTCAGGAAGGGGTTCGGCATCCGGAATCGTTTGATATTTTTGCAAAAGGTGTTGTTTTACCAGTTCGCCGTATCCTTCTTCTTCGGGCGACAGGTACCGGGCATATTTTTCGTTTTCGGTTTTATAACTGATGACTACCGGTGATTTTGCCTGGTAGTTTTTTGTTAGCGAGTTTGTGACAGAATGTATAACAGTCGAATCACCACTATGGTGAATTAGGTCGGGGAGCCTTTCAATTTGAGTGACAAAAAAGTCAATGCCGTTAAATTTATCGCCCAGGTAAAATTGCTGGCGATTAAACAACCCTATGATAAATTTTTCGGCGGCTTCGTTCAGACAAAAAGAAATCTGAAAAACAACCTGTTTAGAGAGAACTTCGATTAAAGCCTTCTCTTTCCATATTTGATACTTTTCAAAGAGGAGCGGAGAGTAGCAGAATAATTTGAATTGTTTGTTTCCGAGTGCGTATCCTTGATTGTGCAGAAAACGGGCAAATTCTTTGTCTGCATTGGCAATAACACTGTATATCCAGGCGCTTAGAAAATATTGATTATCTATGGGCAGCATCCGCTGCTTTCCTATGTTTTGCAGGGCAATTTTGAACCTCATTTTATGTTGTTTATTCCTCCATTTGTGCGCGGATGAAAAATTTTGCTCAAGGTATAAAAAAGATTTTAAATTAAGCAAATGTTTGGCTTTGAATTTATTAACAAGTTTGATAAAAGTTGATTAACCCTGACGGAGCTCTGAGCCCCGTCAGGGTTAAGGGTCACACATAAATCATTTTTTTTGTCATTCCGCCATCTACCACAAAATTCTGGCCGGTGATGAAGCTGTTTTCGGGATTGAGCAGAAACAAAACCATCCGGGCAATGTCGCTACCGGTTCCAACCCGCCCGACAGGGTGCTGGCTTTTATCGGCATCGGTAATCTGGTAGGGGTGGGCTTCCGATTTTTTCCGAATGCCTGAAACATCAATCCAGCCCGGACTGATGCAGTTCACCCTGATTTCCGGACCCAGACTGATTGCCAGCGCATGGGTGAGGGCAAAAACACCGCCTTTACTGGCCGAGTAGGCTTCGGTATTTGGTTCTGATTGAAATGCGCGGGTGGAACAGAGATTGACGACAGAGCCTTTTGTGGTTTTCAAATAGGGTGCTGCATGTTTGGCGCACAGAAAGGTTCCGGTAAGGTTTACATCAATCACGCGTTTCCATTCTTCCAGGGTAAGTTCTGTAACCGGCTTGTTGTTTAGTATGGCAGCATTGTTTACCAACCCGTCGATGCGACCAAAGGTTGCAACCGAGTGTTTTATGGCTTCTGCTACTTCGTTTTCGCTGGAAACATCGCACGGGAAAAAAGCCAGCTTTTCCGAAGTTTCTTCTTCCCTAAATTCCCCGATAGCTTCCGAGTCGATTTCAAATACAGACACACTGAATCCTTCATTCAGCAGGTGTTGCGTAATAATTTTCCCAATTCCCTGGGCGCCGCCGGTTACGATAATATTTTTGGACATGTTGATATGGTTAAAATGTAATTCAGCAGTTTAATGTCGAGTTAATTTTATAATTCATTTTTCGACGTTGTCAGGTGCTGTGCACACTGACAAGTCTAAAAATGTGGTAAAAGTTTTCTTCTTTTATAACCTGTCAACGTCCACGGACTTGACAGCGTTAAATAAACCTGTTAATTACAAATTTAGAGTTTTCTGACGAGAGAAGAAAAACAGTTCAGTTTTTTCATCAGACCTGTTTAATTTTCTTTTTAAGCTTGAATGCTTTCGCTATTTTCGCCGTTAAAAATAAAAAATTGAACCCATGCGGAAAGTTTTACTTTATATCCTGCTGTTTGCTTCTTTTCAAACCATTGCCCAGCAGAAACAAATGACCCTCGAAGACGCCATTATCGGCGCATTCTCGTATTTGCGGCCCGAGTCAATGGAAGGACTTGCCTGGCAAAACGATGAGGTTTTTACTTTCATTGAAAATGATACCCTTTGGGCTGAAACGGCCAAAAAAGGCGGAAAGACAATAATCACAACCCGCGATGAACTGAACACATACGTAAATGCCGGCGATGAAGTTGCTTTCCGGCGTTTTCCCGGTTATTCCTGGATTGAAGGAAAATTGCTGATGGTTCAGAATAACGGAAGGTATTTTGTTTTTAGTCCTGAAGAAAAAGAACTGATTTACGAAATTAAACTACCTGGCGAAGCCGAAAATGCAGTGTTAAACCACCCGGGAAAATTTGTGGCTTATACCGTAAATGATGATTTGTTTGTCACTTTTTCGAATGGAAAAACCATTCAGGTAACTGATGATGGCGGCAACGGCATTGTGAATGGTAAAACGGTTCACCGCAGCGAATTCGGAATTACAAACGGCATTTTCAATTCGCCCAAAGGGAATTACATTGCTTTTTACCGGAAGGATGAGACAAGGGTTTCAGATTATCCGCTGGTGGATTATATGACCCGGGTTGCGGAACATAATTCCATAAAGTACCCTATGGCTGGTATGAACAGCGAGCATGTTACCGTTGGCGTTTACACTATTTCTTCAGGCGAAACCCGATTCCTGAAAACGGGTGGCGACCCGGAACATTACCTGACCAATTTAGCCTGGTCGCCCGACGAAAAACACATTTATTTGGCCGAACTGAACCGCGGACAGGACCACATGCACCTGAACTGTTACGATGCAACTTCAGGAGAAAAAGTACGCACACTGTTCGAAGAAATTCACGACAAATATGTGGAACCGCTTTATTCCATTCAATTTTCAAAAGTGAACGAAAACGAGTTTTACCTTTTGAGCCGTAAAGACGGCTGGTTTCATGTATATAAATACAACACGGCTGGCAAACTTATTCAGCAATTAACAAAAGGGGAATGGGAAGTAACCAATTTACTGGGATTCGATGAAAAAGAGAAATACCTGTTTGTGGAAGCAACCAAAGAAAGTTCGCTGGAAAAGCATATTTACCGGGTTGAAGTGAAATCGGGGAAAATGGAAAAGTTAACGGAAACAGCCGGGGTTCATCGCGGAGAAGTTAGTCCCGATGGAAACTGGCTGATTGACAGGTTCAGTGCCCCGGAGATTCCGTCGCAAACCGTGTTGGTTTCCGCTAACGGCAAAAACCGGAGGGTCATTCATACAGCCGGCAATCCGCTCAAAGAATATGTTTTAGGCGAAAACAAACGGGTTCCCATTCAGTCAGCTGACGGAAAAACTGAACTGGCTGGAAGACTGATATTGCCGGTTGATTTTGATCCTTCAAAAAAGTATCCTGTAATTGTGTATGTGTATGGCGGTCCGCACTCACAACTGGTGGACAAAAGCTGGCACAACAGCGCCAGGTGGTGGCAGTATTACATGGCTTCCCAGGGATACATCGCCTTTACCATGGACAACCGGGGTACTAACAACCGGGGTCGCGACTTTGAAACGGCTGTTCACCGCCAACTGGGTGTTTTGGAAACCGAAGACCAGATGAAGGGCATTGATTACCTGAAATCGCTTCCGTATGTTGATACCGAGCGCATTGGGGTGCATGGCTGGAGCTACGGCGGTTTTATGACGCTGAACATGATGCTGCGTCACCCCGGGGTTTTTAAAGCCGGAGTGGCCGGCGGTCCGGTGGTTGACTGGAGCATGTACGAGGTAATGTATGGCGAACGCTACATGGACCGTCCGCAGGAAAATCCGGAAGGGTACCGCGAAACCAACATGCTGAACCATGTATCAAATCTTGAAGGCAAGTTGATGCTGATTCACGGCGTGCAGGACGATGTGGTGGTGATGCAGCACAGCATGCAGTTTTTGCGCGAATGTGTTTTGCAGGGAAAACAGGTCGATTTTTTTGTGTACCCTTCCCACCCGCATAATGTAAGGGGAAAAGACCGCCTGCACCTGATGGAAAAGGTGAGCAGGTATTTTATGGAGAATTTGTAGGAAAAAACAGAAAGAAGTCAATAGTACTATCCATCTCAATCTCAACGACAAAAAGCGATATCTCATCGAAAAAATTCGTGAGCGGGTTGTGTAATTCATAAATTTGAGCATGAATTTTAAAAATCAAAAAGATGAAAACAGTAAAAGTTCTTTTGTCAGTTGCCCTGTTCATTTTTATTTCGGGGTGCGTGGTTTATTCCTTCTACCCGCTCTATACCGAAAAAGACCTTTTCCCCAACACGCTTCTGCTGGGTAATTGGTTAGATGATGATGGGACCGAATGGAATTTTGAATATGCTTACAAAGGCAAAAAAGTTCCGGAAAATATTGACAGTACTTCGTATAATTTAACTCAAAAATACGAGGATGATGAAATGACTAATTCTTCCGAATTTTCTGTTCATGTTGTAAAACTGGGCGAAAATTATTTTCTCGATTTTTATCTGGAGAAGTTTGACGATAATCTTTTCCTGCAAAACTTCCATATTATACCGGTGCATACCTTCGCAAAGCTTAAGGTTGAAAAAAACAAACTGGAAATTCAATGGTTTGATCAGGAATGGCTGGAGGATTTACTGAAAAAAAACCGGATAAGAATTCATCATGAAAACAACGGCGATTTTATATTGCTCACGGCCAAACCGGCCGAATTGCAAAAGTTCGTTAATAAATATGCAGATGATGAAAAAGCTTTTGAGAATGGATTAAAAGCTGTTTTAACCCGGAAATAAATGGTTTACAAAACAAAAAAAAGAAAAGTCAGGTTGCTGAAAAACAGGAACTTTCAGCACATCCTGTTTTGGTGCCTTTCGTATCTCATATTGATCAATATTCTTAAAGTTTCTGCTGAAATTCAAAAGATTGATTTAATCTACGCGGCTGTTTTTCATCTTCCCCTGTTTCTTGTGGTTTATCTCAATCTCAAAGTGTCATTTCCTCTGTTTTTTGAGAAAGGGAGATATCTGATTTATCTGTTGTCTTTATTGGTTGTAGTTTTGCCGGGAGTCGGATTTTATTTTCTTCTTTTTAATCACTGGATTGATCATATTTTCCAGGGCTACTATTTTATTGCCTATTACAGTTTTTGGGATATTTCATTGTTTTTTGTCATTTACCTCTCGGCGTCGGGACTTTTGCACCTTGCCCGCAGTTGGTTTCAATTGCAGGAGCTTGAAAAAGAAAAGACTTCTGCTGAGTTAAAAGCATTGAAATCGCAGCTGAATCCGCATTTTTTATTTAACTCGCTTAACAGCATTTACAGCCTGGCACGAAAAAATTCAAGTCTGGTTCCCGAAAAAATTGTCCAGTTAAGCGATTTAATGCGGCACATTATTTACGAATCGGATGTTGAATTTATTCCGTTGGAAAAGGAAGTTGAGATGGTTAAAAACTATATAGAACTTCAGAATTTGCGCTCCGTGGAGCCAGACAGAATTAAATTGGAAATTAAAGGAGAAATTAAAGGAAAAAAAATTGCGCCGCTTCTATTTCTTCCTTTCGTTGAAAACAGTTTCAAACACGGCATAAAAGGTGGCAGAAACGATTCTTATGTAAGAATAAAAATAGAAACTTCCGGGAAGTCTCTGTTTTTCAGTATTGAAAACAATAAGGGCGAAAATGTTGAAATTGCCGATTCAAAATACAAAGGCATTGGAATAGAAAATGTAAAAAAACGGCTGGAACTGGTATATCCCGGAAAACATTCGCTGAAAGTTTCAGATGGCGATGAAAAATTTGAGGTAAATTTACAGATTCAAATGAGTTGATATGCAGATAAATTGCCTGGTTGTTGACGATGAACCGCTTTCGCAGGAAGTGATTGCAGATTTTGTAAACGCCTGTCCTGAATTGAATTTAACCGGAATATGCAGCGATGCGCTGGAAGCCGGAGAATTTTTGAAAAAACAACCGGTTGATTTGTTGTTTCTCGACATTAACATGCCCCGGCTTTCGGGAATTGGCTTTGTGAAAAGTCTGAAGGAACCACCGCTTTTTGTTTTTGTAACGGCTTATCCCGAATATGCTTTGGAAGGTTTTGAGGTTGATGCCGTTGATTACCTTGTAAAACCTGTTTCATTTGAGCGTTTCAGGAAAACAATAAACAGAGTACTGGAACGAATTAAAAAAAATGCTGAAAGCAAAAATGATCATATTCTTTTACGCGCCAATAAAAAAGTTTACCGGATTGAGTTCGATAATATTCTGTACCTTGAAGCTCAGGGCGATTATGTGAAGTTTATGACCAGCGAAAGATCATTGATGGTTCATGGAACCATGAAAGAATTTATGGAGCGGCTACCTGAAAATTTATTTGAACGGATTCATAAATCCTATGTTATCCAGTTGTCAAAAGTGGAATACCTTGAAGGAAATGCAGTTAAAATTGGCGAAAATAAATTGCCAGTTAGTTTGAATTACAGGGAACTGTTGCTTAACAAATTGGGAAAAAAATAAGTACTACAGTATTTTTCCAATAAAAATTCCCAGATACGACCCGAAAGCAAATCCTAAAATTCCAATGGTAAGCCCGCCAATGATTACGTCCCTGTTTTTGAGGGCAAGCGCAACCGCCGGCACAAATGGCGGAGAGTAGGTGAGCGCTGTAATGGCAATAATCGTATTGTCGGTATCGACCTTAAAAATGCGGGCCAGTCCCACATGAATTAACATCGAACCAAAAACAACCCATAAAACGTATAAAAACAATTCGAGAAATTCAATCTGAAACATTTCCCGGAGATTGGCCATCGACGACAGTGCCAGACAGAACACAATAATAAAATACATTCCCAGCGGAAAGCTGATTTTCAACTTATTCACCGGTTTTAACAACGAGGCCAAAATGCCAAGTGTAGTAATGGTTAGAATAATTACCAGCACCTGGTCCTCTTTAGGCACAAAGAATATGGTGCTGCCCCCTACAGCAAAAATGATCAAAGCATAAAACAGCGATTTTCCTATATTGGGCAGGTTTTTGAGCTGAAACAACCCATCGTAGTTTTCCAGATGGGCATCATCTTCTTCAATTTCAACCTGCATCACATTTTCTGCCTTTCGGATTACACCCGAGTTGGGGAGAAATATATTGAACACACGCTGGGCAATGGTCATCAGAAAAAGGAGCGCCACCGAACCAATAATCAGGTCGTAGGTGTGGGTGAGAATAAAAATATCAGGACTCACATTTAAAGCTCTTCCAATGGCAGCCAGGTTGGGTGTTCCGCCGGTGTAAACGCCAATGAGCATGCCGGTAACCTTTGCCGATTCGGTAATGTTGTGGGCAAACAGGTAATACCCGATGAAAATGGCTACCAATAGCGAAACCATGGCCAACACCAGCGAAAGCAGTGTGTTTCGTGCATTTTTCAACCATTTTTTTAAGTGCAGTGAGAACAACATTAACGGCAGGGCTAACAATATGCTGTAATTCATTATCGATTCCTGAAGTTGAACTATCTGGTTGTAGGTCAGGTCGCTCTTTGTAAATCCGGGAGTTTTCATAAATTCCTGAAGTTCATTTTCAGGCAAAAATGTTCGTGTTCCGCCTAATACCTGGATGAGCGCATCGCTGGCGGTTGGCAGCAGTCCGATGTTGCCCAGAACAAGGCCAACAGCGTATGCCAAAACCACGGCGCCAACGCGGTTGAGTGTATTGGATATTTTACACAGATAGATGAGCAAAACAGGCATCAGGAGGTAAAACAGGATTAAGACAATCGTGATCCACATAAGATGGTTTTTAGCTTATTGAAATTAAAAATACAAAAATAAGAATTTAAGTCTTTTGGCGGGGGAATTTAAAATTTTAATATGGTTTGTTTAAGGTGTTGATTATATGTTTTTTTTAATGAAAAAAGGCACGAATACAGGATTCGTGCCTTTCAAAATATTTAATATCTATTTTCTAAAATTTAAAACCGAGTGTAAACAACACATTGTTTTTAGTCGTTTTAAATTCGGCCATTTCCGGCATTTGATAAAATTCGGTTGGTGGTTCCGGATACAGCAAATCGTATTTTGTGTCGGTAGTGTACCGGTAGGCAATATCGAAAAAGAAACCGCCAGTGCGGTAACCCAAACCACCTGAAAATACATTCAGTTTGGCATCGGCATTGGGTTGCGATACTCCCAGTGCCTGGCTGTTGTAAGGTGAAGGATAGTTCTCGAAACCTGCCCGCAGGCTGATGTTACTTGTTGCCAGATATTCACCTCCAATGCGAAGGTTGCCTACCGATCTGTAAACCTCTGCAATGTCGCTGTTTTCATCCACAAAGTTATATCCGTCTCCACCACGCCTTAAACTGGCTGTGCCATAATCTGCATATTCATAATCTATGCTCAGCAAGCCCTTACCCCCGAAAACATAGGCGGCACTCAAAGTGGCACGCAGGGGAGTTTCCAGGTCATAGTCGTACTCTGAATAGGGAGAAGTGGCTTTATGCCGTCCCATTACACCATCCTCATCGGCAGCCTCCGAATGCATTGTTGTTTCAAAAATGTCATTCAAATTATAAAAAGTGGGGGTATGCACCGAAGCACCTAACCGAAGTTCGTTCACCGGTTTGAAAATGATACCCAACTTTCCGTTGTAGCCTGTGCCACTGGTTCTGAGGTAGCTGTCGAACTGCATTTCGTTAAAAAAATCGATGTTATTCCGTTCGTCCCATTCAAGTAACTCGGTCGATTCTTTGTAAAAAGCATCGATAATTCCAACCGATGCACCGATATACAATTTATGGTTGAAGTTAAACCCTGCAGAAAGCAGATATTCATTTATATACCCTTGGGTAGAAATGCTTTTCCTTTGGCTCTGGCCGTATCCCGCCTCTTCTATATCGTGATAATACACATTGTTTACCTCATCTTCCCAAAGCAGGTATGTATCCCATGCCAGGTTTTCGTAAAAATCACTCCAGTTATTTATGGTTGCATTGTCGGCCAGATAATCGAGGAATGAACTGCTCATATTGTTTGCTCCGGCCAGCATGGTACTGTTGAAGTCTCTCAGCCGGTTAAAACCAATGCCCACATTTACACTAACCAGTCCGGTTTCGCTCTGATTCCGGGTGGGAATTGCAGCTACGTAACTCAGGTTATTGAACGAGAAGTCGTATTTGCTGTCGGTCATTATATTTCCCAGGTAGGTAGCCTCAACGCTGTTTTGCCCGAAAGTTGGTGTAAATACCAGTTCCGAAGCACGATATAATCCTAGTCCTGCCGGATTAATGCCCACCGAGGTGAAATCGCCGCCCAGAGCGCCAAAAGCGTTGCCCATTGCTCCGGAGCGCGCTGTTCCCTGAATCTGAAAATTTGAAAAGCGCAGTGCATCGGCTAAGTCCTGTGCCTGCATAAAAAACGGCACTGCGAAAGCTAAGGTCAATAATGTTACTAATCTTTTCATGGCTAAAATTGCTTTTTCGTTAATACTTTTTGTCGGGTTCATTTTTCACAAATAGACTATCCTCTTACCTTCTTCTTCCTGATGACGAAGAGGATGAAGAAGACGACCTTGAAGTTCCGGAACTTCCTGAACTGCTCGGTGTATAACTTCTGCCTGATGATGAACCACTGCTGTTGTAGCTTCCGCTGCTACTGCTTCGTGCGGGTGTACTTCTTTGAATGGTACTTCCTGATTTGGTAGTTGTTGATGGTGCTCTGTAAGTACGGGTGGCACTGCTGCTGCTCGAACTCCTGTTGTATGTTGAGTTTGTACGGTAGGTACGATTATAGGTAGAAGTTGAACGTGGTGCAGAGTAACTTGACGAAGTACTCCTTCCCTGGGTAACTACCCGTGGTGTGGTGGTAGTATTTGTTGCAGGCCTGGTGTATGTTCTCGTTGTCTGGCTGCTTCCCGGGCGGGTGTATGTTTGCGTAGTGCTTCCGCTTTTCACATCTGAACTGCGTACATCTGTTCTCCTTCTTTCGGTAACAACATTGCTGTTCACCTCCTGGCGCTGTGTTCTGCCTTCGGTTTCCCTTATACCGGTGGTGCTTCTTCTGGTAACGGCATTTTCAGCTGAACGGTTAATGGTTCCCTCCCGTGAGCTTCTTGCCGTGGTAGCCGATGTCCTTACTGATGAGGTGGAACTTCTGCGTCCGTCATCGCTGCCTGAAAGCACGCTGGTGCTTGCCGTCCGACGCTGGCCATAACGGTAGTTTTCTGAATCGATATACCTGTAGTTTCCATGGCCATACCAATAATTGTATGGGTATCCACCGTAATAACCTCCGTAAAATCCGCCATAATATGGCTGGTGCCAGTAGCTGTAATAAGGTGAATAACCCCAGCTCCAGCTGTAGTAGGGCGAATACCAGCGGCTACCCCAGCCCCAGCTGAAATAAGGCGAATGCCATGAAGAGTAATAAAATGGATCGTATAAGTAGGAATCATAATACCAGCTGTCCCAGTAAAACGGATCGTAAAAATGTGGACGGTGGAATCGACGAATCCGATAGGCATAGTCGATTGCATCTCCATCGTAATAATTATTGATTACATACTTTACGTCGTCTTCGTTGTAATAAACGGTGGTGTCGCTCTGGTACAAATCATACTGGTCCATGCTGTAAACCAGTGCATCGGCATCTTCTTCCGTTCCCTCGAAAATGTAGTTGTTCATGGTTTGCGAACCTTCTTCGTTGCGCTGAATGTCGCTGATAATCATACGTTGTGCCGATTTTTCAGCGGCTTCCCTCTCTGCCCTTACATCTTCTTCAATTGCAATGGGTGGAGGAACATCCCCCGGGTTAAAATAGATGTCATCAGTATAAGAACTGGTGACATAAGTCCCCGAAGTACATGCACCTATAAAGAGTGCAGCCAGTGTTAATAATGTTAATCTTGATTTCATAACTCGTCCTCCCGGTTTATTTAATGTCAATAATATTTCTTTTCTTTGTGAACTCTAAATAATCAACTACAAAAAAGCAAAATTTGTACCAATTTAAGAAAAATGGCGAAAGAATTAACATCACGCAGTGAGAATTATTCTCAATGGTACCAGGACCTGGTAATTAAAGCTGATTTGGCCGAAAATTCGGCCGTCAGAGGTTGTATGGTGATAAAACCCTATGGTTATGCTATTTGGGAAAAAATGCAGGCCCAATTAGACCGGATGTTTAAGGAAACAGGACACGTAAATGCATACTTTCCGCTGTTTATCCCAAAATCTTTTTTTAGCAAAGAAGCCGACCATGTGGAGGGTTTTGCCAAAGAATGTGCCGTAGTTACGCATTATCGCCTGAAAAATGACGAGGAAAACGGTGGGGTAGTGGTTGATCCGGAAGCAAAACTGGAAGAGGAACTTATTATAAGGCCAACTTCAGAAACCATTATCTGGAATACTTACCGAAACTGGATTCAGTCGCACCGTGATTTGCCGCTGTTAATAAACCAGTGGGCCAATGTAGTGCGCTGGGAAATGCGAACCCGGTTGTTTTTACGTACAGCCGAATTTCTCTGGCAGGAAGGCCATACCGCACACGCCACCAGAGAGGAGGCCATTGAAGAAACCATCAAAATTATAAATGTTTATGCCGATTTTGCTGAAAATTACATGGCTGTGCCGGTAATTAAAGGATTAAAAAGCGAAAACGAACGGTTTGCAGGTGCGCTCGATACTTACACCATTGAAGCTCTGATGCAGGATGGAAAAGCTTTGCAATCGGGAACTTCCCACTTTTTAGGCCAGAACTTTGCCAAAGCGTTCGATGTAAAGTTTACCAACAAGGAAGGCCGGGAAGAATACGTATGGGCAACATCGTGGGGTGTTTCAACCCGTTTGGTGGGGGCATTGATAATGGCACACTCCGACGATAACGGTCTTGTGTTACCGCCAAAACTTGCACCCATCCAGGTGGTAATTGTTCCCATTTACAAGAAAACGGAACAACTGGCTGCCATTTCTGAAAAAGTGGACAGCATTGTGGCAGAACTCAAAGCGAAAGGCATTTCAGTAAAATTTGACGACAGCGACAACAAAAAGCCGGGCTGGAAATTTGCCGAGTACGAACTGAAAGGCGTTCCTGTTCGTTTGGCCATGGGACCGCGCGACCTCGAAAACGGAACCGTGGAAGTAGCACGCCGCGATACGCTCGAAAAAAATGTGGTTTCACTGGACGGCATTGCCGGTTACATTGAAAACCTTCTGGACAATATTCAACATGGAATTTTTAACAAAGCGCTGGAATTTCGTACCCAAAATACCACCAAAGTGGAAACCTGGGAAGAATTTAAAGAGGTAATTCAAAATAAAGGTGGTTTTGTTTCGGCACATTGGGATGGAACTTCAGAAACAGAAGACAAAATAAAAGGCGAAACAAAAGCTACCATCCGTTGCATACCTTTAAAAAGTGAACAGGAAGAAGGAAAATGTGTGTATTCCGGAAAACCTTCGAAACAACGGGTACTTTTTGCACTGGCCTATTAGTATCTGAAAAAAATATTTGTTGGAAAGCAGCTTTTTTGGGCTGCTTTCTTTTTGATTATTCGGCAGGTTATGTATTTTTAGTTCAAAAATTAAATAGAAAAGATGGAGAAAGTTGTTGAGCGTTTTTTGCGCTATGCCAAAGATTATACCACTTCCGACCCGGAGAGCGAAACCTGTCCGAGTACCGAAAGGCAGATGGTTTTTATGGAAAAACTGAAAGCTGAGTTGATTGAGATTGGTTTACAGGAAGTGGAACTGGACGAAAACGGTTACCTGATGGCTACCATTCCGGCCAATACAAGCGAAAAAGCGCCGGTTATCGGTTTTATTGCCCATGTGGATACCAGTCCCGATTTTGCCGGGGAAAGCGTTCAGCCACAAATTGTTGAAAAATACGATGGGAAGCCCATTGAGCTGAAAAACAATGTTGTTATTGATCCGGCTGAATTTCCGGAGATTTTGCAATACAGAGGTCAGGATATTGTTACTGCTGAAGGGACAACTCTGCTGGGCGCCGACGACAAAGCCGGTGTGGCCGAAATTGTTACCGCTGCCGAAATTCTGTTGAATTCAGAAAAAATAAAGCACGGTAAAATTCGTATTGGCTATACACCCGACGAGGAAATTGGCCGTGGAGCCGATAAATTCGACGTGAAAAAATTCGGGGCCGATTTTGCCTACACCCTCGATGGCGGAGAAATTGGCGAACTGGAATTTGAAAATTTCAATGCTGCCGGGGCAAAAATTACCATTCAGGGCAGGAGCGTGCATCCCGGTTTTGCCAAAGACAAAATGATCAATGCCACGCTGGTGGCCCATAAAATCATCTCCATGCTGCCGCCAACCCAGCGGCCCGAACATACCGAAAAGTATGAAGGTTTTTATCACCTGATGACGCTGAACGGCAATGTGGAGAAAGCGGAAATGCAGTTCATTATTCGCGATCACGATTTTGAGAAGTTTGAGGAAAAGAAAAAACTGCTGAAAGAAATTGTTCTACTTGTGAACATGGAATTTGGTCGCGATCTGGTTCAACTGGAACTGAAAGACACTTATTACAACATGCGGAAAAAAATTGAACCGGTGATGCACGTGGTGGAACGGGCCAAAGTAGCCATGAAAAAGGCCGGTATTCAGCCCAACGTAAAGGCCATACGGGGTGGTACCGACGGAGCACGGCTATCTTACGAAGGATTGCCCTGCCCCAATATTTTTGCCGGCGGGCATAACTTTCACGGACCGTTCGAGTTTATTCCCATCCCTTCGATGCTGAAAGCGGTGGAGGTGATTCTGAATATTGCAGAAATTCCGGGTAAAGCAATGAATTCGTAAATCTGCAAAAATGAAGATTCTAAACTTTAGCCGTTAAAATGAATTCGAACGGAAACTAAAAAAAGAAAATAACCTATGCTCGGCAGGTTTCTTGAATATATCAACGAAAAACAGCTTTTTGAGTCCCATCAAAAAGTGTTGCTGGCGGTAAGTGGCGGCATCGACAGTATGGTTTTGCTGCATTTGTTCGAAAAATCGGAATTCGATTACGGAGTGGTGCACTGCAACTTTCAGCTTCGCGGAAGCGAATCGGATAAGGACGAGGAATTTGTTCGGCAACAGGTACTTATCCACGGTTTACCGTTTTTCAGTACCCGTTTCGATACGGAGGATTATGCGAAGGTGAATGGCATTTCCATTGAAATGGCTGCCCGCGAATTACGGTACGGCTATTTCGAAAAAATTCGGACTGAAAACAACTACGATTTTATTGCTACTGCACACCACCAGGATGATTTGCTGGAAACCTTTTTTTTGAACCTGTCGCGTAAAACCGGCATTCGCGGCCTGACGGGGATCAAGGAAAAAACGGGCCATATTATTCGGCCGCTGCTGTTTGTCAGCCGAAGAGAGATTGAGGATTTTGCACGAACTCAATTCATCGGGTTTCGCGAAGACCATACCAACAGCGAAGTAATTTACCAGCGCAATTTTGTCCGGCACCGAATTCTGCCGGTTTTTTCAGAGTTGAATCCGGCTTTCAAAAACAATCTTTCCGAAACCATTGAAAACCTGCGCGATGCGGAAGATGTTTTTTCTTTTTTTATGCAAAAAGAGAAAAACAGGGTAACTTCTGTTGCCGGGGATGAAGTCTCGGTTTCCATAGAAATTTTACTTCAGTTTGCCTTTCCCAAAGTACTGTTGTTTGAAATTCTTACCCCATACAATTTCAATGCGAATGTTATTCAGCAGGTTTTCAAAAGCCTCGAAAATTTGCCGGGCAAACAGTTTTATTCCAAAACCCACCGTTTGGTAAAAGACAGAGAACATCTTTTTTTAACCCCGTTGCCCGAGCCTGAAAATCGTATTTTTTATGTTGAAAAAGACGATATAGAGCTTTTTACCCCTTTCGATTTGACCATTGAAAGAGCCGGTGCAGAAACTTTTAAGATCATTAAAAATTCCAATGTTGCCTGTCTCGATATGGAAAAACTGGAGTTTCCGCTACTCATCCGAAAATGGAAAACAGGCGACTATTTTCAACCGCTGGGAATGTCCGGTTTCAAAAAAATCAGCGATTTTCTTATCGATGAAAAAATTCCGGTTCACAAAAAAGAGAATACCTGGTTGCTTTGCAGCGGACAGAAAGTGGTTTGGGTGATGGGACACCGCATCGACAACCGGTTTAAAATCACGGAGGAAACCCGGCAGGTTTTAAAAATTGAAATCAGGTGATTTTCTGAAAAAAAGTACCTTCCCCTCTAAACTTTCATTCAACTTGATGGTTTGTTTAATTGATAAAAACAGACAGAAACTTCTTGTTTAGTATAAAGCATTATGAAATTACCTTTTTTCAATAAAAACCTGAAAATTCATCTGCTCCTCATCTGGCTTTTAGCCGGAGTTTTTACCAGAGGCAATGGCCAGGCCGTTATTAATCCGGCAGCCAATGTGGATGATGTGGAAATTGGGGTCGTAGAGCATCTCGATGAATTCCTTCCCGACAGCATTTCGCTGATAAACGAAAATGGCGAACAGGTTTGGCTTTCGGATGTTATTGACAAGCCCACGGTTCTCAACTTTGTGTATTACCGTTGCCCCGGAATTTGCAGCCCTTTGATGGAAGCAGTTGCGGGAGTAATGAATAAATCTGATTTGGTTTTGGGCGAAGATTATCAGGTGCTTACCATCAGTTTCGATCCACGGGAAACCATCGATTTGGGCATTCGCAAAAAAGACAGTTACCTGGGGCTGTTGTCTGAAGAAAAGGCAGCAGAGGCCAAAAACGGCTGGCTTTTTTTTGTGAGCGACAGCGCCAGCATTGCCCGGGCTACAAGCGCCACAGGATTTAAGTATAAGCGAACCGGCAACGATTTTCTTCACGCTGCCTCACTTATTGTTGTAAGCCCCGAAGAAAAAATTACCCGCTACCTGAACGGCATGTTCTTTTTGCCCTTTGAATGGAAAATGGCCATTGTAGAAGCCTCCAGAGGGCAATCGGGGCCTACTCTGAACAAAGTGCTGCGCTTTTGTTTCACTTATGATCCGGTAGGGCAGGCTTACGTTTTGAACATTACCAAGCTGGGTGGCATAATGATAATGTTTTTTGCAACTATTTTATTATTATATTTGGTTTTTAAACCGAAAAGAGTGAGAAGTATCTAAACAAAACTATATGAATTCAACTGTCGTTGCAAACGAGGCAAACTACCTGAAGTACAGGGGGAAATTCAAAGGTTTGCCGGGATGGATTTTTTCAACCGATCACAAGCGCATCGGTTTATTGTACCTCTATTCCATGGCAGCCATGTTTTCGGTTGGTGTCCTCCTGGGACTTGCCATGAAACTGGAATTGCTGGCTCCCGGCAAAACCATTATGGATGCACAGGCATACAACGCCACTTTTACTGTTCACGGGGTAATTATGATTTTTATGGTAGTAGTACCCGGCCTGCCGGCAGTATTTGGAAACTTTTTACTGCCTATTATGATTGGCGCAAAAGACGTGGCTTTCCCTAAACTTAACCTTCTGTCGTGGTGGTTTTATGTGGCCGGTGTGTTTCTGGTATTATCTGCCTTGCTTTTCGGTTCCGGAACTCCCGATACCGGCTGGACCTTTTATGCACCCTACAGTTTTAAAACCGGCACCAACCTGCTGCCTGCTATTTTCGGGGCATTTATACTGGGCTTTTCTTCTATTTTAACTGGTCTTAACTTTTTGGTTACCATCCACCGTATGCGATGCCCCGGTATGAAATGGACAAAACTGCCGCTGTTTGTCTGGACTCTTTACGGAACCGCCTGGATTCAGTTGCTGGCAACACCGGTGGTGGGCATTACTTTGGTTCTGGTTGCGCTGGAACGGATGTTTGGGGTTGGCGTTTTCGATCCGGCACTGGGGGGCGATCCCATTTTGTACCAGCATCTGTTCTGGATTTATTCTCATCCTGCTGTTTACATTATGATTTTGCCGGCCATGGGCGCCATCTCCGAAATTATTCCAACGTTTGCACAAAAACATATTTTTGGCTACAAGGCCATCATTGCCTCAACAATGGCTATAGCCTTTGTGGGTTACCTGGTGTGGGGCCACCACATGTTTACCGCCGGGATGAGCGGAACGGCACAATACTACTTCTCGCTACTTACATTTATCGTAGCTATACCCAGCGCTATAAAGGTATTTAACTGGATTTCAACCATGTATAAGGGTTCGATTAATATTCAGACTCCTTTTTACTGGGCTGCTTCCTTTATTTTTGTGTTTATGGTTGGTGGTTTATCCGGTCTGGTGCTGGGAGCGCTTGCAACCAATATTCATTTGCACGACACAGCATTTGTAGTGGCGCATTTTCATTACATTGTATTTGGCGGAACGGGTTTTGCCTTTTTTGCCGCAGTGCATTACTGGTTTCCGAAAATTTTTGGGCGCATGTACGACAAAGCCTGGGCAAATATTGGCTGGCTTGTTTTCTTTATCGGGTTTTTAACGCTTTACTCACCCATGTTTTATCTGGGAATGATGGGAATGCCCCGCCGTTACTACGATTACCTCGAACAGTTTCATGGAGGAAATATCTTAAGTACTTTTGGTTCCTGGATTTTAGCTACCGGATTTATCATCATTATCGTTAATTTGGTGCGTTCGGCGCGCAGCGGGCCTAAAGCGGAAATGAACCCCTGGAAAGGTAAAACCCTGGAGTGGACTGTACCTTCGCCACCACCGGTGGAAAATTTCGATGAAATTCCTGTGATTGGAGCCGACGACGGACCATACAATTACAAATAAAACCAAAAACCTATGGAACAGGAAAAACATGTAGTCCATGATCATTACGACGCTGAAGCATCCAAAATTGGAATGTGGCTCTTCATTTTCACCGAATTGCTTCTTTTTGGCGTTCTTTTCGTAATTTATGCGGTTTACCGGTACCTGAACCACGATGCATTTCATCTGGCCGCCGAAGAACTGGATACATTTATTGGCGCTGTGAATACCATCATCCTGCTCATTAGCAGCATGACCATTGCCATGGCCACCACAGCCCTTCAGAAAAAAAACAAGATGCTTACCATTGTATTGGCCGGGATTACACTTGTGCTGGGGTTTGTTTTTTTGGTGAACAAATACTTTGAATGGGGCGCAAAATTCGATCATGGTATCTTTCCCGGGTCCGTACACCTGACGGAAGCACTTAGTCAGGGAGAAATTCTCTTTTTCGGGCTTTACTTTATAATGACCGGATTACATGCCCTGCATATTATTATCGGACTTGTGCTAATTGCAGTGGTTATGTGGAAAGTTCATAAAGGAAAAGTTCATGCAGAACGGGCAGCATTGCTCGAAAATTCAGGCCTTTACTGGCACCTGGTCGATATTATCTGGATTTTTCTGTTCCCGTTGTTTTATCTTATTCATTAAAATCAATTACCATGGAAAATGAAAAACATCATATTGTGCCATACCGGGTTTATGTTCTGGTGTTGATTGGACTGCTAGCCTTGACATTTCTTTCGATAGCCATTACTGAAATTGAACTGGGAAGTCTTTCTGTGGCCGGCGCACTGGTATTTGCTTCGGTGAAATCTTATTTTGTGCTTAAATATTTTATGCACCTGAAATACGACAAACCATTCATTGTTACTATGGTGCTTTTTGTTTTTGCCATTTTTGTTGTTACCATCATCGTTACTTTTTTAGACTATTTATTCAGATAAATTACCATGTATAGTTCGGAAATAACACAGGCGTCCAATTTTGTGGAAGGAGTAGATTCAGCGTTTCTTGTTATCCTGGGGATTTCATTCTTTTTTCTGATTGCATTAACTATTTTAATGCTGGTATTCATTTATAAATACAACAGAAAAAGGAATCCGGTACCCACCCAGATTGAAGGAAGTACAAAACTGGAAATTGTCTGGACGGTCATCCCGTTTTTAATTACCATGCTTATGTTTTATTACGGATGGGCAGGTTGGAAACCCATGACAAAGGCGCCTGATGATGCCATGGAAGTTACGGTTTATGGTCGTATGTGGAATTTTATGTTTGAATATGAAAACGGTAAAAGAACCGACACACTTTATCTGCCCATCGACAAGCCGGTTAAACTGAACCTTGTGGCAATGGATGTATTACACAGTTTGTACATTCCGGCATTCAGGGTAAAACAGGATATGGTTCCCGGAAAAGCCGATAATTTTATGTGGTTTGAACCGCAAAAAGAAGGGTTATTTGAGTTGTATTGTGCCGAGTACTGCGGGTTGCAACATTCATACATGTATTCTTATGTGAAAGTGATGGAAGACAGTGCGTTTCAATCGTGGATGACGGATACCACCCTGGTGGCTGCTGTTGACATCGAATCACCTACGGCAACTGGCCGGCGCATTATGAAGAATATTGGCTGCTTTGCCTGCCATTCGCTGGATGGAACCAGGCTGGTGGGGCCTTCTTTTCAGGGAATTTGGGGTGCCACCCATACGGTTACCACCGGTCGCGACAAGCGGGAGGTGGTGGTTGACGAAGATTACATACGGAAATCTATTTTTGACCCCAATGCCGACATTGTGGACGGGTACAGCCGGGGACTGATGCTTTCGTATGAAGGGCAGTTAACCGATGAGGATGTGGATTACATTATTGAATACCTCAAAACGCTCAATTAAAGCCTTTTGAAACAGTTTTTGAAAATTATTTTGGAGCTGGGTAAAGTCCGTATTTCTTTGCCTGTAGCTTTGTCAGCCATTGCCGGTTTTGTGCTTTATGCCGGCGAATTAAACATGCAGGCGGCTCAAATGGCACTGGGCGTTTTTCTCATGTCGTGCGGCTCGGGAGCCCTGAACCACTGGCAGGAACGACACACCGACGCCTTGATGCCCCGAACCCAAAAACGCCCGATTCCTTCAGGGAAAATATCACCCGCTCGGGGATTGCTGACTGCAGCAGGTTATGCTGTTGCGGGTTCGCTTGTGCTGGTATTTTCCAACCCCCTGATTGCCCTGGTAATGAGTTGGGCCACTTTATTCTCGTATAACTTGATTTATACCCCGCTGAAAAAAGTAACGGCATTTGCAGTTATACCGGGGTCGCTGGTAGGTGCCCTTCCACCCATAATCGGATGGGCTGCTGCCGGAGGAAATATACTGGCTGAACCCATTTTAATTGTGGCGACTTTCTTTTTTATCGGTCAGATTCCGCATTTCTGGCTGCTTTTGTTACTGTTTGGTGACCAGTATAAGCTGGCAGGATTTCCGAGCCTAACCGATATTTTTACAGAGATTCAGATCAAACACATCACCTTTGTATGGATAATTACTACGGTGGCTTCGGCTCTGCTGGTGCTCTTTTTTGTTTTCACAAGCCGGGTTTTATTTGGCTTGCTGCTTGCTTATATTTTTTATTTGCTGATAACTTTAAGCCGGGCTGTTTTTTTAAAAAAAGATTTTAGGGTTTTGCCCGCTTTCTACAAGCTAAATTTTCTCTATTTGTTTATGATGTTGTTTTTAATTGCCGACAGTTTTATTCGGATGGCATACGTATAATCAGAATTTGTTTCCGGTTGTGGCTCACTCAGAAATAGGTTGCGGGTTCATTTAAATTCATCGGTTTACGTTAAACTTGCATCTTGCTCGCTTTCCATAAGTTCGTATAAAACCCCTTCGCGCAAGGCATAATCGGTTTGGACAATTTTTGAAATGCCGGCTTCTTTAATCAATTGTCCGATAAAAATCATGGCTGGCACAATCAGATCGACACGTACCATGTCCATTCCCTTCATGTTTAGTCGTTGTTCACGGGTCGATTCAAGCAGTGTATGATATACATCGAAAAATTTGTTCAGTTGGATTTCCTGGTGCCGCCGTTGCTTCTCGCCCGGGTTTACCTGATCGATGATGTCGGCGAGGGTATCAAAAGCACCTGAACAACCGACCAGTGTTTTAATGGCTTTTTCTTTGCACTGGACGAATGCAGCACCGTGCCTGGCTTCAAAAAAGTTGTGGAGAATTTGCAGTTCGTCTGCCTTCAGTGGGTCCGACAAGGCATATTGGGAAATCACCCGCGCCATACCGGCAGGCTGGCTTTCTTTCCAAAGCATCTCCTTTTTATGAGCCAGAATGAGCTCGTTGCTTCCACCGCCAATGTCCAGTATAACGGAAGGATTTTCAATTTCTCCCAGGGCAAGCAAAACCCCTTTGAAAATCAAATCGGCTTCCTCATCTCCCGACACTATTTTTACAATCCAGCCCGATTGACTACTGATGGTTTCCAGAAAAGGAATTTTATTGTCTGCCGACCGGATGGCTGAAGTGGCTAATACCCTCACCTTTTTAATCCGGTAACGGTTAATGATTTTTTGTTGTTCACAAAAAGCGGCAATTACCCTTTCGGTAGCTGGCTGGCTAATCTGGTCGTTTTTAATATCATCATCGCCCAATTTTACCAGTTGTTTGCTTTGGTGTATAATCTCAAAACCCTGTTGGGCAATATTTGCTATCAGCAAATTGCAGGTGTTGGTTCCCAAATCTATCACTGCCACTTTCATACGAACCGGATATCAATTGTAAGCAAGTTAATGGAAAGAATCAAAAAAATCAACAATAGTTGCAACAAAATTTTCATTCTTTTGGGATATGAAACAGCACCCCAAAATCGAAGGGTGACCACACCGAGGTTTTCACTTCTGTTTCTTTCAATGCATTATTTACCCAAACATTGCATGTTTTAAAAAGTGAGAAACTTCCATTGGCATCATAAAAAACATCGTACTGATTATACCCTTCAAAGTCCATTCGGATAAAATGGCCGTTTTTATTCTGTTGAAAAGAATTGGAAATGTATCTGTTAAGCTTAACAAGTTGCTCGTTGCACAATTGAATTTCCGCCCATGAAGGAAAACGCCGGGGTAGGTAAGTTACATGCATTGCTGTTTCGCTTTTTAGCAATGCGGCCTTAAAAGCTACAGGTAAGGTAAGGTCGGACCACTCGGGAGTATTGATGTAGAAATTTTTATCGCCCCAGCCAAAAGCAATGTATCGGGTATTGGGCAGTGGACTGAGTTTTTGTAAAAACTGAGGTTCGATGTTTTCAACCGGAATGATAATGTCGAGATGAACCCCGTTGCTGGCGATGAAAATTTCAAAGTTTGGAGAACACTCCTGCCGGGCAGGATGAGTGGGGAGAAAAGAAAAAAGAAAGGCAAAAAACAAATAGAAGAAAAAGGCTGCCAAAACTGAATAGAGGATATTTTTCAAAACATGTAGAAATTGCATTCCTTTTTTTCTGCCTTTCATTTTGCCATTTTTTATAATAACGGCTTTTTTGCCTGCTTTCGTGTTTTGAAAAGCTGATTTTCATTGTCGCTGTTCGTTTTGAGAGAAATTACAAAAGGCAACGTCAGGAGTTAATCCGGTATCTGCTCCCACCGGCAATTAAAATACCAGTCGTTTTACAAAATACCTGCAATTACGCCCCGAAATTGCCCCGACAGTAAATCCGGTTGTTACGTCATAAGCTAATTTGTTGGAACCGGCAGTTTTAATTTTTCAGGTTTTTCCGGTTCATAATAAAAAAGTAGATTAGAAACCCTAATGAGATGAATACCAGTAAAATACCAATGGGTAAAACCGCATTTCGGTAATCTATCATTGTTGGGTTCACCTGGCGTAGTACCTCGATGAGGATGAATCCAAGTCCTGTGGTGAGTGCGACCAGTCCCCATTTTAATGAAGGATACCGGTTAATTTCTTCGGTCTGTTTTGGCGGCTCTAAAATACCTGCCTTGTCGATGTGGCCGGCTTTAATGATTTTCCTTTTCAGCAGGTATTCTGCCATTAGTTTCATCATGTGGTATAACCCAAAAAACACGACGGCCGGAATTAAAACATCTGTTACCATAATTATTTGTTTTTAAAATTTAACATTCTGACCGTTTGACTCAACGTGGGAGGGAAATGTTGCAGGCAGATGAATATTTTTTTGCACCGGCCTTGTTCAGGCAGGGATTGAAGCGGCAGCCCGGCGAAGCAGGTTGCAGTGACGGCCCGGCTGGAAGCGGCGACCAGAGGAAGCCCGCTGAAAGCCGTTGGCGGAACTGTGACCTGCAAGACGGCTAAAGCGAAGAGCCCGGCTGCCTGCCAAAAAATAATTGGAAGAAACTGCAACTTTTTTATTGGGTTGGAGTCTGATTGAGTGAATATGAGCGATGCAGAGCTGGTACAACAAATAATAGCCGGAAACGAAAATGCGTTCCGTTACCTGGTGGCGAACCACCAGCGGCTGGTTTTGCACATCGTTGGGCGGGTGGTGAAACAACAGGAAGATGTGGAAGATATTTGCCAGGATGTTTTTCTGAAGGTGTTCCGAAAAATAAGAAATTTCAGAGGCGAATCGCGGCTTTCGACCTGGATTGCAACCATTGCCTACAATACAAGTGTTACGCACATAAGGGGCCGCGGACGAAAACATGAAGTGCTGGTGGATGAGGATGCCAGACTTGACCTGGGAAAAACGGATGACTTGCTGGTGCAGAAAACGGTGGAAAAAGAGGAGGCAAAAGCGATTTTGCTTCAGATGATTGAAAAGCTGCCTGTGCAGTACCGTACTGTGCTAACCTTGTTTCATTTGGAAGAATTTTCATACAAAGAGGTGGAAGAAATTACCGGAATGCCGGAGGGGACGATTAAAAGTTATCTTTCGCGGGCAAGAAAGCTATTGAAAGATAAACTGGAGCTGGTTATTGAATTGGAGAAAACAAATATATTTGCATGTTATGCAGAAGGATGAAAAGAATATTTTGGTGGAAAACTGGCTGGAAGAGGCGCTGAAAAGTTCGCCGGAATTTTCGCTGCCTGATAATTTTGCTGATAAAGTTACAGCAAAAGTGAGCAGGCGGTTTGCATGGGAGCAGTACATTAAAGAATTTCTGGTGTACCTTGGAACGGTTGTGGGGGTTTTGGCTGTTTCGGTTGCCATGGCTTTTATCTGGCTTGGCGCAGATTGGCAGGAATGGCAGAATTTTCTGTTGAAAAACCTGCCCTGGATTGCCGGCCTTAATGTTCTGGGGCTTTTTGTGCTTTTTGCCGACCGGGTGCTGTTACGCTATTTTTTCTTCAGGTTTTCGCGACAGGAACTTAATTAGAGGGTTTTCTGCTTCGCAGGTACACAACATCACCAGCATGGGGATGTTCTCCCGAGCTCATGCGGTTTCGACGGTACAGCGGCCTCAGTTTTATTCCATACATTTGCGAAATAAAATGCATGGTTTCGCCTTCCGATGCCGTATGGTATTCATGATTTCGGGCCGGGCGGCGGTGTTTGGCTTCAATGTAAACCACCTCGTTGGGTTGCGGCCTGTATCCTTCTGCATGATCGTTGTATTTGTAAAGTTCCCAGGCTTCCATGCCCATTGCCTGTGCCAAAATTTCGTAAGTGTCACCCTCACGGGCAGAAACTGCGTCCAGGTTATTGAGCTTAAATACTTTTCTGCTGTTGAAGGGATTGATGGTAATCCGATCGCTCATCCCCTGATTGACCTGTTGTCTTCCTTCATAGGCAGCCAGTGGTCTTAGGGCCTGCTTGTAGTCGAGGTTGTAAAGATTATGGTCTTCAATAATCTTTATCAGGGTTCTGTCGTAATGCCGTGCAGTGGCATAACCTGCCTCTTTTAATCCTTTTGCCCAGCCTTTGTAGTCGTCGGGCGCAAGTTGAAACAGAAAGGCATACCGAGGGTTTCCCATTAAAAAGTTGGAATGGTCTAAAAACGACTCTTCCACCGATTTATAGGCACGGAAACACTCGTTTTTCTCGTCGTCGTCATGATATACGCGACCACCCTTCCAGTTACTTTTACATTTGATTCCGAAGTGGTTATTGGAGTTTCGGGATAGCTGGCTGTTGCCATTTCCCGATTCAAGAATGGCCTGTCCCATTTTAATGCTGGCAGGAATGCCGCTACGGCCCATCTCTTCTATGGCAAGCAACTGGTATTTCCGAATGTATTCTTCACGGGTGTATTGTGCCTGTAATGAACTTACAAGAGAAAAATAAAGAATTATCACAAAACCATACTTCATTGCCAACGTTTTCTGTTTAAATGACGAAAATAACTGCTTGGTTCAATTAAACCACATGTAAAGCCGTGATTTTATAAACATAGTTCCGTGAATATCGTTGTTTGGTTGCTTTTGTTTTGTCTTTTTCGTCCATTATTTCGATAAAATTGTACTTTTGAACAAATTCACTGATATGCGAACGAAAGAATTACGGATTTTCGTATATGAATACGCTACAATTCTGGACCTGCCCAGGGCCGACCAGAAGCTTGTACTTGCTGCCCGTGAGGCGGTGCAGCGGGCTTATGCACCTTATTCAAAATTTTATGTTGGAGCGGCTCTTTTACTGAATAATGGTGAAATAGTAACGGGGAACAACCAGGAAAATGCTGCCTTTCCTACCGGACTTTGTGCCGAAAGAGTCGCTTTGTTCAGCGCACATTCCCGTTTCCCGCAAACGGGTATAAAAACTCTTGCTGTAACTGCTTCCAACAGCAATGGATTGGTTGAAGGGCCGGTAAAACCATGCGGTTCGTGCCGGCAGGCCATGGTTGAAACCGAGGCAAGATTTAAACAGCCCATCCGGATTATCCTCGACGGGAAAAAGAAAATTCAGGTATTTGAAGGAGTTGACAACCTGCTTCCTTTTGCATTTAAACCGGAATCACTGGACTGAACTGGTTATTGCGAAAAAGTTTTACAAACTCATTCCACACTTTATCGCTGGGGGGTTCGGCCACAATGGTTACCGGTGATTTTTTTACCGGATGAATAAACTCCAGTTTCCGCGCATGTAAATGAATTCCTTTGTTCTTGTTTGGCCGCGGAAAACCGTATTTCAGGTCGCCTTTGATGCGCAGATTCAATGTTCCCAGTTGTACCCTGATTTGATGATGCCTTCCGGTAAACAAATCGATTTCCAGCAGATGATACCTTTCCAGACTGGCAACATGCCGGTATGTAAGCCGTGCATATTTTCCGTCGGGAACCGGTTGGGGATATGCATAACTCTTATTCTTATCCTGTTTTTTTTTCAGATAGTGTTCCAGTGTGTCGGAGTGTTTTGGTGGCCGTTTGTTAACCACTGCCCAATATGTTTTGTTTATCTGGTTTCTGGTCGAAAACATCAGGTTAAGTCGCTCCAGTGCTTTGCCGGTTTTAGCCAACAGTACAATGCCGCTGGTGGGGCGATCGAGGCGGTGGGGAAGACCTACAAAAACATTACCCGGTTTGTTGTATTTCACCTTCAGATAATCTTTTACCTCGTCAACAAGCGTACGCTCGTCGGTAATGTCCGACTGCACAAGCTCTCCGCAGGCTTTGTTAACAGCAATAATATGGTTGTCTTCGTAAAGTATTTCCACTTTTAACCCGTAACTTTTAACTTTCAACTTTCAACTGTTTCAGTACTGTTCTTTTTCGTTGGGGAAATCCCTTGATTTCACATCTTGTATATAATTTCCTACGGCTCCTTTTATTTCTGCTCCCAGGTTGTGGTAACGGCGCAGAAACCGCGGTGAAAACTGTTGAGTAATTCCCAGCATATCGTGAATAACCAATACTTGTCCGTCAACCCCCGATCCGGCGCCAATACCTATTACCGGAATTTTAAGTTCTCCGGCCACCTGTTTCCCCAGTTTTGCAGGAATTTTTTCCAGAACCAAAGCAAAGCAGCCGGCTTCTTCCAGAAGTTTGGCGTCTGACAGCAATTTTTCAGCTTCGGCTTCTTCTTTGGCCCTTACAGAATAAGTGCCAAATTTATGAATTGACTGGGGCATCAGGCCAAGGTGACCCATTACCGGGATACCTGCCGAAAGAATTCGGTTAACCGATTCAATAACTTCAGCGCCGCCTTCCAGCTTTACAGCATCGGCAGCCGTTTCTTTCATGATTCGAATGGCCGAACTAAGTGCTTCACGCGAATTTCCCTGATAAGTACCAAAAGGTAAATCAACCACAACCAGCGCCCGTTTTACTGCCCTTACCACAGAAGCTCCATGATAAATCATCTGGTCGAGGGTAATGGGCAGGGTGGTTTCATGTCCTGCCATTACGTTGGATGCAGAGTCTCCCACCAGCACCACATCGATGCCTGCTTCGTCAACCAAACTGGCCATGCTGAAATCGTATGCAGTTAACATGGCAATTTTTTCATCCCTCAGTTTCATTTCCGATAACCGGTGGGTGGTCACTTTTTTTATTTCGCTTTGTACCGACATGACTTTGTTTTTTTAACAGGCTACAAAAGTAACCAAAGGTTTTACCACTGCAAAATAGTGGAATTTTGGCACAGGAAATTCTTACTTAACTTTTATTAACCACATAGAACCAGACTTTGCCGGAAGTTTCGTTATTTTGCTTCGTTAAATAATGATTCAGAAAATGAGGATTGGATTTTTTTCTTTCACTACTATTTTGTTTGTTCTGACTATCTTAGCGACTAAGGTGTCGGCCCAACCGGAAAATGAAAATTCAGCAAAGAGTTTTTTTATTAAAAAGGAACTGACTACGGGTGTGATATTTTCATTCGATGCAAACCGGGAAGAGCTTCGTACCGATAGATCATATAGTTTTGAAGAACTGGAAAACGGCGCTCTGCATTTTAGGTGGAAAAATCAAAGCTGGAATTACTTGCCTTCCCGGCAGGAAACCTGGGGTTATTCACTTGAAGCTGGCCCTTATTTTGGGAAAGGCGACCTTATTGACAGTTCCGGTGTTGAGGTGATTGACGCTGAACAAAAACGAACCGGATTACGTGGTATGGCCCATGCAAACTATTCTTCCCGCTTTTATTTCGACCAAAAAAATTATACCATTGTAGATATCAGCGCATGGGGCCATTACGACCTCTTCAGACAAAATACAGAAGGAACGCGCATTGATTCGAACCAGTTGATTCACAATTACGATGACAAGTCGGACCAATCTCAATTCAGATATGGACTTCGGGCAAAAGCAGGCTGGGGAATCGGTCGCCTCGATGTGGTGAATCATTACATGACAGCTTCGTGGTTGCTCGGCAAATATTACCCCGGACGCCTTTTTTCCGAACCGGAAATTTTTGCCGTTGCCCGCGAAATTGGCCGGATAAAACATTCACGGGACGCCCGCACCGGTCACGATTCGGAGATAGAGTGGAACCGGTTAATGGAATTTTTAAACGAGGAGTTATTGCTGAAAAAACCCGATGCAGACGTATCTGACTGGGAATTGACGGAATATCGCACCCGGCTTGAGGGTTCCCGGGTAGAGTTCGGACCGTTTTTTAACTATTTCAACCGCGAGCCCGATTTTGTTTACGGTGGTTACCTTAAATTTGAAAACCATACGTATTGCAGCCTGAAAAGAAACCGGAATTTGAGTGCACGGCTCAGTTACAACGGTTATAAAAGGAAGGACTGGATTCTGTTGGAAACCGCTTTGGGCTGGAGTTTTTATCCCAGTTTGAAAACCGAATATGGTTTCGGTTTGAAATACATGCCAGGCATGGTGGTTGACGGTTTTGATGATATTGGCCCCATTCGGCACAATTTTATTCCTTACCTGGAATATTTCAGTCAGGTCAACTCAAAATACAGGATTGAAACCGCGCTGGCGTGGCGCATTGCTCCCAACGATCAGTTTATGCTTCCGGGACCCGAAGTGTCAGTTTCGGTTTACAGAAGTAAGTATTAAACCCGCAGGAAAATTTTCTTTTTGTACATGTAATACAGCACCAGCCAAATAATCAGGAGGTTGCCAAAAATCAGGAATAGGTCGCCGTTTTCGCCCATGGGGTTGGCCAGCCAGCCCAGGAAAAATCCGGTAATTCGGGGTACATCAACAATGCGGGCAAACAGGTAAACAAAAATGGAATTCATGCCAATTACCCTGAAATAGAATGCCCAGCTCCGGAATCCCCAGTGGTCGATAACCAGGTAGAAAAACGCCAGCAGTAAAAAACTGATGCCGCCGGTGAGCAGGTTAAAAGTGGATGTCCAGCAGCTTTTAATGATGGGGTAAAATGGTGACAAACCAAGTGCAAGGCCAATGCCTGCAATACCAGCCAATGAAAGATACCCCATTTTTTGCCAGTCGCCGAATTTTTTGTGGCGCAAAATGGTTCCGGCGAAAGTTCCCATCAGTGTAATGCCAGTGGCAGAAAGGCTGCAAAGAATCCCTTCGGGGTCGAAGGTGCCGCCGTAAAGTCTGCCGGGCAACAACATGCGGTCGATATAACCGTTCATACAACCTTCGGGAGTTAAAACGCCGGCGCCAAACCCGGGCACCGGAACCAGCAACTGCAAAATGCCCACGCCAGCCAGAATGCCGCCCAGCCAGATGAGCCTGTTGCGAACCGACTGAAAATAAATGACAATAACCGCCGCAAAAAAGTAGGCAATACCAATTTGTCCCAAAACACTGGCAATCCGGCCATCCTGAAAACCATTGCGAAAAGTACCGTTGTACAAAATTCCAAGAACGATTAAGATGATGAGGCGTTTAAACGCTTTTAAAAACAATTTTCGCTGCGGAACATTTTTTTCCAGTTTGGAAATTACAGAAAATGGAATGGCCACGCCGGCAATAAACATAAACAGCGGAAAAATCAGGTCGTAAAACCGGAAACCTTCCCATTTTACGTGTTGCATTTGGGTTTCGAGCCAGCCGGCGCCTGTCATTTGCGAAAGTGCGACAGCAAGCGCTCCTCCGCCGGTTATCCAGAACATATCGAAACCGCGAAGGGCATCGAGCGAATAAAGCCGTTTTTGAGGCTCTGTCCGTAAAGGTTTTGTTGTCATTTTATGTCGATTTTAGCCACCGAAAATAGCAAACTTTTCTGTTCAACTAAAATTATCTGCCCCTGTTTTAAGTACCCCTGTTTTATCCCGAAAAAATATTTCTGCCTTTTTGTCACCGGTTTTTGACAGAAGGTTTCCCTTATTGTGTTTCTGCTGTGCCATATTTTCGCATTGTTCCCCGATTTAACGGGTGGCACAGTCATTGATATTCAGGGTACAGTTTTTAGTGAAATGCTGAAAAGGAAAATTTGAAATATTAACGAAATACATATTTAAAATGGGAAAAATAATTGGAATCGACTTAGGGACTACCAACTCATGTGTGGCAGTTATGGAAGGTAACGAACCTGTGGTAATACCCAACAGCGAAGGAAAACGCACAACACCTTCGATTGTTGCTTTTATTGAAAACGGGGAACGTAAAATTGGCGACCCGGCAAAAAGGCAGGCGATTACCAATCCTGAAAAAACTGTTTTCTCCATCAAACGTTTCATGGGCGAAACATTTGACAGGGTGAACAAGGAAGTAGCACGAGTACCTTACAAAGTAGTAAAGGGAGATAATAATACGCCGCGTGTACAGATTGACGACCGCAAATATTCGCCGCAGGAAATTTCGGCTATGGTTTTACAGAAAATGAAAAAAACCGCCGAAGACTACCTGGGACAGGAAGTGAGCGAAGCTGTTATTACTGTACCCGCATATTTTAGTGACTCGCAACGCCAGGCCACCAAAGAAGCCGGTGAGATTGCCGGACTGAAAGTGCGCCGCATCATCAACGAGCCTACCGCCGCATCGCTGGCTTACGGTTTAGACAAGATGGACAAAGACATGAAAATTGCCGTTTTCGACCTCGGTGGTGGAACTTTCGACATTTCCATCCTCGAACTGGGCGACGGTGTTTTTGAAGTAAAATCGACCGACGGCGATACGCACCTTGGAGGTGACGATTTCGACCAGGTGATTATTGAATGGCTGGCCGATGAGTTTAAAAAAGACGAAGGTGTTGATCTGAAACGCGATCCGATGGCATTGCAGCGGTTGAAAGAAGCTGCCGAAAAAGCCAAAATCGAATTGTCCAGTTCATCCCAAACCGAAATCAACCTGCCCTACATTATGCCGGTTGACGGCATTCCAAAACACCTGGTGAAAACGCTTACCCGTTCAAAATTTGAGCAGCTTTCCGATTCGCTGATTAACGCAACCATCGAACCTTGCCGCAAAGCATTGAAAAATGCAGGTTTAACTGCCAGCGACGTCGACGAAGTGATTTTAGTTGGAGGTTCAACCCGTATTCCTGCAGTGCAGGAAAAAGTGAAAGGTTTCTTCGGGAAAAACCCTTCGAAAGGCGTGAACCCGGATGAGGTTGTTGCCGTTGGCGCTGCCATTCAGGGTGGTGTACTTACCGGCGAAGTAAAAGATGTGTTGTTGCTCGATGTTACTCCGCTTTCGCTGGGTATTGAAACCATGGGCGGTGTAATGACAAAATTGATTGAAGCCAACACTACCATTCCAACCAAAAAATCGGAATCATTTACTACCGCAGCTGACAATCAGCCTTCGGTTGAAATTCACGTGTTGCAGGGTGAACGACCCATTGCATCGGGTAATAAAACCATCGGGCGTTTCCACCTCGACGGCATTCCGCCGGCTCCGCGTGGTATTCCGCAAATTGAAGTAACGTTCGACATCGATGCCAACGGTATTTTGCATGTAAACGCAAAAGACAAGGCAACCGGAAAATCACAATCAATCCGTATCGAAGCTTCTTCCGGATTATCTGACGATGAAATCAAACGGATGAAGCAGGAAGCAGAAGCCAACGCCGAGGCCGACAAGCAGGCCAAAGAAAGAGTTGATAAACTGAATCAGGCCGACAGTCTCATTTTCCAGACTGAAAAACAACTGAAAGAATACGGAGACAAAATTCCGGCTGACAAGAAAAAGCCCATCGAAGATGCGCTGGCCAAACTCAAAGAAGCACATAAAAGCCAGGATTTGGCAGCAATCGATACAGCAATGAATGAACTGAATACAGTTTTTTCTGCTGCTTCGCAGGAGATGTACAACGCAGCACAAGCCCAGGGAGGCCAGCAAGCCGGTCCGCAAGGTGAACAGCAGCAACAGTCTCAGCAGGGCGGTTCAGACAAAGGCGGCTCAAAAGACGACGGCGAAGTTACCGATGTGGATTTTGAAGAAGTGAAATAAGACGAGGATAAAAAATCATTTATAAACCCTGCGTGAACTTCATGCAGGGTTTTTTATATCCTTATGTTTGTGTCGATAATCGCCCCTTTTGGTTTCTGGCGCATTCGTTTGGGTACACTTTGAATTACAGATTCTTTTAAAGCCGAAATCTGTCTCTCTTTGGGATTGTTACGGGTGGTAACCAAACTGATTTCCCGGACGGGTGTTGTTCCTGCAATGGATTTTACAAGTTCTTCCTGATCGGATGGTATGTTAATGGTAGCCAGTTCGGGTAAAAAAGTAATACCGTTTTGGTTTTCCACAATTCTTCTTAACGATTCAATGGAGTTGCTTCTGTACACCAGGTTTTGCGATTTTTTCTTTTGCAGGTTGATTCTGCAAATGGAATTCACCTGATTTTGAAAACAATTGCCTTCCTCCAGATACCAGATATCTTTTTCGGGAATATCCTCAATCTCAAACGTTTTATTGTTGAATTGCGGATGTTTTTCCGACACATAGGCAAAAAAGCGTTCGTAGAACAAACACTCAAAAATCACCCCAACTGCAAAAACCGGCGTTGACAAAATTCCGCAGTCGAGTGTTCCCGTTTTTATCTGGCGAATGATTTCTTCTGTTCTTAATTCTGTTATTTCGACCTGAAGATGAGGAAAGCTCGCGTTCAGACTTCCAATAAAAAAAGGTACAAGATAAGGCGCAAGTGTGGGTATGATGCCGACTTTCAGGAAACCTTTAACTTCGTCACCCATCTCAAACGAAACTTTTTTCAAGTCACTTACCAGTTTCAGAATTTCCAAAGCTTTTGCATAAAAAGTTTCTCCTTCGGGTGTGAGTTGCAACGGTCTTTTTCGCCTGTCAATCAACCGAAATCCCAGTTCCTCCTCCAGTTTCCCGGTTTGCAGACTTAAGGCTGGTTGTGTTATCTGTAGCTTTTCGGCAGCCAGCGAAAAACTGCCGAACCGGACAATCGCTTTTAAATATTCGAGCTGAGTGAAATTCATTATTAGTTTTTGTAATAAGCATATAAAAATAGTAAATATTACTTATAGTATATTTGTATCAGTTAAAAAACAAAAAAAATCATTTAAAATTTAAGAAAATATGAAAGCAAATAATTCGAATTTAGTTGAGAGATTAAACCAGTTACTGGCCGATTACCAGATTTATTATCAAAACCTTCGTGCATTGCACTGGAATGTGAAAGGACAGCAGTTTTTTATGCTTCATGAAAAATATGAAGAGTTGTACGATGAATCAGCCGAAGTGATCGACGAAATCGCAGAACGCATTCTGATGATTGGCGGACAACCGGTTCACACCTTTGCTGACTATTTAAAAACAGCAAAATTAAAAGAAGCAGGTTTTATTTCGGAAGGTAAAAAAGGTGTTGAATTAGTGTTGGAAAACAGCCGCTATCTGCTGAAAAGTTTCAACGAAATTCTTAAACTTGCCGATGGCGACGAAGGAACTTCTGCCCTGATGGGTGACCTGATTGGCGCTGCCGAAAAACGCATCTGGATGTTTGAGTCCACTTTGGGTTGATAATACGCACAAACAATAACAGAAAAGGTTATCTCATAAGGTTGAGATAGCCTTTTTTGATTTTTTCCTCACACGGGAGTATTTTAAATATTCAACTGCATGTGTCCCAAAAGCCTTGCGTTGAAAAAGGGTGTTGCCTTTTGGTTATACTGCTTCTGCTGCTCTTAACCTTGCTTTTCTGCGGTCAACCACAACTTTGTAAGTCGGGTCTTCGAGAATGTTTACCTCAATTATTTCGTTTGCATTATCCAACAGTTGGAGGCAGTCGGAACTGAGGTGCCGCAAGTGCAGTTTTTTCCCCAGTTTTCTGTAGCGCTCGGTAATTTTATTTAGTGCTTCAATACCCGACATGTCGGCTACCCTGCTTTCCGAAAAGTCGATTATTACTTCTTCCGGATCGTTGGCAATTTCAAATTTTTCGTTAAAAGCACTAACCGAACCAAAAAAGAGCGGGCCGTAAATTTCATAGTGTTTAATTCCATGCTCATCCACATATTTCCGTGCGCGAATACGTTTTGCATTTTCCCAGGCAAATACCAGTGCCGAAAAGGCAACTCCGATAAGTACTGCCAGGGCAAGGTTGTGCATAAAAACCGTTATGAGGGTAACTACCACCATAACAATGATGTCGGGCTTTGGCATTCGTTTAAAGGTTCTCAGGCTTGTCCATTCGAACGTTCCTATGGCAACCATCATCATAACACCTGTTAATGCAGCCATAGGAATTCGCTCGATAATTCCTGAGCCAAACATTATAAGCACAAGCAATACAAGAGAGGCGATAATTCCCGAAATCCTTGTGCGTCCTCCCGACGATATGTTAATAAGGCTCTGGCCGATTAATGCGCATCCTCCCATGCCCGAGAAAAACCCGGAAAGCGTATTGCCCGCACCCTGTGCAATGGCTTCTTTGTTACCCCAGCCGCGGGTTTCAGTTATTTCATCAATGAGGTTCATGGTAAGCAAGCTCTCAACCAGACCTACTGCAGCTACCATTAAAGCGTATGGAAAAATAACATTGAGAGTTTCCAGCGTGTAAGGAATTTTGGGTATGTTAAACGGTGGAAAACCTCCCTGTACAGAAGCAATATCGCCCAGCATTCTTGTATCCAGGTTTAGCAACAAAACCAGTCCTGTAACTACCAGGATGGCCGCCAGGGGTGATGGGAATGCTTTGGTTATTTTGGGGAATTTCCAAATTATGAGCATGGTAAACAGAACAAGTCCGACCATCAGTAACAACGGAGTTCCGGTCATCCAGTGAAGACTGCCCCCGGGATCTGTCCACTTGAACTGAGTAATTTGCGACAAAAAAATGATGATTGCGAGGCCATTGACGAATCCATACATAACCGATTGTGGAACCAGCCTGATGAACTTTCCGAGTTTAAAAATTCCTGCCAGCATTTGTATGATACCGGCAAGAATTGCAGTGGCAAATATGTATTCCGGACCATGTGTTTTGGCTAAAGCAACAATAATTATGGCAATGGCTCCGGCAGCTCCGGAAATCATTCCCGGGCGTCCGCCGAAAATAGATGTTACCAGCCCCATGGTGAACGCAGCATACAAGCCGGTGAGCGGCGATAAGCCTGCAACCAGCGAAAAGGCAATAGCCTCGGGAATCAGAGATACAGAAACGGTTATTCCGGCTAATATTTCGGTTCTTAAATCAATTTTTTCCCTTAAATCGAACAAATTAAAAATATACTTCATACATGTTTTCCTGTTAATTGTTTTTCACCAACGCTGAAAAAATAAATGTTTCTCTGCCATACATTTTACAGGTAATTTTGCAGTAAAATGTTTTGTTGTTTTTCAAAATAAACACTGCAAAGATAGAAAAACCGGAAAATGACATATTTGTGTTAACATTTGATTAACAGGAGTTTTGGAGGAAATGCAGGCTGAAAATTAGCACATTAATATGTTGTAAAGCATATTTTGCTGTTTTTTCGTAATTTGCCGAAATAACAGTAAAATAACAATGGATGTTTAATCGATGTGTTTATTTCTCTATGTTTTTCTTCCAATATAAAACACATAACCGTAATACGCTTTATATCTGGAATACAACTCCGCCTCACGACGTTCGTTTGCTACCAGATCTTCTGCTGTTTTGTTCCCTGCATGTTTTTCCAGAAATGACTTTTGCGCCTCAACCTGCGGGACATAGAAGTGTTCTGTCCAGCAGTTTTCGGGCAGAATGAAGGTGGCAACAGGAACGTATCCGGCTTTTTGCAATTGTGCCACTTTATTTGGAATGGTGTCAATTTCCGGATAAGCCTCCGTCCAGAACCGGTGGATTTCATCAGGCCGGTTTTCGGAAAACCATGAAGCATCGGTAACGGCAAGGTATCCGCCGGTTTTCAGAAATTTCCGCCACTCGTTCAGGCCCCGTTCAAAACCGATATTGTAAATCGCTCCTTCCGACCAGATTACATCCAGTTCGTTTTCCTGAAACGAAAGGTTCTCCATCGACCCGACAATGCCTTTCACCCTTTGCCGAAGGTTCAGCTTTTCTGCATTCCGGTTGAACAGATCGATAAAGCCCGGAAAGAGGTCAATTCCTGTAATTCGGCCCGGCGCATTTTGCGCCAGCACCATGGTCTGCCCGCCGGTGCCGCAGCCAATATCGGCAATGTGCGATTCCTCTGTAAGGTTATCGATAAAGCTCAAAGCTTTTATGGTCACTTCCGGATTGCCCGGCCCCTGCCTTTCAACAGAAGAAAAATATTCGCAGATTAAATCAAAATCGAATTCGTGGATGGATTTATTCTCGTTACTCATGGTGATATATGTTTGTATATCAAATTGCTTTTGCTGTATAAAAGTAGAGATTTTTGGTTTAAATTCAGTTACCCTTCACATTTCAAAAAGAATTATATTTGTGAGAATCAAATAAAAACGAAGACAAAATGGAAAAAAGGGAGTACAAAAAAGGAATAACCCGGCGCGATTTTTTGCAAACCGGTGCCAAGCTGACTGCTGCCGGTATGATTGCAGGCATGGGAACGACAAGGTTGTTTGCCGCTGTAAGTAGTGGGCCAATGGGAAACCCTGTTGAGCGGATTACCCTGAACAACGGAGTTCAAATGCCGGTTCTCGGTTTCGGAACGTTATACCTCAACGACGCGGTGGGCGAAAAATGTGTTGCCGACGCCATTTCGCTGGGTTACCGGCTTATTGACACCGCCACGATTTACGGCAACGAGGAGGCAGTTGGCGCCGGGATAAAACGCAGCGGAATTGACCGCAAAGAGCTTTTTGTAACTTCTAAAGTTTGGGTTGAAGACTCGGGGTATGAAAAAGCGAAAATAGCCTTTGAAACATCGCTGAACAAACTGGGACTGGATTACCTTGATTTGTACCTCATACACCGGCCGCGTGGCGATGTAAAAGGTTCGTGGAAAGCCATGGAGGAACTATACAAAGAGGGCAAAATCAAGGCCATTGGCGTCAGCAATTTTACTCCTGCCCAGATTAAAGATTTAATGGCAGGCAGCAGTGTTAAACCGGCAGTTAATCAGATTGAAGCGCACGCCTTTTTCCAGCAACCCGAAGACCTTGATTTCCTGAAAGAAAACGAAATTCAGATGGAAGCCTGGTCGCCGTTTGCACAGGGTCGCAACGAACTGTTCACCAACGAAACCCTTGCAGAAATCGGTAAAAAGTACAATAAAACCAACGCACAGGTGAGCCTTCGGTGGCATTACCAACGAGGCATTGTGACTATCCCGCGCACTTCGCAGACAGCGCACATGAAGGAAAACCTGAATATTTTTGACTTTGAGCTCAGCGAGTCCGACATGAAAACCATTTCGAAGCTGGATTTAAACGTCACCCAGTTTCCGGAGTGGGATTAAATTTAGCCGGTATTTCAAAAAGAGAGTTTATCGAATCAGTGGGGCATTATGGCGTTTCTGTTTTTGGCGAAAGCATTGATGATTTGGAAAAAATCATAAATGGATAAGATTATTGTTTCAGATACCAGTTGTTTAATTGCATTAGCGAATATCGATAAACTGGGAATCTGATTGAAAAAATAATTGAAAACTTCAGCAAGAAATAATACCAAAGTTCCAATCAATCTGTTTTTTCCCCTAATCTTCCAAACCTTACAAACATCAACCCACCGTTTACCACAAAAGCAGAAATTATAATCAAATTCCCAGTTAGCGGGTCGCCCCAGAGGTTGATGAGTTTACCGGCCAGTGCCACAAAACCGCCAAGCAGAATGGCTGCGGTAAGTTGCGGTTTTACAACCTTTAATTTTAACAACCCGGCCAGCATGGGCACCACAAATGCGCCCGAAAAAAAGGTGAGTGCCAGCAGCAGCGACTGCAAAATGGAGGTCACAAACAGGGCGATGCCAATGCTCAGGACACCCAGCACAACAATCAGAATCCGGGTCAGCCGGAACGCCTTTTTTTCTTCCATATCGGAGTGAAACAATTCACTGAGGATGAGCGAAGAGGTGAGCAGCGTGGTGTCAGCCGATGACATCACCGCCGAAAGCAATGCCGCAATGAACAGCCCGTAAAACCAGTTGGGCAGCAGGTGCTGTGCAAACGACATGATTTCCCGGCTTCCGGTGGCGTTGGAGTAAACGCCCAGAAAGGTGAGTGCGAAAGAAATGGGAATCAGGATTATGGCCACAATCAGCACACTGCGGGTGGCTGTTTTTTCATCTTTGGCGCAAAACACGCGGGAATAAATGTCGGGGCCCACCACAAACGTAACTGAGTAGGTGAGCACCAGAATCAGCAAATCCACACCGGTAAACGATTTGTTAAACAGGGCGCTGGTTTCAAGTGTGGGCAGAGAAGCAGCTTCGTGTGACCGGGAAGCAAAAACAGTCAGAGCTAACAGTCCGGCCACAATGAGCACGGATTGAAGCGTGTCGGTTTTTAAAATGCTCACTTGCCCGCCAAAAAGAGTGTAAAGAATAAATACCGTTCCGGCCAGCACAGCGGCAGCAGAATAGCCGATAATTTCCAGTCCGGAAAGGATTTTGGCTGCGGCAATTATTTGCGCTCCCACAATCCCCAGCCACGCCAGCGGAATCACCAGCGACGAAATTAACCGCGCCTGTTCCCCAAAAAAATGACCCAGCAAACCGGGTAAGGTAAACTTTCCGTAGCGACTCACATATTTGGCTAACGGCACCAGCATAAACAGTCCGAACGATGCACAAAACAGAAACCACAATGCCGCCCAGCCCACACTCTGACTTAACTCGATGGTGCCCAGAATGGCCGAACCGCCCAGAATAGTCGCGAGCAAACTTCCTGAAACCGGAATTAGTTTTGCATTTTTCCCAGCTACGTAGTAATCTGACGGCGTTTTTATTTTGAACCAGGAATAAACGCCCAGCATCAACACGAATACAAAATATATGGCTGTAAAATATACCGGGTTATCCATATTTTTTTTTCAAACTGAGTGGCAAATATCGGAAAATCTGATGCAATATTGTATTTTCGCTAAGTTTTTAAAAATTCAATTTAATATGAAACAGTTGATTATTCCCTTTTGGGTGGTTTTATTATTTTTGACCGGATGTAATACGAAGGAGCGAATCGCTCCGCCAAAAGCAAAGAAAGTACCGATGGAATTGACAATACACGGACATACCCGCGTGGATAACTATTACTGGTTGCGCGAACGCGAAAACCCGGAAGTAATTGAATTTCTTAAAGCGGAAAATGACTACAAGGAGCAGGTGATGGCACATACTGAGTCGCTTCAGGAGGATCTCTTCGAGGAAATAAAATCGAAAATCAAACAGGAGGACGAATCGGTTCCATACAAAAAGAGCGGTTATTACTATTACAGCCGCACCATTCCCGAAACCGAATATTTTTTGGTGTGCCGAAAAAAAGGTTCGCTGGATGCCGGGGAGGAAATCATGCTCGATGTGAACCAAATGGCCGAAGGTTACGATTATTACCAGTTGGGAGGGACAGCTGTTAGTCCCGACAATAAACTGCTGGCATTTAGTGTGGACACCGTCAGCCGCCGGAAATACACCATTTATTTTAAAAATTTGGAAACCGGCAAATTGCTTGAAGATGCTATCCCGTTAACCTCGGGTGGAATTGTTTGGGCAAACGACAATAAAACGGTATATTATGTGCTGAAAGATGATGTAACATTGCGTTCAGAGCGGATTATGAAACACACGCTGGGTACCCCGTTTGAGGAAGATGAAGAAGTATTTTACGAGGAAGATGAAACTTTTTCGGTGTTCATTTACAAAACCAAGTCTGAAAAATATTTGATAATTGGCAGTGGAAGTACGCTCACTTCGGAATACCGCTTTTTGGATGCGAACAATCCCGGCGGAGAATTCAGCATTATTCAGCCCCGCACCCGCGGCCTGGAATATGAAGTGGAACATTTTGGCAACGATTTTTACATTCGCACCAACCTTGATGCCCTGAATTTTAAACTGGTGAAAACGCCGGTTTCGGCAACTGAAAAAGAAAACTGGCAGGAGGTTATTTCACACCGGGAGGATGTTTATTTTTCCAATTTCGAAATAATGAAGAATTACCTGGTGGTTTCGGAGCGGAAGGAAGGAATCACCCAACTGCGTGTGATGCCCTGGGAAGGAGCCGATGAATATTACATCACTTTTGATGAAGATATTTATACAGTTCGTGGCAATGTGAATCTCGATTTCGATACCGAAGTTTTCCGTTTCAGCTACACATCGCTCACAACGCCCAATTCCATTTTCGATTTCAACCTGAAAACCAAAGAACGTAACCTACTGAAAGAGGAAGAAGTTCTGGGCGGTTTCGATAAAACCAATTACGAAACCAAACGCATTTATGCCACTGCCGGTGACGGTACCCAAATTCCCATATCACTGGTTTACCGGAAAGGATTGCAGAAAAACAGCAATAACCCGGCGCTAATTTACGGATACGGTTCGTATGGCGCCACAATGGACCCAACCTTCCGGCTTTCCATTCTGCCACTGCTCGACCGCGGTTTTGTGTATGCCATTGCCCACATCCGGGGAGGGCAAATTAACGGCCGTTCGTGGTACGAGGACGGCAAACTGCTCAATAAAATGAACACCTTCACCGATTTTAACGATTGCGCGCAATATTTGATTGACGAAAGTTATACAAACGACGAAAAGTTGTTTGCCAAAGGAGGTAGTGCAGGCGGTTTGCTCATGGGCGCCTGTATGAACATGCGGCCCGAACTGTACAAAGGCATGATTGCCAACGTGCCTTTTGTGGATGTGGTAACCACCATGCTTGACGAAACCATTCCGCTTACCACCAGCGAATACGACGAGTGGGGTAATCCCAACAACGAAGAGTACTATCACTACATGCTTTCCTATTCGCCTTATGATAATGTAGAAGCCAAAGATTATCCGGCGCTGCTGGTTACCACCGGGTTTCACGACTCGCAGGTGCAGTATTGGGAGCCCGCCAAGTGGGTGGCCAAACTCCGCGAACTGAAAACCGACGACAATCCGCTCCTTTTCCATATCAACATGGATTACGGGCATGGAGGCGCTTCGGGCCGCTTTCAGTGGATAAAGGATGCTGCACTGGAATATGCCTTTATGTTCGATTTGCTGGGAATGGAGTAAAACTGTCTGAATTCTGTTGAGAAACATCTTTGTTCAAACCGAAAAATAGTTAAATTTGCAAATGCCGTGTTCGTACACGGTAAACAATTTAGCGGAAAATCAAATAAAAAATGAATAATTATGAACAGAATTCTCTTTTTCTTCCTGGCAGTTTTTTTTCTCAATGGATGTAACAATGCAACAGACGACGGCTGGACCGATCTATTCAACGGTAAGGATTTAACCGGCTGGAAACAACTGAACGGCGAGGCAATTTACGAAGCCATCGACGGAGAGATTGTGGGTACCACAGTGGCAAACACACCCAATTCGTTTTTGTGTACCGAAGAGGAGTTCTCCGATTTTGTGCTCGAGCTCGAAATGTTTCTGGAAGAAGATTTCAACTCGGGCATGCAGTTTCGCAGCCAGAGCCTTCCCGATTACATGAATGGTCGTGTGCACGGATATCAGTGCGAGGTGGACCCGTCGGACCGGGCCTGGAGCGCCGGTATTTACGACGAAGCCCGCCGCGGCTGGCTTTACCCTGTTGACCTGAACCCGGATGCAAAACCGGCTTTTAAACACGACGAGTGGAACAACTACCGCATCGAATGCATCGGTCCGTCCATTAAAACCTGGCTAAACGGCATTCCGGTGGCTCACCTCATCGACGATATGACCCCCAGGGGTTTTATCGCATTGCAGGTTCATTCTATCAGGGATGAATCCATGGCCGGAAGAAGAATCAAATGGAGAAATATCCGTATTAAAACCGAAAACCTTCAACCTTCGCCAGATGAAGGAATTTATGTGGTTAATATGCTGCCCAACAACCTCAGCGAGGCCGAAAAAGAGCAGGGTTTTAAACTGCTTTTCGACGGAACATCGGCTGATAACTTTAAAAGTGTTGGCAGCGATGAATTTCCGGAAGAGGGATGGCAGGTGAAAGACGGTTTACTGACTGTTTTGCCGGGCGGAAAAGGGGGAAGTATTATTACTAAGGAAGAGTTCGGTCCTTTCGAGCTGAAATTCGATTTTATGTTTACCGAGGGTGCCAACAGCGGCATAAAATACGGTTTAGGAAACAATGGCCCTTCTTTGGGACTGGAATACCAGATTCTCGATGATGAAAACCATCCCGATGCCAAAAACGGAATTGAAGGAAACCGGACGCTGGCCTCTTTATATGATTTAATTCCGGCAAATAGAGAAGGCAGGTTTGTAAACGGGCCCGGCCAATGGAATCGCGGTCGCATCATACTGTATCCCGACAACCGTGCCGAACACTGGCTCAACGGGCGTAAAGTAGTGGAGTTTACCCGCGGAAGTGATGAGTTTAAAAAACTGGTAGCCGGCAGTAAATTTGCCGAAACAGAAGGTTTTGGAATGGCCGAAAGAGGCCCGATACATATTCAGGACCATAATGACGAAGTGCATTTTAAAAGTATCAAAATAAGGGAATTATAATATGACAAACAGAAGAGATTTTTTAAAGAAAGTGACTGCCGGTGCTGCAGGAGTTGCAGTTGGCGGGTCGGCGATGGGCATGTCGGCAAAAAGTTACAGCCGTATTATCGGCGCCAACGAAAGGTTGAATGTGGCCATCATTGGGTTGGGCCGCAGGCTCGGAGCGTTTTACACACCAATTGCAAGCAGGGAGGCCAACGTGGAACTGGTTTATTTGTGCGATGTGATGGAAAAACAACGCGAAAGGGCGTTACAGAGTTTCTCGAAGCACATCGATTATAAACCGAAGCTGGAAAACGATATTCGCAAGGTGATCGACGATCAAAAAGTGGATGCCATTTTCAATGCTACGCCCGACCACTGGCATGGTCCGGGGTCGATTATGGCCATGAAAGGAGGAAAACATGTATATGTGGAAAAACCAAGCAGCCACAATATGTTTGAAAATGAGATGCTGGTGGAAGCCGCCAGAAAATTCAACCGGGTGGTACAGATGGGCAACCAGCAGCGTTCATCCGATCATACCATTGAAATTATAAATGAAATTCACAACGGAATAATTGGCGTTCCTTACCGGGCAGTTGCCTTTTATTTGAACAAACGGGGAGAAGTGCCTGTGCAAAAACCTGCGCCTGTTCCTGCCGGTTTGGACTGGTACCTGTTCCAGGGACCGGCGCCCCGGCGTGCATATACCGAAGAAACCTGGGATTACAACTGGCACTGGTATGGCTGGGATTACGGAACAGCTGAAACCGGCAATAATGCCACACACGAGCTGGATGTGGCCCGCTGGGCTTTGCAGGTGAACCTGCCTTTGCACGTGGATGTTGAAGCAGGGAAACGCCACTTTTTCAACGATGGCTGGGAAATGTACGATACCATGGATGCCACTTTCCGCTTTCAGGATGACAAAATCATAAAATGGGACGGAAGAAGCCGCTCAGGGCACGATACCTATGGAGTGGGCGACCGGGGTACCATTGTCTTCGGAAGCGAAGGAACTGTTTTTGTTGACCGGGGCAGATATATTTTGTACGACAGGAATGGGAAGGTTGTTAAAGAGGTTAAATCCGGTTCGGCCGAAGCAGGAACTGCTCTCGGAGGAGGCGGTGACATGACCACCACGCATGTGATAAACTTTTTTGATGCCATTCGTGGAAAAGTAAAACTGAATGCACCCATCGACGATGCCAACATCAGTATGGCCATGGTTCACTATTCCAACATTGCCTACCGCATTGGAAAAGGGTTCGACATCGACGATAAGACAGGCCGCATGTTCGACCGCGACGCCATGAGACTGTGGAGTCGCGAATATGAACCGGGCTGGGAACCCAAAATATAGTTTTTATACAGTCAACCTATGTACTACTAAATCATAAGAATAATGTCAAAATATGAAACATTAAAAAAGGTTGTTTTCTGTGGGATAATCCTGTACATCAGTATGGCCTTTTTTTCATGCAGCACACCAAAACCCGACACGTTTTTAACTGAAATAGGGGTTTGCACCAGTGTTTCCAATGCCGGTATGCTGGCTGAACACGGTTACACTTATATTGAGGAAAGCGTTGGCCGTTTTTTAATGCCAGCAAAAAGTGAGGAAGAATTTAATGAAATGTTGCAGCAGGCACAGAATGCTGCCATTCCCGTAAAAGCCTGCAACAGTTTTATTCCCGGAAGCATGAAAAGCGTGGGGTCTGAAGCAGTTCATCCTGAAATTCTTGAGTTTATGGAAACCGCATTTCGCAGGGCGCAAAAAGCCGGTGTGGAATACATCGTTTTTGGCAGCGGCGGTTCACGCGCCGTTCCCGAGGGTTTTTCAAAAGACGAAGCCCTGCGCCAGTTTACTGATTTGTGCAGCCAAATGGCGCCCATTGCGGCCAGGTACAATGTGGTAGTTGTGCTCGAGCCACTGAACAGAAAGGAGTGCAATCTTATCAATTCGCTCACCGATGGCGGAGAAATTGTGGAAGAGGTCAATCATCCCAATTTCCGGCTTCTGGCCGATATTTACCACATGATGATAGATGATGAAGGTCCCGAAAGCATTATAAAATACGGTCACCTGATTCACCATACCCACATTGCCGAAAAAGAAGGACGCGCCGCACCCGGAACCCATAACGAAGATTTTACAGCTTACTTTTCAGCTTTAAAAGATGTGGGTTATGAAGGAAAAATGTCCATCGAATGCCGGTGGGAGGATTTGGAAACGCAGGCCCCAGGTGCAATTGAAACGATGAAAAGTCAGTTATCAAATTTAAAAGAATAAAAGATGGAAAAATCAAGAAGGAATTTCATTAAAAAATCAGCCATTGGCGCCGCCGGTATTACCATTGGGGGATTGGGCATGTCGGCCAAAAGCTACGGAAATATCATGGGTGCCAACGACAAAATCAGGGTTGGAATACTGGGTTTTTCCAGTCGTTTCAGAAGCTCTTTGGGAAAAGCATTTCTGAAGTATGCCGATGAAATGAATTTTGAGTTTTTTACGGTTTGCGACATTTGGAACCGCCGCCGCGACGAAGGACAGGCCTGGTACAACGAAACAACAGGCGGTAAAATTAATACGGCGAGAAATACCGACGAACTGTGGGGCCAGAAACCCGATGCCGTGATTATAAGCACCGCCGATTTTCAGCACGCGCTGCATACAGCAGAGGCGGTTCGTGCCGGCGCCGATGTGTATTGCGAAAAACCCTTTGCCGAAACCATGGACGATGCCAACGAAGGGCTGAAAGCGGTTAAGGAAACAGGAAAAGTGATTACCATTGGCTCGCAGCGCCGAAGCGGTCCCAATTACCACGCAGCCCACGACTATATTCAGTCGGGCAGGTTTGGTGATATTTTGACTGTTGAAATGACCTGGAACGTGAACCAGCCGGGAAGGTGGCGATTGCCGGAACTCACTTCTCAAATCAGGGAAGCGGATACCGACTGGAAACGGTACCTGATGAACCGGCCTTACGAGCCGTGGGATCCGCGAAAATACCTGGAATACCGCCTGTTCTGGCCCTATTCCTCCGGAATTCCCGGTCAGTGGATGGCCCACCAGATTGATACCGTTCACTGGTTCTCACACCTGCCTCATCCGCGTTCGGCGGTTGCCAACGGCGGCATTTACATGTGGAAAGACGGCCGCACCAATTTTGATACCATGACTGCCGTATTCGATTACGGTCCGCTGGACAAACCCGACGAAGGCTTCCAGGTGATTTACTCGTCGCGGCAAAACAACTCATCGGGAGGCACAAAAGAGTGGTATTTCTCCAACGGTGGCAAACTCGATTTGGACACCAACATGGTAAACAGCGATGGCGGTTTAACCGAACGCCACGCCAGCGCCATGAATATGGACCCGTTCCTGCTGGAAGAATTCGAGCTTCCGCAAATGAAGGTAGAAACTGACGCCGACACCGGATCCGACCCGCTCACCAACGCCCACATGCAAAACTGGATGGAGTGTGTACGCAAGGGCGACCCGAATACCAATGCACCGGTTGAAGCCGGCTACAGCCATTCCATTGCCAACATTATGGTTACGGCAGCGTTGCGCACCGGCCAGCGTGCCACCTTCGACGAAAAAACCAAACAGGTGATGGCCGGAGGAAAAGTATTCAAATACTAATTTCGCATGGATTGAATTCGAAAAGCTCCCCGGAATTTTTTTTCAGGGAGCTTTTTCATGCCAGCCGCAAAACCTTTATGCTAAAAATGGGTTGCAAATTTAACCAAAGTTTTTTAGCTTTAAACCCTGAATTTTAAACCGTAAGCCAATGAACCACCCACCCGGCCTGGTATTTCAACAGAAATTTTCCACCACCCCCGGAAAACCGGCAGGGAAGTTGGGGCTTTTACCCGCGGGAATGTTCAAAAATAAATATCACGTTTACCTGAATTTATCCTGCAACTGGTTGTGTGGTGGGTTCGGAAAAGTGGGACAGATAAATTACGTTGTATGCAAGGCTAAAAAGACCTAGTTACATAGAAACAAACTGATAATAAATTTGAAAGAAAGAATAGAAAATATTGGTTCATTGATTGAAAGTTGGTGCAAGAAAAAATTTGTTTTTGCCCGCCCGCCTCTGCCCTTCGGGACAGTTGGGGAAGCCTACGCACAAATAGCACATTTAGTTTTTCCCAACACACAATCAAGCCTTGAAAAACCAAAAGAGCTATTTTTTTCCCACCGCTAAAAGACCTATTGAGCAATGAGTATAAATTGGAACAATATAAGACCCTTAGAGAATTCACAGAATGAAGGGTTTGAAGAATTAATTTGTCAATTAGCAAGGAAGGAGGATATTGCAAATAAAAAGACCTTTATACGAAAAGGGAAGCCAGATGCAGGCGTTGAATGTCTTTGGATTCTTAATAACGATGATGAATTTGCTTGGCAAGCTAAATTCTTCACAAATAGTATTGACGAAAATCAATGGGCACAAATTGACAAATCTGTTAAAACAGTTCTTAATAAGCATCCAAATTTAAAAAAGTATTATATAGCGATTCCTAATGACCCACCTGATGCGAGGATTGAAAGGCAAACTTCAATGTTGGATAAGTGGAATTCAAGAGTTTCAAAATGGGAAGAATGGGCTAAAGATAAAGATTTGAACGTTGAATTTATTCCTTGGTGGAGTTCCGATTTAATAGAAAGATTGCAAAAGCCTGAAAATGTTGGATTAACTTACTTTTGGTTTAACAAAGAGGAATTTACAGATAAATGGTGTAAGGAGCAATCCGAACTTTCCATTGCTGACTTGGGTAAAAGATATACACCAAAACTAAATGTCAAATTAAATATTGCTGAAATTTTTAACGGAATATCGAGAGATGAAATTTTCGAAAGACAAGTAACAAACCTATTTGATAATTTACTGATTAAGGGTTATAAAATCATACCCAAAATAAAAGATTTAGATTCCTACTCCACAGATATTCAAAAGGAATTAAAAAAAATTCATGCTTTGTTTGAAGATATAAATTTCAAGGGGATTCAAATAATACCAATACAAGCTTTTTTAGATTTATTAAGGAATGTCAATCAAATTGCATCTCACATTAAGAACTACTATTTAGATGAAGAATCAAAGTTACAAGTTAAACCAGATGACTACCGTTATTATAAAAAATTTGGATATGAAATAAGCCATATTAGAGATTTTGAGGATTCAATTTATGGACTCACTCGTTTTCTTGAAAGCACAACAATGAAACTTGCAAATCATCCTTTTTTATTGTTAGAAGGAGAAGCTGGAATAGGAAAGTCTCATTTATTAGCGGATATAATAAGTACTCGAACCACAAATAATTTAATTAGCCTTTTCTTTTTGGGTCAACATTTTGTGACAGAGGAAGACCCTTGGACACAAATATTCAAAAAGAATGATATACATTGTTCTGTAAATGAATTCTTAGGGGCACTTAACTCGAAAGCTCAAATTTCAGGTCAGCGAATAATTATTTTTATAGATGCTATTAATGAAGGACGTGGTAAATATTTTTGGGATAAGAATATTAAAAGTTTTCTTTCTAAAATTAAGAAACATGAATGGTTAGGTGTAGTAATGTCAATACGCACATCATATTCTGATTTAATTTTCCCAAAGGATGAAATTAATGATGATGAAATACTTAGATATACACATTACGGATTTAGAAATCAAGAGTATGAAGCGACAAAATTGTTTTTCAATAATTTCGGAATAGAACTACCAAGCATCCCTTTATTGCACCCAGAATTTCAAAATCCCTTATTTTTATTACTTTTCTGTGAGGGTTTAAATAAAGCTGGTTACACAAAAATTCCAGATGGCTTACAGGGTATCACTGCTATAATTGATTTTTTTATTACTAGCGTAAATGATATACTTTCCAAACCAACTCGATTAGATTACCCTAAAAGCATAAACGTTGTTAAAAAAGCAGTCGAATCTTTAATTGCATACAAAATTGAACATCAATTAAGATATCTTCCTTATGAGCAGGCATTTGGTTTAGTTAATAAAATAGCTATTGAATTTAGCACAAAAAGAGGTTTGCTTGATGAATTGATATCTGAGGGTATCCTTTCTAAAAACTTGTTTTGGAATCCTGAAAAACAATATGAAGAAGGTATTTATTTAGCCTACGAACGATTTGAAGACCATCTAACAGCTGCTTATATTTTTGATACAAATCCTGAATTAGAAGAAGCCTTTAAAGAAGGTGGCGTACTTTTCCATTTAGTAAAGGATGAGCATTCTTGCTATATGAATAAAGGAGTAATTGAAGCGCTTACTATTCAACTTCCTGAAAAAGTGGGAAAAGAGTTTTATGAATTTGCTCCTCATGTTAAGGATAGTTATCCTATAGTTGAATGCTTTGTGCAAAGTTTGTTATGGCGTAAAACTGAAACAACATCTAAAAAACTCGTTGATTATGTAAATTCTAATGTTTTCGCATATCAAGGAACTTATGATTTGTTTTGGGAAACTATTCTATCTGTAACATCTATACCTGACCATTATTTTAATGCTTATTCATTGCATAAAAAGCTTATGGGAGAAAGCTTGTCAGATAGAGATTCTTGGTGGACAATTTATCTTAAACATCAATTTTATGATGAATCAGCGGTTAAGAGACTTGTTGACTGGGCATGGAATACACATGATAAAAGCCATATTTCGGATGAATCAGTTAAGTTAACCTCAATAACTTTATCTTGGTTTCATACAAGTACAAATAGAAAATTACGTGATTCTGCGACAAAAGCTATAATTTGTCTTTTAGAAAATAGAATTCATGTTTTAATTGAATTGCTTAAGGAATTCAAAAATGTTAACGACCCTTATGTTTATGAGAGGTTGTTTGCTGTTGCATATGGCTGTTCTATAAGAACGGAACAAACTGATAAATTAAGTGAGCTTTGCAACTATATATATGAAACCATATTCAAGGATAAAGTAGAAGTTTATCCTCATATTCTTTTAAGGGATTATGCAAGGGGTGTAATTGAATTTACTTCTTATCTTGGTTATGATTTAGATTTTGATATTGCAGAATCAAGACCTCCCTATAAAAGTTCATTTACTGAAAATTTCCCAACAAATGAGGAAATTGAAAAGTTATATGAACCTAAAAATGAAGAAGGACATTACGGGAAAGAAAAATGGGGTAACACTGCCTTACTTATGTCAATGGCAACAGAACATGGACGAAGAATGTATGGTGATTTTGGTAGATATGTTTTTCAAAGTGCATTTAGAAGCTGGGATATAGACCCTAATGATTTGAGCAATTTGGCTCTTAATTGGATTTTTGAAAAATATGGCTATGATACGAAATTATTTAATGATTTTGACTTAGAAATTGGTACAGGTCGAGGAAGAAACACGATTCCCCATGAACGAATTGGTAAGAAATACCAATGGATTGCACTTTATGAAATGCTTGCAAGAGTTTCTGACAATTGCAAAAAATACGCAGAATGGAGTTATCGTCATGAAGAGGAGGAAGAATATCAAGGTCCTTGGATTCCTTATGTTAGAGATATTGACCCAACAATGATAATAAATAAGACTGGAAGTTATGATGAAGAAGCGCCTAATGACTTCTGGTGGGCTAAAGAAAAATATTCGAATTGGGAATTAGAAAATGTGGAATGGATAAAATTGGGTAAAGACCTTCCTTGTTCAAAAAGATTAATTAATGTTGTTGACAAATCTGGTGCGGATTGGCTTGTACTTGAAAGCTATCCAGAGTGGGCAGAATCAAAAAAAGTTGGGGATGAGAAATGGGACAAACCCCATAAAAGGATGTGGTATCAACTGAGAAGTTATTTAATAGCAGAAGCTGACTATGAAAAATTTAAATACTGGGCTTCAAATCAAGACTTTATGGGCAGAAGGATGCCAGAAAGCTCCAGTAGGTATGAAGTTTTTAGTAGAGAATATTATTGGTCACCTGCTTACAATTATTTTAATGACAAAGAGTATTATGGAGGAATGGAACTTCGAGAAGTGCACGATGAAATAACTGGTGAATATATTGGTGAAGCCATATTAACTACTAATGATTTTTTGTGGGAGGAAGAATTTGATAAGTCTAAAGAAGATACTATTAGCTTTCTAAAACCATCAAAACATATTTTTGAAAATATGAAGTTGGTGTTTTCTAAAAAAGAAGGTGAATTTACTGATGAAACAGGTGAGATTATATGTTTTGCACCTTCGGTATATTTTGATTCTAAATCTTACTTATTAATAAAGAAGGAGCCATTTCTTAAATACTTAAAAGAGAGTAAACTAAAAATACTTTGGACAGTTTTAGGTGAGAAAAACATAATAGGAGGTCATTCAAACAGAGACGAATTTTATGACAGATTGGAAATAAGTGGAGCATATTATTTAAATGATAGTAATGAGATTGAAGGAAATATTAATACGAAAATCACCTAACGCTATAAAGCCATACACATTGTCAAGTCGCTCGAAAAAGCCATCACACGACCAAAACTTGTCAAAGAGTATGTCTTTTGCCACCGCTTTTTTGCCGACCCTAAAAAATAATTTTTCCGGGAACAGCAGTGCTTCGATTGAACGAATTAAGGACTTTAAAATACTGATAATTAACCGATAATGAATAAAGCCCAGCATACAACATCGTGTATAGTGCATTTGGCGGATAGTGCTAATTTCAAGGGTGTTACATCTAATAAACGGTATAGCGATTTGACAGGAAAGTGCTTCGAATCGCCAGACGACACCATACACGTAACCGTTGTAGTGCATTTGACCGAACCGCTATCGCATTATATAAGCTCATACCTGCCCGTCCGGTCAGGCGGGTCGAATCATTATTTTCGAATATTTATCGAATAAAAACGAATCATATCGTATCAGGTTGAAAGTAAAGTGATATATTTGAAGTATGGAAAATAGGGTACATACATTTTCACTCAACATTGATTGGGAACTTATCCGACTGATAAGCCAAATTGACCGATTTGACGCTTCATGGACTACGATAGAAAAGAAAGAAGGACAAAGTATAAAGCAATTAAAAACAATTGCCACCGTGCGAAGTGTTGGGGCTTCAACACGTATTGAAGGTTCAAAAATGTCAGACGAAGAAGTTGAAGTATTGCTCAAAGAAATTGACATTACCAAAATTGCAGATAGAGATTCACAAGAAGTGGTGGGTTATTATGAAACACTTGATTTAATTTCGGAATCATATGAAGAAATATCCATTACAGAAAGTAACCTAAAAAACCTGCACAATATTTTAATGAAATATAGCAAGAAAGATCAGTGGCATAAAGGTAATTACAAGCAACATAGCAATGCTGTAGAAGCCAAACTTCCTGATGGAACCAAACAGATAATATTTCAGACCACGGAAGCAGGTTTCCCAACGCAGGATTCAATGAGATTTCTAATTGATTGGTATGTAAGTGACAATGAAACTCATCCATTAGTTAAGTGTGCAGTGTTTGCCTATGAATTTGTGAGTATTCACCCATTTCAAGACGGAAATGGTCGTTTGAGCAGATTGCTTTCAACCCTGCTGTTACTAAAACAAGGATATAAATGGATTCAATATGTAAGTTTTGAACATGAAATAGAAAGTAGAAAAACTGAATATTATAGAGTTTTAAGGAGTTGTCAGGCACAAAGACCCAATGAAGATGTAACGGATTGGATTCGGTTTTTCTTTGATGCACTTGGAAATATCCAGACTCAACTAATGATAAAACTTGAAAGTAAAGGAATTGAAACAAGATTATCTCCAAGAGAAAAATCCATATTGACTTTCATAGAAAACAATCCGGGTTGTAAATCTGGTAATATTGCTAAAAAACTCGGAATTCCAAGTCCCACAGTAAAGCGGATTTTGCCTGAATTAATTGATAAAAACCTGATTGAAAAATTTGGAACAGGACCTGGGACAAATTATTCGATAAAATAAAAAAAACGCTCTGCAATTAACAGGACTCTGAGCGGCGCGCAGCGCCCAGCGATGAGTCCAAGTTAAACTACACCCGCTGGCGCGGATTTGAAATCCGTGCCAAAAAAGAAATGTATATTTGTAACTATGCAAGAGCATCAAAACATAGAATGGAAAGAAAGCTGGCGCGATGAATTCCTAAAGTGGATTTGCGGTTTCGCAAATCCACAAGGTGGAAAAATATACATTGGTAAAAATAATAAGGGTGAAGTTGTTGGTATTGACAATGTAAAAAAACTCCTTGAAGATATTCCAAATAAAGTACGGGATATTCTTGGCATTTTGGTAGAAGTTAATTTGCAAGAAACAGAGAAAGGAGTATTTCTTGAAATAATTGTTGAACCGCAACCCTTCCCGGTTAACTACAAAGGGCAATATCATTACAGAAGCGGAAGTACCAAACAAGAGTTAAAAGGTGCTGCGTTAGACAAATTCATGCTTGAAAAGAAAGGCAAAAAATGGGATGGCGTTCCGGTTCCAAATGTTTCTGTTGACGATTTAAAGAACACGGTTTGCCAAAGCCTGAATTTGAGAATAGCGGAAAAGATTTTTGGGTGATTTTCAGAAAAGATATTTATAATGAAATTTCTTTAAAGAAACTTGGCATAAATGAGCGTCAAATTAAGGCAGTGTTATATGCAAAAGAAAACAACAGAATATCAAATAAAGAGTACCAAAGTATCAACAATGTATCCAAAAGGACAGCGACCAATGATTTAACCGAATTAGTAGATAAATTTAAAATTCTTGATAAGATTGGAACTTCTGGTGCAGGAATATATTATAAATTAATGGGGCAATAATGGGGCAACAGAATGTGCCTGTTGAAGATTAAGAAAAAGACTATCAGAAACTTGACTAAAAAAAAATGGGTAATAATGGGGCAGTAAGACTTATTTGCTATCCCCGCTGGCGCGTCCCGATAATACCGATAGTTATCGTGATCGGGAGCAATCCGTGCCAATTTTTAACCGGATTTACTGAATAGGAATTAACTAAATATTAAAAGAATGAAACTCAGATTTACTTTTTTGCTCCTGCTTGCTGCAGGAATTTTTCTCCAGACTGCCGGCCAACCTGCCAGGCAACTGGTTCTGGTAATCGTTGCGCCCGACCGGGCCGACTGGACCTACGAAAAAGGCGACCGCGCCGAATTTCAGATTACCGTGTTGCAAAACAACGTGCCGCTCGACGACATCGAAGTGAATTACCGCATCAATCCCGAAAAAATGGAGGATTGGGAAGAGGGAACGGTAACGCTGAAAAAAGGCGTGGCCTCAGTAAAAGCCAACCGTTTCAGGGATGCCGGCTTTTTGCGGTGCCATGCCTCGGTGGAGGTGGACGGCAAAACGTATTCATCGTATGCCACGGCCGGGTTTTCGCCCGACGAAATTGAACCGACCACCACACTGCCGCCCGATTTTGAGCTGTTTTGGAAAGAAGCCAAAGCCGAACTGGCCAAAGTGCCAATAAAACCGGTTTTGACGCTGATGCCCGAACGATGCACCGACAAGGTGGATGTGTATCATGTGAGCATCGACAACATTAAAGGGAAAATTTACGGCATTCTGAGCAAGCCAAAAGCCGATGGAAAATACCCGGCCATCCTGCATGTGCCGGGCGCTGGCATGCGTCCTTACTACGGCGACCCGTGGAGTGCCGAAAAAGGGATCATCACCTTCCAGATGGGTATTCACGGTATTCCGGTGAACCTCGAGCAGGGCGTTTACGACAATTTGCGCTACGGTGCGCTCGACAATTACTGGGTGACCAACCTCGACGATAAAGACAACTACTATTTCAAACGCGTTTACCTCGGCTGTGTGCGGGCGGTGGATTTTATCGAATCGCTCGACAGTTTTAACGGAGAAGATATTGCCGTTACCGGCGGGAGCCAGGGCGGAGCGCTCTCCATCATCACCGCTGGTCTCGATGACCGCATCGGTTATCTGGCAGCGTTTTTCCCGGCACTTTCCGACTTAACCGGCTATTTGCACGGCAGGGCGGGTGGCTGGCCGCACATGTTCCGCGACGGATTTTCCAACAAATCCGAAAAGGTGGAAACTTCAAAATATTTCGATGTGGTAAATTTTGCCCGTTTTGTAAAAGTGCCGGGCTGGTACAGTTGGGGCTACAACGACAATGTGTGTCCGCCCACCTCGATGCATGCGGCTTATAATGTCATCAGCGCACCAAAAGAACTGCATCTGTTTCAGGAAACCGCGCACTGGACGTTTCCGGAGCAGCAGGAACAGAAAAACAAATGGCTGTATGAGAAATTGCTGAAGTGACATGAATCACATCTGTTTTTTTTATATTCGAAAATTATGAATTGAATAAAATGAGTGTGATAAAATTAACGGCTAAAGCCTTTTCCCTTTTCCTTAATTTGAACCCCCGGCTGAAGCCGGGGGCAAAACCCCCTGTAATACTTTCGGTTTTAGCCACAAAAGTTAGTTTTATCAAACTTTTTTAAATAAGATAAAAACCTATGAAACAAATCGCGATACCTGCATTGTTTATTTTGCTGATTTCGAGGAGTCTGTATGCCCAGGTTACCATGCAAAAGCAGGAGGGCGGACTGCTTTTCGTGGAAAAAGGGGAGAAGGTGCTGTTTTACCAGACCGAACCGAGAAGTTACGAAGGCAAATACGAACGCTGCAATTATATCCATCCGCTGTGGGGAGTTGACGGAGCTGTTTTGACCGAAGATTTCCCCATCGACCACAAGCACCACCGCGGCATTTTCTGGGCGTGGCACCAGGTGTGGATCGACGGCAAACGAATTGGCGATTCCTGGGAAATTAAGGACTTCGACCAGAAGGTGGCCGACATTGAGTTTTGGGCGCAGAAAGATGGTTCAGCGCTGCTGAAAACCAAAGTGAACTGGTTTTCGGACCAGTGGAAAAGGCACGGGCAAAAGGTGGCTTACATGGAGGAAACCACGGCCATTACTATACACCCCAAAACAAAAAACTACCGCCGGATTGATTTTGAAATCAGTCTGCTGGCGCTGGAAAAAGGCCTTTCCATTGGCGGTTCGGAAGACGAAAAAGGATACAGTGGTTTTTCGGTGCGAATGGTACTGCCCGATGATGTTGCATTTACAGGACCCGGGGGGAACGTCGAACCTCAAAATACGGACGTGCAATCGCCCGGTTTCATTAACGTATCCGGAAGCATGGGAAAGGATGGAAAAAAAGCAGGAATCGTTATCATCGATCATCCCTCCAACCCCGGCTATCCCCAATCCTGGATTCTACGAAACAAAAACAGCATGCAAAATGCAGTTTTTCCCGGCAATGGAACCGTACCGGTGCTTTCGTCGGTTCCGCTGGTGTTAAAATATTCTCTGGTGGTTTATTCCGGAAAAATGAGTGTCGGAAAAATACGAAAGGCGGTTCAATGACCGCCCTGCGTTTCGTTTTCCGGGTGAATTTTTTTTGAATGAAGCTGGTTTTTCCTTTTATGGCCTTCTGGCTTCCAGCCGCTCCAGGTACCGTTCTTTGGCTTTTTCCGGGTCAACGCCGGCTTCCACATAAATGCGGGTCCTTGCATTAATGATTACTTCCTGCATTTTTCTTACATCGGGCGACTTGAAATTGTGTTGCTTTTTGTCAAACATATCTTAAATCTTTCATTTATAGTTAATAAAATAACATGCATTGCCACCAATGCAATTTTTAAGTTTGTTCACGGATAAAGAGATAGATTTTTTGTCAGATTACCGGTGTAAACCACCGATTTGTACAAATATACATTAAATATTTGAAAAACAGTAATTTTCACATTTTTATTCGTACCTTAGCGCAATATTTTAAAATTCAAGTTATGTATAAAGGAACAGTAAAGTTTTTTAATGAAGCCAAAGGTTTTGGTTTTATTAAAGATTCCGATTCAGACAAAGAGTATTTCGTTCACTCAAACGGATTAAAAGACAACATTCGCGAAGACGATGAAGTTACTTTTGAACTGGAAGAAGGAAGAAAAGGGTTAAATGCAGTCAATGTTAAACTGGCTTAGGCCGGCTGAAAATATTTATGTCATTTAAAAGCAATCCCGCCAATTGGCGGGATTTTTTTTTGTTTTTTTATTCGATTATTCCGGGTTCCCGGCGGTTTTTTCCCGGATTACCGGTCAGGTTGTCCCCCAATTCATTGCGGGCTTCATCAGCCACTTTTTCCAGTCTTTCCACAATTTCCGGGTATTGTTCCAGCAGGTTATATTGTTCTCCCGGGTCGCGACGCAGGTCGTACAGCCCTCCTTCGTGCGGGAAGTTTTCGTTTACCCTGCCGGGCTGGCCGTCATAGCCGGGTTCAAATCCAACATACGTACGGCCCTGGTGGGGAAAAACCAGTTTCCAGTAACCGTCCTGAACCGCTTCCAGACTGTTCTGCCGGTAATAGTACCAGAATGATTTGCGGGGCGGGTCCACATCTTCACCTTTAATTAACGGGAGAATGTTTACTCCGTCGATTTTCTTTTCCGGCAGAGGGGCATTTGCGATTTCAGCCAGCGTTGGCAGAATATCAATTCCGGCAATCAGGTTATTGTTTACTGTTCCGGGCGAAATGGTTCCTTTCCAGTACATGAGGCAGGGAACACGCTGACCACCTTCGAATGAGGTGCCTTTCCCTTCGCGCAGGCCGCCTGTGTTTCCGGCATGGTTGCCGTAATTGAGCCAGGGGCCGTTATCGGAAGTAAAAATAACCAGTGTATTTTCTTCCAAATCATTTTCTTTCAACGTTTTAATAACCTGCCCTACACTCCAGTCGAGTTCCATCATCACATCGCCGTAAAGGCCTTGTTCCGATTTTCCTTCAAATTTTTCGGAAACAAACAGCGGCACATGTGGCATGGGATGGGCCAGGTAAACGAAAAACGGGTTTTCGGTATTCTTTTTTATAAACGAAATGGTACGTTCGGTGAATTCAGTGGTGAATTTTTTCTGATCGTCTGGTGTCACTGCCGGATTCACTATGGTTTCATTTTCGAACAGGGGCAAATCGGGGAAAGCGCCCGGGCCGCGGGGATGGTAAGGCCACATATCGTTGGAGTAAGGGATGCCGTAAAATTCATCGAATCCGTGGCGGGTTGGAAGGAATTTATCCTGAACGCCCAAATGCCACTTTCCGTAAATAGCTGTGGCATAGCCTTTCTTTTTCAACACTTCGGCAAGTGTTTCTTCATCGGCAGAAATTCCTGTTTTTGACGCATGGCTCAGTGCTCCTGAAAAACCAATCCGGTTGGGATAACATCCCGTGAGCAGTCCGGCCCGCGACGCACTGCAAACCGCCTGTGGTGCGTAATAGCGTGTGAACAGCAAGCCCTGGGAAGCCATCTGATCCAGGTTGGGAGTTTCGTAACCAATGGCGCCGGTTTGTGTGAGGTCGCCATAACCCATATCGTCGAGGTAGATAAGGACAAAGTTGGTGTGTGTTTCTTTTTTTTCGGAACAGGAAGAAAGGAGTAGTGCCAGGATTAAAAAAGAGGAAAAGACGGTTCTCATAACAGTTTCAGATTCTTAAAACTATTTTGTAGCTGAAATCACTCCTCTGAAATAGCCAATCGATTCGGCAATTCCCATAAACGGGTTGTCCATGTTTTTTTCGTGCTCCAGGCTGCAAACGCCGGTATAGTTCACTTCACGTAACATGTTTACAAATGCCGGAATGTCAATGATCCCGCGGCCGATTTCCACAGAATAACCTGCCTTCGTGTCGGCTGTAACGTCCTTAATGTGAATGTCGAACACACGGGAGTGGTATTTTTTCAGGTCGGCCACAGGGTCTTTACCATTTCTGATGTTGTGGCCAATATCGAGACACATGCCGATGCGCGGGTCGAGGCCTTTTACATTCTCCCAAATATCGTCGGCATCCGGATAAAGTTCAATGTCGGGGCCGTGATTATGGATGGCATAGTGAAAGTCGTATTCCTTCACTTTTTTGTCCACATAAGGCAGCAGTTCGTAATTGGGAACGCCTACAATCAGTTTTACACCCACCCGTTTGGCATAATCAAATGCGCGGTCAACCTCTTCTTCGGTTTTCATGTAAATGGGTCCTACAGCATAACCGGTAATTCCTTTGGCTTTCAGTTTGGTATGAAAGTCGGTAATTTCCTGATCGGTGCTGTTAAAAGGCAGGTGAAAGTCTTTGATGCACAAGTAGTGCAAATCAGCTTTTTCCATGGTTTCCAGTGTTTTGTCGAGGTCGAAACGCACAAACGAATAACCGGCCATCCCTACTTTGAAGGATTCGCCGGTTTCAGGCGGCGGCTGTTCGCCGGGGCGTTCCTGGCTTTGAACAGAAAGTGAGCTTACGAATGCCAAAAAGGCAATGAAAAGTGTTGACAGATGTTTCATATTTTTGTCTTTATGTGAATTAATTTGAATTTTTCAATTTTTATCGAACATCACAAAATAGTGAAAACTCTTCTAAAAAGAAATGATTTCAAAAGTTTTCGTAAAAGAATGCTATTGCATCAAATTCAGAATATACGAAAACTTGTACATGTCATCCGATAACCGATACTGCGGGTGGGCTGCCGCCTGTGCCGACCAGGAATCGTCGCCGCCAAGTCCCATCTGTTTGTAGTCGATGTTCAGTGTGAGCATATCTCTGGTTTCCAAATTGTTGATGTGAGTGGCAGCTTCCAGGTTTTCGGGCGACCACGGCCAAACCGAAAAATCGAAGGCTGAAATACCGGTAACGGAGATTTGCTCTCTGCCTCCCGTGAGTTTCAGCCGGCGCACATCGCTGCGGTTCCCGTTTTCCTGCGGCCTCACATAGAGGTATGGCAGCTCGGATACCGGCATGTTGAAAAGTCCGAGACGAGCGCCTTCCTTACGGTCCCAGTACGATTCGTGAGGGCCTTTCCCGTAAAATTCAGCATCGGTAAATTTATTGGATACAGCAGCCTGCATACCCAGTCGCGGCATTGGCGGTGTGTCTCCTCCTTTTTCTACTTTCATGTCAACCTGCACCTGTCCGTTTCCTGAAATTTTGTAGGTTAGTTCCAGGGTGCTTTCCTCAACAGGCAACTTATACCGGGCAGTGATTGTTGTCAAACCTTCTGCTTCAGAAACGTTCCAGGCGGCTAGTTTCAAGTTTTTGGCAGCTTCTTTCCAAACCCGCATGGACTGGAAAACACGATTGCCTCCGGCCATGTCGTTGTCGGTGGGTATGCGCCAGAAATTGGGCTGAAGCGGTTCCTGCAGCATTTCGGTTCCGTTGGTTACAAACGAAACCATAGCACCTTTTGATTTACTGAAGGTGGCAGAAAACCGTCTTCCGGAAACTTTTACACCGTCTTCCAGGTTTTCAACCGACAGGCTGCCGGCCGGTTCAATGCCCGTCACAGTTGAGGCTTCCTGAATCATTATCTGATCCCAGGCCATTTCAAAACCTTTGGGCGCCCATAAAGTTTCGTTTTTCAAACGATAAGATACTTCCAGCACGTATTCTTTTTCAGCAGCCGGCTGAAACGACCTGACACTGAGTGGAATATCTACACTGGAGCCGGGCAGAACAGGTGGGATGGTTTCCGTGCCGGACTGAACGGTTTCGCCACTGGCCAGCAGTTTCCAGTGCAGTTCCAGGTGCGAGAGATCGCTGTGGGCGTGCCGGTTCAGCACGTTCACTGTAAAACTGTTTTTATTACGCAGGGTGGTAACCACATCCTGAAAGATTTTTTTCACTTCCCACATGGCAGGTTGTGGCGTTTGGTCGGGCGAAACAATGCCGTTGATGCAGAAATTGCCGTCGTTGGGTGTGTCGCCAAAGTCGCCGCCATAAGCCCAGAATTCACGCCCGCTTTCATCGGTCTGCAACAGGCCCTGGTCCATCCAGTCCCAGATGTAGGCGCCAATCAGGTTCGGATACTTGCGGATGATGTCCCAGTATTCTTTCAGGTTACCCACCGAATTTCCCATGGCATGGGCGTATTCGCATACCACAACAGGCCGGTGAATGTATGGACTGATGGCCAGTCCTTCCAGCTGCGACGGACTGGGGTACATGCGGCTGAGCACATCCACGTAATACGGGTCGGTGGGATTGGCCATAAATGCAGCACGCCTGTCGGAGCCGGGTTTAATGTAAGCGGGATGTTCGTGGTTGCCCTGGGCGCCTTCGTAGTGAATGAATCGTGTGGGGTCGAATTCTTTGGTCCATGCCGCTGCTGCTGCATGGTTGGGTCCGGTGCCCGACTCATTGCCCAGTGACCACGAGATGATGGATGGATGATTTTTATTTCGCTCTACCATGCGGATTACCCGGTCGAGGAAAGCATAAGCCCAGTCGGTTTGGTTGGCAAAATAGCCGCCCACACCGTGGGTCTCGATGTTGGCTTCGTCCATCACATATAGTCCGTATTCATCGCACAGCTCGTAAAAATACGGGTCGTTGGGGTAGTGCGAGGTTCGTACGGCATTGATGTTAAATTGTTTCATCAGCAACACATCGTTGAGCATCTCCTGGCGGGTAACGGTTTTGCCGTTGAGCTGGCTGTGGTCGTGCCGGTTTACACCTTTCAGTTTCACCTCGCGGCCATTTACAAGCAAACGCCCGTTGTTCAATTCCACTTCGCGGAAACCGACTTTGGTTGAAACGGCTTCTTCCACTTCGCCATTCGCATTTTTCAGGCTTATGGAAAGGGTGTAAAGGTACGGGTCTTCGGCTGACCATTGCCGGGGATTTTCTATCAGCGTTTCCATAATGGCAAAATAAGGTCTGTCGCGCTGTGGATAGCCTTCGCGATACATGCGGCTGGCAGGCACCGATAAAGGTTGTTCCAGCACCTCCTGCCGGTTGGCATCGTACAGGCGGGCTTCCACGGTCCAGCCTTCCAGATTGGTTTTGTTACTGTTTGCCAACGCAGGGCGCACCTGCAGCCATGCATGCTGGTAGTTGTCGTCGAACCGGGTGCGCACGGCAAAATCTTCGATGTGCACTTTCGGACGGGCCATAAGGAATACTTCGCGGTGAAGGCCACTCATGCGCCAGTGGTCCTGGTCTTCGAGATAACTACCGTCGCTCCAGCGGTACACCTGCACGGTAACGCGGTTGCTGCCGGTTTTCAGTAATTCGGTGATGTTGAATTCGGCAGGCAGGCGGCTGTCCTGACTGTAGCCGGCACTTTTGCCGTTTACCCAGAGGTTGAAAGCCGAACTGACCCCGCCAAAATGAAGGATAACCTCCTGGTTGGCCCACTCTTCGGGAACCGTAAACTCCTTCACATAAATGCCCACCGGATTTTCACGGTCGATGTAGGGCGGATTCACCGGAAACGGATACACCACGTTGGTGTAAATGGGTGTTCCGTAACCCCGCATTTCCCAGCACGAGGGCACGTCGATATTGTCCCACGAGCTAACGGCATAGCTTTCCCGGTAAAACCCGGAAGGCACCGAAGCCGTGTCGGGCGAGAAGTGGAATTTCCAGTCGCCGTTCAGGAATTTCAGCCAGGGAGACTGGTCACGGTCTCCGTTTAACGCCTGCTCTTCGGTTGTAAACGGATAAAAGGTACTGCGCGGTTCCAGCTTGTTTTCGGAAACAAAACGCGGATTTTCAAAGTTTTTCGGCTGTGCCGAGGTCAATATTGCCGCCAGAAGCAACCAGACCATAAAGTGAATTTTGCGTATCATATTATTTGTATTTTAAAAAAATTGCAGTTTATTAATTTTTGGAATTGTTAAACAGTTCAAGTGCAACATTGTCATCGTATTGCACAATCAGGTTTTTCAAATCATTTTTCATTTTTTCTATTTCAACGCTAAAAGATGGATTGCCGTAAAGGTTTTTCATTTCCGACGGGTCTTTTTCCAGATCGTAAAATTCCCACTCGTTTATATCGTCGTAAAAATGGATGAGCTTGAATTTTTTGTTTCGTATCCCGTAATGTTTTTTCACCATGTGTTCGTTAGGGAATTCATAGTAGTGATAGTACAGGGCGTCGCGCCAGTCTGCTTCTTTTTGACCTGCCAGCAATGGCATGAGTGATTTTCCCTGAATTTCAGCCGGAATTTCTGCACCAGCCATATCTATAAATGTTGGTGCATAATCGATATTTTGCACCATTTGGGGGATTTCACCCTGTGTTGAAAACCCTTTTGGAAGCCTCATTACCAATGGGGTTCTGAATGATTCTTCATACATAAACCGTTTGTCGAACCAGCCATGCTCTCCCATGTAAAATCCCTGGTCGGAAGTATAAACGATGAGTGTATTGTCTAACAATCCATTTTTTTCCAAATAAGTCAATACGCGACCAATGTTTTCGTCAACCGAACGGATACAGGCCAGATAATCGCGCATATAGCGCTGATATTTCCAGATATGCAGGTCGGATCCCTGAAGGTTTTGAGCAAGAAAATCGTCTTTGATGGGTGTGTAATGTTCTTCCCAGGCTTTTTTCTGGGCTTCGTTCATTCTGGCAGTATGGTCTATCCACGGGAAACGGGAAGGGATTTTTTCATCCTGCATTTTCAAATCGTACCTGATATCCATATCGTCTTCCCTAATGCTTAGTTTTTGTTCATCTGCTGCTTTCCTGCCTTCGTATTCATCGAAAAAGTTAGGCGGAACCGGATAGGTTATGTCCTTAAATTCCCCGAAATGTATGGTGTCGGGTTGCCATGTCCTGTGTGGGGCCTTATGGTGTAAAAGCAGGCAGAAGGGGTCTTCCTTTTCCAAACCATCGAGCCATTCCAGCGCCAAATCGGTTGTAATGGTAGTGCAATACCCTTCGTAGCGGACATTTTCTCCCATTCTGATGAAATCGGGATTGTAATATTCGCCCTGACCGGGAAGGATATTCCAGTGGTCAAATCCGGTGGGGTCGCTTTTCAGGTGCCATTTCCCAATCATGGCTGTTTTATAGCCCGCCTGTTGCAAAACCTTTGGAAAGGTAACCTGCAACCCGTCGAAAGTTACCTCGTTGGTCATCTGCCCGTTTTTGTGGGTATGTTTTCCGGTGAGCATGGTGGCCCGGCTGGGCGCACAAATCGAATTTCCAACAAAGCTGTTGGTAAAAATAATTCCCTCACTGGCAATGCGGTCAATGTTGGGTGTGTTAATAAGTGTACCTCCGTAAGCACTGATGGTTTGAAAGGAGTGATCGTCGGTCATGATATAGAGAATGTTGGGTCTTTCACGAGTTTCCTGTGGTGCAGTTTTACAAGCCGCTACAGCCAGCAATGCCGCACTTGTTCCAATAAGTAAATTTTTCATATTTCCGTATTTTTATTCTTTTGTTTTTTCAGGCTTGAAAATAGAAAGATTTTAACAATTTTAATGATTTCGACGGTACATTCAACCTGCCCGGTTGACGGAACCATAAAACTGAGATATTTTTAATCATACCGTTTAAGTGTTTATATTAGACATCAATTAATAAACCGGGCTTCTGTTCTTAAAAGATAAGTTTCACCGAGTCTCATCATGGGGAAATGTTTTATACAGGTCCAGCCCCATGCATCATCTGGATTGTACCTAAAAGTTGCGTTAAAACCTCACCCTCATGCAGGAAAAGATGTTTATTTGCCTGAAAGTATCTGCAATTCGCCTGCTCCCAAACGGGTATGACTTCCGGGAGCTTTCAGTTCCGACAGTCGAAAGTACCGGGCGCTTACCGGATTATCGAAAAGAACTACTCTGCGGCTGGGGTCGTTCATGATATTTCCAAAAGTGCCTCGGTGAACATGTTTCCAGTTTTGGCCGTCGGCACTGACTTCCACCTCAAACGATTCGATGAAACCTCCTCTGGCCGGAAGGTAAGTGAAGCCCGAAATCAGGTGCTCCTGCTTCATGTCGATTGAAAGGAATGGCGTTCCTGAACCTGTTTCCAACGTCCATCCACTGTATGGGTTGCCGTCCAGAACCCTGGCAGGTTCATTGGCTCTTCCCTCCGAATCGGCAGCAGTCCAGCCTTTGGGCAATATTCCCATCCTTATTTCAGTTACAGGTCCCATCCTGGTTTCAACAATTGCCCTTGCTTTTATGTGGCCTCCTGCCGGCATCGATACAGGTTCGGTGTATTTCACCGACCCGGCATCAGGATCGGAGCCATCAACGGTATAATAAATATCCTGTGACTGGTCTGCTGTGTTCTCCGGCCGCCATACAAAATTACTTGCCACGCCCATTTTCATCATGCCTTCGCTATCTCTTTCAATAACCACAGGTTTGGGTGGTTCGTCGTAGTAATGGGCCGAAACATGAGCAATGGCCGGAGCAAGCCTCGATTGGGTAATGGTAAGCCGGAAAGCATCGGTTTCAACTGGAGGAAACCGAAGAATGCGTTTGTGCCCGATGGTTTTTCCTGTGGCAACCCTTGTCCATTCCCCATTTATGCGAGCCTCGAGGTGGTGTTCTTCCACTCGTTCTCCCCGGTTGGCAATGGCTTCCATAATCATAAACCGGTTAATTCGTCTTTTTTCAGGAAGGGTGATTTCCAATGATGCTTCTTTGCCGGGGGCCTGCCACCAGGTGGAGGTATTGCTGTCGAGCACATTTTTGACGGATGCTTTTCCTCCGGTCAGCAGGTTGGAATTGTAAACACTGCGTATTTTTTTGCCCACCGCTTTCAGCACTTCAGCATCCCGTGGGGAAAATTTTCCCTCGGTATTGGGGGGAATATTCAGGTGAAACTGGCTGTTGCCGCCAACCGACCGTTCATAGATATCGAAAACATCATCGACACTTCTGACCTGCTGTTCATTGTCGTTTCTCCAGAACCAGCCATGCCTGATGGAGGTGTTGGTTTCGGCCGGATAATAGTGGAAATAGGTTGTTTGTTCGGTTATTTTTTCGCGACCGGCAATGTTTTCTTCAGTTTTGTCGGGCCAGTCGTATGTGTCGGGTGAATGTTCCAGCGGAATGACGTTGTATTCGGCCTCGCGGGTACGGCCACCTTCATTTCCGCACCACCGTGAATCGGGCCCTTTTCCGAAAATAACCGCATCGGGAGCCAGCTGCCGTATCAGGTCGTACCAGGCTTCGTAGTTGTAGGTTTGGCTGGTGCCGGGCTTGGGATTGGCGCCATCGAACCAAACTTCGTAAATGGGGCCGTATTCGGTTAAAAGCTCAAAGAGCTGGTTTAAAAAATATTCGTTGTAGTCATCGGCCAGGTAAGTGAAATTTCTGTTGTCGCTGAACGGTCGGCCTTCCACCTGACTGGGAATGGTGCGTTCGGTAAATTCACTGTTGTTGCCGTAATAACCCCCGGAAGACTCAATTTGGTAAAGGTCGGCAGGCGAGAGGTAAACTCCCAGCCGCAATCCGTATTTTTTACACGATTCGGCCAGCTCTTTTAAAACATCTCCTTCACCGTCTTTCCAGGCCGACGAAGCCACCGAATGGTCGGTATATCTGGTTTGCCACAGGCAATACCCTTCGTGGTGCTTCACTACCATCACAACCCGTGTCATACCGGCGGCGCTCATCAGCTCACACCACTGGTCGGTATCCAATCCGGTGGGATGAAACAGGTCAGATTCTTCAAACCCGGTACCCCATTCCCTGCCGCTGTAAGTATTTGGCCCGTAATGAATAAATCCTTTGAACTCGTCCTCCCACCAAAGCATCTGTCGCGGATGAGGCAGCACTTTCCCCGAAAGTTCAACCTTTTGATCAAGTGTATAACCAGCAGGAACTTCCGCTGTTTGAATATTGTAATTGCTGTTTTTTGTACCGCACGCCACAGCCATTGCCGCAATTAATAACAGGAAGACGATTTTGTTGAATAAGTTGATCATGGTATCTCTAATAATTTTTTTCGGTATTACGGGGATAAACATAAGAAAGTTGGAAAAATAAAGGGCTGATTTTTTGCAAAAAGCTGTATGGGTTAACTGTTTTTTCAGAAACTGTTCTCCCGTCATTTAGGTGCTCACGAAACAAGACTGCGATGGATTGTATAGGTGCTGGTAGAGGAGGGGAGGTATTTTGGGTGAAGTTTCAACTCACAGAAACAGAAATATATGTTTAGCTTACTTCATTTTGGGTTCAACCGAAAGTCTCTTTTTTTTACCCCTGTTTTCGCGGAAACGAACTTTATCTGGGATAAACCGCTTTTCCTGCTATAACTCAATTTTCATTTGTATCCTTGTATTTTGTCTGTTTTGTCAAGAAATTATCCTTGTATTTTATCTGTTTTTTTCTTAGTTAAACCTTTCTTTTTGTCTTAAAATAGCTATATTTGTCCTTTCATTTTATCACAAAAACTATGAAAAGAGATATATATCAATCACTTAAAGAGTGGAAAGAATCAAATACCAGAAGACCGCTTTTGCTGCGAGGGGCGAGGCAAACAGGAAAAACCTTTATCGTTCAAAGATTTGGTCAAGAGGAGTTTGAACATACTATTTACATTAATTTTGAGCGAAACCCTGAATACAAAACCATATTCAACACGTTTGTGCCAATAGAGATTACAGAAAAAATCATTTTATTCACTGCCCAAAAACCGGAAGCAGGAAAAACACTTTTATTTCTGGATGAAATACAGGAATGCCCGGAAGCCATTGTTTCACTCCGGTATTTCTATGAAGAAATGCCTGGTTTACATATTATTGGAGCCGGTTCGCTTCTCGAGTTTGCCCTGAAAAGTGAGAATTTCAAAATGCCGGTAGGCCGTGTCCAGTATTTGTATTTATATCCCATGAATTTTGGCGAATTTCTTGATGCATTAGGGGAGTCAGCGCTAAGAGAGTACCTTCATCAATTTCCAAATCTGGAAAAGATGCCCGACGGTATTCATGAAAAACTAAATGAATTCATCAGAAAGTATTATTTCCTCGGGGGAATGCCAGGGGTGGTAAAAGAGTACATTACCAGTCGTGATATTATCAGATGCCAGAGAATCCAACGATCCATCATAGATACATACATCGACGATTTTGCAAAATATTCAAAAGTTTCATCACATACGCTTCTTAAAAAAGCGTTTCGTTCCGTGCCGGGAATGACGGGTCAAAAGTTTGTTTATGCACATGTTGACAGGGGAATAAAATCAGAAAAAATTAAAGAGGCACTTGAACTTTTGGAAACAGCAGGAATTCTTACGCGTATAAAACAAACAAGCGGCTCCGGACTTCCCCTTTCTTCGGGTGTTCATGAATCCATTTTCAAAATCATTTTTCTTGATATTGGCTTGTTTCACGCCATCAGCGGAGTATATTCCGAAACGGCCATAGAAAAAGATTTCAACGCCATTTTTAAAGGTGCTGTTGCTGAGCAGTTTGTTGGGCAGGAATTGATTGCATACCAATCGCCGTACACCAAAGCAGAAGTTTTTTATTGGGGCAGAAGAGCGAAAAGCAGCACTGCAGAAATTGATTACCTGATTGAAAAGGAAGGCCAGATTATTCCAACTGAAGTGAAATCGGGGCCAACAGGCCGAATGAAAAGCCTGCATATGTTTATCGAAAAGCATAAATCAAAATGTGCCATTAAAATATCACAGGCAAAATTTCAAAAGGGCAATCCTGTTCTATCCCTTCCGTTTTATGCCATTGAAAGTTTTTTTCAGCGGAATAAACTGTAAAGACGAACCCTGTTCCCGGTATTTCAACTATTCCGATTTTCTCACGCCGTACTCCGGCCTCATCCAAATCCGCAAATACGCTGAAATCCACAACCTGCAAGATATGCAGGAACAGTTTGCAACCATCAGCGCCCTTACTAAAAAAGTGCGCGATGAACTGTACCGGCTGCTGGTGGAGGAGGGGAGGTATTTTGGGGTGGTCGAAATAGTCCAAATCCTGAAAAACGGGTATCCGGCAATCTATGGATGCCGATTTTTCAATTTACAAACATAAATACTTTACCCGCACATCCAAAATCACTATTTGAGTTGCAGCACTTCCGAAATTAGCAAAAAATACTAATCTATGATATTGTATTAGGGTAAAGAGTATAATTTTCCCATTCACAGCGTTTTGCCGGATTGAAGGGTTGGTTCGCACAATTTTTTATAAGTTTCTCTCCTTTCTTTTTTTTGTTGGGTTTCCCTGAATGTTAATGAGCAGGGTTTCTCGGGTATGCTTTTGGGGTTAATATCTTAATTGCTTCGTGTTTTCAACAATTTCACAAACTTCCTCCGTTTTTATTTTTTCTTTCAGCATGGTGGCCCACAGGTCTGTCCAGAGCGATATGGCTGTCCTGTCAGATAACTTCAAGCCCTCTTTTACTGCCTTTAGCCTCTCGGTTAACTGAACAATTAAATGTGCTATTTGCAGCAGCTGGTAATAGTTTTGCATGGCGCCGGTATGTTTTCGTGAGTACTTGTGCTGCAGGTTGTATCCACCATTTTTTTGGGTATTAAAACCTTCATTTTCTATTTTCCACCGCAACCGGCCATAAAAACTGGTTTCCCAAACCGTTTGCCTGCTTACATCTAAATCGGTTATGTGTACAAAACGCTGTTGTGATGTGTTCTCATCAGTGCAGTATGAAGTATATTCAACCCAGTTTAACCGGTGTTTTTTGTATTCGATACCATTGATGAACATGGAGGTTTGCACCTCCCGGCCTTTTCCCTTTTTGTAATTTTTTATACGTGTTTGTTTGTTTTGTTTCTCTTGCAACAGGTAAAGCAACATCACTTCTTCCCAAACTGTTTTAAGTGTACCTTCCTTAAAAGTCAGGATAAATCGCCACCCGTTTTTTCTGCAAATATCAAAAAAGGTATTGTTGGGGTACAGGGCATCTGCCGCTATTGCAACTGCCATGCGGGGGTACATCTTTTTCAGTTTGCAGGCAAGGCGTACAAAAGCTTTTTGCTCACAGTCCTGTTTTTCATCCATATTGTCGGAGTTTTGCAGCCACTCTGTTGCCAGCGAGATGCTGAAGTTGTTGGAGCAAACAATTTTGGCCTCCAGCACATATACCTGCCAGGTGGTTTTCCCGTTTTTACTGGTTTTGTGCGGACAACCCGCAAAAGGTTCGTAATCGAAACTGTAAACACCTGTCCCATCGACGGCCACAACAAAACGGCCACAATAACGAAACTTATCGAGTGCCCGCTTTTCGATTAACTGACGAACCAACAACTGTTTTAGTTTTTCAAGCTCACAAGCGGGCAGCTCCCGCAAAAAAACATCGACTGTGTCCATCACAGGAAGGCGAAGGCCGAAGATGGTGATAAAATTCTTTTCTACCCGGTTGGTAATAAACTTGTCGGTGTTGTTACGCGACCCACACTTGAAAATAAACATCGACAATCCGCCCATGATTATCTCAGCGATTTTGTAACTGCGCCGTGCCCTGTGGTCGGGGATGCTTTCCAGCAACCGGTAAAAATCAGGATAATGCCTTTTGAGCACGGTGTAAACTAAAATGATGAACTGTTTCCCGTTGAAACGTTCAAGCCTCTGACGGCACTTTTGCTTTTTCTTTTCTCTCTAAATTAAATTACTGCTGGTTCTGCAAACGGCCAAAAAAATATGAAAAAAAACGCCGCAAACCTTTCAAATAAACGTAATAAATATTATATTTGAAAGACAAAAGGCAAGCTCATGGAAGTGAGTAAACCTGCTTGCCTTTTTAAAAATTTAATATTAACTCAAACGTAATAAAATTATGAGTCTGTACAACCGGTCTCAGGCCGGTTTTTTCAGTAATACAGCTAAGATATTGATTATCATACAACTATGCGTCTCAACTCAAGATAATAGAATAACACGAAAATTAATTTTTTAGCAGTCTTGTAAATTACTGATTCTTAACCTCAAAAAGTTTAAGAATTTAATTTCGGAATTGCTGCCCATAGGCAGCGGGGTAATTGAAGCAGCATGCAAATCGGTTGTGAAACAGCGT
>CAZLGT010000011.1:74760-93751 GCA_964559175.1 uncultured Mariniphaga sp. | reverse complement strand
AAATAAAACACGGTGGAGAAATCGGTATCGGTGCAATTCTTTTTCCGGATTAATGCGCTGCTGAACCCGCTGTTGATAAACGATTCGGAAACAGCAATAAAAACAGTAATCATGCCTATTAAACCGAATTCACGCGGTGAAAGCAACCGTGCCAGAATTATCCCGGCAATAAAGCTAATCCCCATGTTGGCAAACTGGTCGATGAAGCTCCAAAGGAGGCCGGAAACGGTTTTTTGTTTTAAAGACATGAAATTTTACAGCTATGAGATTTTGAGTATTAAGATAAAAGATGTACCCCAAACCCCTAAAGGGGCTGTAGGCCGGTACTACATTTAGATTAAAGCAATTTTCTGCAGGTATTCAAAATATTTTCCTTTCATGCCTTCTATTTGTTTTTGTAACTGCTCACGGGTTATCCAGCCAAAGTGAAGTGCAATTTCCTCGGGGCAGGCAATTTTGAGGCTGGTACGTTTTTCCCAACTAAAAAAGCTTAAACAGTTCATCAATAATCCTTTTAGCTGTTTTTCCATCCCATAATGCCGGGATATTTCCCGTTTTCCAGTTTCCGCTGAAAAGTTTTTCGAGCGCCGGCTTAATGGCAGCCGGGTTGGTGCCTATTAGTTCATTAGTGCCAATTTCTACTGTTTCAGGTCGCTCAGTGTTATCGCGCAGGGTAAGGCAGGGAATTCCCATTACCGTAGTTTCTTCCGTAATGCCGCCGGAATCGGTAATAACTGCTTTGGCATTTTCTACCAAATAGTTGAATTCCAAATAACCCAATGGCTCTATAATATGAAGATTGCCGGCAGAAATGCCCAATTCTTTAAAAATTTTAGCTGTACGTGGGTGCATGGGAAATATTACCGGCAGTTTTCGGGTATGTATGGTTATTTCGTTCATTAAAGCTTTCAGCTTGTCAGCTTCATCCACATTGGCCGGGCGGTGCAGAGTTATTACAAAATAGTTTCCTTTTTCCAGTTTCAATTCATTCCAAACTGCCGGTTTTTTAAAACGATGGCGGTTGGCCAAAAGGGTGTCAATCATTACGTTTCCTACAAAGAAAATGCAGTCATCGGGTATTCCGGCATTACGCAGGTTTTGGTTAGCCAGTTCAGTAGTAGTAAAGAAGTAATCAGCCAATGCATCGGTTACCATTCGATTAATTTCTTCAGGCATGGTTAAATCCCAGGAACGGATACCGGCTTCTACATGGGCCACTTTTGTATTCAGCTTTTTGGCAACAATGCTGCACGCCATGGTGCTGGTAACATCACCCACAACCATTACCAAATCGGTTGGGTTTGCCATGAGTTCTTTTTCAAAAGCTACCATAATAGCTGCTGTTTGCTCTGCCTGGGTTCCGCCACCACAACCTAAATTTACGTCTGGCTCCGGTATGTTGAGCTCTTTAAAAAAGGTATCGCTCATTTTTTGGTCGTAATGTTGCCCGGTATGCACTAACCTGTAACTAATATTCTTACCTTCTGTTTGTGCGTTTTTAATGGCATGAATAATAGGAGCAATTTTCATAAAATTCGGGCGCGCACCGGCAATTAAAGTAATCTTCATGTTTATTGACTAATATGATTGTGGTTCTTTTAAAAATGTGTTGTTATTATTTTCAGGGTGCAAAGATAAACAAAATGGCAGACAGGGGGATGGGGAAAGGGGGAAAAGTTTCGGGTTTCGAGTTTAAAGTTCAGAGGACAGTTACAGGTTTCAAGTTACAGGTTTCAGGTTTACCCCCAATTGAAACATGCTTCGCGTTTCACAGGGTAAACCGTGAAATGCGACGGTGGGAGCATATTTCAGCGGGGTTGAGGGTTTGAGGGCTGAGGGCAGAGGGGAAAGAGAGAGTTCAAAGTTTAAAGATTATCTAATTATTTAAGTGCTAAAATTCGTGGGGCTGCCGCGGTCGTTTTTTTACCTCCGTTTCTCTCCGGCAAAAAATCTCCCTCGCAGACTCGTACCACGAATGTTGTCTGTACTTGGGAAGTCGTGCCACGAAAGTTGTTTGCCGCGGTCGCTGTGCTCCCTCGCAAAATCGTGCTAATAAGTTTGTTTTGTCCAGGGTTATTCCTACTCCTAAGTTTATTAGGAGCAGGACTCCACGAGGGAGGAACGACCGACGTGGTCTCATGCCCCCTACACTTTACAATGTTTCGTATAAGTCTTTCCCCGCCTGACCGTCCGAATGGCATCATCCTGTTGGAACTAAGGCAGTCGGGCAGGCATTCCGAATTAATCTCTTCTATAAGTTTTATCTTCCTGGCGCGATTCCCAGCCTTCAGTTGTTTCTCTCGTGTCCTTGCATCAATAATGCTTTCGAACTCCTGGAACCATACAAGTTTGTCAGCGTTGTAACGGGCGGTGAAAGCGTTTGGATACTTCTTTGTACGGTGGCTTTCCATGCGCCCTTTAAGGTCGCTTGTTACCCCGGTGTAAAGTACCTTGTTTGCCTTGTTTGTTGTTATGTAGGTCCATGCTTTCATTTATTGGCCGTGCCGGAGGATGTGTTCGCTTTTCAATTTCGGGTGCAAAGATAGTTAAAATGGCAAAGTGAAAAACTGTTCAATCGTTGTTGATTATAAACTTGTGTTAATATTGTGAAACAATTCTGTTTGAAAACTTTTCCCAAACATTTACTGCCCGCTCCAAACGGTACGTTTTATATAGTCGGTATAGCTCAGGATTATCCGGGCTACTTTGTCGCTCACATTCGGCATGGAATAATCACCCACCAGCCTGAAATTTCGTTCTTCCCCGGTTTTCTGGGTTTGCAACTGCATCAGGCCTTGCAAAATACGTTCAGGGTTCAGGCCTGCCATCATCACCGAGGCTTCTTCCATGGCTTCGGGGCGTTCGTGGGCATCGCGGATGTTGAGTGCACGGAAGTTGAGGATGGAGGATTCTTCGGAGATGGTGCCGCTGTCGGAGAGGACGGCGAAGGCGTTTAGCTGGAGGGCGTTGTAGTCACTGAACCCCAATGGCTTCATCCACTGGATGAGTTTATGAGTTTTGGGTTCAGAGTTTAAAGTTTCAGGTTCAGAGTTTAAAGTTTCAGGTTTAAAGTTTAAAGTATTGGAGTCGGAATTCAGAGTCTCGAGTTTTTTGCGGGTGCGGGGGTGGGTGGAGACGATGATGGGATAGTTGTATTTTTCGGCAATCTGGTTCAGGGATTCAATCAATCCGTTAAAATTCTTTTCGCTGTTGATGTTTTCTTCGCGGTGGGCGGAGACGACGAAGAATTTTTCTTTTTCAAGGTTAAGCCGATTAAGTACATCGGAGGCCTGAATTTTTGGCATATAATGATTCAGTACCTCAAACATGGGGCTGCCGGTTTTTATTATACGATCGGCAGGGAGGCCTTCACGCAACAGGTATTCGCGGGCAATGCTGCTGTATGTAAGATTAATGTCAGAAATATGGTCCACAATTTTCCGGTTGGTTTCCTCGGGCACCCGCTGGTCGAAACAACGGTTGCCGGCTTCCATGTGGAAGATGGGGATATGCCGTTTTTTGGCCGGGATGGCACACAGGCAACTGTTGGTGTCGCCCAGCACCAAAAAGGCATCAGGTTGCACTTCTTCCAAAACCGGTTCAATGTTGATTAATATTTGTCCTACGGTAGCGGTGGCGGTGGCGCCGGCAGCATTCAGAAAATAGTCGGGTTTACGGATGCCGAGGTCTTCGTAGAATATCTCGTTGAGTTCGTAATCGTAGTTTTGGCCGGTGTGCACGGTAATGTGCTCAATGGCTTCGGATTCGTCGAGCCGGGCCATTACCCGCGAGAGGCGGATTATTTCGGGGCGGGTGCCGACGACGGTCATTACTTTTAATTTTTTCATATTCTATTTTGTCTCATTTTTTTAAAGACCAAGTGTTAACTCCAAAGTTTCATTGCGATAATACCGCGTAGCGGTTTCAATATTGTAATAAATAGTTGTAATAAAGCATTCAGCCAACAACCTCTTTAAAAATACCGCGTAGCGGTTTCAATATTGTAATATTGTAATAAAGCATTCAGCCAACAACCTCTTTAAAAATACCGCGTAGCGGTTCTATTATTGTAAAAGAGCGATCAAACAAAATGACCTCTTTACCGCGTAGCGGTTAAATCTATAACTATTCATCGAAAAACTCAAATAAATACTGGTTTTCAAACTCAATGTTATACTTTTTTAAAAATCCCATATACTCTTCTCTGAATGACTTCTTTTTATGATGCTCCTGCTGGTTGAGGATGTATTGATATACCCTATCAATGTGCGACTGACTGTATGAAAAGCCACCATAACCGCTTTGCCACTGAAATTTCCCTGGGAAAAATTTCTGTTGGTTAATAAAGAGGGAGGATGCACGCTTAACTTCTTTTACAGTTTCGGAAATGGATAATTTTGGGTTGAGTCCGATAAAAAGGTGGACATGATCGGCCATACCGTTAATGATGATTGATTTGTGGCCAAGATGTGTTACAATGCCGCTCATGTACCTGAATATGTCGGGACGGATGGGTGGGTGGAGCAGGGCCTCCCGGTAGAGGGGGGAGAAGATGAGCTGGATGTAAATCTGGGTGAAAGTGCCTGGCTTCATAGTGTATGTTTTTTTTGATGATGAAATAATGTAACCGCTACGCGGTAAAATACTGATGTTGGTTCGTTGTTTATTTACTACTACTACTACTACAATAGTTTAATCGCTACGCGATAATGTGCTAATGTTGTTTTGTCTTTTTACAATAGTTTAACCGCTACGCGGTATGGTTTCAAAATTAGTGTTTTTGTATTACAATAATGTAATCGCTATTCTTCTACCGGTAAATAGTAAGTGTCGGGATGGTCGGGGTTGAATACTTCGTTTGCCCACATTACTGTTACCATATCTGAATCTCCCAAATTTTCAATATTGTGCGTGTATCCAACAGGAATGTCCACCACCTCCAGTTTATCGCCCGATACAAAATATTCATGTACCTGTTCGTCGTTTATTCTTCTGAAACGAATTACCCCTTTGCCGCTTACGACCAAAAATTTTTCATTCTTGGTGTGGTGCCAGTGCTGCCCTTTTGTGATGCCCGGTTTGGAGATGTTGACAGATATCTGTCCCCTGTCGGGTGATTTCAAAAATTCGGTAAATGAACCCCTGTCGTCGGTATTCATTTTTAACGGATAGGAAAAGTTATCTGTTGGGAGATAACTGAGATACGTTGAATAGAGTTTTTTTATAAAGGCATCGGAAAAATCGGGAACCTGCAGGGTTACCCTGCTCTCTTTGAATGAATAAATCAGATCAACAATCTCTCCGAGGATGATTTGGCGCTCCACAGGTACTTTGCAAAAATCATCCGCTTTGTGCGGATTGCCTTCCAAGGCTGAAATCAGTTCTTTTACAACATCATCAATATAAACCAAAGTCATAGCTGCATTGCGGTCGTTTACCTGAATGGGCAGGTTGCGGGCAATGTTAAAACAGAAGGTAGCCACTGCGCTGTTGTAATTGGGGCGACACCATTTGCCAAACACATTGGGAAAGCGGTAAATGAATACCTCTGCACCGGTATCGCGGCCATATTCAAAAAGCAAATCTTCGCCCGCTTTTTTAGAATTCCCATAAGGATTATCCCGTTCGGCCTGAATGGATGAAGACAGCATTACCGGACAATTATTGTTGTGTTTTTTTAATGTGTTCAGCAAAACCGAAGTGAAACCAAAATTTCCTTCCATAAATTCCGATTGCTCTTTCGGGCGGTTTACACCCGCAAGGTGAAATACAAAACCGGACTCTTTGCAATACGTGTCCAGCAAAGCCGGGTCGGTGTCCAAATCGTATTCAAATACGGATAAATCCGATGAAAGGCTGTATGATTTTGCCTTGCCCTCTTTGATATTGTTTAGTTCGGCAATCAGGTTTTTCCCGATAAAGCCTTTTGCCCCTGTAACAAGTACTTTCATTTTCTTACCTATTTTTATCTTTTTCAATTTTTAACAGAGCCTCTTTTAATTCAATTCCTTTTTGGGTTAAGCGATAAGCTTGATCGGGATGACGTGGCGTGTCGGGATAAATCATTTCCACATAAGCTTCTTCCAGAGCAGGAGAGAGATAGTTTTTCATAAAGTTATCACGCCCTTTCAAGCCCAAAGCATCTTGTATTTTGTCACGCTTCGTACTTTTACCAATTACCAAAACTACTTTTCGGATACCCAACAAAACATCATCTGTAGCTTGTCCTGTGACTTGTCCTGTGGCTTGTCCTGTGGCTTGTCCTGCAAGTGTATTTTTCTTATATTTTCTCCAAATAATTATCTTAAAAAATTCCTCTTGAACAAACTCCGGTTCACGTGGTAACCCTGCGTTGTTGCACCAGTTTACAATATCGCCGGTTCCTGTTCCTATACGCTCGATGTAACCAGACAAATACATGGGCTCTGCCAGCAAAAGGTTTGCAGGAATAGAGCTGTGTGGTTTTTTTAATTTCTCGGTAGTTAATCCGTAGGGTAATTGCCCCGGATTCCATATTTCAAGGCGATCGTGGAATAGCATTACCTGCACACTTGCATTGCTCGAATAATCGCGGTGTGCCACCGCATTTACCAATGCCTCGGCTACTGCTGCCGATGGAATTTCGTAGTTTGTACCTATTTCAGTCGATTGGCTGCGATCTCCTATTTCCAAATCAATTTTTGACAGAATAAAATCAACCGCTTGATTTACCAGTTGAAATACGTCTCCTTTATATGTTTGATACGAAGGGATTGGTTTGGTAATTTCGGTGCCATGAAAATGAGCGCATTTAACATGTGATGACAAAAAGAAATTCTGTGGTGATTTACCAAACAGCAAAATAGCGGCATTGGTTAATTGCTGACCCTGCATTAAATTCAGATGTGTAAGTATTGTTTCAACAGGGGCATTTACCGGTAGCGGAAAATTTCTTTTTGATTGGGCAAGTGCTACAAAGTCTCTTATTTTTTGTGAATCAATATCATCAAGGGTTGCCTCTTTGTTCAGTGTCGCATCAAAAGGTGAGGTCCTTATAAATTCCTTCTCTTCGAGATAACGCACCAATGAAGTATAAACCGATGCTTTTAAATCATTCATTGAGGCAAAAGATTTTCTAACCACTATACCTTCTGCTTTCCTGATCAGGGCTGCTTCCTTTTCGTTCCTCTCTGTATCTTTATGGTTGGTAATAAAAATAAGCCTGGTTTTATGTAATTGGCCGGCATAATCAAATTCACGCTCGGTGGGCGATATTCCCTCTGCATCTTCGTAGCCATAAGTGCGTCCAAATAGTCCGATATAAATACTGCACCGCTCCACTTCGCTGAGGTAAACTTTCGATACGGAATGTTCAATGGCAGGCATTTTCTCAAAAATAAATGGTTCAAAAAACAGTCCTAACAATGAATCACTGATCAGATAATCGAAAAGCATCTGACGTTCTTCTGAAAATTCTTTCTGAACACTGCTGATAAATACCCGTATTTTCTTCATGCTGAACTTTTCGTTTTCCTTTTATCCTATATCCTCTCTCACTTCCGGCAGTTTCAGCAGCAGTTCCTGCATTCCTTTCACATCCAGACGGCGGGTGTTGTGCGAGTGGTAGTCTTCGAGTTGGGAGATTTTTTCTTCGCCTTCCACAAAGTACTTGTCGTAATTAAGGTCCCGCGTATCGGCAGGGATGCGAAAATAGTTGCCCATATCCACATGTTTGGCCATTTCTTCGCGGGTCACCAGGGTTTCGTAAAGCTTTTCCCCATGGCGGGTACCGATAATCCGGATTTCTGTATTGGTTTTGTATAATCCGGTAAGCGCCTGTGCCAGCACTTCAAGGGTGGCAGCCGGGGCTTTCTGCACAAACAAATCGCCGTTTTCGCCGTTTTGAAAAGCGTATAACACCAAATCAACCGCATCTTCCAGCGTCATCATAAAGCGGGTCATGTTGGGGTCGGTTATGGTAATGTCTTTGCCTTCCTTCATCTGGTTTACCCACAGCGGAATAACCGAACCACGGCTGGCCATTACGTTGCCGTAACGGGTGCAGCATATAGTGGTGGCAGCGTTTTGCCCAAGAGCACGCCCTTTGGCAATGGCTACTTTTTCCATCAGCGCCTTGCTCATACCCATGGCATTGATGGGATAGGCGGCTTTATCGGTACTTAGCACCACCACGTTTTTTACGCCGTGCTGAACAGCCGAATCCAGCACGTTTTCGGTACCAAAAACATTGGTGCGCACAGCCTGTGTGGGAAAAAACTCGCACGATGGCACCTGTTTCAGCGCTGCCGCATGGAAAATGAAATCGACACCCGGCATGGCGCCGTCCACACTGCGTTTATCGCGCACGTCGCCAATGTAGAATTTTACCTTGGGATTTTTGAGCCGGTGCCGCATGTCGTCTTGTTTTTTTTCGTCGCGGCTGAATATGCGGATTTCTTTAATGTCGGTATCGAGGAAACGGTTTAGAACGGCATTGCCGAATGAGCCGGTTCCTCCGGTGATTAATAAGGTTTTGTTTTTAAACATATTCAAGTGTATTTTTAGTTGATATCAAAATATTATTCATGCAAAGGGCAAAGGGCACAGCGCGAAATGGTTATCTTCCATTAAAATATAATCTGTACCATTCGATAAACTTTTCTATCCCTGCCTGTACCGGAGTATCGGGTTTATAATTCATATCTCCCATGAGGTCCGTCACATCTGCTTCTGTTCGGGGAACGTCGCCCGGCTGCATGGGCAATAACTCTTTTTGGGCTTCTTTTCCCAATGCTTTTTCAATGGCGACGATGTATTCCATTAATTGTACCGGTGATGAATTTCCAATGTTGTAGATGGCATAGGGCGCAGAGCTAAGGGCAGAGGGTTTCGTTGAAGTGGCATTGTGCTGAGAGGATGAGGCAGCGTCGGTGGCAACCACCCCGTCTCCGGCATTAGCCGGAGCCACCTCCCGGTTTCCCGGGACAGGCTCTCCTTGTGAAGGAGGGGAAATTCGTGCTGCTATATAATTTTGTGCTTCAGCCGGTTGATTGTCGATTACGCGGATTACGCCTTCTATGATGTCGTCGATATAAGTGAAATCACGTACGAGGTTGCCGTTGTTGAATACTTTTATGGGTTGGTTATTGAGGATGGCCTGGGTGAATAGGAAGTAAGCCATATCGGGGCGACCCTCCCGTTGAAATTTGCTTCGCATTTCACGGGACAGGCACGGGCCGTACACGGTAAAGAACCGGAGTCCGGTATTTGCCGTATAACTATTTTGCAGGTTATTCATTAATCAATTTTGTTTATCATTTCTTTCGCATCCAGGTTTATTTTTGAAAATGCAAACCATTTTTTGCCAAGGTCTTTCAGCGAAGCGCCAATGTGATAAACGGTTTCATTGTCGATGATTAAAAAACGGTCGTGTGCTTTGGAAAATTGTTTTACCTCAATTTTTGGGTATTGGGCATTGTATCGTTTTACATCGAGTTTGAATTGTTTGGAAATATTAGCTGTGAATATAGTTGCACTCACATCAGTATTTCGTTTTGAAAGCAATGTAAGAACACTTTCATCTATATAATTGTCTATTAAGACAATTGATTTTTTTGCTGATTTAATGAGCTGGGAAACAAATGTGTAAGCATCGAATATTTGGCCATCGTAAAAAATTCCTTCGTTGGGAGGAAGGTTTGTATATATGAGTAATTCAAATTTTTGATCATGCTCAATCAACTTTTTTTCAATTTTATCCACTCTTTGGTTTATTGCATACCCTTTAAGTAAGTAGTCTTTCAAAACTTTATTTGCCCATATTCGGAATTGTGTTCCCCGTTGTGATTTAACACGGTATCCGACTGATATAATTACGTCAAGGTTGTATAATGCTATTTTTCTTTTTACTTTTCTTTTTCCTTCTTGTTGAACAGTCAAGTATTCCTTGACAGTTGAACCTGCTGCCAATTCTCCTTCCTTGAATATGTTATTAATATGCAAACTTATATTTTGTTTGGTAGAATTAAAAAGTGTTACCATTTGAGACTGAGTAAGCCATACTGTTTCATCCTCAACGCGGACTTCGAGTTGAAAATCATTTGTTTCGGTTGATTTGTAAATTACTATTTCACCTTGTTCCATGGCTTACTGCTTAAATTTTGAAATACTCTTTATACCATTCAATAAACCGTTCAATTCCTTTTTGTACCGGCGTATCAGGTTTATATCCTAAATTTTTAACTAAATCAGTCACATCCGCTTCTGTCCTTGGTACATCACCCGGTTGCATGGGCAAAAACTCTTTTTGGGCAGTTTTGCCGAGTGTGGATTCTATGGCGGCGATGTAGTCGAGGAGGGGGACGGGAGAGGAATTTCCGATGTTATATATTTTATATGGTGCACTGTGCTGAGGGGATGAGGTCCCTTCGGTCGATTCAACCACCCCGTCTCCGGCTTTAGCCGGAGCCACCCCTCCTTTTGAAGGAGGGGAAATTCGTGCTGCTATATTATTTTGTGTTCCAACAGGGGGATTATCTATTACACGGGTAACTCCTTCCACGATGTCGTCAACATAAGTGAAGTCGCGGACCATGTTGCCGTTGTTGAATACTTTTATGGGCTGGTCGGCGAGAATGGCTTTGGTAAAAAGAAAGAGGGCCATGTCGGGGCGTCCCCAGGGGCCGTAAACGGTAAAGAACCGGAGTCCGGTGGTGGGGAGGCCAAACAAATGGCTATAAGTGTGGGCCATGAGTTCGTTGCTTTTTTTGGTAGCGGCATAGAGGCTTATGGGATGGTCCACATTGTCGCTGGTACTGAGTGGCATTTTGGTGTTGTTGCCGTACACGCTGCTGGAGCTGGCATAAGCCAAATGCTTTATGTTGTGGTGGCGGCAGGCCCTGTGGAATTTGCTTTGTATGTATTTCATAATTCTGATTGAATGACAATTTTAAAGCAACTATTCCACAGGGCAGGCTTCCAGTATGTTTATAAAACCCACAATGTTGCTGTTGATGTAAGCATGTGGGTTTTCCAAACTGTACCGTACCCCGGCCTGCGCTGCGAGGTTGCACACCTTGTCGAATTTTTCCTGCTCAAAGAGTTGGTTGAGCTGTTCGCGGTCTTCGAGGTTCATGCGCACAAAGCTGTAGTTTTCGTACTTCGTGCTTTGTACTTTGGTGTGCCATTGTTCCGCCTCCCTGGTTATGCCGGTTTCGGCGAGGCGGGCGTATTTCAGGTTAATGTCGTAGTAGTCGTTGATGTTGTCTATTCCTACTACGGTGTCGCCTCTTTCAATGAGGCGTTTGGCGAGGTGATAGCCGATGAATCCCGCAGTGCCTGTGATTAGTATTTTCATGATTGACTAAGTGCTAAGTTGTTTAAGGCTGCCGCGGTCGTTTTTCTGCCTTCGTTTCCCTTCGGCATAAAAACTCCCTCGCAGACTCGTACTACAAATGTTGTTTGCTTCGGTCGTTCCTCCCTCGCAAAGTCGTACTACAAAGTTTGTTTTGTGCAGGGATGTATGTGCACTAAAAATTATTAGGTGCAGGATTCCGCGAGGCGATGCAACAAGGCTTAGTAGTGCGGTCGGGTATGCCTTGCTGAACAGTTTATTCAGAGAAAGAGCCGAAGCGGTCTCACCCTCCCTGCACTTTACAATGTTTCGTATAAGTCTTTCCCCGCCTGACCGTCCGAATGGCATCATCCTGTTGGAACTAAGGCAGTCGGGCAGGCATTCCGAATTAATCTCTTCTATAAGTTTTATCTTCCTGGCGCGATTCCCAGCCTTCAGTTGTTTCTCTCGTGTCCGTGCATCAATAATGCTATCAAACTCCTGGAACCAAACCAGCTTATCTGCATTATATCTGGCGGTAAAAGCATTGGGATACTTTTTTGTCCGGTGGCTTTCCAACCGGCCTTTGAGGTCGGAAGTAACACCAGTGTAAAGCACCTTGTTATATTTATTCGTTGTTATGTAGGTCCATGCTTTCACTGCTTCGTTATAAACTCCTTGCAGAGTCGGATTTTAAATGGTTTAAGTGCTAAAAGTCGTGAGGCTGCCGCAGTCGCTGCTCTCCCTCGCAGACCCGTACCACGAATATAGATTGTTGTTTTGGTTATCCATTTTAAAATCAGAATAATGTATTGTTTTTATTTTCAGCGTGCAAAGATAAACAAAATGGCAGACAGGGGGATGGGGAAAGGGGGAAAAGTTTCGAGTTCTCCGAGTTTAAAGTTCCGAGTTCAAGGTTCCGAGTTCAAAGAGGGTTGCTGGTTGTCCCGATACGCTGCGCAATCGGGATTAGTTTCCCGTTAACACGGGATAGGCTGCCCAACGTTTTTCAGTTCTCTGCGCTCCTGAAAACCGGGGCTTACTGAACAGGTTTCTGGTTTTCCCGTGTGCTTCTGGCGTTCCCTTTTATAGCTGTCGGATGTCGCCAATTCGTAATTATTTTTCCTTGTTATCTTTTTGATTGAAAAGTTTAAGGCCCCTGATAAAACTAAAATCTTTTGTGTTGTAAGTCAATAAAGGAAAACCTGTAACTATTGCAGTTGCTGCAATGAGACAATCGGGAACTGATAAAACTTGTTGTCCGGTTATATATGTTTGCATAATCTGAACTGCCATTTTTGAAATTTCAGCATTTACAGGAATTCCATAGTAAGATTCAAAAATTTCGGTAATTGCTTCTTTTTTTGCTTTGGTATTTGCCCCGGTGAGCAATTCCAGTTGTGCTATAATTGAATATGCAGTTCTTCCCTCAATATTTTTAAGGTCATTTCTTGCCTGAGCATCCTTCCTGAATGCTTTAATAAAGACACAACTGTCAACTATTATGAGACTTTGGGCCATGCTTTTTTTCTTAAATCACTAAGTGATGGAAAATCGGATAACTGCTCAAAACAGTTAAATGAATTATTTGATTTTTTTGTGGGCAAAATTAAGTTCAGGTTTTTCCTTTTCTTGTCTTCCTCCTTTATTGAGATGGATGTATTATCATTTTTCTCCAATTCTTTTGCAAGAAGGATGAGCGCCCTGTAAGCAGGTTTATTCTTTTTTATTGTAATTATCGTTTCCATTTTTTTCTTCAAATGTATTAAAAAGGCTGGTAAAATCAAAGAGGGGAAGGAGAGTTCAAAGTTTAAAGTTTTGAGTTCAAAGTTCAGAGGTGTGTATGCCTAAATAACGTTGACCGTTTTACGTACTTATTTTTTACTTTTTATAATATTCAAACCATTGGATTAATAATCTCTATATCATGTTGGATATTTGAAAAGTCGTTGACATTCGCTGTGATTAGTTCAAAATTATTAATGATTGCTGTAGCCAGGATTATCGCATCGGGTAATTTAATTTTGTTTTGTTGTCTGATTTGTATTACCTTTTCTACAATTTCCCTGTCAAGCTCAATTACCGGAAGGTTTTTGCAAAGTTCTTCAACAATTTTTTTCTCAGAATTTTTAGGAAACCGATACCCCAAAACTTCCATGTAAGTTATTACAGAAATAAAAAGTTTGTCTCCCGGCAAGGCCACCTTGTCGAATGCCAGTTGTTTCTTTGAAAGGTAAATCAGAATATTTGTGTCAACGAGCTTCCCAATCATCACGAATTTCTTTTTGCCATTTTACGGGGTCGTCTATTTCAGTGAATACTTTTCCATGTTCAATGTTGTTGAATAATTTATTGAGGGTTTTATATTGATTGTCAGATGCCTTGTTTTCTTCTTCAATTCTTTTTACAAAATTCATGTTTTTCAAAACTTTAGAAAGAAGTCTTGCATTTTTTTTATTATCCACTGTAATTTTTAACGTTGTCATTTTTTTTCTTCAAAAGTATTAAAAACATTAATAAAAACAAAGAGGGGGTCAGGTTCCGAGTTGCTGGTTGCTGGTTGCTGGTTTCAGGACACGGATAGTTATCGGGATAAATGCCGGGTCGCACTGAATTTTCACAGCTCCGCCTTCTCAGTTACATGTTAAAAGTGAAGTAACCTCCCGTTGATGATTGTTTTGTTTTCTTACTGTTGCAATCATTTTTTGCGGGTGCAAAGATACTAATTATCATTCGGAAAGTTCGGAGTTGCTGGTTGCTGGTTGCTGGTTGCTGGTTGCTAGTTTGAGTTCGGAAAGTTCGGAGTTCGGAGTTCAAAGTTCATCCCGATAGCTATCGGGACAGAGTTTAAAGTTTCAGGTTAAAGGTTTGACAGGTTAATTGATAATTTTCCAATGCCCGCCTTTTGGGGAGCCGATGCGTTCGATTAATCCGCGGTTTTTCAGCTTGTTGATATTGTCAAGCACTTTTCGTTTTGAGATGCCAATATTTTCAGCTATTTCCGACATTGAAACGGTTTTGTTTTGTGCAACTAATTTCAAAATTTTTTGTTGGTTTTCTGTCAGATTATCGGGGACCTTATCGGGGACCTTATCGGGGACTTTATCGGGGACCTTATCTGCGACTTTATCTACGACCTTATCGGTGACATTATCGGTGACATTATCGGGGACATCATCGGGGACATCATCGGGGACATCATTGGTGTCACGATCTTTTAAATTATAGTTGGGCCTGTCGATAGTAACCAATATGCCACCCATGGTAGTTTCAAATACCGGAATTTTTAATCCTTCATTTTTGAAACCATTGGTGATTTTAGCAATTCCCCGGCCCCAGGCTTCAATAAAACCAGCTTTAAAAAATATGTCGGCTACATTTTTATTAAACGGCCGTGAAGGATGTTTGCCGAGCAAGGTTTCGATGGTAAAATCGTCGGGTAAACGGCCTTCGTTCCAAAGAATTAATTTATGGTTATACACGCTTAACTGAATGGGGGCTCCGGTGTAATCTTTATGAATGATTGCGTTGAAGATTACTTCGCGTAATGCCATTTCGGGCACTTCCAGTTTTTCGATACGTTGCAAGCCTTCGTAAATTATAGGGGAGATAAGGTATTTTGTTTTAAGGATATCCATTACTTTATCTGCCATTTGCAAAATATTGCCTTCTATAACATCCTGGTAACGCAAATCGTCGTCGCCAGTTATAAACCGGCCAATTTTAAATGACACCGAGGGAAAAAACTTTGAAGGTTTTTTACCGAATAACAATAGTGCTGCATTTTTAAGTTTATTGCCGTTGGTTAAAAGGTTGAGGTTTTCGAATGCTGTTTTTAAATCGCTTTTTTCGATATCGGTAGTTAAACGTTTACTGCTTGCCGCTTTTTTAAAGAAATAGGAAAGCGCATCCGAATCAATATCTGAGAAAGTGGCGTTTTCGCAGGGTAAATCGTCCCATGTTCTCCCTAAACGTTTCAGAATAAACTGCTGCAATGCTGAGCCTTTGAGTTCTTGTTTAGTACTTCCTGAACGATAATGATAAGCTCCCTTATATGAAATGGGGACTCCTGAAGGAGAAACGTTGATTTCGATGTAGGGTCTGTTGTCTGTTTGCAATAAATTTACATCGGCAATGATTCCCAGGTAATTGACAATTTTATTTGGAATGTCTTCCATTAATTTATGCACATTGGTTAATCCAACAGCTTTACCCGTATCATCGAGGCCAATATAAATTTTACCACCTGATGCATTGGCAAAACCTGCGATCCATTTCAGGTATTCGTCGCGCCAATTTATTTTATATTCTATGTTCTGACTTTCGTTCATTAAACAATTACACTACCTGGAATATTTACTAATCTGTCTGCAATATCTTCGGTGAAGAGTTCTTTATCGCGTCCTATTAAATTGAGGATGTTCATTGTAAATATGTTTTCTGAAGTTTGGATTCAGCGGCAAAGATAAGGAAAATGTGAAATGGTCAAATCCCAATGAAATATTCGATCCAGTGAAATCACATCGTGAATATTTCACGGATTGAATTTCACGAATTTCATGGGATAAATGGTTAAATGGTTAAATTGTGACAAGCAAAGAGCAGAGAGCATGGGGGGAAGAGGGTTGCTGGTTGCCCCGCTGTGCGGGATTTCCGCTTCGCTCCAACTGGTTGCCGGGTGCTGGTATCAAGGAAATATTTGGTAAATTTTATCGCGGGGTGCAAATGCAGCAAATAAGACTATCTGTTCATTTATGGTAGTCTTGTTGTTTTTCGTTGAGAATATTATTGAGGGTTGCCAATACTTTTTTCTTGTCAGTTTTTGATGTTTTCCGATTTATTTCCATCGCTTTCAAAAGCTGCTCATCTTGCATTTCTTCGTAAGTTTTAGCACTGACCCCAAGCCTTTTGGCAAGTTCAAGAAAAAAATTAAGTTCGCCTTTGTCTTTTGGCTTTATAATTATTGCTTCCATTTTTTTTCTTCAAAAGTATTAAAAATGCTGGTAAAATCAAAGAGAAGGAAGAGGGTTCATCCCGATAGCTATCGGGACAAAGTTTCGAGTTTAAAGTTTAAAGAGCATAGGGCATAGGGCCAAATTGGGAAGTCAGTTTTCTGTTGGCTGGCAGTCCTTTAAGTTATTGGGATAAATGCCGGGTCGCACTGAATTTTCACAGCTCCGCCCTCTCGGTCACATTTTAAAAGTGAAGTAACCTCCCGTTGATGTTTGTTTTGTTTTCTTACTGTTGCAATCATTTTTTGCGGGTGCAAAGATACTAATTATCATTCGGAAAGTTCGGAGTTGCTGGTTGCTGGTTGCTGGTTGCTGGTTGCTAGTTTGAGTTCGGAAAGTTCGGAGTTCGGAGTTCAAAGTTCATCCCGATAGCTATCGGGACAGAGTTTAAAGTTTCAGGTTAAAGGTTTGACAGGTTAATTGATAATTTTCCAATGCCCGCCTTTTGGGGAGCCGATGCGTTCGATAATGCCCAAATCTTTCAGTTTTTTAATGTTTGTTTCAATTTTACGAACCGAGATACCTACTATATCCGCTAACACTTTAGCTGAAATGTATGGGTTTTTTTGCATTTGATATACAATTTTATATTGGTTATCGGTAACCTTTTCACCGACCTTTTCACCGACCTTTTCACCGACCTTTTCACCGACCTTACTGATGACATTTGATTTTATGGTTACCCAAAACGCATCGGAGAAATTAAAGGTACATTTATTTCCGTTATCAATGCAGGCATCGGTTACCCGTTTTATACCGGTGCCTGCTTTTTCCATAAAATCGGTACGGGCAAGTAAATCTACCAGCAAACGATTTCTGGCTTCGCTTCGTTTTCCAAAATCACTTTCGGGGAATAAAAGTTCTCCTTTATTGTTGATAATGATACTGTTTTTGAGTTTTTCAATGGCAATTGTATCGCCCAGGAAATAATCGAAGTGGATTACTGCATTTACTATTGCTTCCCGATAAGCTTCGATAGGATATTCCGGGAATTCATCTCTTTTCAGGTCTTTTATTTCAAACCTTACCGGGATGCGTTCTTTGAGATATGCAACGGCAAATTCAATGTTCCCGATGATTCCGCGGTCCACCTCCTTTTTGTCCAAAATATCAACACGTTTGTCGTCGTTAAAATGGATGCACCTGATTTTTGAGCTGATGATGTATTTGTAAGGTTTTTTGGCAAAATAGAGCACTCCGGCATTTGTAAGCCCATCGCTGGTAAGCACCCTCAGGTTTCTCAGGATTTCTTCTTTGGGCATGTTGTTTGAAATACCGGCAAGTTTAAGGTAATATTCAAATTTTTCGTCGTCGAAATCTTTCCAGTCGAAATCGACACAAATTTGCTCGTCGTAGCGGATTTTTCCTGTTTTAATTGCCAGCGACAGAATTTCGTCACGATTCATTTTTTGTGAATTGGCACCCATTCGCATAAAAAAACCGGAAGCACAGGAGTAGGGTTTATTTATGCCTTCTTTCACTTCAATGGCCAGTACATTTTGTATTTGAGTTAAAAGAACAGCAACTGGCGGGTCGCAATTCCGGGCTGTATCTTGTATCTGCGATTTCAGCCTGTTTGATGTTTCAATGCCTTTTATTTTTCCGTTATCGGTAATTCCAAGATAAATAACGCCACCAGATGCATTGGCAAAAGCAACCATTTCTTTGGGCAGGTTTTTATCGGGCAACTCCTTGAATTCAATGAACTGGCCTTCGCCAAGTTCCAGAGCTGCATTTAAATCCAATATGATTTGTTGCTTTGCCATTTTTAAAGTTCAGAGTATTAAACTACCAGCTAATTTTTCAGGCTTTGTGTCACTTACTTTTGCTGGTATTGGTCTTCAAATAAAATATTTTCATGGATAAAACTTATAAATATCTTTTCTATGAAGCAGCCGCTCAAACACCAGAATATTATTTTGTATTCGGAGCCCTGCTCTATATTTACCGAACCTGATTCTATAGTAAAATTTAAATCCTTTAAGTTTTTTTAAATTTGGGATATCGTCTGGCCTTTTGAAATTTCGTGCTTCATTAAAAACAAAATGTTCGATAATTTTTCTTTGATTTACCGGTAACCGGGACAGTTCTTTTAAAAACGTTTTGTTTATCCGAATTTCCAGACTCATTATTTTTCTAATTTTCTATAGTATTCCTTTGCTTCGTTTAGAGAAAGATTTTCATCAGGATTGTTTTCTTCGATAAATTGCGCTAACGCATAATCTTCGAGCAGTTGTTCCATTTTTTCGAAGGTTTCAATATCGACCTGAACGGCTACTGGTCGTTTTTTTTCGTCTGTAAGGTATGTTTTCTTAATGTCAAGCATCTTGTCAGAATTTTTGTAAAGATACTAAATTATTGCTGTTTTTGAGTGCAATAAGTTTATCTCTTTTTTCAATAAAAAAGTGTTTCAATGTCTTTATTTTCAGTCGGTAAAGATAAACAAAATGTCAAATGGAGAAATTGCCAAATTGCTAAACTGTGAAATTGCCAAATTGAGAAATTGTCAAATTGTGACAAGCAAAGAGCAGAGAGCATGGGGGGAAGAGGGTTGCTGGTTGCTGGTTGCTGGCTGTTGATTGCTGGCTGCTGGTTGCTGGTTTGAGTTCGGAAAGTTCGGAGTTCGGAGTTCATAATGCTAATTTCAGTTGTTCTTTTTGATTCATAT
>CAZLGT010000011.1:72196-74660 GCA_964559175.1 uncultured Mariniphaga sp. | reverse complement strand
AGTTCGGAGTTCGGAGTTCATAATGCTAATTTCAGTTGTTCTTTTTGATTCATATTTATAATTCATTTATTCCATCAAAAACAGAGATGAATGGTTTCCATTCCGGTACAACTTTTACATTATTCCACGGAATCATTATTTCTCTTTCCCGGTAAGGTTTTCCGCCCCAATTAATATTTAGCTTTTTCTTAGTTGCTTTTTCAAATATACCGGCAAGTTCTTTTAATGTGTATCTTTTTAAAGCTGGATAAAGCTTTTTTTGCCGAAACACCTTTAGCGCTGCGGTAGCTTTCGAGACAAAACAGTTGAAAGCTTTGTATTGGATTTAACTTTTTAAAACGATCAGGCATAATCGGGAAAACTGATTTTGTTGTTTTTGTATTCGTCGGTTAAGACATTGTTAGCGGGAACGCCCTTGGTTAATATGGATTACATTAATTAGTCGAAAGAGATAGGTATAGCCTTTCCTATCGGTGTTTGCTTTATACCCAGCGAATTGGTTTTGCCAAGTAAGAAGTCATCTGCAATTTGATTCAGTATTTTCCGGGTTTTATCAATATTAACAGGTTTGTTCAACCAATTGACATTTTCGAGCCATTCAACTGGAAAAGACACTAAGCGTTGTTCAACATCCAATTCGTTGATAACTGCTTTTTGTTTCGCATTTTCAAAAATATTGATCCAGTTAAATGAATAGTTCAGTGAAAGATGAATGATGTCGAAAATATCTTTGGGCTCATCGCGACCTATTAAGGCCGTAAGTTTATTGGAAAGAATATTTATTGGTGTGTCTATCTTTCCAAACTTGTAATTAATCGGCTTTCCGGGATAATAACTTACATCATTAACGAATTCGATTTTGAGAAATAATTCGTCTTCTATGATAAAGAAACGGGTGTAATCATCGGCAAAAAGCGATTGCTGAATGTTTACTGTAAACTTGTCTGTAATTTTGTTTTTCAATTCTGAGATGTAATGCTGATATTGAGAATCGGCATTGATGAAAAAATCGAGGTCTTCGCTGAAACGATGGTTAAGGTAAAAACGTCCGAGTGCAGTTTCTCCTGTAAGGTAGAACGGAAGATTCAGGGAAAACCACCAAGAGAGGAATTTATCCTGTAACTGATATAATTTGCTGTAATCTTTTTTGGACGAATTCATATTTTTGACGTAATGACGGTGATCTAAGTTTGCTAATAGACCGATTTGTTAATAAATACTGTATTTCGTTTAAAGTAAGCAATTGTATAATAGTGAACCAAGAATATGATTCAAGCATTTTTTGGAAAAGCATCTCACGTGTATAATGTCCGGCAACCTTTTTTTCGCCTTTTAACACTGCTTCAATATCTTCGCCAGAGATAGTATAGCCCCAAAGTAGTTGGCTCAGTAATTTATTTTTCTCAATTGTATCCACGTGATATTGTTTTGAATAATAGAAACAAATATAGTGAAATTGTGATTTGGACGAAACGAAGTAAAGATAATGTTTGTTACGGTTTTTAATATATCTTTTCCCATAAGTTGTTTTTAAATAATTTTCGCGGTGCAGGGCATCTTCCTGGTTTAAACATGACTCAAAGTAAATCAGCTTAAATGGTCTTCTGCTTTTTGTGAAAAAGACTTCACCATTGTTGTGCTTTTTTAGTCTTTTTTCTATATCAGAAGTATATCCGGTATAGAATTTATTATCCTTCAAGCTTAATAATACATAAGTATAATACATTATTAATCCATTTTATTATACAGGGCAAGCTCCAATAATCCCATATGTCTCTTTTTCGTAGATTAGGTTCGTCATTTGGAGTTCTGCGTAATCCGCCTTAATCCGAGCAATTCGTGTGTTAATTCGTGTTATCCGTGTCATACGTGTCCGACCAGATGAGGAACGCCGGCTTATCCTTGAAGAACCAGTCCATCTGCTCGCGGGTGAGTATCTGGTACATGATTTTGCGGTCGATAAGTGATTCGGCTTTGGCTACCAGCTGGTTGATATAGGGCACGTCTAACTGTTCGCCTACCAGGGCCAGTTCAATCACTTCGGCATCGTTCCCTTTGGCAAAGTCGCCAATAATCCAGGCTGCCTCCAACTGTCCTATCTGGCTGGTAATGCGCTCCACGATCTGGTCGATGCCAACGGTTTTGCGCACGATGCGTTTCAGGTCTTCATAGAGCGGGTGCTTCCTGTTGGCCTGGTAAAACCGCTTCCTCCCTTCGTATTCGGAGGTGAGCAGTCCGGCCTCGGTGAAGCGGTTCAGCTCCATGCGGATGGCGTTGGTGGAACCGTGGAACTCCTTCTCCATATTTCGAAGGTAACCGCGATTGCCGTCGAAGAGGAAGAATTTGATGAGGAGCTTGAGACGGGTTTTTGAAGAGATGAGCGTATCGAGCATGATGAAATTTTTAAGCACAGATTAAACGGAGAGAGAATTTGCCACTAATTACACGGATTTACACGGAGAGA
>CAZLGT010000011.1:0-72096 GCA_964559175.1 uncultured Mariniphaga sp. | reverse complement strand
ATTACACGGATTTACACGGAGAGAGATATATTTTGCCACAGATTACACGGATTTACACAGAGGGATTTCTTTTTTATGTTTGTTGTTTGTTGTTGTTTAAGAGTTGTTTATAAATTGAAAAAGGGCTGTTTTTTCATAGCTCCGCCCCGTCAGTTACAGACAAGGCATTTTCAAATAGTATTATTATTTGTACTAAAAATATACTCAATAATAAGATTGTAAATATAGTATTGTTTTTAAAAATACAAAAAGTCTTCAGGGAAATGGTTAAGAGCATAAGTTAAATTTTTGTTACAAAAGAATGAGCGGCACAAGCTGGTTAGACACAGGGTTCAGGACTGGAGAGGCCGGAGATTGGTCATTGGTTGCTGGTTTCAGGTTGCTGATATTGCCGTTCGGCTTTAGCCAACGGATAGGTGATGAAAGTTAAATCTCTTTCTCCCGGCTTTAGCCACATTTGATTTTTTAGCCACAAGAGAAAGAGAAGAGTTCCGGGTTCAGAGTTCGGGGTTGCCCCGCTGTGCGGGATTAGTGCGCCCAACGTTTTTCAGTTCTCTGCGCTCCTGAAAACCGGGGCTTACTGAACGGGTTGCGGGTTTCTGGTCTGCTCCATTGTTTTTATGTGCGTTTAAGTTGATTACAAGAAACTTTTTATGTGCCAAAGCCAACCAGGTTTATTGTGCAAAAAAATATGATTTGTACCATTCAATAAACCGTTCAATTCCTCTAATTTCAAACTTCGCTTAAGGCTCAGTTTGAAAAACAATTGGTATTATTTTGCCTTTCCTTGTAAGTTTTTAATTCGAAGTCCGTTTTTTGTAAGCACTGAAAAGTTTCCTTTCAGTTTATTTAAGTTTGAGAAAATAGTTTTAACTGCGAGTAATAAACGTTCATTACGCGGTAAATCACTTAATCTTATTAATAGAATTCCTTCGTGTTGAAATTTTAGCCGAAAAGCCAGTTCTCCAAAATCTTTGTCTTCGGTAATGAGTAAAGCATCATTTTTGACTGCCAATTCCAATACTTCGGTATCTTTTATTCCTCCGGATTCTTCGGCAATTGAAAATACGTTTATTCCCTTTTTTCTCAATCCCTGGGTTATTCCGGAGTCAACACTTTCGTCAGCCACCAAATTCATTTTAAGAAGCTTTTGGAATTATGACTTCATTTTTGATTGAATCGGCGGCAAATAATAAACAAGCAATAATATCGTCGTTCGTCAGTTTTGGATATGCCGCCAATAAATCTTCAACGGTGTCGCCTGCCGCCAGTTTTTCCAGAATTAAATCTACAGATATCCTTGTGTTGATTATTGTGGGTTTTCCGAATAACTTACCAGGATCTGATTCAATATGTAAATTCCAATTTACCATTTTAAAATTTATTTCTTTGTTTGAAAATACAATTTATAAAGTTCAAAGTTACAAAAATCAAAAATAGGATTTGTACCATTTTATAAACTTTTCAATCCCGTTCTGCACAGGCGTGTCTGGTTTATAGCCCAGGTTTTCAACTAAATCTGTCACATCCGCCTCTGTCCTCGGTACATCGCCGGGTTGCATGGGCAAAAACTCTTTTTGGGCGGTTTTTCCCAGAAATTGTTCTATTGCTCCAATATATTCCATCAATTGCACCGGTGAGGAATTTCCAATGTTGTAAACTTTATAAGGGGCGGTGTTGCTACAAGAAACATCGGGGTTTTCAATATTTGAAACGGTTGCGGGCGAATCAATTACCCGAACTACTCCTTCCACAATGTCGTCCACATAGGTGAAGTCGCGGACCATGTTGCCGTTGTTGAAAACTTTTATGGGCTGGCCGGCGAGGATGGCTTTTGTATAGAGAAAATAGGCCATATCGGGGCGTCCCCAGGGGCCATACACGGTAAAGAACCGGAGTCCGGTGGTGGGGAGGCCAAACAAATGGCTGTAGGTGTGGGCCATCAGCTCGTTGCTTTTTTTGGTGGCAGCGTACATGCTTATGGGATGATCGACATTGTCGCTGGTGCTGAGCGGCATTTTGGTGTTGTTGCCGTAAACACTGCTGGAGCTGGCATACGCCAAATGCTTGATGTTGTGATGGCGGCAAACCTCAAGTATGTTCACAAACCCCACAATGTTGCTGTTAATGTAAACATGCGGGTTTTCCAAACTGTACCGTACCCCGGCCTGTGCTGCGAGGTTGCACACTTTGTCGAATTTTTCCTGTTCAAAGAGTTGGTTGAGCTGTTCACGGTCTTCGAGGTTCATGCGCACAAAATTGTAGTTGGGGTACTTGGTGCTTTGCACTTTGTTGTGCCATTGTTCCGCCTCCCGGGAAATGCCGGTTTCGGCTAAACGGGCGTATTTTAATTCTATATCATAATAGTCATTGATATTGTCTATTCCTACCACAGTATCTCCTCTTTCCAAAAGTTTCTTAGCTAAATGGTATCCTATAAAACCCGCTGTGCCTGTAACTAAGATTTTCATTCAAATTTTGTTTTAAATTCTTAGAGTTTATAAACTTTATCACCAGATTTATTTATCATGTTTCGCATATCCACAATCATTTGCGCATGTTCCTGAATAAAATCCACATCGAATGCAGAATGATTTGTGGTGAGAACAACTACATCGGCCTGCGCCAGTGTTTCGGCAGTGAGCTCAACAGAGTGGTATTTTTTTCCGTCGTGGGTTCTTGCCACGTGAATATGTGGATCGTGATAGGCTACTTCGCCGCCTTTGTGGGCTACTGTTTCCATAATTTCCAGAGCCGGTGATTCGCGTTCGTCGTTGATGTTGGGTTTGTAGGCTACGCCGAGGAAAAGCACCTTGCTGCCGTTTACTGCTTTTTTGTGCCGGTTGAGAGCGGTGGCAATTTTAATATACATGTAATGGGGCATGCGCATGTTGATGTGGCCGGCGGTGTGAATCATAGAAAGGTCGAAGTTGTATTTTTTGGCGATGTGCTCCAGGTAAAACGGGTCGAGCGGAATGCAGTGCCCGCCAATGCCGGGGCCGGGGTAAAAGGCCTGGAAGCCGAAGGGCTTGGTTTTGGCGGCTTCGATCACCTCCCAGATGTTGATGTCCATTTTGCCGGACAACAACGCCAGTTCGTTTATGAGGCTAATGTTTACCAGGCGATAGGTGTTTTCCAATATTTTCACCATTTCGGCCACACGTGGCGAGCTTACCGGGTAAATAGTGTCGATGGCTTTTTTATACAGGGCCATTCCAATTTCGAGCCCGTCGGGTGTCATTGCGCCAAGGACTTTGGGTGTATTGCGGGTGTGGAACGATTTGTTGCCGGGATCGACACGCTCCGGGGAATAGGCGAGCCAGAAATCCACTCCGTGTTTAAAGTTTAAAGAGTTCGAGGAGTTTGACGGTTGTTTGAAATTGTTCGAAGAGTTCGAACTTGTCGAATCATTCAAACTTTTCGAACTTTTCGAACCGTTATTTGCATTATACTGTGACTCCCTCTCGATGATTGGCAACATTACGTCTTCGGTGGTGGTGGGGTACGTGGTGCTTTCGAGGCAGATGAAAGTACCTGGTTTCATGTACCGGCCAATGTCCGCACAGGCAGCTTCGATGAAACTCATGTCGGGCTTTTTGAACCGGTCGAGGGGTGTGGGCACGGCAATAATGAGAGCGTCGCATTCGGCCATGCGGCTGAAATCGGTTGTTGCGCTGAGGGAAACGTTTTCCACAACTTCTCTGAGCACGGCATCGCGGATGTCTTCGATGTAGTTTTCCCCGTGGTTGATGCTGTCCACTTTTTGCGGATTTTTGTCGAACCCGATGGTTTTTACTCCGGCTTCGGCAAAGTTAACGGCCAGCGGGAGGCCTACGTATCCGAGGCCGATAATGCCTGTCACTTCGGTGTTGGAGGAAATCTTTTGTAAAATGTTTTCTTTGTGGTTCATGTGATGAAAATTGATAAACGGTTAAATTGTAAAACTGATAAATGGTTAAATTGAAAAATTGGCAATTTGTATGAATTTTCGTAAAGATATTTCTGTTTGGATTTTCCTGGTATTGCTTTTTCACTTGTCGTTTTGCCAAATCAGCAAATTGGGTCTGCCCCTGAAAAAATGTTCCATTTGTTCGGGTGTAAGGGATAGGTAAACAATTTTTCGGCGGATGAGTTTTTCTGCTTTTTGCACGAGCTGGCCGATATAGCCTGTGTCCATATTCCGGCCCACCAGCGCCAGTTCCAGAATTTCGGAATCAACTCCTGTGGCAAAACTTCCGGTAATATAAGCCTGTTCCAGGTCGCCCACACGGCTGACTACCCGCTCCACAACCTGGTCGATACCCACTGTGGTGCGTACAATTTTCCGGATGTCGCTGTAGAGCGGATGCGCCGGGTTGGCACGGAAAACCTTTTTCTTCCCTTCGGGTTTTGAAATAATTAAGCCTGCATCTTCCAGACGGTTAACCTCTTTGCGTATGGCGTTGGTCGATTCCCCAAACTCCTTTTCCATAGCACGGATGTACCCTGAACTGCCTTCGATAAAAAAAAGCTTTATGAGTAATTTGAGGCGCGTTTTGGATGGAACAATTGCTTCGAGCATAATTTGAATTTGAAATGAAACCGCCGGAAAAACAGAAGGGTTCTGAAACAGCTAAGATACTACAATTTAAATGATTAACATGGTTGCCGAAGGAGAATTTCACTGCACTTTTTACAGCTCCGCCCTCTCAGTTACAGTGAAGGAATTCAGCAACCTAAAAAACAACCCTAAAAACGTGTACTTATAGTTGTCAATTATTGTTTGTACAAATATAAAAATTATCTTTCTGCATCTGTAAAAAAACAGAATAAATAACAAATGGCCAAAGTACATTAATACGAAATGGGAGAGTTGATTTATATCCCAAATACAAAATTTTCCCTGTAAGTCCTTATTGAGGGAATAGGTGGTTATGGGTTAGCGCTATTTTTCGTAATTTCGGACCGGATTAAATCATTATAATATGCAATTCAGGTTTTGGTTACCGGCTATTTTTTTTGTCACCCTGTTTTCGTGCAGTCAGCCGGCAGCATACATATATAACCAGGGCTATATTTACGGCACCAATTATCACATTGTTTATGAAAGTCCGAATGGAATAAACTTTCAGCAGGGAATTACTGAAAAGCTGAATGAGTATAACCGGATTTTTTCCACGTTCGACAGCACTTCCAACATTTCAAAAATAAACCGTAACCAGCCGGTTGAATTGCATCCTTTGTTTCTGCAATGCTACCGCCGGGCTATGGAAATTTCGGAAATTACCGGTGGTTCGTTCGACATTACTGCCGGACCCATGGTAAATGCCTGGGGATTTGGGCCCGAAGAACGCCGCAAAATGACACCGGAAATAATTGACAGTTTAAAAAACATTACCGGATACCGGAAAATCCTTTTGAGAGATGGTCGCATTGAAAAAGAAAACCCCAATATGAAGCTCGACATGAGCGCCATTGCCAAAGGTTTTACATGTGATTTGCTCGGCAGTTTTCTGGAAGAAAAAGGCTGTAAAAATTACATGGTTGAAATTGGCGGCGAGGTACTTGCCAAAGGGAAAAATGAGAAAGGCCGTACCTGGACCATCGGCATCAGCAAGCCCGATGAATCGGCTTTTTTTTGGATGAGCGACATTCAGGCAAAGGTGCAACTGCCTGATGAAGCCCTGGCTACCTCGGGCAACTATCGCAATTTTTATGTCGAAGACGGAAAAAAATATGCGCACACCATCGATCCCCAAACCGGCTACCCGGTGCAGCACAGTTTGTTAAGCGCCACTGTTCTGGCCGAAAGCTGCATGGATGCCGATGCCTTTGCCACTGCATTTATGGTGCTTGGTCTCGAAAAGTCCATTGAAATTTCAGAAAAAATTTCTGCTCTGAAAGTTTATTTTATTTATGCCGGTGATGAAGGGGATATCCGGGTATATGTGTCGGAAAACTTCAGAGAACATCTGATGAAATAGGAAACGGATGAAATCAGGCCTCCCTCATTTACCAATGCCTGCAATTTTCACATCTTTAAAATCGACCTTTTGTTTCACTTTAGCCCGTTCCATTTTATCCTGCGTTTGTGCGCATGCAATTCCCTGTTTTTTCAGGTGCTTGTTTCCTCCCACATGGGTATTCGGAAATTTCCCGCCGCGTTTCAGCAAAATTTGTGTGGCAAGTCCCAGCATGGCTATTGAAACAAGTGCAATCGCCAGTAATACAATTTTTAATACTTCCATTTTATGTTTTCTTTTTCAGGCACAAAATTACATCTTTATTTAAAACCCGTTTTAAAAATAACCCGTTTGTCTGCAAAATGTTGATGTTGGTCTAAAAAATTCCTCCGAAAACTTTTGATTCATTCTGATTTTTGTAATTTTAATTGAATTTAAATTTACAGAATCATGGAAAGACATATTAATGTTGTGGCAGCCTTGCATATCGGAATGAGTGTTTTGGGCATTCTGCTGGGTATTTTTGTTTTTATAGTTCTTTTTTTTATAGGCGATTTATCGGATGACCACCAGGCACAGTTTGTACTTTCTGTTGTTGGCAAAGTTGCATTCGGATTCATCATTCTTGTCAGTATTCCGGGCATAATTGCCGGGATAGGGTTGTTTAAAAGAAAGGAGTGGGCACGAATTCTTACCCTCATTCTTTCGGTTATCGATTTGGTGAACTTCCCTTTCGGAACTGCGGTGGGAGTTTATTCCATCTGGGCGCTGGTACAACCCGAAGTAGTTGAGCAGTTTAAACCGGTTTAATGGTTCAGTACGAAATTAAAGTTACCGGACGGGTGCAGGGAGTAGGATTCCGGTACTTCGTGCAAAAACGCGCCTCTGAAACGGGCATCAAAGGCTGGGTGAAAAACACTTCAGACGGAGGTGTTCTGGTAATGGCACAGGGAGAAGAAAAGGATGTGGAAACGTTTATCGATTACCTGAGAACAGGGCCATCCCTTGCAAGAGTTATGCAACTGGTTAAAAACAGAATGCCGGATTTGGAACACTTTACAGATTTTAAAATCCGGTTTTAATTTTAGATTTGATGAGTAATTACTTAAGATCGTTTTAAATGAAGCCGAAGAATAAACCTTTATATTTCGACCATCTTTCCCCTTCCCAATTCAGGGAAGAAGGTAAAAAAATTATCGACTGGATTGCCGATTATTACGAAAACATTGAAAAATATCCGGTGCTTTCGCAGGTTAAGCCGGGTGAAGTAAAAGAAAAATTACCTGAACATCCGCCGCAAAAAGGCGAATCGTTCGATGCGATGATGCGCGACATGGATGAAATTATCATGCCGGGAATCACACACTGGCAGTCGCCCAATTTTTATGCTTATTTTCCTTCCAACACTTCGTTTCCATCCATCTTAGGCGATTTGGTTTCATCGGGACTGGGTGTTCAGGGAATGATTTGGGCCACCAGCCCGGCAGCTACCGAGCTGGAAACCCGTGTGCTCGACTGGCTGGCCGAAATGATGGACATGCCCGAAAAGTTCAAATCCACATCCACAGGTGGCGGAGTTATTCAGGATACGGCTTCCACTTCTGCATTAACCGCAGTGATTGCCGCCCGCGAACGTGCTACAAAATTTGAATCGAACAAAACCGGAGTGAGGCAAAAGCTGACAGCTTATGTGTCTTCGCAGACCCATTCATCGCTTGAAAAAGCCATTAAAATGGCTGGCATTGGCAGTGAAAACCTCCGGATGATTGAGGTGGACGAAAAGTTTGCCATGCAGCCGGAATTACTGGAAAAACAAATTAGAGATGACAAAAAAGCTGGTTTTCAACCTTTTTTTGTTTGCGCAACCATCGGAACCACCTCTTCCAATGCAACAGACCCGGTTCGCAGAATTGGTGAAATTTGCAAAAAGGAAAGCTGCTGGCTGCACGTAGATGCAGCTATGGCAGGAACAGCCATGCTTTGCCCCGAGTTCAGGCACCTGAAAGAGGGGGTTGAGTTGGCCGACAGCTACTGTTTTAACCCGCACAAATGGATGTTTACCAATTTCGACTGCGACGTGTTTTGGGTGGCCAACCGGAATGAGCTAATCAACACCTTTTCCATTTTACCCGAATACCTGAAAAACAAGGCCACCGAATCGGGCGCCGTATTCGATTACCGCGACTGGCATGTGCAACTGGGCAGGCGTTTCCGCTCATTGAAATTGTGGTTTGTGATACGCCATTACGGAGTGGAAGGGTTGCAGTTTCATATCAGAAAGCATGTGGAAATGGCTCAGAAATTTGCGCAGTGGATAAACCAGTCGCCCAATTTTGAACTGACACTTAAACCGCCGCTGAACCTGGTTTGCTTCAGGTACAAAGCAGATGATGACGTAAACATGCAACTAATGAACGCTGTTAACGATACGGGCAAAGCGTTTTTTACCCATACCAGGCTCAATGGGAAGGTGGTATTGCGAATGAGCATCGGCCAAACCCATACCGAAGAAAAGCATGTGATGGAAACCTGGAAACTGATTCTGGAAACAGCGGAAAAGATCAAATAAAAACCCGGCCACCGGGGCCGGGTCTTCCGTCATTTCCTATATCGTTTCTTCAGTTTTCAGCACTTTTCGTTTGCTGCTTTTATCTTCTTTACTGTTTCCGTAACCTTTTCCGTAACCGTAGCCATAGCCGTAACCATAGCCATAGCCATAGCCATAGCCGTATCCGCCACTGAAACTGTAATTCTTTTTACCCAGGTTAATGTTGTTTACAATAATTCCAACACCTTTCAACTGGTGTTTGTAAACTTCGTCGAGAGCGGTTTTCAGAGCAACTTTGTGGGTATATTTGTGTCTGACAACAAACAGGTTGGTATCTATCATTTCGTGGAGATGAAACAGGTCGGCCACATAACCCACCGGCGCCGAGTCAATCACAATTACATCGTATTCTTCTTTAAGCTGCTCAACAAGCTCCAGTAATTTTTCATCGGTAAGCATTTCTCCCGGGTTGGGCGGTATGGGTCCGGCAGGGATGAGCTTCAGATAAGGGTGTTTGGTTTTGAATGTGATTTCTTTCAAATTTGATCTACCTATAATGAAATTTACCACCCCTTCATCCGATTCCAGTTCAAATTCTTCTTTCAATCTGGAATTGCGCAGGTCGAGGTCGAGCAATACTGTTTTCTTCCGCATCAAAGCAAACGAGGAGGCAATATTTATGGCGTTGTACGATTTTCCCTCCTTGGGGAAAGTGGAAGTAACTGCAATAACCGGTTTCGGTTTTCCTTTGGTAATTAAACTCAGCTTTGTTCTGATTGCCCTGTAGGGTTCACTGGCCGGAGAATTTGGTTTATCCAGCACCAGTGTTCGATGGTCTTTGCCCAGTTCACTATGAAATACATGACCAATGATGGGGAAACTGGTGATGGATTCAATGTCTTCCTGCGACATGATTTTTGTGTTGAAAAAGTCGGCCAGCATAATGCTTCCGGCTGGCAGGCCGAGGCCAAGCAACAGGGCAATGGCATAAATCATCATCTTTTTGGGTTCAACAGGCCCGGTACCAACCATCTGGGGTTCTTCAATCACCTGACTGTCGGGAATATTGGAAGCCTTTGCAATTTGCGCCTCCGAAAGTTTCTGAAGCAAAAAAGTATAGGTTTCGTTGTTCAGCTTGTATTTCCTCTCAATGTTCACATAATTTCTTTCGGTTGCAGGCAGCCTTCTTACTTCTGCTTCAAACCTGCGGATGCGCTGATTCAGATTATCGAGGGCCATGTCGGATTGCGAAATGATGTTGCTCACATTCTCCCGAAGCATGTTTTTTACGCTTTCAATCTGCGCATTTAACCTGAGGATGGTCGGGTGTTGTGAATTCTGTCTGATGGATGTCTGGCTCGACTTGTCTGTAATTAACTCGTTCAGTTGCAGAATCAGATTATTCAGCAAAGGATCCTGAATTCCCATAGCTGAAGGAGCAATTACCGTTTCCATTTCGTCGCCTTCCTGAATGTAATCGCGCAGATAATGGTAGTACCTGTTTTGCGTTTCAAGAGCTACTTTTTCCTTGTCCAGGTCACGCATTTGCTCCAGCAACTGTTGCGACTGGGTTGAAATATCCAGTACCTGATGTTCGCTTTGGAACGATTCCATCCGGTTTTCAGAAACGGTTAATGAATCGGAAATACTTTCGAGCTGCGAACTGATGAACTGGATGGTCCGGTTGGCATTTTCATTCTTCTTCTCCAGGTTATCCAACTGATAAACTTCGGTCAGTTTGTTTAAAAACGCAATCCCCTTTCTCACATTGAAGTCGCGAAGTGTAAGATCTAAAATCGAAGTTTCTTTGGAGTTAAGGGCTACTTCCAGGTTGCTTTTGTACCGCTTAACCAGCGACTGTCTGGTGTTAAAACGAAACTTATAGGAATTGGATGCATTGGGGCTGAAATGTTCGTTCAGCAGAATCATAAAAGAGAACTCATCCGAGGAAATCCGCGAACCGGGGTCAAATTCCCTTGAGCAATGGTAGTCAGGCAATTTTTTCACAACTTCCCCATCGGCATAGCTAAACACCGTCACATCTTCAGCATCCATTTTCAACATTAACTTCCCGTTGGGTTGAATGTCGAGGTAGAAATCGGCGTCGATAATTTGCGAATGGCTTTCATCCCAAATTACCTGAAACGGCACTTCGTGATACTTTTCGGAAACGGCAACGCGGCCCAGGGCATAATAACTCACTTCAAAATCGAGTTCGTTGAGTGTTCGGGCAACAATAGGCGTTGAACCCATAATTACCATCTGATTAAAAATATTCTGCATGCTGTTCATGCCGCCCAGTCCCTGAAAAATATTCTGGGAAGGCCCGGCCAATGAACCGGACAAAGGTGAACTGGTTTTTCCTTCTTCTACCAGCATGGTTGAATTGATCTGGTAAACCGGTGTTTTGTACCGGTTATATACGTATGCCCCTCCAAGTGCAAGAATAAGCGCTAATGCAAACCAGTACCAGTTTCGCAAAAATTTGAAAATAATTTTCTTCAGATCGATGCTGTCATCGTCCTGCTGCCCTATGGGGGCTCCGTTGTTTGTACGTATTTCTGTCTGGGTCATTTTTAAAAGAGGTTTAAAATCAATAATCCGATGGATATTACTGATGAAACAATACCGATAGGTGCGGCATAGGAAAGATTTTTGGCTCCGTAAACCTTTGTACTGTGTTCCACATACACAATATCGTGGGGCAACACATAGTAATAGGGAGAATAAATTACCTGGGGATTAGTAAGGTCCAGTTCGGTAACGTGTTTGCCGTCGGGAAGTTCCCGTATGAGTTTCACACTTTGCCGGTTACCGTAATCGGTTATATCTCCGGCGGTTCCCAGGGCTTCGAAAATGGTAAGCTGGTTTTTCACCATCAGCTTTTGTCCCGGCGACCTCACCTCGCCGAGAACGGTAATGTTCCGGTTCACCAGTTTTACAAAAACCGACGCACTTTCGAGGTACATATCTACTTTTCCCTGAATGATGTCGCGAACTTCCGATACCGTTTTGTCTTTTACAAGAATATTGCCTAACTGGGGATAGGAAATCATTCCCTCATCGTCAACCAGATAGGTTATTAATTCCATACTGTTGGAAACATTCCCGATGGACCCCCGCTGTGTATCGATGAGATTCAAGAACGCAGCATTTAACGGGTCGTCGCTAATTACCTGAATAAAAAGCTGATCGTTTGGCCTTATGCGGTATTCATCCGGTAGCGGACCACTGGGGTAAGTTCTGTCCGGCTCAATCCCGTTTAAATAGATCAACTCTTGTAGCGGTGTACTGCATGAGGTGAAAAACAGTAACAAAATCACAAGCATTTTAAAAACACCCGTGCTACGAATAGTATTGGTTAACATGCGTTTTTTTTTATTTGGCTGCAAATGTAATAATTTTTCATGCAGAAAAAGGTGATTTTTTCGGGAAATCAATGCCTTTTCTACCTAAAAATAAGTGAACAGCAGATGATTAATTTTGTTCCGACAACAGGCGGTCGAAATATTCTATGGTTTTTACAAGTCCTTCGCGCAATTGCACCTGCGGTTCCCATCCACCAAGTTTTTCCCGGGCCAGTGAAATATCGGGCTGCCGCTGGGCGGGATCGTCCCCGGGAAGGGGCAGATATACAATTTTCGATTTGGACCCGGTAATTTCCAGAATCTCTTCTGCCAGACCGAGCATTGTAAATTCCTGCGGGTTACCTATATTCACCGGGCCGGTAAAGGTATCTTCAGTAGCCATCATGCGCACCAGTGCTTCTACCAAATCGGTAACATACTGGAAACTGCGCGTTTGTGTGCCATCGCCAAAAATGGTAACATCCCTGTTTTGCAGCGCCTGCACAATAAAATTGGAGACAACCCTGCCGTCGTCGGGTTCCATTTTAGGCCCGTAGGTATTAAAAATGCGTGCAATCTTTATCTTCACATCGTTTTGCTGATGGTAATTCACAAACAACGATTCGGCACACCGTTTCCCTTCGTCGTAACACGAACGGATTCCGATGGGATTTACATGCCCCCAGTAGTTCTCGGGTTGCGGGTGCAATTCCGGATCGCCATATACCTCGCTGGTGGAAGCCTGCAAAATTTTTGCCCTGATGCGTTTGGCCAGTCCCAGCATATTAATGGCGCCCATAACCGAAGTTTTTATGGTTTTTATGGGATTGAACTGATAATGCACCGGAGACGCCGGACAGGCCAGGTTGTATATCTCATCTACCTCGATGTAATAAGGCATGGTAATATCGTGACGCACCAGTTCAAACCAGGGATTGTTTAACAGATGTACAATTTTTTGTTTTTTACCTGTAAAAAAATTATCGAGGCAAACCACCTCGTTTCCAGACTCCAACAGTCGTTCACAAAGGTGCGAACCTACAAAACCCGCTCCACCGGTAATCAGTATCCGCTTCATATTAAAATTGTTGTAAAATCAATTGATTTCAAAAATATCAAATTTTAGCGGCACATGCACATTTTGTGCGGGAAAATACCATTCATGGATTTTTTGCTGCAAAACTGTATCAAAAAACATTAAAATGCGTAAAGTAACTGTAACCCTGATAAAAAATTAAATCATTTGGAGTTTTCCAAATATTTAATACTTTCGGGGCATCGGGAAGATTAAAAAAATTGAGATGAACATGAATAATGCTACTGAACGGGAAAAAACCGGCCTTCAGAGAAAACCGGTTACAAACAGGTTGATACCCCACCACGCCTATAGCTTTGACAATGAAACAGATACAAAGTTTATTTTACAATCGGTTTCCGACCTGATTCTTATATTGGAGAGCGACGGCCGGTTCAATATTGTAAAAACAGCACACAAAAGCAGGCTTTCAAACCATTTGCTGAAACAAAAAAAACACTCCATAGAAAAATCATTTGATGAAAAACTGGCCCTTGAATTCAAAAAAGAGGTAAAAAAATGCCTTGAAAAAGGAAACTCCCGGTTCACTTTTCAGCAAAATTACCGGGATGCCACAGAATATTTCGATGTGCGAATGACAGCAACAGGCGCCAACAAGGTACTTGCTGTTATTGGGGATGTTTCGGAGGAAAACCGGCTGAAACAAGAGTTGCAACTGGCACTGACCGATGCCGCCAATGCACTGCGGTCCAAATCGGAGTTTCTGGCCAATGTTTCGCACGAGATACGCACACCACTGAATGCCATCCTGGGGTTCAGCCAGTGGCTGCACGAAAACTCCAGCGACATCCAGCACCGCGAATACCTTACTGCCATTTTGCAAAGCGCACGCAGTTTGCTCAATTTGCTAAACAACATCCTCGACTTGTCGAAAATAGAGGCGGGCAAACTGAATATCGACATTCACCCCATGGATTACCAGGAAGTGATAGACGACATTAAACAGGTTTTTGAGCAAAAAGCAGAAGAAAAATCGCTGAAACTGCAAATGACCACCGATGCCTCGGTTCCCGATTTTATTTATATGGATGAACTGCGCTTTTACCAGGTTCTCTTCAACCTTGTAAGCAACGCTATTAAATTCACTAAAAAAGGATTTGTTCATATTTCTGCCCGTGCCGAAAAAACAGACAAGGACGACGAGGTAAACCTTATTATTACTATAGAAGACAGCGGGATTGGCATTAAGGAGAACAAACAAAAGTACATTTTCGATATTTTTACTCAACAGAGCGGACAGGCCAACCGGGTTTATGACGGAACGGGACTGGGCTTGGCCATCGTAAACGGACTTCTGAAAAAACTGAATGGATCCATCTCGGTGAAAAGCAAAACCGGAAAAGGATCGGTTTTTACCGTAACTTTTTTCAATGTTAAAATCGGGCAGGGCGAAAAAAACCGGGTAAATCATACCAAAAACGGTGCTGTATGGCATCTTGAACCCTGTACCATTATGATTACCGACGACATCAGCTACAACACCATGGTGCTTAAACAACTGATAAACTCGGAACAGGTTACCTATATCGAAGCAAAAGACGGCACCGATGCGCTGGCCAAACTGAAAACGGAAAAACCCGATATCATATTCATGGATATCCGAATGCCGGGCATCAGTGGTTTCGATGCCACAGAATTAATTAAACAGGACAAAGAGCTGAAAAACATTCCGGTAATTGCCTTTACTGCTTCAACCCTGAAAGAGCAAAGCAGCCGCATCAATCAACTCTTCGATGGGTTTCTGCAAAAACCGGTTTTCAAAAAAGACCTCGACGTCCTGTTGAAAAAATTTCTTAAATTCACCTATGCCGATACTCCCGAACAAGAGGTATCCAACGGAAAAACATTGCCCGAAATTCCAGCAGATTGCAAAGATATGCTGCCCGAAACCCTGAAGATATTAACCACTGATTTTTTAAAAAAATGGGAGCAAATAAAAGACAGTCTGATCATTCCCGAAATAGAAAATTTCAAAAATGAACTGGAATCCATGGCCATGAATATTTCCTGCACACCCGTTCTGGATTATTGTTCAGCCCTTGACAGGGGACTGAAATCGTTTGACGTTGAGCTAATCGAAAACAAAATAAAAGCATATCCCAAACTAATTGAAATGCTGAAAAGGTATCAGGAAGAAATGATTTCTTAATTTTGTGGTCTGGAAAATGAAAAATGAACAACTACATTTCAAAAATAGCGGGATATTTTAATCTGCAGAGAATTAAGAACGACAGACGAATCATTGTGTTTGCAATCTGTTTGCTAATCGCCACTTCGCTTTGGTTTTTGAATGCCCTGGGCAAAGATTATTCTGAAACCCTCACCTACTCTGTCAAATATGTAAATCCGCCCCAAAATTTATTTTTGGGCAACACACCTCCATCAAAAATTGAGCTGAATGTTCAGGCACACGGGTTCACCCTGCTACGGCAGAAGCTGGCCTTTTCCTTTGCACCTCTTATTTTCGATTTAAATTCCATCGCGCAGAACAATCCCAGGGCCGGAAACACCATCAATGTTTCCACGGCAGACTTAATAAGACGCATAGAGAACCAGGTAAGCAAAGAAATTTCAGTTACCGACATCAGCCCCCGGATAATAACACTGGTTTTTGACAGCCTCGAAACCAAAACAGTGCCGGTAACTGCCCGGGTGAACTACGACTTCAAATCACAATACAACCAAAAAGGTGCAATGGTCACAGAGCCTGATGTCATACAAATCTCAGGGCCTGCAGGAGTTATCGACACCATATCATCACTTCAAACCGAAGCGAAAACATTCCACAACCTCGATGCCAGTCTCACACAGGTTTTGCGCGTTAATCATCCGCCGGGAATCAGTATTGAGCCCCAAAGCGTTACCCTGCATATCCCGGTTGAACGGTTTACTGAAAAAGAACTAACCCTCCCGATTGAAATACGAAACAAACCCGAACAGATCAACATAAAACTGTTTCCCCCACAAATAAAAGTTGCAGCCATGGTGGGTTTGGGCGATTACGAAAACCTTTCACCCTCCGGTTTCAGGGCTATGGTTGACTACGACCAGATAACAGCCGGGCAATCGAGTCTCGACATTGTGGTTGAGGTGAAAACGGAATATGTTTATCTTTTGAAAACGACGCCTTCATCGGTAGAATATTTAATTGAAACTGAATAGAAAACATTTTGTATGGCCCTGGTAATTGGAATAACTGGAGGAATTGGCAGCGGAAAATCGACAGTATGCAGGGTTTTTCAAATGCTGGGGGTACCTGTTTTTGAAGCCGATGTTGCAGCCAAACAACTTTATGAATCCAGTGAAGAGTTAAAAAACGGATTGATTCGCCTGTTTGGAGCCGGCATTTACAAAGCCAATGGCAAACCTGACCGAAAAAAACTTGCTTCCATCATTTTCACCGACGATATTCAGCTGGCAAAAGTGAATGAACTGGTACATCCGGCTGTTCGAAAAGAATTTGAGAACTGGCTGAATGAACATAAGCATTTCCCTTATGTGATACACGAAGCTGCCATTTTGTTCGAAAGCGGGTTTTATAAAATGATGGATTATACCCTGCTGGTAACCGCTCCGGAAGATCAGCGAATAGAGCGGGTTGCGAAGCGCGACGGGGTGAATGCAGAAACCGTTGAAAAACGAATAGGAAAACAGTGGCCGGAGGAGGATAAACAAAAACTGGCCGATAAAATTCTGGTAAACGACAATAAGGAAATGATGATACCCGAAATTATTCGGATTGACAAAAACATAAAAACGCATGGCAAAATTTGGTAAATGGATTGGCGGAGGACTTGGATGGGCTGTTGGCGGGCCTATTGGCGCCATATTCGGGTTTGTGGTTGGTTCCATCATCGATGGGAGCAGCACTGAAATGCAAACGGGGCGAGCCACCGGATACCCGGGACAAACAACTACCGGCGGATATGTTATGAGTCTGCTTGTGCTTGTAGCCTCGGTAATGAAAGCCGATGGGAAAGTTATGAAGTCGGAACTGGACTATGTAAAAAATTTTTTAGTGCAAAATTTCGGAGAGGCCTCGGCACAGGAAGCGTTAAAACTTTTGCGCGACTTATTAAAACAAACCATTCCGGTGAATGAAGTTTGCCGGCAAATCAGGCAAAACATGAACTACTCGGCCAGGCTGCAACTGCTGCATTTTTTGTTTGGCATTGCCAATGCCGATGGGCATGTGGATGAAAAGGAGAGGCAGCTCATTCAGCACATTTCTCAGGAAATGGGGCTTGGCAACAGCGATTTTGAATCGATTCAGGCAATGTTTGTGCGCAATATACATGCCGACTACAAAATTCTGGAAATTGAACCCACTGCCTCCAACGAAGAATTAAAGAAAGCATACCGCCGCATGGCCATGAAATACCATCCGGATAAGGTGAGCCACCTGGGAGAAGATTTCCAAAAGGCAGCCAAAGACAAATTCCAGATGGTAAATCAGGCCTACGAGAACATCAAAAATGAACGAAAAATATCCTAAGCTGATTTTGCCTGTTCAGACGGACAACCCTCGCGGTATTCGGCAATAATTTGCTTCACCTGCGTAGGGGCTACCCTTCCAAATACTTTTTCGCCAACCATAACCACCGGCGCCAGCCCACAGGCTCCCACGCAACGCAGGCAGTTCAGTGAAAACTTACCGTCGCCGGTCGATTCGCCCACCTCTACCTTCAGTTGCCGTTTGAATTCGGATAACACCTGCTCGGCTCCACGCACATAACAGGCTGTTCCCATGCAAATGGAAATGGGAAATTCGCCTTTGGGAATCATGGTAAAATAGCTGTAAAAAGTAACAACCCCATACACTTTGGCCACCGAGGTTTTTAACTCACGGGCAATAACCTCCTGAACTTCGGCAGGTAAATACCCCAGTTTATGCTGAACTTTGTGCAAAACATTAATCAGTTCCCCTTCGCTGTTATTGAATTCGGCACAAACATCCTTTATGATTTGAACCGTGTTTTCTGCAAGTTTTATTTTTGGCATGATGAATAGTTTTTTAAGTTCTGTCGAAATACTCGGTATGCAACAAATGATGTGCTTTTTCGCTCATTGGTTTACCCAGAAATTCTTCGTAAAGCTGAATAATGTATGGATTTTCATGCGACTTCCGAATCTTTTTGTTACTGTCTTCCTGATAGATAGCCATCTGACGTTTTTTCAGAATATCGGCATTACCATGGTGGTAAGGCTGTCCGCCGCCGCCAATGCAACCTCCGGGACAACTCATGATTTCGATGGCATGAAATTCGCTTTCACCCGATTCTATTTTTTCAAGCAGCCGACGGGCATTTCCCAGTCCGTGGGCGATACCAATTTTAAGCGGGAATCCGCCAAAATCGATGGTAGCCTGGCGTATTCCTTCCATGCCGCGCAATTCGTGAAAATCGAGTCTTTGCAAGGGCGTTTTCGTATAAAGCTCAAAAGCTGTGCGTACAGCCGCTTCAATTACCCCGCCGGTGGTGCCAAAAATAACCCCCGCACCAGATGATTCGCCCAGCGGTAAATCGAATTCCTCGTTGGGCAAACGGCTGAAGTTAATGTTGGCCAGCTTAATCAATCCGGCAAGCTCGCGGGTGGTAATGGCGTAATCCACATCGGGATTGTCATTCACTTTAAATTCATCGCGGCCACATTCATATTTTTTAGCCACGCAGGGCATAATGGAAACCACTACGAGGTCTTCCCTCTTAATTTTCATCTTTTCAGCAAAATAGGTTTTGGCAATGCTGCCAAACATTTGCTGTGGTGAACGTGCGGTTGAAGGGATATCCTTCATTTGGGGAAACTGGTGTTCGAAAAACTTCACCCAGGCAGGGCAACACGAGGTAAGGATGGGCAGCTTCACACTTTCATCGCCCTCGAGGAACCGCGAAAGCCGGTTCAGCATTTCTGTGCCTTCTTCCATAATGGTGAGGTCGGCAGCAAAGTCGGTATCGAACACATGGTCGAAACCGAGTCTGCGTAAAGCAGCTACCAGCTTTCCGGTAACCAGCGTACCTGGTTCGAGGCCAAACTCTTCGCCAAGGGCAGCCCTTACTGCCGGGGCAGTTTGCACGATCACTGTTTTTGACGGATCGGAGAGCGCCCGAATCACATGCGCGGTTTGGTCCACTTCGGTTAATGCACCGGTAGGACAAACGGCCACACACTGACCGCAATAGGTGCAAACCGAATGGTCGAGGTTCATCTCAAACGCCGGAGAAACCACAGCATTGAATCCACGGTTGATGGCGCTAAGCACACCAACGGTCTGTACTTCGTTGCACATCATTTCGCAACGGCGGCACATGATGCACTTATCTACATCGCGGATAATGGCGGGCGAAGTATCTTCGCGGTAGGTCGATTGTTCTCCCTTGTAGTGAATCTCTCTGATTCCAAGGTCGTGAGCCATATCCTGCAACTCGCATTTTCCCGATTTTGCACAGATAAGGCAATCGGCCGGGTGGTCGGAAAGGATAAGCTCCAGCACTGTCTGGCGGGCATTTATAACCCTAATGCTGTGAGAATTAACCACCATTCCTTCGGCAACTTCGGTGCAGCAGGCCGGGGCCAGGTTTCTGCGCCCTTCAACCTCTACAACGCAAATGCGGCAGCCACCGGGCTTGTTTTCAATGTTCAAATCTTCCAGCTTCATGTGGCAAAGCGTAGGAATGTGAACACCTGTGCTCGATGCTGCTTCCAGTATGGTGATTCCCTTTTTTACTACTACCGGCTTGTTATCTATTGTTAAGTGTACTGTATCCATTTCTATGTCAGTTTTATTGCATTGAATTTACATTTTTCGAAACAAACGCCACATTTGATACAAAGCGACTGATCGATGTAGTGCGGCTGTCTGCGTTCACCCGTAATGGCCCCCACCGGGCAGTTTCGGAAACAAAGTGTACAGCCGGTACAGGCATCTTCAATGATATCGTATTTCAGAAGCGCCTTGCATTGCCCCGACGGACATTTCTTTTCGGTAACGTGCGCCAGATATTCATCTTCAAAATTAAGAATGGTTGACAATACCGGGTTGGGTGAAGTCTGACCGAGTCCGCAAAGCGAAGTATCTTTTATTACGTTGCTCAGCAACTTCAACCGTTCGATGTCAACTTCCTCGCCTTTTCCTTCGGTTATTTTTTCAAGAATTTCATACAACCTCTTGTTTCCTATCCGGCAGGGCGAGCATTTTCCACACGACTCTTCCAGGGTAAATTCAAGGTAAAATTTGGCAATTCCCACCATGCAGTCGTCTTCGTCCATCACAATCATACCTCCCGAGCCCATCATGGAACCGGCAGCGAGCAGGTTGTCATAATCGATTGGGGTGTCCAGAAAATCTTTGGTGAGGCAGCCTCCCGAGGGGCCACCGGTTTGCACGGATTTAAACTTTTTACCGTCTTTTATGCCACCACCAATATCATAAATCACTTCGCGAAGGGTAGTTCCCATGGGCACTTCAATAAGTCCCACGTTATTAATTTTGCCGGCGAGGGCAAATACTTTGGTGCCTTTGGAGTTTTGGGTACCTATTTTATTAAACCAACCTGCGCCTTTATTTATAATTACCGGGATATTGGCAAAAGTTTCCACGTTATTTACATTGGTAGGTTTGCCGAGGTAACCCGAAACCGACGGAAACGGCGGTTTGAAAGTAGGTTCGCCACGCAACCCCTCCATAGAATGAATGAGAGCTGTTTCTTCTCCGCAAACGAACGCCCCTGCACCCAGCCTGATTTCAATTTCGAAGTTAAATCCTGTTCCCAGAATATCGGTTCCCAGCAATCCGTATTCCCGGGCCTGGTTGAGGGCAGTTTTCAGCCGTTCGATAGCCAGCGGGTATTCGGCTCTGATGTAAACCAGACCTTTATCGGCGCCAATGCAGTAGCCGCATATTGCCATGGCTTCAATCACCGAATGAGGATCACCTTCCAGAATGGAGCGGTCCATAAATGCACCGGGGTCGCCTTCGTCGGCATTGCAAACCACGTATTTCTGGCCGGCCTCCACGTTGCGGGTAATCTCCCACTTCAAGCCGGTAGGGAAACCGCCGCCGCCACGCCCCCGCAAACCCGAGTCTTTAACTTCTTTAATGGTTTCTTCGGGAGTGAGCTCGGTGAGGCATTTACCCAGCGCCATATAACCGTCGCGGGAAATGTACTCCTGAATGCTTTCCGGGTTTATAAAGCCACAATTCCGCAGGGCAATACGCATCTGCTTTTTGTAGAAATCCATAGACTTGGATTCGCTGATGATTTGGCTCGATACAGGGTCTTTATATAACAGACGCTGCACCGGACGTCCTTTTACCAGATGTTCCTTTACTATTTCTTCGGCATCGGCCGGAGCAACATTCACATAAAAGGTATTGTCGGGCAATACTTTTATGATGGGGCCTTTTTCGCAAAACCCGAAACAGCCGGTAAAAACAACCTGGGCTTCTTCTTCCATACCCACTTCGTCAATCCACTGCTTCAGCATTCTTTTAATTTCATCACTTTCTGCTGCTTTACAGCCAGTGCCACCGCAAACCAGCAGGTGCATTTTATAATCGGTCATAACTGATGAGTTGAATTGTTTTTAATCGTCAATAGTTTTAAAAGTCAGGGGAATCACACCGTCGATAAGTTCGCCGCGTTTAATATATACATCGATAATTTCGCGGGCTTTTTCTTTATCCACGAAACCGAAAACCACTGGATCTGTCCCCGGCAGTGTTATTTCAACGGTAGGTTCGGCATAACAGTAGCCCATACAGCCGGTTTGTGTAACAACTGCATCGATGGCCTGCTGCTCCAGTTCGTCCACAAAATATTTCATGGTTTCTTTGGCGCCGGAGGCAATTCCGCAGGTTGCCATACCCACCTTTACCTGAACAACTTGCTCGGGATGGTCGCTGTTTTCTCTCAATTTGATCTTCGACTGTACCTCATCTTTCATTTTTTTGAGATCAGCCAGTGTTTTTATTTTTGTCATAGTTGAAACGGTTATTTTTATTTTACTTACTTGCTTCTATTTCTTCCAGGTTATTTTTAATCCATTCAATCACTCCCTCTTTCACTTGCTTTTGCTGCAGCCTTACTCCCCCGAGTGTTTCGAGCACCTCTTCCGAGTCAACCTTAAATGCTCCCTTCCCGGTTTGGTGCGTGTAAACCAATCTGATACCGGGGTTACTCAGCAAGGTTAAATACCAGGTATCCCAAATATCACCCATTGGCGGCCGGTCGTAGTGCGAAAGTTGAAAAACGGCATGGACATTCGTACCTTTTCCTGGCTCGGACCAAAGCTGAAACGAACCGCCGGCAGCTTCAGCATTCTGTTTCAGCAGCGAAAGTCCCAGCCCCACTTTCCGGGTATTCCTCGAAGTAAAGAACGGGTTGGCTGCGTTCTGTAAAACCTCCGGGCTCATTCCGCAACCATTGTCATTAATTTTCAGGGCGTAAAAATCATTTATTTTGTCTTCATCAACTATGATTTCAATCAATGTTGCCTTTGCCCTCACCGAATTTTGCACAATATCGAGTACATGATCTGAAATGGTCTTCATGGCAATTCAACAAAACGGTTATCAAGTTGATTCAATGCTTTTCTCACTTCGCCGAAGCTAACTTCCTGCAAATTAAAGACGCTGTAAATTTCGCCAATTTGTTCCAGATAATGGGCATCGGAATTGCGAATAAAGGTGGTTTTATTTTCTAAAACATATTGTTTTATAACATGTTTTTCAGAACTGTACCTCGAAATGCCCAATGCATCGTATTTCAGCCCTTTGGGAATAAAACCCAGCTGACTGAAAATTCCGTTAACCGGCCGGTCAACATGCGCCGGTATGAAAAGGCCGTCCAGATCCTCCACTACCTTTTGAATTTTTTCAATGCCTTTGTTGAGTGCTGCCGGCAAAAACCAGGGAATCAATTCAAGAATATTTTCATTCTCGTCAATCACCGGCTGGTAGCCAAAGTGCCCGTCGGGATTTGGAATTTGAGGCAGGTTTTCGTCGATAAACTGCTGAAAAAGTGCCAGGTGTTTTTCGTCGTCAAAAAAAACCAGGCAATGCACTTCTTCCTTTGTGGTTACTTCGGCGCCGGTTAAGGTAAATATGCCTTCTTTTTGGGCCAGCTTTTTAACCAGCAACGCGTTTTTGGTTGAATTGTGATCGGTAACACCAAGGATTTGAAGCCTGCCGGCTTTGGCTTTCTCCACAATGTTGCGCGGAGTCATTTCCAAATCGGCACAGGGCGACAACAACGTATGGATATGTAAATCGGCCCTGAATTTTTTCATGTCAGCTTAAATCGGTGTAAAGTTTTCCGGCCATTTCAAACGTTCCGAGATTTGTCCCCAGCAACGGAATGCCTTCTTCACGGCTCCGGGCAAGGGTGTCCTCGTCGGGCTCAAAGCCTTTCACAAGAATAACGGCTGCCAAATCTTTCAGCGAGGCTATGGCCATTACGTTCTGATGCGTTTGCAGGGTAATCCACACCTCGTTTTCGGCGGCATTGCCCATTACATCGCTCAACAAATCGGAAACATACCCGCCCGAAATTTCATTTTCCAGACCCTGTTCTCCGCCAAATACTTTCAGGTTGTACTTTTCAACCAGTTCAGAAACCTTCATTTCTACCTCCTTTTTTATTGCAATCGGCCTCAAAACGCTCTTTCCCCCAGGTTTTCTCCAGGTTTTTGCAGGCCTTTTCGGGTTTAATTTTTTTCTCGTTAATCAATTTATTCTGAAGAAAAACACAATCGGTCATTCGTGCTTTTCTCTGCACAATATCTTCGGCCAGCGCATGGCAGTTGGGAGCGCCGCATCCTCCGCAATCGATACCGGGCAACTGGCAAAGGATGTCGTCAATTCTTTGCAGTTTTTCCAGTGCGCGTGAACGGTCTTCGTCCAATATAAAAACCGGTTTTGGTTTCACTTCTCCCGTAACCAGTTTCTGTTTTACCAATTCACTGTTTACACCATCAACTGTAATTTGAGAAGTTTTGGGATACCTCAAAGCTCTTTTTTGCAATCGTTCAACGGTAAGAAACCTGTTTCCTGTGAGCAAAATACCTCCTGCGCATCCCTGGCTGCATGACTTTAATTCCAGAAAATCGAGTTCGGGAACCTCATCGTTCTCTAAGCGTTCCAGAAACTTTACCACATTGTGAATACCGTCGATGGCCATTGATTTTTTTTTGAACCATGAAGTTTCTCCCCGCGGCAAACTCCACAAAATTCCTTCCCGGCTCAGGTATTTTCGAAACGATGTGGTATCGCGGGTTTCATTTGCCGGAATCAGTTTCATGATGCGGTTATATAAATCCTTCATATTGATGATGCCCGTAACAATGGACTCTTTTTCGGCCACCGGTTCATTCACAGCCGCCATTTTTGCGGAGCAGGGCGAAACGTAAAAAATGCCTATTTCGTTTTCAGATGCACCCTGGTTTTTCAATTGCTGAATGGCAAAATGAGCAGCCAAATCGTGCGGAGCTTTGCGGCGGGAAATATTTCCGGCAAGCGATGGGTATTTGCATTGAATTAACCTTACAATGGCCGGACAAAACGAAGAAATAAGCGGGCCATCGGTATTCTCTTTCCGGCTTTCCTTAACCGATTCCATCAACCACGAGGCAGGCTGCTCTACCTCGAAAATATGAGTAAACCCAAGGTTCAGCAAAGCTTCGTAGATACGGCCCTCGGAATAAATTTCGGCAAACTGGCCAATAAAAACCGAAGGAAACAATACAACCCTGTATTTAAAGCCTTCAATCTGGCTCAGTTCGGCATGTTCAACATAAAACGCCTCTACCGGACAGGCACGCAGGCAGTTGCCGCAATCGACACAACGCCGGTCATCAATTACAGCCACTCCGTTTTCGATGCGAATGGCCTCGGTAGGACAAATTCTCATGCAATGTGTACAGCCAAAACATTTTTCTGTATCCACTTTCAATGCATGGTATTTTATTTTTTCATCCATTAGTAATAACAACTAAAAGTTACAACAGTCCCCTCTCCCACTTTACTTTCAATATGCAGTTCGTCGGTATTTTTTTCAATGTTCGACAAGCCCATTCCTGCGCCGAAACCCATTTCCCTCACCTCTCTCGAGGCGGTTGAAAAACCCGGCTTCATGGCCTGTTCAATATCTTCTATACCCGGCCCGTGGTCTGAAACTATAATGCGGATGGAATTCTCGCCTATTTCGGCTTTCACTTTACCCCGGTAGGCATGTGCTGCCACATTTACTTCGGCTTCATAAACGGCAACCACCACGCGTTTAATGCTTTTGGCATCAATATTCAGCTGTTTCAGAACCTTCTTTATCTGGCTCGAAGCTTTTCCTGCATTGGAAAAATCACCTCCGTCTATTTGAAAAACCAGTTCAAATGCCATTAATAAACCGCTTTTAAACCGTGAGACCAGAGAATTCCACTTGCTTTGTAAATGGAAAAAGGTGTTTCCATAATCACCAGGTTGTTTTCGTTTGCCAGCTCAATCATCTCCGGTGTGGCTTTTTTCCCGCGAGCCAGCAACACCGCATGTATATCCGACATTTCGGCTGTTCGGACCAGTTGCAGGTTCGAGAGTCCGGTAATCAACAAAATATTCTCATCATCGATGGTGAGCACATCGCTCATCAAATCGGAACTGAAAGCTTTGTCAAAGTCTTTTTCTGATTCGGTTTCACCGGCTACAATACGCGCCTGGGTAAATTTTGCAATATCACTGATTTTCACGGTTTTTCATTTAAAGTTGAATATTTATCCTTTGGGCAAAGATAACGGAAGAAAACATTTGCGAGCTGCCAAAAATCACAAATTCCTGTTTTTAAATAGATTTAAAATGAATGTAAATAAGATTTTTATTCATTACATTTCGCCCTGATTAAAAAAAAGCTAAAAATGATTTACGACAAGAAATCTTTTCTGCCCGGGAATATCGACGATCCGGAATTTTACCAAAAAATTTTCGATGCACTGCCTATTCCTATTTTTTACCGCAACCTGAAAGGCGTTTACCAAATGTGCAACAAAGCGCACGAAGATTTTTCGGGCAAACCGGCCAGCATGATTATTGGCCAATCGACTTTTGATGTGCACACCCGGCACATGGCTGAAATTTATTCACAAAAAGACCAGGAATTACTGGCCAATCCCGACGTTCAGGTTTATGAAACCCAGGTGAGGCAAAAAGACGGAACGCGAATGGATGTAGTGATTAACAAAGCCGTTATCCGCAACAACGACGGAGATATTATTGGCATTGTAGGTTCAATTAACGATGTAACCAAACTGAAGAAAACCGAATTGCGGCTGGAGAAAGCACAGGAGTCGATGGAAATTTCGTCGCACATGCTTCATAAAATCAATGTGGGTATTATTATGATGGATGAAAACCACAAAGTAGTTGACTCCAACGATAGTTTTGCCCGGTTAATGGGCGAGGAAATTATTGAGCTGTTCGATACAATACCGGGGCTGAAGGGCGCCGGCGTGGAAGAAATCGTTCCCGATGTAATTTTCAAAATGCTTTCAGGCATTATGTCGTCGGGCGAAGATATGCTGGAACGCGACATCAGGTACAATAATAAATTATTGCATGTTTCGGTGGTAACCTTGTACAAACAGAAAGTGGTGGGAGCAGTCATCCGCGACATGTCGGCGCCATTGCTGGTGCGCGACGAAATAATTAACCGGGCCCAGCGCATTAAAGAGCAGAATATTGAAACCGTTCAGAAAATTGCCCACCTGCTGGGCGAAAATGCCGCTGAAACCGAAGAATTACTGAATTCAATTATACAATCATACAGATATGGTGACGACTAATAATCCGAATTACCACGTTGAAATAGATGTTCAGCAAAAAAAACCAAAGGGTGAAATTGCCTGCGGGGATGTGTTTTTATCTGATATTTTCAAGGAAGAAGGACGCACCATACTTGTTCTGAGCGACGGAATTGGGCATGGCATAAAAGCCAGCGTACTGGCGCAGCTTACGGCGACCATGGCACTTAAATATGCCCGATTCCACACCAAACCCGAAATTTCGGCCCGCATTATTATGGAAGCGCTGCCCAAGAGCAGCGACGGGAAAGAGAGTTACGCCACATTTACTATTATTGAACTGGAAACCGACGGACAGGTGCGGATAATTAATTACGATAATCCACCGGTTTTGATTATCCGCAACGGAAAACCCTATCAACCCAAAGAATATATGCTGGAGGTGCGGGGTAAAGAAAATATTGGAAAACTTTTGCGATGCCGCGAATTCACAGCCCACAAAGAAGACCGGATAGTTTTTCTGACCGATGGCGTGGTACAGTCGGGATTGGGAAACAACAGATACCCCATGGGATGGGGAGTTGAAAATGTATATGAATTTGCCCTGAACCAGGTAAGCCGGATGCCCGATATTTCAGCCTCGAGGCTGGGCCGGAAAATAATTAACCAGGCCAGCATGAACGACAACTTTGAAATGAAAGACGATACCACCTGTGGAGTTATTTATTTCAGGGAACCCCGGAAATTTATGCTTATTACCGGACCCCCTTTTTATAAAATAAAAGACTACGATTTTGTGGACCGCATTAAAAGCTTTAACGGGAAAAAGATAATATGCGGGGGAACCACTGCCGAAATTGTAGCGCGCGAGTTAGACGTTGAGGTTGAAATACAGCATGTTGCTAAAACAAAAGACCTTCAGCCACCGGCTGCACGCATGGAAGGGTTTGAGATGGTAACCGAAGGAATTCTGACCCTCGGGAAAGTGGAAGAAATTCTGGAAAACTACAACAGCGAAATAAGGCTGCTCGACAGCCCTGCGGAAAAAGTAGTTAAATTGCTGCTTCAGCACGACCAAATCGACATTATCGTTGGAACACGCATCAACTGGGCACATCAGGACCCGGAGCAACCCATTGAACTTGAATTGCGAAAATTTGTTGTAAAACGAATTGTAAAAATTCTGACAAACAAGTTTTTTAAGCATGTTGAGATAGAGTACCTCTGATGAAACAGGCTTAAAAACAAAAAACTACCACTTTTTTTTACGGTAGTTTTTTGTTGCCATTGCACGACCTGATTTGCCTTACACCATCGGGTATTTTTTAATTATCTCCTCCGAATTCATAATGATGTCAACATATTGCCCGCGTTGGTAAACAAATGGGTCTTTCAGGTTCTTACGCGAAAGTTTTCCCCTGAAATCGTCGAGCGATTTATATTCGTTCTCATCCATCCAACGGTTCAAATCCATTAAAATATCAGACACCACCTCGGGTTTGTTCTTGTAAATAGTGCTCACAATTTGTACGGCATCGGCTCCCGCCAAAATCAGTTTAATTACATCTTTGGCATTATATACTCCCCTGCCGGCACAAATACTGCCATCGAGGTTACCATAAAGTAAGCCGGCAAACCGAAGGGCCATCAGGCTGTCTTTGCGGTTACTCAGGCTCCACGAGAAATAAAATTCTTCTTCATCCACATCAATATCGGGCTGAAAAAAACGGTTAAATAACACGTAGGCATCGGCGCCCGCCTCATCCACTTTTTTTATAAAATTGAGCGGATTGGTATAAAACAAACTGATTTTTACACTTACCGGAATGCTAACGGCCTGTTTTACCGCTTCCACAATCTGCACCTGTTTGGCTTCCACAGCATTTCCTTCCATTTCAAAATAACCGGGCACAGCATACAAATTCAGTTCCAGGCCATCTACTCCGGTTTTTTCCAGCTCTTTGGCATACTCAATCCACGTAGGTTCGTAAATGGCATTCAGGCTGGCAATAACCGGAACATTCACACTTTTTTTCAGTTTTTCAAGGTTAAACAGGTGCTCCTTGGGCCCGGCATGTTCAATGCTTGGAAACAGGCGTTCCATTTCGGCATTGCGGTATTCATACTCGGATAAGTCTTCCGACATTTGCAGGTCTTCGAGCTGTACCTGCTCCTCGAACAGCGATTTGTAAACAATAGCCCCAATCCCTGCTTCTTCCAGTTGTTCGGCTACTCCCGGTTTCATTACCAGGTTGCACGACCCCAAAATCAGGGGGCTTCTCAGTTTAATACCCATGTAGGTAGTTGAAAGATCTGCCATATTCATTGATTTTTTAGTTATTACTATCTATTAACAGGAACTAAATATAAAAAGATTTTGTTCAAGAATCATTTTAAATTAGCTTGTTTTTTCTTTATGGGCCATAAAGAAAAGCCATCTGCCGGTTTGACAGATGGCTTTTCCAAAAGCATTGTAAAACCGGTTACAGAAGGCTTAGAGTAACGGTTAAACCGGCCATTACCACCGAAACCATTGTCATCAATTTGATAAGAATGTTCAGTGAAGGACCGGAAGTATCTTTAAACGGGTCGCCCACGGTGTCGCCCACTACACCGGCATGGTGCGCTTCGCTGCCTTTTCCGCCGTAATTTCCTTTTTCAATGAATTTTTTGGCGTTATCCCATGCTCCACCGGCGTTATTCATAAATACGGCAAGCGTAAATCCGGTAGTTAAACCGCCGGCAAGCAAACCAACCACACCGGCAACACCCATAGTTGCACCAACAATTACGGGAACTGCAATGGCTACCAGCGAAGGAAGCATCATTTCGCGCTGAGCGCCTTTGGTTGAAATTTCAACACATTTGGCGTATTCAGGTATGGCTGTTCCTTCCAAAATTCCTTTAATTTCGCGGAACTGACGACGAACCTCATCCACCATTGCACCGGCAGCACGACCAACCGCTTTCATGGTCATGGCACTAAACACAAATGCCATCATAGCGCCGAGGAAAAGTCCCCCGAGGAACAACGGATTAAACAGGGTAATATCGTAAGCTGCCGAGAACTGTTTCACCGAAGCGGTTGAGATTTTAATTACCTCAACACCTTCTTCCACAGAAGGCGCTACGTCGTGGTAAAAAACATATCCACCTTTGGTAACGAATCCTTCTCCCATCTTGGCAATTTTATCAAACCACAGGCGCACCTCCTCCATATAAGCTGAAATAAGCGCCATGGCAGTCAGTGCCGCAGAACCGATGGCAAATCCTTTTCCGGTTGCAGCGGTTGTATTTCCAAGCATATCGAGGGCATCGGTGCGTTCGCGGACCTGCGGGTCCAATTCGGCCATTTCGGCATTTCCACCTGCGTTATCGGCAATGGGCCCAAAGGCATCGGTAGCCAGGGTAATTCCAAGAGTGGAAAGCATACCCACAGCTGCAAAGCCAATTCCGTAAACGCCCATGGCAAAATGTTGTGCGCCACCGGCGGCCCAGAAAGCACCCATAATTCCCAAAACAATGGTTACTACCGGTATCCATGTGGAATACATACCCACAGCGAGGCCATCGATAATGGTAGTAGCCGGCCCCTGCTGTGCCTGACGGGCAATCCCTTTGGTAGGTTTATACTCATCGGAGGTAAAATATTCGGTTGCCTGGCCAATAATTACTCCGGCAGCCAACCCAATTACCACAGCCCAGAATACACCCCAGGTAACCCAGCCCAGTAATACCAGGCCAACCATGGCAAACAGAATTAGCACGGAACTGCCTCCGGTACCAAGCAACAGGGCATTAAGCAGCGTTTTTTGGGTGGCCGATTCCTTGGTCCGAACCATAAAAATTCCCACAATGGAAAGAATGATTCCTATGGCGGCCACCATCATTGGCGCCAAAACAGCCTGGTATGCCGTAAGCCCGGCATCTTTCATAACCAAAGCAGGCAATGATGCACCCAGTGCGGCTGTTGCCAGAATGGAACCGGCATACGATTCGTACAGGTCGGCGCCCATACCGGCTACATCGCCAACATTGTCGCCTACGTTATCGGCAATAGTTGCGGGGTTACGCGGATCGTCCTCAGGAATGCCGGCTTCCACTTTACCCACGAGGTCGGCACCCACATCGGCAGCCTTGGTATAAATACCACCACCCACACGGGCAAACAAAGCCTGTGTTGAAGCACCCATGCCGAAAGTAAGCATCGTAACTGTAATTTCAATCAGTTTCACCCTTTCTCCGGCTGCATTAATTACACCACCGGTAACATACTCCGGGTGAGGATGCACCAGGTTTAATCCCAAAAAGTGAAGACCATTGGCCATGTTGTCCGGAGTGTAAACATACTCGTTCAATACCCAGAACCATGCAGCAATGTCGAGCAACGCAAAACCTACTACCACCAGGCCCATAACTGCACCACTGCGGAATGCTACCTGCAGTCCTTTGTTAAGCGACTGGGAAGCTCCGTGGGCAGTACGGGCAGAAGCAAAAGTGGCCGTTTTCATGCCCAGAAAACCACATAACCCGGAAAAGAAACCTCCCGTTAAAAAGGCTACCGGAACAAACGGGTTCTGAACATTAAAATAAGCCATAATCGTAAGCAAAATAAACAAAATGACGAAAACAATAGCCACCACTTTATACTGCCTCTTCAAATAGGCCATAGCCCCCTCTCTCACATATTGAGCTATTTCTATCATTCGGGGGGTACCTTCCGAATTCTTCATCATCGATTTGAAGAAAAACCATGCAAAAACCAATGCAAGAATGGAAGCAAACGGAACTAAAATGAAAATATTGGTCATAAGCTGATAATTTTTATGTAACAGATGTTACGGTTTAATTTTATAAAACTTTTTGTTATTGTTTATGTTGATTTCGTTACAATTTCATTTTTCTGCCGAGAAACGACAAAGATAAATTTTATAATGAATTACCAAATTCCGGCAGCAATAATTACATACTGATTTGAAATAAATTAACACATTTTACGGCTCCCCGGCATGTATAAGCGCACGCCTTTCCTTACCATTCATTAAAACGACAAGTGGCTTTTCAAATTCAATGTGTTTTATAAACTCCGTTTCATTAACAAGTTTCTGATTTCGTAATATATCCATGTTGAGCTTTGCATCTGTTGCGTTATGGGGTATCGAAAAATATCCCACGTTCATTGAGGTAACATTGTGGAAAAAATGAGACCCCAGCGACGCATCGAGCGGAAAGTTGGGTAACCCCATTTCAACAATTACCCTTGCTTTTGAAATATGCGCCCACAGCACCGGAATTCCCGTAAATGGGTCGCGAGATCCCCAACGTCCCGGGCCAACCAAAATATACTCTTTGTCTTCCTTGTCGAAATAGTGATTCAACTTGCTGATTTCCGTCGCCATTTGCCGGGTTTTTGTTTTATCGAAGGTGGCGGGATCGACATAAACCACATCTCTGACATGCTCAATTATACCATTTCCCATCCCCCGTTCGGCATACATAAAAAGTCCGTTTTGATTGAACTGTCCCACATCGATATCAACCTGCTGTTCAACCCTGATGAGCGGTTTTATCTGTAACAGGTAAAAGGTTGGCAGGCCGTTTTCTTTGGTATCCAAATCGATGGCATACTCAATTTCCACCGGCGATCCCATGGCCTCCTTAAACAGTTTCAGCAGCAAAACCAGGGTGTCGGTTAACGGCATATACTTGTATTTCAAAATATTGGCAAAGTCGATTATCCGGGGTCCTTTCCCCTGAATTCCCGGAATCAAATCATCGTTCTCCATGGAATAGGTAGATGCAGCATGATCCAGGGTGCCGTCTTCTTCAGCTTCTTTTATCCTGAACTTTCGAATGCCCGATTCTTCACCGCCGCTAACCAGATCGATGTCAGGCACAGACAAATCAATGGCATAAAAACTTTTTTGCGAATCGCGCAGAAGATCGCCAATGGATGTCGGATTTATGTTGGGGTATTTGGGACAAAACCGGAAGGAATTTTCACCACCTACCACATACATTCCCAGTCCGACTGCTGCCACCGAAAAGCCATCTTCAGGTTTCATGTACGAAATGGGATAATAATTGTACGATTGTGCCACTCCCGAAATGGTTGGGTAATATTTGTTGTTGTAATCCTGACCCACTACCTCCTGAATGACCACCGCCATTTTCTCTTCCTCAATTTTGTAATGAATGGCGTCGAAGTAGGCTTGTGCCGATTCGGTAAAAATACTTGAGTAAACAAGTTTCACAGCCGTTTCAAGCTGGTTGTACCTCACCTCAATATCCGGGTGATTATTGGGAATAAGGTACGTGGCATACACGCCGGAAAAAGGTTGCAGCAGCGAATCCTCAAAAAGCCCCGACGATCTTACAGCCAGCGGCTTGTTCATTTGTTTCACATACTGCATCAGCCGGTCTTTTATTTTATTGTCGAATTCGGAGTCGAGAAAATGCTGCCGGATTGACTCGTAATCGTTCAGGGAGTAGATGTCGTCGTATAAATTATTGGTTTCAACAAACTTGTCGAACTCCAGAGCGCCAATTACGGCGGTGGCAGGAATCCGGATATTCATTTCCGGTATCAGCTTCTGAAAATCGATGTTCTCAATGAAGTTGCAGATAAAAGCAATTCCACGTCCTTTGCCGCCCAGCGATCCTTTGGCCATACGCGAAATCAGCCGGTTTGAGGTTGCCAGTGCAGGATCGAAATTTACAATTGTGCCTTTCAGCTTTTCAAAACGTACCGTTTTAAAAACATCGAGACAAAACCTGCGCAAGTCTTCAGCCGAGCCAAAATCTTCTGTTTTCACCGGGCGCAGAAGTTCTGCCATATTTATTTCTCCACGCGCCATAAGCCACGTACTAAACGAATTACGCTTGCCATGGTACAGCAGCGCTTCTGCAGGAATATCCCTGAATTTCTCCTGGAATTCATTCAAATTGGCGGCTTCCGTAATCGGTTTTCCATCCATTCCTTTGAATACAAAACTGCCAAATCCCAACCTGCGGTATAAAAAGTTGAGGATATCCATGGAAAGACTTTCCGAGTTTTTGTCGATGAAATCGGCATCAATCTCTTTGGCCCTTTTGGCATTGTTAATTTCCTGCGACTGTAACAACACAGGAATGGGATATTTGAGTGTACCTTTGGCAAATTTTAAAAGTTCAATTCCCGCATCGCCGTCTTCCCTGCCATCCTTTTCAAACTTCACATCCGAGATAACACAAAGCATGTAACGGCGGTAACTGTTGATAATTTTCACCGCATCTTCGTAATTATCGACCAGAATCACTTTGGGCCGGGCCCTCATTTTCAAGATTTTATGCAGCTCGTCTTTGGCGTCTTCCTGTACCAGAATCTGTGTCTGCGTCATAATTGTGGTGTACAGCATTGGCAAATAGCGCGAATAGTACTGGATGCTGTCTTCGACCAGAAGCACCACGCGTACATTTCCGTTTTGGGTATCTCTGGCCACATTTTTTTTGTCTTCAATATATTTTATCATGGCCAGAAAAACGTTGGAATTACCATTCCAGACAAAAATACGGTCGATGAAGTCGAACTTTCGCATTTCGGCCTGGAAGTAACGCAGGTCGGAGTTATTATTTGCCAGCAGCAACAGGGGAATCCGGGGCCTCAGTTTCCCAATAGCCCGCGATGTTTCCACTGCGGCATCCTTGTCGAGCCCGGCCATCACAATAATCAAATCGAAATCGCGGTGTTCAAGGGTAAGCAACGCATCTTCGGTGGTATTTACGCTTGTAAACCTGGGGGCGGCGTACAGATTCAGCTGAAGGTATTCGCCAAAAATTTTATCGCTGAACTGTCCTTCGCGCACTATGGTATAGGAATCGTAGAGGGTGGCTACCAAAAGCACCTCCTTTATTTTGACAGGCATTAGCTCCTGAAAAATATCGCGGTCGTTTTTTTTCCGTTTGTAAATGCTGGCCAGTGTTGTTTTGTCAATATCCATTGGTTGAAATTTTTAAACCGCTGAATTTAGCGATTTTTCAGGAAAAAAATACAGGGAACCGGATGTTAAAAAACCAGAAAAGGCACTGTTGAGCAACAGAACCTTTTCAAACCAAAACTTTAAAATACATGTCAGTCGAGTTTATGAATAACCAGCCCGGAACGAAGTTTGGGCTCGAACCAGGTGGTTTTGGGCGGCATAATATTTCCGCTGTCGGCAATGTTAATAAGCTGTTGCATGGAAACCGGGTAAAGGGCAAATGCAGCCTTCATTTCTCCCGAGTCCACTCGTTTTTTCAGCTCGCCCAATCCGCGAATGCCCCCAACAAAGTCGATGCGTTTTGACGTGCGCAAATCGGTAATCCCAAGCAATGGCGCCAAAACCTGATTGGATAAAATGGTTACGTCGAGCACACCGATAGGATCGTTATCATTGAATGTTCCCCGTCGTGCTGTTAGCTTATACCAGTTGCCCGACAGGTAAAGGCTGAACTCGTGCAGCCGGGTGGGCTTAAACGTTTCTGCTCCCTGGTTTTCCACCTCGAAAGCCCTGCTGAGTTCCGACAGAAAATCTTCATCCGGCAAGCCGTTCAGGTCAGTCACCAGGCGGTTGTAATCGATAATCTGCAACTGGTTGTCGGGGAAATGCACAGCCATAAAATAATTGTACTCTTCGTTGCCGGTGTGGTTTGGATTCTGAGCCGTTTTCTCAAGGCCAATACGGGCAGCAGCAGCCGTGCGGTGATGCCCGTCGGCCACATAGGTACACGGCACTTTTTGGGTAAAAAGTTGCTGAATGGCATTATTTTTAACAAGATCATTTATTACCCAGAAGTGATGTCCAAAGCCGTCTTCGGCAGTAAAATCGTAATCGGGCTTATTTGAAGTAACCACTTCGCTAACAATGGCATCGATTTCGGGAACCGCCTTGTATGCAAAAAATACCGGCTCGATATTGGCATTCAGGTAGCGGGTAAGCACCATGCGGTCTTCTTCTTTTTCGGGCCGGGTAAGCTCATGTTTCTTTATCAGCCCGTTTTCATAATCGGCACAGGAAGCGCCGCCCACAATACCGTATTGTGTGCGCCCGTTCATGGTTTGTGCATAAATGTAATACTTCGGCTCATCGTCCTGCACCAGCCAGCCTTTTTCCCGAAAAGCCCTGAAGTTTTCGAGTGCCTTGTTATACACTGTTTCCGAATGAATGTCTTCAACACCGGGACACTCGATTTCGGCACGGGTAATGCGAAGAAGCGACTTCTCTTTCCCCTTTGCCATTTGGGCTGCTTCTTCCGAATTCATTACATCATAAGGAAGACAGGCCAGCTCTTCGACGATTTGTTTCGGAGGCCGGAGCCCCTTAAATGGTTTTACAGTAGCCATATTTATTTTTTATTGACCTGGAAAGTGGTATCGTCTTTTTCGAAGAACGCCACAATTTGTTCGGCAGCTGCAACTCCTGCCTTGATGTTTGCCTCAGCCGTTTGTGCACCTGCCTTTTTGGGAGTGAAAAAATAGCGGCCTTCAAATTTTTCAGCAAACTCTTTTTCACAATCGGGTGTAATATCCGACATGTACTTCAGTCCGGGATTTTCTTCCATTATCCGCACCAGATCGGGTTCATTAATCACCTCTTTCCTTGCCGTATTCACTATCACGGCCCTGTCTTTCAAATGTTTCAATACCTCGTAGCTTACTGATTTAATGTGCTCGCCGCGGGCAGGTACGTGAATGGAAACGATGTCGCTCTTTTCGTAAAGCTGCTCCAGCGACTTGGTTACTTTCAATCCAATTGCGGCAGCGGCACTTTTACTGTACCGGGTGTAAACAATCACTTTCATGCCAAATGCCCGGGCAATTCGGAACACATTCCGGGCAACATATCCAAATCCGTGAAGGCCAAGGGTTCGTCCACGGAGTTCTCCGCCCGGTTTTCCACTGAATAATTCCCGGATACCTAAAATAGCGAGGCCAATAGCCAGTTCGGCTACAGCATTTGAATTTTGTCCGGGCGTATTCATTACTACTACGTTTTTGGCAGTGGCTGCTTCCAAATCAACATTATCGTAGCCGGCACCAGCACGCACTACAATCTTCAGTTTGCGGGCTGCCTCAAATACTGCCTGGTCCACCTTATCACTTCTCACAACCAACGCATCGGCATCGGCCACAGCCTTTAAAAATTCATCCTTTTCGGTATATGCCTCCAGCAGTTCGAGGTTGTACTTTTCGCCGGCTTTTCCAAATACCTTTTCAATTTTGTTTATTGCCGCAGAGGCAAATGGTTTTTCAGTTGCAATTAAGATTTTTCTCATCATGTTGTATTGGTTTTCAGAAAAAATGCAGGATTTTCACCCTGCATTTTTTTCTATTTGTTTCTTTCAAAATCCTGCATGGTTTCAATGAGCGCCTTAACACTCTCCACAGGCATGGCGTTATAGATTGACGCCCTGAATCCTCCCACCGATCGATGGCCTTTGATGCCCACCATTCCTTTCGATGTGGCAAACTCAAGGAAGTCTTTTTCCAGTTCGGTATATTCCGGAGTCATCACAAAAGTGACGTTCATGCGCGATCTGTCTTCCGGGTTGCTCACTGTAGGAACGAATAATTTATTGCGGTTGAGTTCTGAATACAGCAAACCGGCCTTTTCCATGTTTACTTTCTCCATGGCTTCCACGCCACCGTTTTCCTTCAGCCAGCGTAAGGTTTGCAAGCAGGCAAAAACCGGAAGAGTTGCCGGAGTGTTAAACATCGATTCTTTGTCGATATGCGTTTTATAATCGAGCATGGTGGGAATTGGCCGGTCAACTCTGCCAAGTGCATCGTCTTTCACAATCACAAGGGTGGCTCCCGAAGGCCCCAGGTTTTTCTGAGCTCCGGCGTAAATTACATCGTATTTCGACACATCCACCGGACGGCTGAAAATATCCGACGACATGTCGGCAGCCAATGGCACACCCACGACGGGATCGGTCAGAATTTCGGTTCCGTAAATGGTATTGTTCGATGTTATATGGAAGTAATCGGCATCGGCAGGAACTTCGTAATTTTTTGGTATGTAATTGAAATTAGCGTCTTTGGAGCTGGCTACTTCAACCACCTCGCCAATCATTTTGGCTTCCTTAATGGCTTTGGAGGCCCACGACCCGGTATTCAGGTAGGCAGCTTTTTTGGCCATCAGGTTGTACGGCACCATCAGGAACTGAAGACTTGCCCCCCCCTGAAGGAAAAGCACGGAGTATCCCTCGGGCATCTGCAAAAGTTCTTTAACCAGTGCCTGAGCTTCTGACATAACGGCAACAAACTCTTTACTGCGGTGCGAAACTTCCATTACTGAGAGACCGGTGCCGGCAAAGTTCAATACAGCTTCGGCCGTTTTTTCTTTTGTAAACTCGGGCAAAATAGATGGCCCTGCATAAAAATTGTGTTTCTTCATTCTTTCAACTTTTTTAGGTGAATAACTAAAACCATATTGTACAAACACCCGCTTCAAATTTCGTAAATCGCAGATGATTTGCAGATGAGAAAAATCATAACACCTGCAAATTTATGCGATTTGGAAAAAGAAAGCTGTTTTTTGAACAGAAAAAAGAAATCAGCAGTTTATTTATACGTTTTTTAAATAAAAGGCAACTTCACAATTTCTGCAGGAATAGTTTTGTTTCTGATTTTTACATAAATTGAAGTGCCCAAAGCGGCATATTCCCTGGCCACATAACCCAACCCAATTCCTTTGCCAAGTACCGGCGAAAGGGTTCCTGAGGTTACTTTTCCAACGATCAGGCCATGGTTGTCAACCAGTTCATAGCCGTGGCGCGGAATCGCTTTTTCAAGCATCACAAAACCCCTCAGCCGGCGGGATACTCCTTCATTCTTCTGCATCATTAAAAAGTCACGGTCGATGAACTGCCTGCCGTTGTTAAACCGGGTAATCCAGCCCAGTCCTGCTTCAATGGGAGATGTGGTGTCGTCGATGTCGTTTCCGTAGAGGCAATATCCCATTTCGAGCCGGAGTGTATCGCGGGCGGCCAGCCCAATGGGTTTAATTCCAAATTCTTCACCGGCTTCAAACACGGCATGCCATAACTTTTCAACATCTTCATTTTTGCAGTAAAGCTCAAATCCTCCGGCTCCGGTATATCCTGTGGCAGAAATAATTACATCATCAATACCGGCTATTTGCCCGACACTAAAACTGTAAAATTTTATTTCTTTTAAATCAATGTCGGTAAGTTTTTGAAGTGTTTTAACCGCAGCGGGGCCCTGCACAGCGAGCTGGCTTAAACTGTCGGAAGCATTTTCGAGTTCTGCTCCGCAATCATTTTGAATATTAACCCATTCCCAATCTTTTTGAATGTTTGAAGCATTCACAACCATGAGGTACTTTGTGTTGCTGAAACAATACACGAGCAGATCGTCAACAATGCCTCCCTTACCGTTGGGGAAGCAGGTATATTGAGCCTGTCCCTGCCGCAGAGCAGAAGGATCGTTTGACGAGATTTTATTGATCAGTTCAATGGCCTGCGGGCCATTTACCCAAAACTCGCCCATGTGCGAAACATCGAAAACACCAACTGTGTTTCTAACGGTCATGTGTTCGTCCTTTATTCCGCTGTATTCGATGGGCATCTCGTATCCGGCAAACTCAACCATTTTGGCGCCTGCCTTTTTGTGAACCTCATTAAGTGCAGTAAACTTCATATTGTTTGAATTAATTTTAATGCAAAGCTATGGATTCGGGGAGGCCTTTCACATGAATTTTATCATCGTTTCAGCAATTCAATTGTTCAATAATTTGGTTACATTTGCATGCCAATTTTTTTAAAAATTAAAATGAGTAATCGATTTGAATATGTAAACCTTGGCTACCTGGAAGAGATTTCGGGTGGAGATACCGGTTTTCAAAAGGAACTGATAGAAATATTCTTGAAACAGGTGCCCGACTTTGTTTCGAACATGAACAGGTTTCTGACAAACAACGAAATTTCCGAATTGGCAAAAGAAGCACATACCGCCAAGTCGTCGGTTCTTATTTTTATGATGGACGAAACGGGAAAAACCCTGAAACAAATTCAAAATCTGGCGGAAAGCAACAAAACTGACGAGATTCCACCACTGCTCACAGAAGTTGGAAATTCGCTTGAAGGAGCCACTAAAGAATTATCGGGTTACCTTACTGAACTGTAAGAATTCATTTAAAACGTCCGTTTGTTTTTTAGCAGACTTTCTTTACCTGCTTTCATGAAGTCCGCACTCTTTACCTGAGTTTTGTTCCCACCACCAGCGACCGGCCCTGAAATCTTCACCCGGTTTGATTGCCCGCGTGCAGGGCTCGCAGCCAATACTTACAAAACCTCTGTCGTGCAGCACATTGTATGGAACATTGTTTTCTTTCACATACGCTTTAACTTCGTCGAGGCTCCACTCCAACAGCGGATTGTATTTCACAATGGAATTCCCTTCGTCCCACTCAAACTCCTCAATTCCACTGCGGTTTGCCGATTGCGAGGCGCGCAGTCCGGTTATCCAGATTTCATTCCCTTCCAGAGCTCGCTTCAGCGGAATCACCTTTCGTATGAAGCAGCACTCTTTCCGGTTTTCCACCGATTCGTAAAAACTAAACGGTCCCTTCTCTGTTAAAAGTTTCTCCACTTTGTCGGTTGGCGGAAAAAAGGCTTTAATGGGCTTTCCATATTTTTCGAGGGTACTTCTGTAAACCTTGTAAGTTTCTTCAAACATGCGCCCTGTGTCGAGCGTTACCACTCCAATGGGAAATCCATTTTTAAAAATTATGTCGGTTACTACCTGGTCTTCGTACCCAAAACTGGTAGTGAAAACAATTTTCCCCACATAATTTTCAACCAAAAACTCAAGTTTTTCAACGATGGATTTTCCTTTTAATTCTGCATTTAGCTTTTGAACTGATCTCTTTCCGTCCATTTTATTTTCTGTTAAAACGTATTTCTTCTGAACCAATTTATTCATTGGTTTATTCCACATACAACACCAGTCCTTTCAGGTATTCGCCTTCGGGATGGTAAATATTCACCGGATGATCGACCGGTTGCGTAAGCTGGTGAATGATTCGCACCGTGCGACCGGCAATGGCTGCTGCCGTAAAAACTGCCTCGCGGAACCGATCTTTTGAAACCACCTGCGAGCAGGAAAAAGTAAACAAAATACCGCCGCTCCTGATTTGCTCAAATGCACGGGTATTAATGCGCTTGTAACCCTGCAGTGCCTGGTGCAGCGTATTTCGGTGTTTGGCAAATGCCGGCGGATCGAGAATTATTAAGTCGTATTTTCCCTGGATGTCTTTCAGAAATTCAAAGGCATCGGCAGTAAAAGCCTCGTGACGCAAATCACCGGGAAAGTTCAGTTCCACATTTTCGCCGGTAAGGTCGATGGCTTTCGCCGATGCATCTACCGAGTGCACCAGGCGGGCCATTCCCTGCATGGCATACACAGAAAATCCGCCGGTATAGCCAAACATGTTCAGCACATCGCGGTTTTTGGCGTATTGCTGCACCAGAAGGCGGCTTTCACGCTGGTCGATAAAAAATCCGGTTTTTTGACCGGTTTCCCAGTCCACTTTAAATTTAAGCCCGTATTCCAATACCTCATTGCCTTCAGGTTCCCCAAACAGCCATTCGTCTTTGGGCTGAATATCTGCTTTGCAAGGCAGCGTTTTTTCACTTTTGTCGTAAACGGCTTTCAGCTGATCGCCCAACACTTCCTTCAGTGCAGTTACCAGTTCTTCGCGAATGAGGTACATACCCACCGAATGCATTTGCATAACAACGGTTCCGTTGTAAAAATCAACAATGAGGCCCGGCAAACCGTCACCTTCGGCATGGATTAGCCTGAAAACATTGGTTTCGGCATTTTCACCAAACCCCATCCTCTTTCTGAAATCCCAGGCTTTTTGAATTTTATTTTTCCAAAAATCAAAACCAGGGTCGATTTCCGAAAAGGAGACAATCCGCACAGCAATGGAACCAATCTGATAATGCCCGATTCCCAGAAATTCATCTTTGTTGGAAAACACAGCCACCAAATCGCCCTCTCTTACCTGTCCGTACATTTTTTTTATGGCGCCCGAAAACACCCAGGGATGAAACCTTTTCAGCGACTGGTCTTTTCCCGATTTCAGCACCATTTTTACATATCCGTCAGGCATATATCAATTATTTGGAAAATGTTGGTAAATCTTCAGCGAGGTCCAGGCATCGGTAGCAGCGTAAATTTGTTGTGCTTCTGTGAGATGATCGGCTTCCCAGTTGGAAAGTTGCTGTGATTTTGAAATACGGAAACCCAGCACAATGGCAGTTAATTTTTTCAGGCTGAAATTCTGAATGCCCAAATCTTTGGCATAATCCTGCAGTTCGACAAACCCTCCGGGATTAAACCGGGCTATTCCCTGAAGTCCTTTAATATCGTCGCGGATGGCCACGCCGGGTTTGATGATGTTCGGACTGGCCAGAATTTCCCGCAGGGAAGCCGGCAAACCTACCCTGTTTACCCGGATTAAAAAAGCATCGTTCGGGGTTGCAAGCTGCAAAAGGGACACTTTGTTTACCACCCCTTTTTTAAACGACGGGCGGGTTTCAGTGTCAAATCCAATCACCTGCTGGGCCGATAAATATTCAGCCACATCGTCAACCTGACCGGGTTTGTCAACGACATAAATATCTCCGTTGAACCATTTCAGCGGAAGTTCGGTCAATTCTTCTTTTGTTATACTTTCTTTAAACATCTTTTTCTTCTTCGCCGGTTTGGGTTCCCCAAAATCGATCAAGCCATTCGGGGCTTCCTTTTCCCGGTTTAATTTCATCGTCATCACTATTTCCACCATCGGCAGAAAATTCAACACCATCGGTAATCAATTTGTGAACCGGACGCAAAACATTCACAAGCCGCTGCCCCCAGAAATCCTCGAAATGATAAACGCTATCATACAAGGCATCGTTCATTATCTCCTCATCGCCCAGGCTGTATGCGGTTAAAAAATCCTTCAGATCCTGGTAAATGTCCAGCAAACTTTCAGAAATGCTGGCCGTTACCATTTCCTCGCCAAACTGAATGTCGGGGTCGAACACTTCATAATAACTGTCGTATTCGCCCAGCGCTTCCAGCCACCGTTGTTGCAACACATTGTAATCCAACTCCGAAACATACTTCTCCAATTGCTCCTCCAGCCGTTTTTCGGTTTTGGGTAGCAGTGCAGCTTTCAGGTAAAGCAGCGGCATCACCTTTTGCAGGTTTCTCATGTTTAGATCAACCGGCATCCGGTTAACTTTTTCAATTAACCCGCAAAACTCGTTGGCTACCGTTACAAACTCCACCACGTTTTTGCTGTAAACTACTGAATGTAAATCTGCTTCACCCATCATTCTTCTAAAATGGAATCTGCCACAAAAGTAATAAAGATTTTTTATTGGTTCATTCTTTCCACTCCAGCTTGCGATCAACCCGCGAGACAATGGTTTTATCATCCATCAGCCACTTCACCACCTCCATGGTTTTCTCCCTGCTTCCTTTAAATTTCAGGAGCAGGTTTTCGTAGGTGCAGGGTGTTTCCAATATTTTCTTTATCTGCCGGCTTATTTCTTTAAATTCAAACGCGCTGAAGCCAATTTTGTGCATCGACTGGCACACATCGCACATTCCGCACTCGGGCGAGTCGTTTTCGCCAAAATACTGTAAAAGAAGCTGGCTGCGGCAGGTTGTGGTGCTGTTGGCATAATGAATGACCGATTGCACACGCTCCAGAAAATCTTTTTTACGAAAATCGTAATTTTCTTTTGAAATTTTCAGACGACTCAAACGAATTCTTTCTTTGCTGAAATAGATAAAAGGTGTTTGATTGCGGGGCACGTAGTCGATAATTTTCGATTTGCGCAGGTGTTTCAAAAAATTGTAAACCTTATCCTGATCAATTCCTGCTCGGCGTGCCAAAAGTTCTTCGTCGATATACACATATCCATTGAAAAGACCGGTGTAAGAACGCAAAATAAGTTTGATAAACGCATCGAAGTCGGCATTGGCCACCTGAAATTTGTACAAATCGTCGCGCGAAACAACAAAGTAAATGCGCGAAGGGTTATCCACCTCATCGGTGAACTCGAGGTAACCTTCCCGCTGCAGAATTTTGAGGCTGTTATATACCATCGCCTGCTGAAACCTGAATGCCTGGGCAAAATTCTGAAGGCTGAACTCGAACGACTGCCCTTTTCCAAACCCCTCGGCAATTTGCAGAAAATTGCACAATGCCTGATAAATGCGTTTTATATTCTCAATTTCAGGGAATGCAACCGACACATGTTTTTTCAGTTTGGTTTTATCGGCATTGCTAAACAGCAATACAGCTGCCGACTTTTCTCCGTCGCGGCCTGCCCTGCCGGCTTCCTGAAAATAAGCTTCCAGCGAATCGGGCGGGTCAACATGCACCACAAACCGGACATTGGGCTTGTCTATTCCCATTCCAAAGGCATTGGTTGCCACAATCACCCGGATTTTTCCGTTCAGCCATTCGTCCTGCTTTTGATGCCGTATGCCAGTACTCAGACCGGCATGGTAAAAATCGGCTGAAATTCCATTTTTGCGCAACTCCCCGGCTATTTCGCGGGTTCCCTTCCGGCTGCGCACATAAACAACCCCTGAGCCTTTCACCTTTTTCAGTGTTTCCAGTAAATACCCCATTTTGTTCTCCCGCTGGCGAACCAGGTAGCTTAAATTCCCGCGCTGAAACGACATGCTCAAAACATTGCGTTCCCTGAATCCCAGCTTTTCCTGAATATCTTCGGTTACTTTGGGCGTAGCCGTGGCGGTTAGTGCCAAAAACGGAATTTCAGAAAATAATTCTCTCAACTGAACAATGTTCATATAGCTGGGCCTGAAATCATACCCCCACTGCGAAATACAATGAGCTTCATCAATGGCAATCAGGTTCACATCCATTTTAACCAGCCGTTCCTTAAAATATTCGGAATTCAACCGCTCCGGAGAAACATAAAGGAACTTGTAATCGCCCCAAACGGCATTGTCGATGGTAATTTTCAACTCAGATTTCGACATGCCGCTGTGAATCTTCAGGGCTTTTATACCCTTCCGTTGCAGGTTTTCCACCTGGTCTTTCATGAGGGCAATGAGCGGGGTTATCACAAGGCAAATTCCTTTTCGCGAAAGCGAATACACCTGGAATGTGATAGATTTTCCGCCTCCGGTGGGCATCAGTCCAAGGGTATCTTTTCCTGCTGCAACCGATTCAATAATGTTCAGCTGAAGCGACCGGAAGTCATCGTACCCCCAGTATTGTGTAAGTATTTGCCTGAAATTGTTCACCAGTGCCTTCAGTAAAATTTTTGCCGTCGAGTTATTTCCGGTAAAATTAATATTTCCCTGTAATTTTCCTGTTTAACAATTTTTATTATTCCAAACACTTTCAATCCCTTCTGATGTACCGGGCAGTAACCTAATTTTTTGTACTTTTGCGCTTTATTTTTAATTAAAAACTGAAGCTCATGTCATTTCTTTCCGATAAAGTAATTTTTGAAGGTCTCACGTTCGACGACGTCCTTTTAGTTCCCTCTTACTCAGAAGTTTTGCCGCGCGAAGTTGATCTTTCTTCCCGTTTTTCGCGTTCCATTATCATCAACGCTCCCATTGTTACCGCAGCAATGGATACCGTTACCGAATACAAAATGGCCATTGCCATTGCCCGCGAAGGAGGAATAGGCGTTATTCATAAAAACATGGATATTGATGAGCAGGCCCATCAGGTTACCACAGTAAAAAGGGCTGAAAACGGCATGATTTACGACCCCATTACCATTACGCAAGACAAAAAAGTAGCCGATGCACTGGGCATAATGTCGCAGTTTAAAATTGGCGGCATTCCGGTGGTTGACAAGGAAGGGCATCTTCAGGGAATTGTAACCAACCGCGACCTGCGTTTCGAGAAAGACATGAACCGCCCCATACGTGAAGTGATGACCAGCGAAAACCTGGTAACCACAACCGAATCGACCGACCTGGAAAAGGCCGCCGAAATCCTTCAGCATTATAAAATTGAAAAATTACCGGTAGTTGATAAAAACAATATATTGATTGGGCTGGTTACTTACAAAGACATTACCAAAGCCAAAGACAAACCGCTGGCCTGCAAAGATGAAAAAGGACGTTTGCGCGTGGCTGCCGGCGTGGGCATAGCACCCGACACCATGGACCGGGTAGATGAACTGATTAGGGCGCAGGTAGATGCACTTGTAGTTGACACCGCCCACGGCCATTCGAAAGGGGTAGTTGAGATGCTGAAAAAAATCAAAGCAAAATATCCGGAAAAAGACATTGTTGCCGGGAACATTGGAACCGAAGAGGCTGCCAAAGCCCTGGTAAAAGCCGGCGCCGATGCTGTAAAAGTAGGAATTGGCCCGGGCTCTATCTGCACAACCCGTGTTATTGCAGGCGTAGGCATTCCACAACTTTCGGCGATTTACAGTGTGGCAAAAGCCATTAAAAACAGTGGCGTACCTGTAATTGCCGACGGCGGTGTAAGGTATTCGGGCGATATTGTAAAAGCCATTGCTGCCGGCGCCAACTCGGTAATGGCAGGTGGTTTGTTTGCCGGCGTGGAAGAGTCGCCCGGCGAAACCATCCTTTACCAGGGGCGTAAATTTAAATCGTACCGCGGCATGGGCTCAATCGAAGCCATGCAAAAAGGCTCCAAAGACCGCTACTTCCAGGACATGGAAGAAGACATAAAGAAACTGGTTCCCGAGGGAATTGCTGCACGCGTACCCTACAAAGGAACACTGTATGAAGTTTTATTTCAGCTGATGGGTGGCCTGCGCGCCGGAATGGGATATTGCGGCGCCGGAAATATTGAACAGCTGCAACAGGCAAAATTCACAAAAATAACCAATGCAGGCGTTCTCGAAAGTCATCCGCACGATGTTTCCATAACGCGCGAAGCGCCAAATTACAGCAGTCGATAAAAAATTCAGGTATGAAAAAGATAACTCTGTTCCTTGTTCTGTTAATGTTGCTTTCAGGATTTGTTTCATCTCAGGAAAATGAGGTGCTGCTTACTATTGGCAATACCGAAATTACAAAAGCTGAGTTTGAAAGAATTTACCGTAAAAATAACCAAAACCTCCTGGAAGATTCGGATGTTAAATCACCCGAAGAGTACCTCGACCTATACATCGACTTCAAGCTGAAAGTGGTTGAAGCCATGAACCTGAAAATGGACACGGGACGGGCATTTACAGAAGAACTGGCCGGGTACCGGAAAGAGCTGGCTGCACCCTACCTCACCGACATGAATTACGACGAAGCCCTGGTGAAAGAATTGTACCGGCGCATGACCCACGAAATTAACGCCAGCCACATTCTTTTTCTGGTGAACGAAAATGCAACGCCCGAGCAGGAAGAGGCAGTGCTGCAAAAAGCACGGCAGGTGAGAAATGAAATTTTGGCCGGAAAAGATTTCAACAATGCCGCCGTTGAATACAGCGAAGACCCGTCAGCACAAAGCAACCATGGAAACCTGGGTTATTTTACAGCTTTTCAAATGGTTGCTCCGTTTGAAAATGCAGCCTTCAGCACACCGGCAGGAACCATTTCCGAACCGGTGCGCACCTCGTTTGGCTACCACCTTATTAAAATGAACGATATTCGTGAAAACCAGGGAGAGATAAAGGTTTCACACATCATGAAAATGTTTCCGCAGGGAGAAGAAAACTTCGATAAAACGGTTTTAAAAACTGAAATTGATGTCCTCTACAAAAATCTGAAGGAAGGCGCCGATTTTGCCGAACTTGCCAAACAACACTCCGACGATAAGCGGTCGGCAGTTCAGGGCGGAGAAATGCCCTGGTTTTCGTCGGGCAGAATGATTGCCGAATTTTCGGAACCTGCCTTTGCGCTAAAAAACACCGGTGATATGACCGAACCCATTGAAACCGCTTTTGGTTATCACATCATAAAAAAAACCGGGCACCGGCCTGTGCCTCCCTTCGAAGAGTTAAGGCATGAAATTGAAGAACGGATTAAAAGAGACCCCGAGCGCAACAACAGCTCACGAAAAGCTTTCATCGCTAAACTGAAAGAAGAATATCATTTTGATGTTAATGAGGAAAACTTTCAGATAATTAAAGCACTTCCGGTGAATGAAACCATAGGTGAGAACCTGGTACTTTTTTCCATCGCCAATCAGGAATTCGATGTGAACGACTTTCAAAATTTCATTCAGAAAGAAAACCTTTCGGAAGGTGCTCATTCCAATTACTTCGAAAATTGGATTGATGATGAAATTATTGCACTCGAAGACGCACGGCTTGAAGAAAAATACACCGATTTCCGTTTTTTAATGCAGGAATACCACGACGGATTGCTGTTATTCAACATTATGGAAGAAAAAATCTGGAATTTTGCTGCCGATGACAGTGTCGGACTTGAAAATTTTTACCGGAAAAACCGGGGGGTGTTCAACTGGGAAGAACGTTTCAGCGGGCACATAATCACCTGCACAAACGAAGAAGCCCGCGAAGAAGCCGACACCTATTTTAATGCAGGCATGGTACCGGAGGAAATTGAAGATTTAATGAACGCCGAAGAACAAAAAATTGAGATAAAACAAGGCGCCTGGGAAAAAGGCAACAACCAGGTAGTAGATTATTACGTTTGGAACGGATCAGCCCCGGCCGGTTTTAATCCGGAACTGACATTCATCAGGGGCGATATTTTACCTCCCGAACCCAAAACCCTGGACGAAGCCAGAGGAATGTATATTTCGGAATACCAAAACTTTCTGGAAAAAGAATGGTTGAAAAAAATCCGTAAAAAATACAAAGTAAAAGTGAATAAAAAATTGCTGAAGTCCATACCGCATGTTTAAAGTTCTTTTAAAATATGGCCTTTCCTTTTTCCTGTTTTTTTTCATTTCCGGGTGCGGAGAACGGATTGAAAACAACGACAAAGTGGTTGCAGAAGTGGGTGGAAAAAAACTTTACCTCACCGATGTTTCAGCTGTTGTACCCTCCGACCTGCCCAGAGAAGACAGTGCAATAATGGCCGATGATTACATAAGAAAATGGGTGCGACAGGAGCTGGTGCTTCAAAAAGCCGAGGAGAACCTTTCGGCTGAACTGAAAAATGTGACACGAGAGCTGGAAGAGTACAGAAATTCGCTCATCATTTTCAGGTATAAAAACGAACTGATGGCGCAACGAATGGATACAACCGTTACCGATGCGGAAATTCTGGAACTCTATTCCCAGACTCCGGAGAATTTCAGTCTCGACAGATGCATCGTAAAAGCGGTGTATATGAAAATTCCGGCCGATTTTGCAAATCCTGACCTGCTTAAACAGATGGCTGCCAACACCTCAGAAGAAGGAATCATTGAAATCCGCGATTACTGCCTGCAATATGCCAAAGGATTCGACATTTTCACCGACCGCTGGGTTCGTTTCGACCGGGTTATTGCCAATATTCCCGTAACCATTGAAAACCCGGAGCAGTTTTTGCAACAAAATCAGTTCGTAGAGCATACCGACGACGAATACTACTACCTGATGGCCATACATGAATATAAACTGAAAAACGACCAGGCGCCGGTGGATTATGTGCAGGATAATATTAAAAGCTTAATTTTGAACCGCCGGAAAATAGAATTTCTGAGAAGGGTAGAAAATAATATTTACCAGGAAGGAGTTAATAAAAACAACTTTAAAATTTATAATACAGAATAAGAATGAAACGGAATACATTTTTAAACACTACTATTTTCATGCTGTCATTTCTTTTTGCCGGAGGCGGCTTATTTGCACAAGACAGGGTGGTTGACCAGATTGTGGCCATTGTGGGCGGCAACATTGTTTTGAAATCGGACATTGAGAAAATGTACATGGACCAGCAGGCGCAGGGAGTAACCTCCGACGGAGACATGAAATGCGAAATCCTCGAAAATTTTCTTATCGACAAGCTGTTGATTGCCGAAGCAGAAATGGATACGCTGATTGAAGTAACCGACAGCCAGGTGAACCAGCAAATGGATGCGCAGCTGCAAATGTACGTAGCCCACTTTGGCTCCGAAAGAGCGGTGGAAAACTTCTTTAAAAAGCCCATTGCCGACATCAGGGCAGAAATGAGGCAGGTAATCAGAGACCAGTTGATGAGTTCGCAAATGCAGAATAAAATTGTGCAGGATGTTACGGTTACTCCATCGGAGGTGAGGCAGTTTTACCGCAACCTGCCCGAAGAAGAAATTCCCACCATTCCTACACAATACGAATATGCACAAATTACCCTGCGCCCCGAGATTTCGCTGGAAGAAGATAACCGGGTGAAAGCGGAATTGCGCGAACTGAAACGGAGAATTGAAGAAGGCACCAGTTTTGCTGCCATGGCAGTTATGTATTCCGAAGGACCTTCGGCAAACAATGGCGGAGAAATCGGATTTCAGGGGCGGGCCCAGTTGGACCCCGAATATGCTGCCGCTGCTTTTAACCTGAGGGGCGACCGCATTTCAAATGTGGTAAAAAGCCAGTTTGGATACCACATTATTCAGCTCATCGACCGGCGTGGCGACCGGGTAAACACCCGCCACATACTGATGACTCCAAAAATTTCGGTGGAAGCAAAAGAACAGGCTATGACCCGGTTAGACAGCCTGGCCAATTTAATCAGAAGAGGGGAAATTTCGTTTGCCGATGCAGCCGCCCGGTTTTCGAACGATAAAAACACACGCAACAACGGCGGTCTGGCCATCAACCCAAATACCCTGTCTTCCCGGTTTACCGTAGAAGAACTGGATGGGAACATCAGTAAAGAACTCTCAACCATGCGCATCGGGGAAATTTCGGACCCGTTTGAATCCATTGACCCGGAAAGCAGGCAACCCACCTTCAAAATTGTAAAACTGATTGATAAAATTGATTCGCATAAAGCAAACCTGCAAAACGATTACCAAAAACTGGCCGATTTATTCCTCGCCCAAAAACGACAAAAAGTATTGGAAAAATGGATATCGGACAAACAGGCACAAACCTATATCCGGATTGACAATACCTACGCGAACTGCAATTTTGAATTCAACAACTGGATCAAATAAATCCCGGAAATTACCTCAAAAGGAAACAGAAAAAAATACATTCAGATGAAGTTTAAAAACGATGTGGAAGCGCTGGATGCACTGCGCGACAAATACCATGAATTAAAAAATGAAATTTCAACGGTTATTTACGGACAGGACGAAGTCATAAATCAGGTGCTGGTTAGTCTGTTCAGCCGCGGGCATGTTTTGCTTGTGGGTGTACCCGGGCTGGCCAAAACCCTTTTGGTAACTACCATTGCCAAAACTCTGGGTTTGAAGTACAACCGCATACAGTTCACACCCGACCTGATGCCCTCCGATATTATCGGAACCGAAATCCTCGACAAGGAACGTCAGTTCAAGTTCATTCAGGGCCCGTTATTTGCCAACATCATTCTGGCCGACGAGATTAACCGTACTCCGCCAAAAACCCAGTCGGCACTGCTGGAAGCCATGCAGGAACGAGCGGTAACCGCTGCCGGACAAAGGTTTGAATTGGGCAATCCGTTTTTTGTGCTGGCAACCCAAAACCCCATCGAGCAGGAGGGTACCTATCCCCTGCCCGAGGCGCAGCTCGACCGGTTCATGTTTTCGGTTTGGCTCGACTACCCCAAATACGAAGATGAAATCACCATCGTGAAAAACACGACCTCTAACCTTCAGTTCAATTTAAGAACCGTAATTTCCGATACTGAAATATTGTACTTCCAGGATCTGATCCGAAAAATTCCCATTAACGACAATGTGCTGAACTACGCCGTGACACTGGCTGCCAAAACCCGTCCCGGTAACGGCATGGCTGCCGAAGTTTCGGAGCAGTACCTGAAATGGGGCGCCGGACCACGTGCATCGCAATACCTGGTGGTGGGAGCAAAAACACATGCAGCGCTGAAAGGAAAATACTCTCCCGACATTGACGACGTGCAGGCGGTTGCTCCCTCCATTTTAAGACACCGCATCATTAAAAACTATAAAGCCGAAGCTGAAAATATTTCGGTAGAACAAATCATTGACAAACTGCTGTAATCCGTTACAAAACTGCATTCAACAGGAATAATGTTTCCATTGAATTTAAGGTAGAAAAGCAAAACAGATATTGAAACACCTGAAAAAAAATAACATGCGCCCCGGTGGTTTCTCTTTGAAACAGACAAAGCAAAGCGGGTCATTGTCTTTCCTCTTCAGGACTTTACTGCTGGCTGCTTTGCTGGTCGCTTCACTCACCGGATTTTCACAACAAAAAAAACGGATTGAAATTGAACAGGCCGATTACTGGGAAGCCGACGACCAAATTGCCCCTAACGCCCAGCGTCTGATTGGGAGCCCATTGCGTATCAGGCACGAAAACATACTGATGTGGGCCGACAGTGCATATACCTACACCGGCACCAACCGTGTGGATGCCTTTGGCAATGTACACATCAACCAGGGCGACACGCTGAACCTGTATGCCCGGAAAGTTTACTACAACGGCGACATCAGCAAGGCAAGGGCTTACCATAATGTGCGACTGGTGAACAAAAACACAACGCTTTACACCGATACCCTCGATTACGACATGGCAGCCAACATCGGTTTTTACGAATACAACGGAAAAATTGTGGACAGCACCAATACCCTCACCAGTGAAATTGCCCGGTATTTTATCGACGACGACCTCATCCATTTTTACAATTCGGTGGAAGCACATAACGAAAATTACACCCTCACCAGCGATACCCTACTGTACAACACCGAAACCGGCCGGGTATTCATTATGGGGCCCACCACCATACGCGACTCGTCGAACACCATGTATGCCGAAGACGGATGGTACGACACCCATACGGGCGAAGCCGAACTGCTGAAAAATCCGTTGATTTACAATGAAAACCAGCAACTGAAAGCCAACTACATAAAGTACAACGAGGCCGACGGAAAAGGAAGAGCATTGGGCAATGTGCACATGGAAGACTTTGAAAACAGCATTGTGGTTACCGGAAATACAGCCGACTACAATGAAAGCCTGGAACTGGCTCTGGTTACCGATTCGGCTTTGTTCATGATGTATTCCGAAAAAGACACCCTGTTTCTGCATGCCGATACGTTGCGAACAGTACCCGATACCATCGACAACGAAAAAATAATAACCGCCTGGTACGGCACCCGTTTTTTCCGCTCCGACCTTCAGGGATTATGCGACTCACTGGTCTATTTCACTAAAGATTCGCTGGTACAGTTGTTTAAAAATCCGGTCATCTGGTCGGAAGCCCACCAGCTGAGTGCCGACGTTATTGAAATGAAACAGTTTAGCGATGCCCCCGATGAACTGCACCTGAAAAACAACAGTTTCATCATCTCGAAACTCGATTCCACCAAATACGACCAGATAAAAGGGAAAGATATGGTGGGCTATATGGTTAACAACGAGTTAAAAACGATAGATGTAAATGGTAATGGCCAAACACTGTACTATGCCCGGCAGGAGGAGGAAATCATCGGACTGAACCGGGTAGAAAGCAGCCGGATTTCAATACGTTTTCGTGAAGGTAAGGTGTTTCGTATTTCATTTCTCCAGGCGCCCGAAGGAATTCTCAAACCCCTGTTTGCACTAACCGAAGAAGAAAAAACCCTCCGTGATTTCGACTGGAAAATTCATCTTCGTCCGCTATCCAGGCACGATGTTTTCTGGCGGGAAGAACCCAAATCCATTATTGAACCCGAATCCGAATCCTCTGCCACATCATCTGAAGACCAATAACATCGGACCAAACTCTCAATTTGATCACATTCATAAAATAACCGGGAAATTTACCAGAAACTCCTGCCCCGGATTTCTTTTAACACATTAGCACACACCACTAAATCAGAAATCAAAAATCCTCAGTTAAATTACAGACTAAATTATCTGTTTATTAATTTTTATCAATAAAATCATTTCTTTTGTTTTCATTTTAAAAAAATATTCTAATATTTGCAGCAAATCGTAAGTAAAAAGTATGATAATACAAAACAACATCGCTCTTCTCAGCCTTATTATCGGTATTATTCTTCTAATTCAGAAGAAATGAGAATGGTGTGTTGTTAATATAAAACAAGAAACGGAATAGGCCATTCTCAGAAAAAGAGGATGGCTTTTTTCATGCATAGAAGTAACCATTAATAAAATAAACAAACATGAGTGACAGACTTTTCATTTTCGACACCACCCTGCGCGACGGCGAGCAAGTACCGGGATGCCAGTTGAACACCGTGGAAAAAATTGAAGTTGCCAAAGCTTTGCAGGAACTGGGCGTAGATATTATCGAAGCCGGATTTCCCGTCTCAAGCCCGGGCGATTTTGAATCGGTGGTAGAAATTTCAAAAGCGGTTACGTGGCCCACTATATGTGCCCTTACCCGCGCAGTGCAAAAAGATATTGATGTGGCAGCCGAATCGCTAAAATATGCGAAAAAAGGACGTATCCACACCGGAATCGGAACCTCGCCCTACCACATCAAATACAAACTCAATTCAAACCCCGATGCCATTCTGGAGCGGGCTGTGGAGGCTGTAAAATACGCCAAAAAGTATGTGGAAGATGTAGAATTTTATGCCGAAGATGCCGGACGAACCGACAATGAATACCTGGCAAAAGTGATTGAAGCTGTGATTAAGGCAGGAGCCACCGTAGTTAATATTCCCGACACAACCGGTTATACACTACCTTTAGAATTCGGTGAAAAAATCAAATTCCTGGTTGAAAATGTAAAAGGCATCCACAAAGCCGTTATTTCCACCCATTGCCACAACGATTTGGGTATGGCCACCGCCAATACCATTTCAGGTATAATGAATGGCGCCCGGCAGGCAGAAGTAACCATCAACGGAATTGGCGAACGCGCGGGCAACACATCGCTTGAAGAAGTGGTTATGACACTGAAAAGCCGGTACGCGGTTTTAGGTATTGAAACCGGCATCAACACCAAAAACATTTACAACACCAGCCGTTTGGTTTCAAGGCTGATGAACATGCCGGTGCAACCCAACAAAGCGGTGGTGGGACGCAATGCATTTGCGCACTCTTCCGGAATTCATCAGGATGGTGTGCTGAAACACCGCGAAAACTATGAAATTATGGACCCGGCAGATGTGGGAATCAATGAATCGTCGATTCTGCTTACCGCACGCAGCGGACGTGCCGCACTGAAACACAGGCTTGAGTTGCTGGGATTTGAACTCACCAAAGAAAAACTGGACGAGGTTTATGAACAGTTTCTGAAACTGGCCGACAAGAAAAAAGACATTCGCGACGACGATATTGCCCTGCTGGTTGGCGATGCCACCCGCCAGGAACGCCGCATTAAACTCGACTTTTTACAAGTGGTTACCGGGAAAAGCCTTACGCCAATGGCCATTGTCAGACTGGATATTTCAGGCGAAAAATTTGAAGCTACTTCATCAGGAAACGGTCCCGTAGATGCAGCCATCAAAGCAGTTAAACAAATTATCCACCGGCAAGTTACTATTGAAGAATTTCTGGTGCAGGCTATCACACGTGGCAGCGACGACATAGGAAAAGTGCACATGCAAATTGAATACAACGATGGCATTTTTCACGGTTTTGGCGCACATACCGATATTGTTACAGCATCGGTTGAAGCTTTTCTCGATGCGGTGAATAAATTGCCGGTGGCGCAGTAGGGAGTTTAAAGTTTAAAGTTCAGAGTTCAAAGTGAAAAATATGGAAAAGAAAACATTGTTTGATAAAATTTGGGATGCGCATGTGGTAAAAGAAGTGGCAGGCGGTCCCAATGTGTTGTATATCGACCGGCATCTGATTCACGAAGTGACCAGTCCTGTTGCCTTTTTGGGATTAAAAACACGGGGATTGAAAGTATTCAGGCCCGACAAGACCACGGCAACACCCGACCATAATGTTCCCACCGAAAACCAGCACCTTACCATCATGGACGAACTGTCGCGCAACCAGGTGGAAATGCTGAAAAAAAATTGTGCAGAGCATGGCATCACTTACCATGACCTGCAAAGCGACGGACATGGAATTGTACACATCATCGGCCCCGAACTTGGTCTTACCCAGCCGGGAATGACCATTGTTTGCGGCGACAGCCATACTTCTACCCACGGAGCTTTTGGCGCCATTGCATTTGGAATTGGCACCAGCGAGGTGGAAATGGTATTGGCCAGCCAGTGCATTATGCAGCCCAAACCCAAAAAGATGCGCATTACGGTAAACGGAGAATTGAAAAAAGGTGTTACGGCAAAAGACATTGCGCTTTACATTATTTCTCAGATTTCAACCAGCGGCGGAACCGGCCATTTTATCGAATATGCAGGTTCGGCCATCACCAGCCTTTCTATGGAAGGCCGGATGACGCTTTGCAACCTGAGCATTGAAAGTGGTGCACGCGGCGGGATGATTGCCCCCGATGAAACCACCATCAATTATGTAAAAGGCCGACAGTGCGCCCCCAAAGGCAAAGAGTGGGAAAAAGCAGTTGCCCGCTGGAATGAACTGAAAAGCGACGAAGGTGCTGTTTTCGATACCGAATATTCATTCAGTGCCAACGATATTGAACCCATGATTACCTATGGAACCAACCCGGGAATGGGCGTGGGAATTACCCAAAAAATTCCAACTACCAACGGCATGCAGGGAAGCGACAAAAACACCTTCCTGAAATCGTTGCAATACATGGGGTACCACGAAGGCGAACCCATGCTGGGCAAAAAAGTGGATTACGTTTTTGTGGGAAGTTGCACCAACGGCCGTATTGAGGACTTCCGGTCATTTGCCGGATTTGTGAAAGGCCGCAGAAAAGCGGACAATGTAACAGCCTGGCTGGTACCGGGTTCACAAAAAGTAGAGAAACAGATTCGTGCCGAAGGTCTGGTTGAAATTTTGGAAGCGGCCGGTTTTGAACTTCGCCAGCCCGGATGTTCTGCCTGCCTGGCTATGAATGAAGATAAAATACCGGAAGGGAAATATGCAGTGTCAACCACAAACCGGAATTTTGAAGGCCGCCAGGGACCGGGCGCCCGCACCATGCTGGCCAGTCCACTCACCGCCGCAGCCGCTGCGATTACAGGAGTGATTACCGACCCGAGAGAACTGTTGTAAATGATTAATGATAAGTGATTATTGATTATTGACGCATAAAAAACATTTGCTATGGATAAATATGAACTAAAAAACAGAACGAAACTATTTGCACATCGATGTGTAAAGTTTGCTTCATCACTTCCCAAAAATAAATTAGGATCACATATTGAAGGCCAGTTAATGAGATGTGCAACCTCGGTTGCGGTAAACTACAGAGCTGTCCTTTTGGCTCATTCCACACCGGCTTTTGCTGCAAAATTATCAGTTGTGCTGGAAGAATCGGACGAATGTGATTTTTGGGTAGAATTTGCACTCGATGAAGGGTTAACAACTCCCGAAATGGCACATCCATTAATGAAGGAAGCAAAAGAATTAACAGCAATATTTATTGCCTCAAGAAAAACAATTCAAACCCGTTAGTTCTATTAAATAATCATTAATCAATCATAAATAATAAATTACATGGCTTACGATAAATTTTCAAAAATAGCTTCACCGGCTGTTGCGCTTCCGGTTGAAAACGTGGACACCGATCAGATTATACCGGCCCGCTTTTTAAAGGCCGTAGAACGTAAAGGATTTGGAGACAACCTGTTTCGCGACTGGCGTTACAATAAAGATGGCAGTCCGAAAGCGGATTTCCCGCTCAATGATTCGAAATACTCGGGAAAAATTCTGGTTGCCGGGAAAAACTTTGGCAGCGGCTCGAGCCGTGAACATGCCACCTGGGCTATTTACGATTACGGTTTTCGGGTAGTGGTTTCCAGCTTTTTTGCAGATATTTTTAAGAACAACGCTTTAAACACTGGGTTGTTGCCGGTTGTTGTTTCTTCTGAATTCCTGCAAAAAATATTCGATGCCATCGAAAAAAATCCGGAAACGGAATTCGAAACGGATTTGGAAAAACAAACGTTCACCATTCTTGAAACAGGTGAATCGGAAAAATTTGAAATTAATCCGTATAAAAAACACTGCCTCCAGAACGGGCTCGACGACATTGACTATCTGGTTGAAATGAAAGATGAAATTGCTGCATTTGAAGCTGCAAGGTAAATTTAAGAAAGAAAAAAAATGACAGGCAAAACAGTTGAAATAGAAGGGAAGTGCCTCACCATAATGGACACCACTTTACGCGATGGCGAACAAACTTCGGGAGTTTCGTTTAGCGAAACAGAAAAATTAAGTGTAGCAAAAGTTCTGCTCGAAGATGTAAAAGTCGATCGTATTGAAATTGCTTCGGCAAGGGTTTCTGAGGGCGAATTTAAAGGAACCCAACGCGTTATGAAATGGGCAGCCGAAAAAGGCCATCTCAAAAGAGTGGAAGTGCTTGGTTTTGTTGACGGAAACATTTCCTTACAATGGATTGCCGATGCCGGAGGGAAAGTGGTCAATTTGCTTTGTAAAGGTTCGTATAAACACGTTACCGAACAGTTGCGTAAAACCCCGGAAGAACATGTAGCCGACATTAAAAAAGTGTTGGCATACGCCCGGGAAATGGGTATCGATGTAAATATTTACCTGGAAGACTGGTCGAACGGTATGCGCAATTCAAAAGATTACGTTCATTTTATGATTTCGAACCTGAAAGATGAAAAAATTGAACGTTTTATGCTTCCCGATACATTGGGAATTCTCGACCCCGACGAAACATACGATTTCTGCAAAGAAATGATTGAATCTTTTCCCGATGTTGAATTCGATTATCATGCGCATAACGATTACGATTTGGCCATTGCCAATGTTTTTCATGCCATAAAAGCGGGTATTCGTTGTGTACACACCACCGTAAATGGGTTAGGTGAAAGAGCAGGAAACGCACCGCTTTCGAGCGTGATTGCCACCATAAAAGACCACCTGAAAATGAAAACCAATGTAAACGAAAGCCAGTTAAATAAGGTTTCGAAATTGGTTGAAACGTTTTCAGGAATTCGCATTCCCACCAACAAACCGCTCATTGGTGAGTTTGTTTTCACCCAATGCAGCGGAATTCATGCCGACGGCGATAATAAAAACAACCTCTACTTTAACGATCTGCTTCCCGAGCGTTTTGGCAGAATCAGACAATATGCACTTGGAAAAACTTCGGGAAAAGCCAACATTAAAAAGAACCTGGAAGATTTGGGCATCCAACTCGATACAGAATCGCTGAAAAAAGTGACTAACCGCATTATTGAACTTGCCGACGAAAAAGAAACCATCACAAACGATGATTTGCCTTACATTGTTGCCGATGTGTTGGAAAACGAATCGATGGAAGAAAAAATAAAAGTTATTAATTACTCTATAAATCATACAATGGGCTTGCGTCCGGTAGCCAATGTGGCCCTCGAAATCAATGGGAATGTTTACGAAGAATTCAGCGATGGCGATGGCCAGTTTAATGCTTTTGCAAAAGCAGTCAGGAAGATTTACAAACGCCTTAAAAAACCCCTTCCCATACTGGGCGATTACGTGGTTACCATTCCTCCCGGCGGCAGAACCGATGCTTTGGTTGAAACCGTTATCACCTGGAAGGGAAAACGTGAATTTAAGACCAAAGGACTCGATTCCGACCAAAATGCGGCTGCTATTAAAGCCACAATACGAATGTTGAATATGATTGAAAATGAATTTCAACCTGAATTGCTGGAGAAAACACAGAACAGTATCGCCTGAATGTGGATTTAAAGGAAAACTTTTCATCAAATTTCACTAATTTTGTAGTAAAACAAAGAAAATGAGTTATCTGGACAGAATAACAACTAACCCGGAAATTTGCCATGGTAAACCTTGCATTCGCGGAATGCGTTGGCCGGTTGAGGTAATTATTGACATGCTCGGTTCCGGAATGACAACCGATGAAATTCTTGCAGATCACCCGGAATTGGAAAAAGAAGATATTTTAGCCAGTTTACAATACGCTAAACTTAATTTATCAGGCAAACCAATTAAAGATGTTGCCTGATGAAATTTTTGTGTGATGTACATATTTCATACAGAGTGACGAAACATTTGCAATCACTCGGATTTAAGGCTATTCATGTAAATGAAATTTTAAATAAATGGTGGACCACAGATGAAATGATTTGTGATTTTGCAGATAAAAATGATTATTTCGTAATCACCAAAGATTCAGATTTCAGAAATAGTTTTTACATCAAAAGAACACCTAAAAAACTTTTAAAAATTAATCTTGGAAATATCTCAAGCAGCCAACTTATTAAGCTTATTGCAGACAACCTGTCTTCCATAAAAAAGTTAAATAAAAATCCTTTTTTTATTATTGAAATTGACACAAGTTCAGTTCAATTCAATATTCCTAACAACAATTAATTTATTAAAAACAATGAAATTAAAAATTGCCATACTTCCCGGCGACGGAATCGGACCGGAAATCATTGAACAGGCCATGAAAGTAGTAAAGGCTGTGGCCAAAAAGTTTAACCACGAGTTGGAATATGAGTACGGATTAACCGGCGCCACAGCCATCGACCAGGTGGGCGACCCCTACCCCGAAGAAACGCACCAGTTGTGTATGAATTCCGATGCCGTGCTGTTTGGCGCCATTGGCGACCCGCGGTTCGACAACAACCCCAAAGCGCCGGTGCGCCCCGAACAGGGCTTGCTGGCCATGCGTAAAAAACTCGGGTTGTACGCCAACATTCGTCCGGTGGAAACTTTTGAATCGCTTTTGCATAAATCGCCTTTGCGCCGTGAACTGGTGGAAGGCGCCGACTTTGTCTGCATCCGCGAACTTACCGGTGGCATTTATTTTGGCGAAAAAGGCCGAAAAGACAACGGAAACACAGCTTTCGATACCAACACCTACACCCGCGAGGAAATTGAACGGATACTGAAACTGGCCTACGAATTTGCCGGAAAACGCCGCAAAAAACTTACGGTGGTGGATAAAGCCAACGTGCTGGAAAGCTCCCGGTTATGGCGTGAAATAGCCCAGGAAATGGCGCCCAAATATCCCGACATTCAAACCGAATACATGTTTGTGGACAATGCCGCCATGCAAATCATACAGTGGCCGAAAAACTTCGATGTAATGGTTACCGAAAACATGTTTGGCGATATTCTCACCGACGAAGCCAGCGTAATCACCGGTTCGCTCGGATTGCTGCCATCAGCTTCCATCGGCATTTTCACCTCGGTATTTGAACCTATTCACGGTTCCTACCCGCAGGCTGCCGGTAAAGACATTGCCAATCCCATTGCCACCATTCTTTCAGCAGCCATGATGTTTGAATACGCTTTCAGTTTGATGGATGAAGGAAAAACCATTCGCGATGCCGTTACAGCTTCCATAACCGATGGAATTGTTACCGAAGACATTGCCGAAGGACAAGCGTACAAAACTTCTGCAGTGGGCGATTGGATTGCGCACTGGATTGAAAAAATTTAGATAGCATAATTCTCTGCGAAAAAGGGAACCGTTCTTTTTGAAGAGAACGGTTCCTTTTGTTTTAATTCTCAGGATAATATTCTTTTCTTAATTTTTCAATTTTATTCAAAATATCCTGAACCGTTTCTTCAATTTCAGGCGGAATTTTCAACAAATTCATTTTCGATTCTTCGTTTTCTATTAACTGGGAGGTTGCATAATATAACGGGGCAAATTTATTTTTAAGTCGTATTCCTATTTCTGCATTATTAAAGAGTTTCCAGATCAAATTTTTCTGGTAATGCACCAACAAATGGGTCAAAAACATCTCATCAATTCCATTTTTTTCTTTTGCTAACCTAATAACTTCATCCTGGACACCATTCATATCTCCATTCCATATTTGACTTAAAATTCGATATTGCCTTTTATCATTAGAATTATCAATCCATTTTTTTAATACTACATTAAGTTTTTCCCTGTTCTTCAAATCAATATAGCATAAATAAGCCAAATTATTTATTGCTTTATTAATACCTGTATTATATGCTTTTAGGTAATATTTTTCCGCCAAATTATAATTTTTCAGTTTTTTATATAAAAGTGCTAAATTGAAAAAAGCATTAGTATCTTCCTTTTCAATCGCTTTTAAAAAGTATTTCTCGGCAAGGTCATAGTTTTCCTGATTAACATACATAAAAGCTAAACTATTATGCGCTTCATCGACTCCTTTATCTATCGCTTTTAAATAATATTTCACAGCAAGTTTATAATTTTCCTGTTTTTCATATAAAAGCGCTAAATTGAAAAGAGCATTAATATCTTCCTTTTCAATCGCTTTTAAAAAGTATTCCTCGGCAAGATCATAGTTTTCCTGATTAACATACATAAGAGCTAAACTATTTTGCGCTTCATCGACTCCTTTTTCAATCGCTTTTAAATAATATTTCTCGGCAAGGTCATAATTTTCCTGTTTTTTATATAAATGCGCTATATTAAAAAGAGCATTAATATCTTCTTTTTCAATCGCTTTTAAAAAGTATTTCTCGGCAAGGTCATTGTTTTCCTGATTTTTATACAAAAGAGCTATATTTCTGAGTGCATCATCAACTCCTTTTTCAATCGCATTTAAATAATATTTCTCGGCAATTTCGTATTTCCCCTGATTATCATATAAAATAGCCAAATTATTCAATGCTTCATTGTCTCCGTTTTCAATAGCCATTAAATAATATTTTTCTGCATATTCAAGTTTATTCTGCAAATCATATATTATTGCTAAAAATGAATAATCTTGTTCCTCCTCCTTCTCAATAGCCTCCGAATAAATTTTTTCTGCTAATTCATATTTTTTATCCATTACATAAAATAATGCAAGATAATAGGCAGATTTCTCAATTTTCTCTTCCAGTGCTTTCAGATGATATTTTTCTGCTAATTCGAATTTTCCCTCTTTTGTGTAAAAAATTGCTATATCAACATAGGCATTATAATTACCTTTATCAATTGCTTTTTTGAGATATTTTTCGGCATCATAAATGCTTCCTGAGAGATAACTTATTTTACCCAAAAAGAGAGCCTTCATTCCATCTGCTTCATTAGGGATACCCTTTACTTCTTCAACAGCTTCATCATACTTTTTTTCATCAATAAGCTTTTGAATTTTCTCTGTGAATGCTGAAGATTTTGATGGTAAAGTTGATTTTAAACTTTCATTCAATGTTGGAATAGATAAGTTTTGTTCAATCAACAAATCCCTCTCTTCAAAGCTTGTATACTTTGATTCAGATAATGCTTTTGTCATTAAAGTCAAATGATCTTCTTTTAAGCTACATGACTTCAAATCTTCGAGGTGCTTTTTTACCATTTGTTTTATTTCTTTTTGATCGTAAAAATTCTCAATAAAAATGGTAAGCCACCTGGCTTTTCGTTTTTCCATTGGATTTCCCTGTGTAACAATTAACCACATATTAAAAAAACGCTCAGAGAGCCTGTACAAATGATTCTTCTTGCCGGTGGCAATGGTGTCCACAATTTTGTTGTCGGAGAGTTTTTTCAGGTTGGCCGAAAGTAATTTACTTTCAATTTTTGTTGGTTTCACCAGATCACGAATACTTGCAGCTTCCCAGGTAAATGCCAGTTTTAAAACAATTTTCTGCTCGATTGGCAACAAATTATTAAGCCTTTCCTGGTACAGCGGAGTAACCATATCCATAATCTTCTGAATATAGGCATAACCATTTTGTTGAGGACGGTTAATCAGTAAATCAACAAAAAATTGCAATGTTCTGGGCATTCCGTCAGTAAGTATCCTTATGGCTTCCAACTGTCCTGGTTTTGTTTTAACAAAATCTTCCAACTCTTTAATCTGCAACCTTTGGGACCAGCTAATTAAAAGACTTTTAATCTCTTCAGATCGTAAAGCTTCGAGCCGGAGTATGCTGAAAAACTGATAAAAAGGCAAATCGTACTGCCAGAAATGTTCACTCATTCGAGTACTTCCGCCAATAATTTTTATATCGTCATAGTTCAACAATATTTCCCTTAATACCTGGGCATCTTCTTTTATTCCTAAAAAAATCTTATCGATATTGTCGATTAATAACAAAAGTTTTTTTGAATGTGACTGAAGCGTTGATTGAATATGGTAATATAATTCTCTGGAATATTCAGAATAATCTTCAGGGATATCTAAAGTATCAGTATCAGGCAAAATTGTAAAGCCATAATTATACTTTAACGTTTTTATTATCTCCTCAAACAAATCGAAAAGGCGGTGAATGCTTGCCTGTTCCTCTGCAAGGTTTATTGAGATGTATTTCTCTTTCAAGGTTTCATTCTCATTGACTTCGCATTCAAGCCGTTTCAGCAACGTTGATTTTCCGCTGCCCCTTCTTCCGAGGATGAGGAAATGCTGAACTGAGCCAGCCATTTGATCGTCGAAAAGATTCGAGCGTATAAACTCATATTCTTTTATACGAACCACGAAATATTGTTTGATTTCTTCAAAACTGGAATTTGCCGACTGAAAATATTGAAATGTTGTTGTTTTTGTAGTAGTAATCATTTTAAAATTGGATTTTTGTGTAACCAGTAATATTTTAAGAAAGGCGATAAGAACTGATAATTATTGTTTTTTTCAACCAGATATCCATCGTGAACAAGTCCGTCAACCAAATCTTTATAGATTTCATCTTTGTTATGACCAACCGAGAGATTATATATTTTCTGGATATTGATTTGACCCTTATGCGCGCAATAAGAAAGGATCGCATTTACAAATCCGAAATTTTCCTTTTGATAATCTTTTAATCGTTTTATCCAGTCATCAAAACTCGCCGTATTTTTTGTTACTTTTTCAAATGCATTATTTATCAATTCTTTATCTACTTCTGTTTTTTCGGACATAAATGCAATCTGATCGATCTCTGCTATCATAAGCTGAATAAAATAGGGCAGCAAGTATTCTATTCTGGAAATCAGATAATCAGTATTCTCGTCTGAATATTGAATGGTGGCGTCTTTGGTAAGTTGTTTGATTAATTGAATAGCTTCTTTTGTGTTTAAGGAACCAATATCCAAAGGTTCAATATCATTTATTAATTTGGGCCTGCCAATTTCTTTAACCACACTGAGTAACCCAATTGAACCGGCATAAACAAAAATTATATTTTTCAGTTCTGAGTTATGTCGAATCTCACGAAGTTCGTGTAAAATGCTGATTGCTTCATCTTGTTTTCCTGCGTTTCTCAAGTTTAAAATAACTTCCACAAATTCGTCAACAAACAGAATCACCGTTAAACCTGCTTTGGATACTTCACTTAATAAATTTAGTACTTCCTTGTAATAATCAATTTCTTTTCTGCCAACATCCACACTATCTTTTCCTACCTTCGTAATTTCATATTGGCTAACCCAACCGAGAAATAATTTCGAGTATTTTTTTGCTCCTTCCAGACGCTGAATTAGCATTTCAAAAACTCGTTTATAAAACAAATTCTTTGTTTTTGCTCCTTCAACATCCTTATAAATGCAGATATATCCTACAGGTGCTGTAGCAACTAAATCTTTCATTATCGATGTTTTACCGACACGCCGGGGAGCAACAAATAAAACATCAGAACCTTTTTCTATATATGACCAAAATAAATCATTGATTTTTTCTCGACGCAGATAACTTTCACCGGTCACAGCATCGCCGGTTTTGGTTTTTGGATGAATCCATTTACTCATAACAATATACATTTAACAACAAAATTACTGTCAAATATAAAGACAATAAATCTATTGTCAAAATTTTTAACAACTATTTTTTGTTAAAATATAAATGACATCGTTAAATTAAAAAACACCCATCCAATAAAGGTTACAGGAACTATAATTCTGTATATCCCAAACCGATTATCATTATCTTTGCATAAAGCATTTTTAAATGAAAAGTCGAATGAATACATACTTCCCTCAGCTACAGAATATCAACCGGGCAAAAATTACTCTGAACGAAGTAGCTTTGCACACACCACTTCAGCAAAACCAGGGGCTTTCGGAAGAATATGAGGCCAGCATTTTGCTGAAACGGGAAGACTTGCAAACCGTTCGTTCCTACAAAATCCGGGGCGCATTCAATAAGATTGCCCAAATCCCGAAAGAAGATTTAGGAAAAGGTGTTGTTTGTGCCAGCGCCGGAAACCATGCACAGGGCGTGGCTTTTTCGTGCAGCAAGCTGAATATAAAAGGTAAAATTTATATGCCCGCCACCACACCCCGTCAAAAAATACGGCAGGTGGAAATGTTCGGAAAAAACAATGTGGAGGTGGTATTGACCGGAGATACTTACGATGCAGCCGAATCTGCCGCTTTGAGCGACTGCCGGAAATCGGGAATGGCTTTTATCCATCCGTTTGACGATGAACAAATTATTGAAGGACAGGCCACAGTGGGGCTCGAAATCCTGCAGGACACGAACGAACCCATCGATTACCTGTTTATTCCGGTAGGCGGTGGCGGATTGATGGCCGGAGTGGGTGCTTACTTTAAGCAGGTGAGCCCGCTAACGAAAATCATTGGAGTGGAACCTGCCGGGGCGCCTTCCATGCAAAAGTCGCTGGAAGCAGGGAAAGTAGTTGAACTGGGCGAAATCGACAAGTTTGTGGATGGCGCGGCTGTGAAAAAAGTGGGCGAAATATCATTTTCGGTATGCCGGAAAGTAACCGACCAGATGGTAACCATTCCCGAAGGACGTGTTTGCACCAAAATTCTGGAGCTATACAATCACGATGCCATTGTAATGGAACCGGCCGGCGCCCTTTCAATTGCCGCGCTCGATTTGTTCAAAAATGAAATTAAAGGCAAAAATGTGGTGTGCATTGTAAGCGGAAGCAACAACGACATTACCCGCATGGAAGAAATCAAGGAACGCTCGCTGCTTTTCGAAGGACTGAAACATTACTTCATTGTTCGCTTTCCACAGCGGGCCGGGGCATTGCGCACATTTGTTGATTTGGTACTCGGCCCCACCGACGACATCACCCATTTCGAATATTCCAAAAAAACCAGCCGCGAAAAAGGACCTGCCGTTATCGGAATCGAAGTGCAGAAAAAAGAGGATTTTAACGGCCTTGTTCAGCGAATGGATGAACACGATTTCGTATTTGAATACCTGAACGAAAAACCCGATTTGTTTCAGTTTTTAATCTGAAATTCTCATTCCCCAAAAGACTGAATTGTTTTTTTTTGTAAGAAATCTGTATTCATGGTTTGAAATTTTCATTTTATTTCTTTACTTTGCATTTCAAAGTACTTTTAAAAATGAAAACCACGGAAAATTACTTAGCTGAAATTAAAGAAATCCGAAAGATGATGGAAGAATCGAGCCGGTTCCTTTCTTTAAGCGGATTATCGGGAGTCCTTGTGGGGATATATGCTCTTCTGGGAGCTTTTTTGGCGGAAAGCCTCGTTTATTCAAACAAATTGTTCGGCTGGCTATTTGGGACAAATATTGTGGCTGACCTGATTTATATAGCTGCGATAATCCTGTTTTTATCCTTGCTAACCGTAACTCTGCTTACTTACCGCAGGGCCAAAAAGGCTGGCACAAAAATCTGGAATCCGGGTTCAAGGCTCATGTTGTTAAATCTGGCTATTCCGTTAACTGCCGGTGGTGTTTTCATATTGATATTCGTTTTCAAAGGAATTTATGAAATCGCCGCCCCCGGCTGTCTGATTTTTTACGGACTGGCTCTTATAAACGCCGCCAAATTCACCCGTCAGGAAATCTTTTTTATGGGATTAATTCAGGTTTCACTGGGAATTCTGGCAGCACTGTTTCCTTCCCTGGGATTGCTGTTTTGGGCACTTGGTTTCGGTGTAATCCATATCATTTACGGTACGGTAATGTATTTCCGGTACGAACACAAATCAAAAAAAGTAAAGGGGTGAAAAACAGTTTTCAAAATCTGAATAAAGCATTCGACAACAAAATTCGGCTGGGAATTATGTCGGTTTTATCGGTGAATTCGCGGGCTTCGTTCAATCAACTGAAAGAGGTACTCGAAGTTACCGACGGCAACCTGGCCAGCCATATCAAATCGCTTGAAACTACCGGTTACATTGCCGTTATAAAACGATTTAAAAACCGAAAACCAAATACCAGTTACGAAATAACGCCTGAAGGCGCCGAAGCTTTTGAAAATCATTTGAAGGCACTTGAAGAGATATTGAGACAACTTTAATTTTTTTTATTTCTATACTTTGAATTTCAAAGCTCTTTGATTAACACAATTTAAAAAGAAAAAACATGGAAACGAAAGAATCGTCGCAAAACAAACCAAAGTCCATCAACTGGCAAATTACACTTAAAGTGTTGATTATCGGCATGATTACCATTGCCCTGCTCGTGCCAAAATTTATGATTCTGGATTTAATCGGGCAGCGGCAACACACGGCTGAAGAAAGCTCCAGAGAGGTGATGCAATCGTGGTCGGCGGACCAAACGGTAAGAGGCCCGATGCTTACCATTCCCTATTTTGAACAAACCACGGACAGTAACGGTAAAGAAATAAACAACGAAAAAGAATTCTACCTTTTACCTGAAAACCTGAAAATTGACGGGCAAATTTTTCCTGAAAAAAGAAAACGAAGCATTTATGAAACGGTGGTATATGAATCGGAAATGACAATAGCCGGGCATTTCGATGTTTCAGAGTTGAATGCGTTAAAAATTCATCCTGAAGACATTTTGTGGGAAAAAGCAAAAATTCTGGTGGCTGTTCATGATTTGCGCGGAATCAATAACCGGATTGAGTTTGCATGGAACGATTCGGTTTATGCCTTTTCGCCGGGAATGGAAAACAAACTGGTTGGCAGCACCGGAATTTCCCTGCCAATGCCACAGCTTTCGCAACAGGATTTTCCTGCACATTTTCAGTTTTCCCTCAACCTGAAAGGATCCGAATCGCTGAACTTTGCACCCCTTGGCGAAACCACCGAAGTAACACTTCATTCGGCATGGAACGATCCCGGATTTACCGGAAGTTTTCTGCCTGCCGAACATGCGATTAACAAAGAGGGTTTCACTGCTTCGTGGAAAGTGCTGGATTTTAACCGCAACTTTCCGCAGCAATGGAAACAAGATGAATACCGGGTTACCGATGCCGATTTTGGCGTAAAACTGATAACGGTTGCCGACCATTACCAAAAGAGTTCGCGCGCCGCAAAATATGGCATTTTGGTCATTCTGTTCGTTTTTCTTTCATTTTTCCTTAATGAGATCATAACCAAACAGAAAATTCATCCGTTTCAGTACATTCTGGTGGGGTTTGCAGTACTGGTGTTTTACCTTCTGCTGCTTTCCATCTCCGAACAACTGGGATTTAACCTGGCATACCTGATTTCAGCCCTGTCGGTTTTGATAATGATACTGCTCTATTCCCGCACTTTTCTGAAAACATGGCTTTATGCGTTTATTCAAACCCTGATTTTAACTTTCTCTTTCGGATTTATTTACGTGCTGATGCAACTGGAAACTTATGCACTTTTGGCGGGAAGCATTGGGTTGTTTGTGGTGCTGGCCCTTACCATGTTCGTTACACGGAAAATAAACTGGTACAGTGAGTAAGGAAGTGGGAAGACAGAAGACAGAAGACAGAAGACGGAAGATGGAACTAACCATTCACCAATGACCAATGACCAATGACCAATGACCAGTATTCTAGTATTCCGTTGTAAAATTTTGGGGGAACTTCCCCTGGATGCCTTTTTCGCGGTAATAATCTTTCATGCGGCGGATGTCGGCTTGGGCATCGTCGGTGAGTTCAAATTTTTCGCCGATGGTAACCTCTTTCCGGCCCCAGTCGAAGCTGCCCAGGTAAACGGGCACATTGGCCAGTTTGGCAATGGTGTGGAATCCGGCTTTCCAGCGAACCACACGTTTTCGGGTTCCCTCGGGGGTCATGGCCAGGTGCAGGTGGTCCATGGTGTTAAAAAGGTGAACAGCCTGGCGGATTACGTTGGCCCCTTTGGAGCGGTCAATAGGCACTCCACCCATTTTACGGACAAACCAGCCGGCAGGCCAGAAAAAAAACTCTTTTTTTACCAAAATACTGGCTTTGCCGCCCACCGAAGCGTAAAACAGGTAAGAAACTACAAAATCCCATGAACTGGTGTGCGGCACGCCAATGATGATACATTTGGGCTCGGGTGCCACAGAACCCCTGACTTTCCAGCCCAGCAACTTCAGTATGAAAGCACTTATTTTTTTCATTTAATCTAATTTCTTCATTTCCAAATTGTTTGCGCCCGCATATTTTTTCAGCAGGCTAACGGCCATTTCGGCAGCTTTTTCAAGCCCGGGCAATGCGCCAAAATCGACAATTATCATCAAAAACCGGCGTGTTTTGTTAGTTACAGCAGTTCGCACCGAATCGCTGGTTGGCGAGCCAAAAGCGCCCAGGCTATCGCGAAAAACCGGCAGCGATTCAATGTTCAGTTCACCGCGGCCAATGCCTTCGTAGGGTTCTTTTTCACGGCCAATGCCGAATATCACATCTCCTTCAATTTTTTCAGCATCGTAACCGCCAATGGAAAAACCGGTGGAAACGGACACCAGGTTGAGTAAATCAACCACATTGTTTACACGGTACAATCCTTTGCCCTGAACCGTACGACGCAACAGCGCTTCGGCCGACAAGCGGTAGCGGGCCGGGTCTTTCCCACAGGCTTTGTACCCGCGCCGCGACACTGCAATGGCCGGTAAGCGGCTTATATTTTCCACTTTCAGCGAAGCAGCCAGCTCACCCGTTCTTTTTTCAATTTCAGACCACAATTCCCCGTTTTCTTCGTGCACCAACACATCACACTCAATGCACGAAAGGTTAAGCCCGGGCACAAGGGATTTCAACTCTTTTGAAACGGAAACAGGTACCATTTTTGTTTTTTATGCCCCAAAACTAACCAAAATGAAGGAAAATGCATTTTTACAGGGGCCATTTTATTCCTTATGCAAATAAAATTTTCTTCTGCTGTTGCTTTTTGTTTTTACATTTTTTACTTTTAAAACCTGAAAACCAAAAAGCAGTAATTGAACGAAACACCAAAAATAACGCTCAGCAACGCAATGCACCGCGAACAGCCGGTAGTTAAAGTTGAATTTGCTTACAACAGCGAATTGATTAACGAGCTGAAAGCCCGCACCAACGCGCGCTGGAGCGCCACCATGAACTGCTGGTACATCCCAAAAGACAAATTTGACCTGGGTAAATTTTTTACGGCAATGAGACCGGTGGCATGGATTGATTATTCGGCGGTGCTAAATAAAAATTCGCAGCAACCCCAAAAAAGTGAAGAAAAAAAATACAGCCCGGCTGCAATGAAAAAACGAATTCAGCCAGAAATCCGGGAAAAAATCGATGATTTTGAAAAGTGGTTGGAGCAGGGCCGCTATGGTGAAAATACAGTAAAAACCTATATCCATCAACTCGGAATTTTTTTTGGTTATTATTCAGACGTCAAACCTGAGCAAATAACAACACAGCATATCACATCATTCAATAGCGAGTTTATTCTGAAAAACAACCTAAGCGCCACGTTTCAGAACCAGACCATCAGTGCGCTGAAAAAGTTTTACACGTGGAATTCGAGCAGGAAAATTGAAATTGAAAATATTGAACGCCCCAGAAAAAGCAGGCCATTGCCTAAAGTAATTCCCCTGGAAATAGTAAAAGAAATGCTGGCCACCATTTCAAACCCGAAGCATAAACTGGCGCTTAGTACAATTTATGGATTGGGATTGCGCAGAAGCGAGTTATTAAATTTAAAACTGACTGCTATTGATTTTTACCGGAAAACCGTAACTGTTTTTAATTCGAAAGGAAAAAAAGACCGGGTATTGCCATTGCCGGATAAACTGGAAAAAATGATGGCTGACTACATCAGGCAAAAACAGCCCCAAACCTGGCTGATTGAAAGCTATTTAAAGGGGAAGCCTTATTCGGCAACCAGCCTGCAAAACATTTTTGAAAAATACATGAATAGTGTTAAAGAAAATCATAATTTTACTGTTCACTGTTTGAGGCACAGTATTGCAACACACTTACTTGAAAATGGAACTGATTTACGCTATATACAAGAGTTGCTGGGACACAAGTCGTCAAGAACCACAGAAATTTACACCCATGTAAGTATGAAAAGTTTGAAAAACATAAAAAATCCTTTTAATGATTTTGATATATAAACCAAAACCTGAACATATCCAACAAATAGTGTTCAGTGGATTCGGAAAATATGAACAGACAAACAAGTTGAACGAAACCGCCTCTGGCGGTAACCCTGATGGTCGTTTTCCCGTTGCT
>CAZLGT010000010.1:97255-97977 GCA_964559175.1 uncultured Mariniphaga sp. | reverse complement strand
GCTGCAACGGAGGTAGTAATGGACAGATTACTGTTACTGCCAGCGGCGGAACAGGGACCCTGCAATACAGCATCGACGGGACAAATTTCCAGGCTTCAAATGTTTTCAGCGGCCTGGCTGCCGGTGACTACACTTTCACCGTTAAAGATGCAAACGACTGTACGGCTACAACCTCTCAGGTTACCGTTTCCGAACCCAACAAACTCATATGCTCAGTCAACCAGGACAGTCCTGTCAGTATCTTTGGAGGAAGCGACGGTGAAGCAACGGTAACTGTATCGGGTGGTATTGAACCATATACATACGAATGGGATAACGGTGAAATCACTGCCACAGCTACCGGTCTTGATGCCGGATTGCACACAGTTACTGTTACCGATGCCAATGGATGTGAAACTACATGTAATGTAACGATTACCGAACCCGGTCAACTTTCCTGTTCAATTACAATGGACAGTCCGGTAATTTGTAATGGAGAATCAAATGGTGTCGCTACTGTCACTGTTAATGGCGGTGTTGAAGGCTACACATACCTTTGGGATAATGGAGAAACAACAGCTACCGCAACATCATTAACTGCAGGTACGCACACTGTCACTGTAACTGATGCAAACGGAGCAGAAACGACCTGTAATGTATTAATTACACAACCGGACGAACTCGAAGTTTCGGCAAACGTGACTACAGCTATCGACTGCTTCGGTGGAACAGCAACTGTTACC
>CAZLGT010000010.1:96254-97155 GCA_964559175.1 uncultured Mariniphaga sp. | reverse complement strand
CACATGGAGCGTAACCGATGAGAACGATTGTGAAGATTCAGGTACACTCGACGTTGAACAGCCGGACGAACTCGAAGCTTCGGCAAACGTGACTACAGCTATCGACTGCTTCGGTGGAACAGCAACTGTTACCATCACTGCTCTGGGCGGAACAGGGGCTTACACCTACACTTTCGACGGGGTTACAAATTCTACCGGCGTATTCTCCGGAATTGATGCCGGAACAGCCTACACATGGAGCGTAACCGATGAGAACGATTGTGAAGATTCAGGTACACTCGACGTTACCGAACCCGATGAACTCATCTGCTCTGTCAATCAGGATAACCCTGTAAGTGTGTTTGGAGGAAGTGACGGTGTTGCCACAGTAACTGTTACGGGAGGCACAGAAGGATATACCTACCTTTGGGATAACGGTGAAACCACTGCTACAGCCACCGCACTCGATGCCGGCACACACACCGTAACTGTTACCGACATTAATGGTTGTGAAACTTCCTGTGACGTTATTATCACTGAACCTGACGTCCTTTTCTGTTCCATCCGAATTGCCAATCCAATCTCTTGCTTTGGTGGAAATGATGGAGAAGCTTACGTTATTGGCAACGGTGGATTTGAGCCTTACACTTATGAATGGAGCAATGGTGAAACGACTGCATCTGTTAGTGGACTTGAAGCTGGTGTATATTCGGTTACCATAACAGACGACAACGGAGTTACATCTACCTGCAGTGTTATTATTACTCAACCCAGTGAACTTACTGTTTCACTTGTTGATGAAACAGATATAACATGCAACGGAGATAACGACGGTTCAATCGATATTTCTGTAACCGGCGGAACGATGCCTTATACTTATGCATGGACCAAAGACGGAGTAGCTTTTGCCACTACCCAGGAC
>CAZLGT010000010.1:0-96154 GCA_964559175.1 uncultured Mariniphaga sp. | reverse complement strand
TGCTGACCTGGAACCGGGAACATACGCTGTTACTGTGACCGATGCAAACGGATGTACCGACGAACTCACCGGAATTGTAATTACACAACCCGATGAACTGGTGGCTACACTCGATTCAGGAGTGGATGTTACATGCAACGGCGATGCCGATGGTTCAATCGATATTTCTGTTACCGGCGGAACGGCGCCTTATACTTATGCATGGACCAAAGACGGAGTAGCTTTTGCCACTACCCAGGACCTTGCTGACCTGGAACCGGGAACATACGCTGTTACTGTGACCGATGCAAACGGATGTTCCGACGAACTCACCGGAATTGTAATTACACAACCCGATGTTATGAGCTGCTCCATTGTTCAGGAAGGACCTGTTTCCATCACAGGGGCTGCCGATGGCATGGCAACAGTGACGGTAGAAGGCGGAAATGGCAATTATACTTACTTATGGGATAATGGTGAAACAACCGCCACTGCCACCGAGCTTAGCGCCGGACTTCACACCGTAACAGTTACTGACAGTGAAGGATGTGAAACAACCTGCGAAATCACTATTACAGAACCAGGCCAACTCACCTGTTCCATTGAGGTTATAAAATCAAAAATTTGTACAGGAGGTGAAGACGGATCAGCTACAGTAATTGCAGCCGGAGGAGTTGAACCTTTCAACTATTTGTGGAGTAACGGAGAGGTTACTGCTACAGCCGTTGGCTTAACAGCCGGACTGCATACTGTATTAGTAACGGATGCAAACGGAGCTGAAACAAATTGCGAAGTAACCATCACAGAACCGGAAGAAGAACTGGCTTGTTCTGCCGATATGGTGAACCCGGTAACCTGCGTTGGTGGCGCCGATGGTGAAGCTACCGTTACTGCTGAAGGAGGTTGGGGGGAATACACCTATCTCTGGAGCGACGGACAAACCACAGCTACCGCAACAGGTCTGGCAGCAGGAACTTACACAGTTACTGTTACCGATGCCGAAGGATGTGAAACCACCTGCGAAGTGACCATCACAGAACCGGAAGAAGAACTGACATGTTCTGCCGATATGGTGAACCCGGTAACCTGCGCTGGTGGCGCCGATGGCGAAGCTACTGTAACTGCCGGCGGAGGCTGGGGTGAATACACCTACCTCTGGAGCGACGGTCAGACTACTGCAACTGCAACAGGACTTGCTGCGGGAACATATTCAGTTACAGTTACCGATGCCGAAGGTTGTGAAACCCTTTGCGAAGTAACAATTACTGAACCCGAAGAAGAACTGGCTTGTTCTGCCGATATGGTGAACCCGGTAACCTGCGTTGGTGGCGCCGATGGTGAAGCTACCGTTACTGCTGAAGGAGGTTGGGGGGAATACACCTATCTCTGGAGCGACGGACAAACCACAGCTACCGCAACAGGTCTGGCAGCAGGAACTTACACAGTTACTGTTACCGATGCCGAGGGTTGTGAAACCGTTTGCGAAGTGACCATTACGGAACCAGAAGAAGAACTGGCTTGTACAGCCGATATGGTGAACCCGGTAACCTGCGCTGGTGGCTCCGATGGTGAAGCTACCGTTACTGCCGAAGGAGGATGGGGTGAATACTCCTACCTCTGGAGCGACGGACAAACCACAGCTACCGCAACAGGTCTGGCGGCAGGAACTTACACAGTAACGGTTACCGACACCGAAGGATGTGAAACCACCTGCGAAGTGAACATTACGGAACCGGAAGAAGAACTGGCTTGTACAGCCGATATGGTGAACCCGGTAACCTGCGTTGGTGGAAATGATGGTGAAGCTACCGTTACTGCCGAAGGAGGCTGGGGTGAATACTCCTACCTCTGGAGCGACGGTCAAACCGCAGCTACTGCAACAGATCTGGCAGCAGGAACTTATACAGTTACTGTTACCGATACCGAAGGGTGTGAAACTACTTGCGAAGTTACCATTACGGAACCGGAAGAAGGACTGGCTTGTGTAGCCGACATGCTGAATCCGGTAACCTGCGTTGGCGGAAACGATGGTGAAGCTACCGTTACTGCCGAAGGAGGCTGGGGTGAATACTCCTACCTCTGGAGCGACGGTCAAACCGCAGCTACTGCAACAGATCTGGCAGCAGGAACTTATACAGTTACTGTTACCGATGCCGAAGGGTGTGAAACAACTTGTGAAGTCACTATCACTGAGCCGGAAATACAATTATCTTGTTCAGTGGAATTGGTAAGTAACGTTACATTTGTCAATGGCAACGATGGCGAAGCCACCGTTACAGCTGCCGGAGGATGGGGAGAATATACTTACCTCTGGAGCGACGGCCAAACTACAGCTACAGCAACAGACCTGGCAGCAGGAACTTATACGGTTACTGTTACCGATGCTGAAGGTTGCGAAACCGTTTGTGAAATTACCATCACTGAAATCAACCACCCACCGGTTGCCCGTGATGACATCAACACAACTCATATTAATGTACCGGTTGACGGATGGGTACTTACCAACGACTTTGATCCGGATGGTGACGAACTGATTCTGAATACCACTCCAATTACGACTCCTTCAAACGGAACGCTGGTATTCAATTCAGACGGTTCCTATACCTATACTCCCAATACAGGGTTTGTGGGTAAAGACCAGTTTGAATATCAGATTTGTGACCCGGGTGGCTTATGTGACAATGCCATTGTGACTATTACCGTTATTCTTGAAAAAGAAGAAGATGTGAACAGACCACCGGTAGCAGTGGAGGATAACTATGTTGGAAGGAACAATACGCCTGTAAATGGCAACCTGATTGCCAACGATTATGATCCGGATGGCGATAACATATCCATTGTTACGGTACCTGTTACACAGCCGGCTTCCGGAACAGTTATCATTAACAATGACGGAACATTCACCTATATTCCCGAGGAAGACTTTACCGGCCTGGTTTCATTCATTTATGAAATCTGTGATGACGGTACTCCTTCACTTTGTGCTACTGCTGAAGTAACAATTAAAATCAGGGAAGTTGCTGATGAAGTCAACACAACGGTAGCGGTAGATGATGCCTACTTTATTTTGGAAGATACCACCCTGGAAGGTGATGTTTCTCTAAACGATTACGACCCGGAAGGCGACAACCAGGTTGATTTCAGCCTGCTTGTTCCCACAGTAAACGGCACCATGGCATTGTTGCCCGACGGAACATTTACATATATTCCGTATGAAGGATTTGTCGGAAACGATCAATTCATCTATCAGGTTTGCGATGACGGAAATCCGGTTGCCTGCGACTATGCAACAGCTTACATTATAGTTGAAGCAGCGCCTGCTGATACCATACCGGGTGACCCGGGTGAACAAGAACCGGAACCATGTGAAATGTTCGTTCCGAATGCGTTTTCACCAAATAATGATGGATTTAATGACTACTTCGAGATTACTTGTTTCGATGATTATCCGAATGCGAAACTCGAAGTTTACAGCAGATGGGGAATCCTGCTTTACGAGCAGGAAGATTACGGAAACACCGACCGCTGGGGATCTACCGATGCCTGGTGGGATGGAAGTTCTAATAAAAAAATGACTGTTGGCAAAGAGAAACTGCCAATGGGGACATACTTCTTTATCTTGTATTTAAATGATGGAAGCGACCCGATTACCGGCTCCGTATTCCTTAACAGAGGCAATTAAAATGTTTAATCTGAAAAAAAAGAATAAGATGAAATTCAAATTAAATATCAAAAAAGGGTTAGGGATTCTGGTTCTGGTAATCATTGCCAATGCATCCTTTGCACAACAGGATCCAATGTACACACAGTACTTTTTTAACTCACAAACCGTGAACCCGGCTTATGCCGGAACATGGGAATCACTGGGTTTTATGGCTCTTGCCCGGCAGCAATGGGTTGGCTGGGACGGCGCCCCGAGAAACTACACTTTTTCGATGCAGGCTCCCATGAGCAATAACAAAGTTGCTCTGGGGCTGAATGTCATCAGCGACAATGTTTTTAAGGAAAAAAAGTTTGGTTTATGGGGTGATTATTCCTACAGAATTAAAGTGAGCAATCAAACCAATTTGCGTATGGGATTGAAGGCGGGATTCACCAATTATTCCAACAACTTAACCGAATATGCAATAGTGGATGCGAATGACCCGCTGTTCCAGGGAGACCTTGAGAATAAGTTTGTACCAAACTTTGGAGTTGGGTTGTTCATGTACAATCCAAGGTACTACGTTGGCTTATCGGTGCCAAAATTACTGCACAATGAAATGGAAGGCGATAATCCGAACAACTTTGCTATCGAGGCTGATTTCAGGCACTACTACCTTGAAGGTGGAATGGTTTTCGATGTAGGCCAAAACATGAAGTTTAAACCAACGTTCATGACCAAAGCCATCCAGGGGGCTCCTGTACAGCTTGATCTGTCAGCCAATTTCCTGTTTAACGAACGTTTGTGGCTTGGCGCCATGTGGCGTTCAAACGACAGCTTTGGCGCCATTGCCCAATGGATCTTCGGCAACGATCTTCGCATTGGATATGCTTTTGATTTCTCTACAACGAAATTGCAGAATTACCATAGCGGAACACATGAAATCATGGTTTCGTATGAGCTGAGGACACTGAAAGAACTGGTGACCTCGCCAAGATATTTCTAACAGTTAACTTTTTCGTGAGGCTTAAAACCCGAAGTCCAGCTTTTTCTGCTGCTCTTCGGGTTTTTCCTTTCTGTATTTTGAAACCAGATGATCGATTTCGGGAAGGCACCGCCCACAGGAGGTACCGGCTCCCGTAAACTTTTGAACATCGGTGGTTAAAACGGCTCCCTTCTTCAATACTGTAACAATCTCCTTTTCATCAACCAAATTACACAAACAAACAATCCTGCCCACTATTTCCCGGTTTCTGCGATGGTGACCACTATGCTCCGCTCCTCCCTCGGTCCGTCGAATTCACATAAAAAAATATTTTGCCAGGTGGAAAGTCCCATTTTTCCGTTAACAATGGGAATGGTTTCACCGGGTCCAACAATTCCGGCTTTCAAATGTGAGTCGCCATTGTTGTCCTGGGCATCGTGCTCCCAAACCCCGGCAGGAATCAATTTCTTCAACAGGGTTACCACATCGTTTTGAACTGAATTATCCCAGTTTTCCTGAATCATGATACCGGCTGTGGCTCCCTGGACAAACACATGCACAAGGCCTGTCCCTATTTGGGACTGCCTGACTACTTGCTTAACTTCCTCCGTAATATCCACGAGTTCATTTTGCCTGTGGGTTGTCACCCGAATTGTTTTTTGCATCACTCAAAAAGTTTATTATTGGCGAATATTTTAATTTTCCGGTAAATATCAATAACGGTATCGTTTTTTGGCAACGAACTGTAAATCTTTTCCAGGTACCTGTTATTGAGAATGATTTCAACACTGGCTTTAAAATTAATGTCATAAATCCATGAAAGCTGCATGATTTTCACATCCAGTTCACTTAATACGTCATTTTTTGAAACCAGTTTTCCGTTAAGCACCGCTTTGGTTACACCCGGAGAAACCGAATTGGCTTTTGGCAGTTCCCAGGTCAGCGTATGGTTTGGCTCCTGGTTTTTGTTTGTATAATAATCAGTTATCACTTTCAGAATATCGAGTTTATCGGCATCCCGCAGCAAACGGGCGTGCAACAGTTGCTTTTCTTCTGCTTTTGAAGGGAGCGCCAGTCTGTTATGATGTTCAATTGCATAAAAAATGATATCCTGACTGGGTTTATCTGTCCACATATCCAGAAATCCTTCTTCTCTCAAAATTTCCACCGACAAGGATGCATGATCCACCGAAACAGCATCATTAAATGTATTATAAGTGATTAACTGACTGAACCTGCCTGTATCGTGAAACATCCCTGTAAGAAAAGCCGTTTTCTTATCCTGTTCATCCATTTTAAGGGCTCCGGAAAGCTGCAAGGCATTTTCAGCCACCCGAAGAGAATGTTCCCGCTTGATGTCGAAATTTTTCTGTTGCCCGGGCGATAAACCTGAAAAGGAATTTACATACTCCTCAAAAACTTCGGATGAGGATTTAACCATGTCTAACATGTTCATACTGTTTGATGAATCAGCAAAAGTAGAAATTGCGGGGGACGGTGGATAATCTTTTCATCATATTTTATCAACATTCAGTCTGAAAATTTAAAAACGAAAAACAAACTAAGGTAGAATAACACAGGATTTTTACTATTTTTGTCCCGCCAAAACAGAACGGCCCCATAGTTCAATGGATAGAATATCAGATTCCGGTTCTGACGATCTGGGTTCGAATCCCGGTGGGGTCACCAAGACTACTTATAGTCAGCCACTTACAGATGGAGTACGATTTCCTACACGATTTCGACTCCATTTTTTTTATTTAGTGGCTAAATCAGCAAATTGAACGGTAATATGAGAAAAGTTACCCTATAGTTTGAATGATTATTCTAATTTCGTAAAAAATTCAAACTATGGAAATCAGAAATTTTGATCAACTGCTGGATGTAGTTAAAAAACAGCCTGAAAAAAGGCTGGTTACAGTAAACGGGGTGGATGCCAACACGCTGGAAGCTTTGGATAAAGCCGTGAAACTGGGACTTGTTTCGGCTATTCTCACCGGCGACAAAGGCATAATTAAAGAGACCTGCAGCGAATTAAAAATTGATCATGGAAATTACGAAATCATTCATACCTCATCGGAAAAGGAAGCTACCGAAAAAGCGGTGGAGCTAATTCACGACGGAAATGCCGATCTGATAATGAAGGGGCTGGTTTCCACCGACAAATTCATGAAAGTGTTGCTGAAGAAGGAATTCGGACTGGTTCCGGCCAGAGGGGTTTTGAGCCATATTGCCCTGATGGAAAACCCGAACTACCACAAGTTGCTGGTGTTTTCCGATGCGGGCGTAATCCCCTACCCCGACCTGAAGCAAAAAATTATAATGACCGAATATTTAATAAGTACTGCCCAGGCCCTGGGAATTAAAACACCCAAAATTGCAGTAATTGCACCCACCGAGCAAATCATTATTTCCATACAATCGTGCATGGACGGTGCTACCATTGCCAAGATGGCGGAACACGGACAGATTCAAGGAGCCATGGTTGACGGCCCCATGGCACTCGATGTGGCCATAAGCCCCGATTCGGCGGCTATTAAAGGATTTACCTCCCCCGTGGCCGGAGATGCCGACTGCCTGTTGTTCCCAAACATCGATGCCGCCAACGTATTTTATAAAGCTAACTCGAAGCTGTGCAAGGCCCAAATGGCGGGCATCATAGCGGGGGCTAAAGTACCGGCCATTGTCTCATCGCGGGGCGACAGTGAAAAGACAAAACTGAACTCCATTGCACTGGCATCGCTGATGAGTTAAGTAAAATTTCGACTATGCACCGAATTCTTGCCATAAATCCGGGCTCAACTTCTACCAAATTCGCCGTTTATTTCGATGAAAAATGCGTTTTGAACAAAACCATCCGTCACTCAATGGATGAACTCATGCGATATAACAATGTGGTGGACCAGTTCGACTTTCGCAAGGGATACATCATCGATGCGCTGATGGAAGAAGGCATTGAGGTTGATTCCATAAAAACGGTGATTGGCAGGGGCGGTCTCACCTATCCGCTTGAATCGGGCGTTTACCGGGTGAACCACCAGATGCTGAAACATGCCCGCGAAGGCGTTTTGGGCCAACATGCCAGTAACCTGGGCCCCCTACTGGCCGACTACATTGCCCAGCAAATTCCCAATGCACAGGCCTATATTGCCGACCCGGTGGTAACCGACGAACTTTGCGATGTGGCCCGTATTGCCGGCCATCCAAACTTTGAAAGGCGCTCCATTTTTCATGCACTGAACCAGAAAGCCACCGCACGGCTGCATGCCAAAAAGGCGGGAAAAGCTTATGAAGAACTAAACCTGATTGTTGCCCATCTGGGTGGCGGAATTTCTGTTGGCGCCCATAAACAGGGAAGAGTGATTGATGTAAATAACGCATTCGACGGCGAGGGACCATTCAGTCCCGAGCGCACAGGAACGCTTCCGGTGGGGCAGCTTATCGGAATCTGTTTCAATGAAAAATATTCTGAAGAGAAAGTAAGGCGAATGGTTGTAGGCGAAGGCGGTTATGTGGGCTATTTAGGTACCAACAGCGCCAAAGAGGTGCAGGAACTGGCCGAAGCAGGCAATGAAAAAGCCCGGCTGGTGCAGGAAGCACTGTTTTATCAGGTTTCCAAAATTATTGGCGAAATGGCTGTGGTGCTCGAAGGAAAAATCGACGGCATTTTGCTTACCGGCGGACTGGCCTATAACCCTCATCTTGAAAGTTACATCAAAGAAAAAGCCGGTTTTCTGGCGCCTGTATTTACCTACCCCGGCGAAGACGAGCTGGAAGCGCTGGCCATGAACGCCCTGCGCGTGGCAAACGGAGAGGTGGTGGTGAAAACCTATAACCGGTAAAAATCTCCCACAAAAGACACATCTACCAAAAAGACAAGGATAGTTTAAAGATTATTTCATCCGTGTAAGATTTGTAATAAAAAAGTTGATTAAAAATTAGGTTTGTATTTCAAACTTAATTAAGTTTGTATTGCAAACTTGTTTTATTAATTTAACTTAAAAGACATGGAAACAATTAAACAAAATTCAGATGCATTTGATGAAAATCAATCACTTCAAGTGATTAAAGAAATGATTCAGGTTTCTCAAAAGAAACTAAAAAATGATGGTATCCTATTTATTCTTTGGGGCTGGATAAGTTTTCTGACTTATATGCTTGAATTTGTTGTACAGAGTGTGCCTCACACTTATCAAATAACTTTATTTAAAGGATATACTACAATTGTGCTTGCTGTTTTTGGATTAGGCTTTTCAATCATTTATATTTATAGGAAAAGTCGTAAAGCCAGCACCTATATTGGGATATCATTAAGATATGTATGGGTATCTATGTTTGCAGGAATGGTTCTTATTAATTTAATTCAAGCCAATGTACTTCATAAAATAACGTTTGAACTTCAGTTGCCTATTTTTATGGTATTAGTTTCTTTTGCACTTGTTGTTACAGGTGGAATACTTCGTTATAAAATGATTATTGCAGGAGGGATTATATTTGGCTTAATGGCATATCTTGCGTCTTTCTTTTCATTACATCAGCAATTATTGATTGAAGCAATCGCCTGGGTAATTGGATTCATTATTCCCGGGCATATACTATATTCAAAACGTAATAGATAAATTCTATGTTCAAGGAATTAGACCCAATATTGCATTCTCAAGTAAGGCTTTCAATAATGTCGCTATTGATAAATGTCAAATCTGCCGAGTTTAGTTTTTTATTGGAAAATATTTCTACCACCAAAGGAAATCTGAGTTTTCAGTTAACAAAACTTAAGGAGGTCGATTATATTGAGGTTAAAAAGTCATTTAAAGGTAATTATCCTTTGACAACTTGTAAGGTTACTCAAAAAGGGATTGATGCCTATGAGATTTACGTCAAAACAATTGAAGAATACTTTAAAGAGTTTAAAAACAATAAATTGGATGGTCGTCTATAACAACAACCAATATATTCATTGGCAATAACAAAATCAGATTGAAATGAAAATTGTTGAGGTATTTGAAGGAAACTTATTTCAAGCACAAATGATTAAAAATCTTATGGAGATTGATGATATTGAATCTTTCTTAAAAGATGAATTAGTTGGAACGAGAAATCCAGTCTGGAGACCAGGAAGTGGTGTAAGAGTAATGGTATCAGATTTAGATTATGACAGAGCAAGGTTGATTGTAGATGAATTTGAAAAAAATCTAAAAAGTAAATAACGCCCAGCACACAAAACAGGGCATCTGTTTCTAAACCTCATTTTCAACAATTTCTATCTTCCATCATAAAATTTGATGAACAAATTCAAAACCTCTTTCAAATTCTTTTGTTTCAACTGTAAAGAAATATCATGAAAAATTTTTTCAAAGATAAATTACCGGCCATTCTATTTACTGCTATCGGAGCTTTGGGTGGATTTTTATACTGGAGATTTGTGGGGTGCGTAAGCGGCACCTGTCCCATTCAGAGTGTTTGGTACTGGAGCACATTGTGGGGAGCTGCCGTGGGCTACCTGGTGGGCGATTTTATTAACGACTTTATTCAGAAACGTAAAAAGAAAGCTGAGGAAGGAAAATGAATCCGCGGTTTTTACATATCATCAATTCATCGAAACCGGTTTTAGTCGATTTTTATGCCGACTGGTGCGGGCCATGCAAGGAGGTTCCACCGATTTTAAAAAAGATAAAAAAAGAGGTGAAAGGTGTGCGGATTGTTAAAGTAAACGTGGACAATAATCCGTTCATTGCCAGCCGGTTCAATGTACACCGGTTGCCCACACTCATTGTTTTTAAAAATGGAGAACCCATCTGGACCCACGAAGGCGTTTTTTGCCCTGAAAAATTAAAATCCGTTTTACGCAGCCGGATGAACGAAAATTAAATATTTTCTGCAACCACCTCTTTCATTTTCATCAGTCCTGTTTTTGCAACCTCCAGTGCATCCTTATTCCAATACTCCGGATTGAACAACTCCAGCGAAAGCACTTTTTTGCCGCCCGATTCTTTCAGGTATTTAATGATTTGGTTGAATGGCGCCACGCCGTTGCCCGGGTAAACACGGTCTGAATCCTTTTGTTCTTCACGGGGAATGGTATCAACAAAATCGTTGAAATGAAACATTTCGATGGAGCTTCCCGACATGAGTTTCAGACTTTCGTACGGACTTCCGCCCCGAAACATGTGATAAACATCGGGCAGAATACAGGCCCTGGGATGACCGGTTGCCGAAGCCACAAACAGCGCCTGCGAAATGTGGTGGAGATTGGCCGACGTCCCCCAGATTTCCAGCTGTGGCAAAACACCGGTTTCATCGCCCAGTTCCAAAACCTGGCGGTAACGTTTGGCTACTTCAAAAAGGTCGGTCAGCGGCAGGCTGGTTGCTCCTGCCGGCGGAGCGGCAATGCGTTTGCAGCCAATCTTTGCCAGCATATCCATTTCACGTTTTAACTGTTCCATGCCGGCTTTTCGGACGGCTGCATCATCAACAGCCCACTGCGCAAATCCTATCGCATTTTCAATGGTCAGACCTAAATCAACCACATATTTTTCAAGGTCTTTTAAACTTCCGCCTTCCCGAACATATTTTTCAAGGTCGCGCACCCAGATTTCAATGCTGTTATAACCCGCTTTGGCAGTGATCTCAAACTCCTTCAGGAATCCAACTTCCTGGCCTGATATGGTACTGGTATTCAGGCACCAGGAGAAATTACTTTCCGATACAACTGTTTTTCCGGCTACTTTTCCCTGGCTTAGAAACGTCGCTCCCGTTAGCAGCACCACCCCTTTTAATGCTTCTCTTCTTGAAATCATAATTTCGTTTTTTTCAAAAATAACATTCAGAATTAAAGTTCAGACAGTTTTCTCTTCAAATCTTCTGAAATATTATCTTTAACCCTTATAAACCAAATAACTGATAAGAACATGAAACAATTTACAACCCTGATAATTTTTCTGACTGCAATAATCCCTTATAAACCTGTGAGTTCCCAGAATCAAACAGAATCGAATCTTTGCGTCGGGCATTATTATACCGAAGAACAGGCAAAAGAAGTGATAGCAAATCTGAAGGCACAATATCAGACAAAGGAAGAGTGGCTACAGCGGGCAGATGTAATCCGGCAGGGAATCCTGGAGGGTTCCGGACTGGTTCCGTTTCCTGAAAAATTGCCACTTAAACCACGTTATTCAGATATTCGCAAATACGAAGGTTATTCGGTGCAAAATGTGGCCATTGAAAGTTTGCCCGGTGTTTTTGTTACAGGCAGCTTGTATTTTCCTGAAAAGCAAAAAAAGAAAATGCCCGGTATTCTCAGTACACATGGCCACTGGAACGAACCCAGCGATTACGGTCGTTTTCGCGAAGATGCCCAGATTCGGTGTGCGGCATTGGCAAGAATGGGTGCGGTGGTCTATTCCATCGACATGGTGGGCTACGGCGAAATGGCCGAATGGGGATGGGAACATAATCATCCACTGGCCCTGAAACAGCAACTTTGGAACAACATCAGGGCACTCGATTTTTTGCTTTCGCTGGAGAATACCGATCCGGAGCGGATTGCCATTACCGGAGCATCTGGCGGCGCGACACAGGCGTTTTTACTTACAGCTATCGACAACCGGATAAAAGTGACAGTTCCGGTAGTCCAGGTTTCGGCCCACTTTTTTGGCGGTTGTGTGTGCGAAAGCGGAATGCCCATACATAAAAGCGAACATCACCAGACCAATAACGTTGAAATTGCGGCTCTGGCTGCACCGCGCCCCATGTTGCTGGTTTCAAACGGCGCCGACTGGACAAAAAATACTCCGGAGGTTGAATTCCCACACATTCAATACATATACAGATTAATGGGAGTGGAAGGGAATGTGAAAAATGTGCATTTGCCGGAAGAAGGTCACGGTTACGAATTACCCAAACGAAAAGCGGTATATCCGTTTCTGGCCGAACACCTGAAACTGAATTTGAAAGCGGTTACAGACAAAACCGGCGAAATTACGGAAAAGGGAATCGTTATCGAGCCTTATGAACAATTGAAAGTATTTTCAGAAAAAAATCCGCGACCGGATTATGCCGTACTGAAGAATGACGGCGTAAATTGGTAAAAAAATCTACTTCAGCTCACCATAAACTGATTCTACCAGCCTTGCTTCATTTTCGTTAAATTCAGCCTGGGTTTCTTCCAGTGTTTTTCCATCGTTAACCAGTTTTTTTACTTTCTGCTGAAATTTCTTCATTTCAACCAAATGCTGTTCAATGTCTTCGCGTGTCATAATGTCGGCATGACCACTGCAAAACTGAACGGCGTCGAGTGTTTCCAGCATTTTTTCGGTGGTTTTTACATGTTCAAACGAATTTCCGCCTTTGTAGGAGTGAATCAGTTGCGGACGCCCTTTAAAAACCTGGTCGCCAATAAATGCGGTTTTTTCATTTGGGAAATACACCACAATATCGCCGGTGGTGTGGCCAATACCGAAATAATACATTTCAACGGTTTGGTTGCCCATGTGCAGATACAATTTGTCGTTAAAAGTTACCTGCGGAACAAACGGCAGCAATTCTTCACTGTTCCACCGCGAAGGAGAACCATCGCGGCCGGGATGGAAAAATTCCTTTCGGCAGTTTTCGTGGGCGATAATGGTCACATCTCCGGGGAAAAATTCATTGCCGTTTACATGGTCGCCATCGGCATGGGTATTTATCAGATACCTGACCGGCTTTTTGGTAAAACCCTGAATGGCTGTGAAAATGCCTTCCACCGACTCTTTATCCATTTTTGAGTCAATGACAAGCACTTCGTTTTGGCCAATGTAAAATCCGCCGTTCGCACCCCGGCCTCCCAAAAGCTGGTAAAGGTTGTCTGATATTTTTTCAACGGTAATGGGCGGGGTTTCCTGCTGCTGACTGAATGCCGCAAACGACAGCATTGCTGCGAGAATGATTTGAATAACTATGGTTCTCATTTCGTTTTCATTTTTAAATTCGAGCCAAAAGTTACAAAAAATTGGTATAGAAAACTAACTTTGTTCACCTGAACAGAAAGAAAAAGAACATGGCAAACGACTGGAAAGACCGACTGGGCATGGTGTATTCCACCAATCCGGATTTTAGGTATGAAACTGAGAATGAAGAAGAAAAAACGTTGCCACCGCAGCAGCAAAAGCTGATTGTAATGCTCGACCGCAAAAAACGGAAAGGCAAAAGTGTTACGCTGGTTACCGGTTTTGTGGGCGATGAAGACGATTTAAAAGAACTGGGGAAAATGCTGAAAACCAAATGCGGCGTGGGTGGTTCTGTGAAAGACGGTGAAATTCTCATTCAGGGCGATTTTCGCGAACGGGTGATGGAATTGCTGAAAGCGGAAGGGTACAAAGTGAAGAGGTCGGGAGGGTAGTGAGTTCATCCCGATAGCTATCGGGACAAAGTTTAAAGTTCAGAGTCCAAGAAATTCAAATTAATAATATGGTAGCAAAATACATTTTTACCCTAATTTCTATATGCATTTTTAATTTGCAGGTTTTAGCTCAAAAAGAAAAGGATATTTTTCTGTTTTCCTTTTTCCAGGGAAACGGCGAAGATGGTTTGCACCTGGCTTACAGTTACGACGGTTTAACCTGGGAGGCGCTGAACAATAATCAATCGTTTTTAACGCCGCAGGTGGGCAACGACAAACTTATGCGCGACCCCTGCATCATTTCCGGTCCCGACGGCAATTTTCACATGGTGTGGACGGTAAGCTGGAACGAAAAGGGAATCGGGTACGCCAGTTCGGAGGATTTGATTCACTGGTCGGAGCAAAAGTACATTCCGGTGATGGAGCACGAACCCACGGCCCGCAACTGCTGGGCGCCGGAGGTTTTTTACGATGACGAATCGGAACGGTACATGATTTTCTGGTCAACCACCATCCCCGGCCGGTTTCCCGAAAGTGCATCCACCGGCGACGATGGCTACAACCACCGCATGTATTACGTAACCACCAAAGATTTTGAAACCTTCAGCGAAACCCAATTGTTTTACGACCAGAGTTTTAATGTAATTGACGGCACGCTGGTGAAGGAAGACGGGAAATACATTCTTTTTCTGAAAGATGAAACCCGGCATCCGGCCGAGAAAAATATTCGTGTAGCTACCAGCGACCGGCTTACCGGAGGTTACAGTAAAGCTTCAGAGCCCATCACAGGTGATTACTGGGCCGAAGGACCGACTCCGGTGAAAATCGGTGAACACTGGGTGGTCTATTTCGATAAATACATCGATCATAATATGGGCGCTGTGCGTTCGTCCGACCTCGAAAACTGGGAAGACATTTCCGGCCAGATTCATTTCCCGGAAGGAACAAGGCACGGGACGGTTTTTAAGGTGCCAAAGAAAATTTTTGAAAAGCTTTTGGAGGTAGCTCCATAGTTATAGCTTTACTTAGGGTAAGGGTATTTCTATTGCACAATAATTAATAGAGAATTAGAAAACACCCAGTAAAATTATTTATACGATCCCCTGTAAAAAAATTGCAGAGAGTTTTTATTCAAATTCTTCAATATTTGCCGAACCCTGGGGGCCTCCATAACCCGAACACCACGAATAAATCTCCCTTTCTGCAAGGTCTATCCCATTAGAACCTATTGAAAAAGGTTTATTGAAATAAATGTGACTCATTGCCTCAACGGCTGCTACGGCTGCAAAAATATGACAGGGGCTTTGTTCACCTTGATCCTTTTTCGGGGAGATGTAATTATTTCCTCTATTATCACCATCTTGCGGTCTTTGCCAGGAAAAAAATGAAGGTTGTGCCAGTAAAGTAAAATTAATGCCTGTTATCATTATTAGGGTGATTATTAACTTTTTCATTTCTATGGTTATTTTTAAGGTTTATAAAAGGTTATTTTTAATTTTTAACACAGCGTACAGATAAACCATCTCTTAAATTATTAGTATATCTACCACTACCTCCGTGATTTGAAGAATAAATCCTTGTAATTGCCTCATTTGAATCTTGTTTAGTAGAAGTCCAAAAACATCCGACCTCTTTAATTGAAAGATATCTGTTGTATTTTCCTCCTCCCGGTAATGCGGAAAATCCAGTCTCATTGGTTGCACCTTCATTTGGTGCCTTCCAATAAGTTAGTCCTGTTTCTTTTAGTTTTCCACCTATTCCTGATACTTGACCGCGAAAGAGATTGTCCATATCATAAAGTGCGTCTTCTTCCATTCCCAGGAAACGTTCCAGTTCCATCCATTCTTCGTCGGAAGGGAGGTGCCAGCCTTCGGGGCACACTTCCATGGCAGTTTCAAAGTCGTACAGGGCGCCGTAGGTGTGGTAGTTGGTGCCATAAGAACCTTCGCCGTTGTAACCGTATATCCAGATTCCGCACTGCGAGTCGGGAGCGCACACATAGGGCACATAGGCCAGGTTTTCGGCCATCCAAATCTGGTCGCCTATTTTTACCCATTTGTATTCGCGGCCGTCGCGCTCATCGGTAAAGGTACCGGAGCTGGCTTCAAACGGGTCTTTTTCGCAGGCTGCAAAAAGCAGCATTAAAGTTAGTAGTGTTATTATAAATTTCATTGTTATACTTTTTATGATTAGTTTTTAATACATCTTATTGAAAAGCCAGCATTTTTGAATTCTATCATCCTACGTATGCAACCACCATTTACAATTGTTCTGTTTATGGCATGTTTTTCATCAAAGTCAGAACTAGTCCAAAATGTTGAAATGCTATTTATTGATTTGAAATGAAACATATCTTCAACATTCCAGATATTTCTTTCTCCTCCAGGTAAAGCAGTAAAGCCAGTTTCATTTGTCCTTACAAATGATTCACTCCAGTAATTATTACCTGTTGCAGCAAGTTTCCCTCCAATGTTTACATCTGATCCTCTGCATGCCCAAAGATCAATTTCTTTTTCTTTCATTCCAAGGTAACGTTCGAGTTCCATCCATTCCTCATCGGAGGGGAGATGCCAGCCTTCGGGGCATACTTCCATGGTGGTTTCCCAGTCATAGAGTGCGCCATAGGTGTGGTAGTTGGTGCCATAAGAACCTTCGCCGTCGTAACCGTATATCCAGATTCCGCACTGCGATTCGAGTGCGCACACAAAGGGTACATAGGCCAGGTTTTCGGCCATCCAAATCTGGTCGCCAATTTTTACCCATTTGTATTCGCGGCCGTCGCGCTCGTCGGTAAAGGTGCCGGAGCTGGCTTCAAACGGGTCTTTTTCGCAGGCTGCAAAAAGCAGCATAAAAGTTAGTAGTGTTAAAAATGGTGTTTTAATTTTTGAAAATTTTAAGTTCATAATTAATTATTATTGTTTTATTAACTACGGTTCTCCATTGGAGTCCTTCAGACTTCTGAATGAAATTCTGAAAGTTTGGTTAATTACAAGTAAAAAAATTCTATCGCTTCACAATAAGTTTTCCGGTTAATATTTCATCTTTATATTTTACACGCACCATATAAATTCCTTCTTTCCAGCCGGAAGTTTGGATGGTTGTGCTATTGCCTTTCAACTTGGTTTTCTTTGTTTTCAACAACATTGTTTCGGAAAAGACTTCCAAATCCCATTCTGAAACAATAAGTTCGTTTTTATCAGTCGATTCAATTGCGACAGTCACTTCACCATTGGCGGGATTTGGTGTGATTGACAAACTTTTTGCATCATACACATTTATATATTTATAAAGATATCCACTGGTGCCGCAAGTATTTTCAGCATTCACTACAAGCCGATAATACCCTGAATTATAGAAAGCAATATCGAGGTATCTTCCATATTGATAAAGAGAGTTTCCGTTTAATGGAGACAATGTCCAGTTATAATCGGCGGTTTGCAAACCCATTAATGAATTGTAAGGATCGGCAGAATATATTGCCCACTGGTAATTTGGTGTACTTGTTGGTCCCGACATAGAGGTTAAAACAGGAGCGCCGCTCCAAACATCGTATCGGCTGATGGTAAACATATTATCAGCACAACCAGTCGATACACTTGCTTCTATCCAGCCACTTCCATTTCCGATAGAAACAAAGGTGCATGGATTGGTGTGAGGATCAGAAGTGCTTAAATTTGAACTGGATGACCAGGTAACAGCGTTGCCTTCAGGGACATTATTCAGGGTAAAATTTGCACCTCCTGAACAAACTAAAGTTGGTCCTGAAATAACAGGGCTTGCAGGTTGTGAAGTCACAGCAATTTCCTTGATGCCTTTAACGGTTGTTTGTGAATATGGACTGGTAATTTTTACTTTCGCTTCACCTTTGCCATAAAGTGGTGTTATATTTAACCCGGTAACTGAACCGGTAGAAGTATTCCCCACAGCGCAAACATAACTATTATCGCCTGTCCAATTGTAAGTTGCCCCCGTTATGTCAAGAGTTGATATATCAACGGCACAGCCTTTGGAAACGCTATTGGGTAAACTATCCATAATGAGTTCGTAATATTCTAAGGGATATGTATAATAATCATTATACGGGCAATCATTAGGTAAATGCCGAACCAGCGGCCCAGATCCCCATTTTGATATAACTCAATTCGGATAATCCGGATCAACTACTGCAGAATGTTGGGCACCATTATAATATACCTTTGTATATTTTCCTGAATTATTAACTTGTTTATAGGTAGCATTTAGTCCATTAAAATATTTTGCAACCACTGGTTCATATGGGATTCTCACGGTGTCTCCACCATCAGACATGTGCCAGGCATAACCGTGACAATTATACGTAGAAGAAACGCCAGCAAGAGTGTCTGCAGACCAACCAGCATTAATTATCGAATCCATCCAGAATGCATTGCCCGCAGCTATTTGTGAATCAGAAAATTCTTCTTCATTATCTTCGACATATATTAATACTCCAGTTGGAGTTTTTCGGGTAGCTTGACTTAAAGATACCAAATAAATTACAGTAAATAGTAAAAGAAATAATATTCGTTTCATTCTGATTTCATTTTTAGTTCATTAATAAATTTATTGGCTAAATCGAAAACAGAGATTTGGGCTTGTCTATCCTCTTCCGAGCCTATCGACAGGCTGCCAAGTTCAACTAACGTTTTAATCTCAAAGTTCTGTTCCATGCTATCAATAAGCGGTTGATAATTGTTATAATACATCACGCGGCCCATTGTAAATGTAGGACCTTCCACAAAGTAGTCGCCCGGTTCTCCTTTTCTTACTTCCTGCTTTTCAAAAAGTTCATCTAACAATTCTAGGCGTTGTTCGTCGGTTGCACCACTCAAAAAGGCTTCCTGTGCAAGGAAAACTTCGAGGTTGTAGGTATAAAACTTATATCCTCCCCATTCAATAGGCAATAATTCCATATCGTAGTTAACCGTATCGATTAATGCATATTTGGCAATCAGGTATTCCAAGGCATCTTCACGATTTTCGAGCTCTGTAAACCATGAATATTTATTTCTGCATAAGTCGTATCCACTTTGCAGTCCACAACATCCGCCCATCAACATGTATAAAGCAGGAAAGTTATACGAACCTGCTTCAACAAGATCCTCAGTGTTCATGCACGGCCAAAATTTTTTGGGTGTTTCTCCGGGAATTGTATCATTATAAATACCTGTTGCATATAATTCGCAAGGCTCAAGTTCCGGTTCGGGCTCTTTATTACACGATAAAAGCGAAATAATGAAGAGCATAGGAATTAGATATCGTTTCATAGAACTATTTTAAAAATAAGTTGGTAGATTCAAGATAAATGCGGTCAAGTAATATCTTATTAGTAGAGTTTCCTTTTTTATTAAAGTTTATTAAAGTTTATTAATTCAGGAAAATTATTGGTCAGCATATTAAATTCATAGTAGGCCTTTAATTCAAGGATTCTGGATAAAATCAAACAACTATTGGCCATTCCATAATAGGAGAATTTATCAAAAGCTTTTGATTTTTCTTTATAAACAGATGATGCTTTTTTTAATAGATGCATAAAATTTTTCTCATCCAGATTTTTCAAAATATTTGTTTGAGCTAATAATATTTCGATATAGGTAAATTGAAAACTAAATACACCTTGCTCTACCAGTGTTGTATATCTATCAATATTTTCCGGTAGCATTTTCGCATAAACTCTTAATAATTCCTTCCCGGCATCTTTCCTTTTCTCCAATTCCCGAAATCCATTAAACACGGATTTTAAATAATCGTATCCAGCCTGGTTATTGTCGCGGCTGGTAATTAAAATCCACCAGGGATATTTAAGACAAGTCTTTACGAGGTTTTCAGTGGTAATCTCTGTTAGAATACTGTCTGGAATATTAAAAGCATCCAGTCTTTCTGAGAAAAAGTCGAGTTGTTTCCATTCTTCTGTACCGGGATGTACCGGATAATTCCATGTTGCTTCGTTTGTTTGTCCTATTGAAATAAGAGGAAGGAGAAGAATTAAAATAAATAGTTGTTCCAAGAAAAAAAAGCTTAAATTTTTAGAATTCATAGTTTTTTGGTTTTTAAAGTTCTGTCCTATTTTTGTAAAAGTAAAAATTTTTCACCTTTCAAAAAAGAATATTTCTCATTTTTGCTGAATAACAGCAAATTAAGTGTCGAAAAATAAAAATACCATGGCAGAAATAGGCAAAATAAATACCCTGAACGTAGTTCGGGAAACGGAGAACGGGGTTTACCTCGATGGCGAAAACCTGGGCGAAATTTTAATGCCCCGCAAGTTTGTAACCGATGAGGTAAAAGCCAGTGAGCAGGCTACGGTGTTCATTTATACCGATTCGGAAGACCGGCTGGTGGCAACCACCGAAAACCCGCTGGCCATGGTGGGCGAATTTGCCTTTCTGAGAGTGATTGAAACCAATCGGTTCGGGGCTTTTCTCGACTGGGGCCTGCCCAAAGATTTGCTGGTGCCCATGAGCGAACAAAAAGCAAAAATGACGGAAGACAGACAATACCTGGTTTATGTATTTCTGGATAAATTAACCAACCGCATTGCCGCATCTGCAAAAGTTGACAAGTTTTTGGACAATGTTCCTCCCGATTATCAGCCCGGCGAAAAAGTGAAACTGCTTATTGCCGAAGAAACAGAAATCGGTTACAAAGCTATAGTGAACTACCAGCATTGGGGGATTTTGTATAAAAATCAGGTTTTCAGAATGTTGTCGCCAGGCGAAAAGTTGGAAGGTTTTATCAATAAAATAAGGGACGACGATAAAATTGATTTATTGCTGGAAAAACCGGGTTACGAAAAAATTGACCCCATTTCTGAAAAGCTGATGGAAACGCTGCGCGAAAATAACGGCTTCCTTGCATTAAACGACAAAACCTCCCCCGAAATTATTCAGGCTTTGCTGGGAATTAGTAAAAAGAATTTCAAAAAGGCAGTTGGCAATCTTTATAAAAAGCGGCTTATCGATTTTAAATCCGACGGAATTAAGTTGCTATAAACATTTGACCTCGTTGAGGTCGGTTTCTGTTATCGATTCGGCGATGCTATAAACATGTGAACCCACTGGGGTCGTTTTCTCAAACCGTTGGCTAAATCACAACGGGATAATTTTTCATATAAAAAAAGGTGATTTTATAGTGCCTCCAAAAATTTATTAGCCGATTTTTTCAAAATAATGAAAGTATTTATTACTTTTTTTCTATCTTTATTTTCAAAATAAATGAGTATAAACCAAAAGCCAGTAAAATGAATTTAAAAAGATTTTTCAGCATTGTTTTTGTTTTTTCTGTGCTCTTTTCAACGGCACAAAACAAAATTGTAGTGAACACCGACCTCGGCAAGGAAAAAATCAGCCGGCACATCTACGGCCACTTTTCGGAACACCTTGGCCGCTGTATTTATGGTGGGTATTGGGTAGGTGAAGATTCCGATATTTCCAACACCAGCGAAATCCGCAACGATGTGGTGGACGCCTTGCGCGAAATGGGCATTCCCAACCTGCGCTGGCCCGGCGGTTGCTTTGCCGACGAATACCACTGGATGGATGGCATTGGTCCGCGTGACCAGCGGCCAACCATGATAAACACGCACTGGGGCGGCGTGACAGAAAACAACCACTTTGGCACGCACGAATTTATGGAACTGTGCCGGCAACTGGATGCCGAGCCGGTGATTAACGGAAACCTGGGCAGCGGAACGGTTCAGGAGATGTCGCAGTGGGTGGAATACCTCAACTCGGGCAACATCAGTCCGATGACCGACCTGCGCAAGGTTAACGGGCAGGAAGAGCCGTGGGGCGTAAAATACTGGAACCTGGGCAACGAAAACTGGGGATGCGGCGGTAACATGACAGCGGAGTACTACACCAACGAAATGAAACGCTATTCCACCTATACCAAAGACTACGGCGACAACCGGTTATACAAAATAGCCTGCGGGCCCAGCGATTCCGATTACCACTGGATGGAAACCCTGATGAAATACGGAAATCCCGGCAGAAGTTTCCAGGGCATTTCGCTGCATTATTATACCATTACACACAACTGGAGCCAAAAAGGATCTGCCACGCAGTTCACCGAGGGCGAATATTTCCAGACCATGAGTAAAACCCTGTTTATGGATGAATTGCTGAGAAACCACATCAACATTATGGACCGATATGATCCACGCAACCGCGTAGGACTGTTGGTTGACGAGTGGGGAGTATGGCACGATGTGGAGCCCGGCACCAATCCCGGATTTCTTTACCAGCAAAACACCCTGCGCGATGCCATGGTGGCTGCGGTTAACCTCGACCTGTTCAACAAATACTGCCACCGGGTGAAAATGGCAAATATTGCCCAAACCGTAAATGTGCTTCAGTCTATGCTTTTAACAAAAGATGCTGAAATTGTTAAAACACCCACCTTTTATGTGTTTAAAATGTATAAGGTGCACCAAGACGCTACATTATTGCCAACCGATTTGGTATCTGAGAATTATGAGCTGGATGGCAAAAGCATTCCGGCCATTTCAACCTCTGCATCAAAATCGGAAGACGGAAAAATTCATATTACCATCAGCAACCTGAATCCCAATAAGGCAGTGAGCATCTCGTGTGAATTGCGCGGACTCGACAAAGTGACTTTCAACAAAGGTGAAATAGTTACTGCCGAAAAGGTGAATTCCTTTAACGATTTCGGGAAACCGGAGGAAGTTTATTCAAAAAATTTCAGTGATGTAAAAGTAAATGGGAACTCACTGACCGTTAATCTTCCTTCAAAATCGATTGTAATGCTGGAGTTGAACTGAAAAATTAAAAGTATTTCATAACGAAGCAGCTGGTCCGGTTTGGGCCGGCTGTTTTCATTACAGGGGTACGGATTTCGGGTTAAACTGGTACTCAATTCGTTTTATGTCCATTTTTCGCTGATTTAAAATATTGATGTATTGCAGACTGTTTTGTTCATGTACAGGATTTTTCTGTCCGAAAACGAGGTACGACTGCACTGCCCAATCAACAGCAGCATCTAACCGACCCAGAATTTCGCACGCCAGCGCCATGTTGAACTTGCTTTTAGCTGCTATTTTTTTGTTTGGGCTTTCAACATGTTTGCGCCAGATTTCTGCTGCTTCCAGCCATTTTCCTTTTGCCACCAATGCATCGGCTTTTTTCAGATCGACGTTCCCCGAGCGGTAATACATCCGCTGAACTTCAATCCAGTGTGGAATAAGAAACCCAGCAAACTGAACAGCTGAAATTTCGGCTGTGTTTTGAATGGCCTCCTCTCTTGGCGGAAAGATTTCTAATCCTTCACGAAAATCCCAGGTGACTGTGTCAACCCGATCGTAATAATAAGATAATCGTAAATTCTTCAGGTCATAAAAATTCCAGTATGCAATTATAAATACATCAAAAAAATCTGCTGTCTTTTTTTTGTCGAATGCATATTTTCTGTCAACAGTTGCAAAATAATCTAACGACAACAGCATTTGTGAATTTGTTGAATCGGCCAGTTGAGCCAACTCTTCCCTGGAATACAAACCCAGCATCGGGTCCAGATATCTTACTTCGCTATTCTCTTTTTGCGGTTGAAATTTTCCGGCCAGCGACCAGAAATTGGTGACCGGTTCATATTCATCAGGAATCAAAATGGAATGTAAACTGTCTTCCAGCTCAATAAAACCAATTTCTAAAATGGAGTCCGACAGGATGGTTTTCGAATAATCAGTTCTTTCAATTTCAATAACAGAGTCGAAAAAAGAATTGGACTTTAATGTATGAAGGAAATACCGGTAATACGTTTCTGCCGCCAGACTGTCGGTATTTGTGGAGTCAGTCATCTGCCTGTTATTTTCAATATAGGCGGCAAAATTGGGATTATAGGCTGCATTAAAATTGTTGTAACGAATAGCTATCGTGTCATATTTTTCAGGAAAGATTGCGTTTGCAGGCACAAAAATTTCAATGTCAACAGTTTTAACATTATACAAGGTATTGCAGGCGGATAAAAACAGTCCGGCAAAAACCAGCAATGTTAACTTACGGGTGGATTTCATTTTGCATTCTGTTGAATTTTGAAAGCTCCTTTCTTCTTTTATCCAGCACTTTACGGTAGGCATCAATCATCGTCAAATCACTTTTGCTCCTGTGTTTTTGAGCCAGATCGCGGGCTGCTGCAAGCCATTGTGCGGCTGTTTCCAGTTCATCCTTCATTTCGAATGCCAGTGCCAGATTGTACCGGGCATTAATGGCCATTTTCCCGTTGCGGTCGTCGGCATATTTTCGCCAGAGAGCTATTGCCTTATCCCATTCGCCTTCCTCGAAATGATAGGCCGCTTCAGAAAAATCGGGTAAGGGAGGAACAGAGTACATCCGGCTGACGGTATGCCATGAAGGGTAAAACCGTTTGGCATAGCTTTCTCCTGCCATGGAGGCAGCCAGTTCGAGTGCAGTGAGACGTGCCGGCGGCCGGTAGTTCTGCCGGTAGTTCCCCTCCTCATCGTAACCGTTCCAGTAAACGGTATCAATCATCGTTTTACGCTCAATCACTGCCTTTTTCATTGGATCGTAAACTCCCCAAACAGCAACAGAAATCACTTCGTTGGTGGCCGGTGTTTCAAACGTTTCAGGATAGGCTGAAAAGAACAATGAAAAAGTTTCAAGTAAAATGAGCAGATCTGCATCCGAAGCCGATGTAATCTGCGCAATGAGTTGGGCTGGCAAATCGGTTAAATGTTCGCCGGTGTGCCGCTCAAATGTATGGTAAGGGAAAACGTGCAGTTCGTCGAATGCTTCGTTAGTTTTCAGGTTGGTAGCCAGTTCGTTGAGGCAAACCGTTACCAAAAGGCTGTCGAGATCGGCTGGGTCGTTTTTTGCCTTGAACAACTGAAAATCATCTTTATAATAGTGCAGCAAAGTATCTTCGGGGTACTTGAACTGCCGGTAAACAACTGCCGCACTTTTAACCGACGCGGGCACAAACACCTCACCCGGGTTAAACACCTCGATGGGATATTCCCGGTAAACGGTACATGCTGAAGCCAGCAGTAAAATTAAAACAGCCGGTAAAAGTCGGACATTCATTCCCTGTTTTTTAGTTCGTTTTGTCTTCTTTTCAGAATTTCCAGGTACTCGTATGTGAGTGGACGGTACATGGTATTGTATGATTCAAGTGCCCATGATATGGCGCTTTCAACATCACCCAGAATTTCGTAACCCAGCGCCATATTAAGCATTGCTTTGCTGCGCAATGTTTTGGAACCTGAGCTTTCAACCACCTTCTGCCAGTCGGCAATTGCTCCCCTCCAGTCGCCAACCGCTGCCAGTTCGTTGGCTTCTCTCAGCCGGGCATTTCCTCTTATAAAATATTGTCTTCGCTCGGGCCGCCAGCGAATGGCAATTTTATCTGTCAGCTCCAGCGCAATTACTATTCCGGTTTCGGTAAGAGCCTGTTTCACAGGGGTGAATCGCCTGAAAAGGTTTCGGGCTGAAACATCGGAATCCTCCCAGTACAACGTATCGGTAATAAATTCCCTCCGAAGCACTTTTCTCTCTTCCGGGTCGTAAACCCTGAACAAAGCATCGTACTGTATATTCATGGTTGCCGTGGCAGCCGAATTAAACCCTCCCTGAAAGGGATCGAAAAAAGTTTCGTTGCTGTAATCGGTGATCACCCGGGTTTTCAGATGGTCGAGCGACAAAACGGCATCGGTTTCAAAAACTTCACATAACTCTTCAATAACATCCCATGACAATTCGGTAGCCAGAAAAGAAGTTTTGGGAGCAGGTAAAAACCGTTCTTCCGGGATTACATAGTCGTAACGCCCCGACTCGAACAGCAGTTCGCCCAGTGCTTTCAGCGTGGTATCCGCCATTTGAAAATCGTATAACACCGTATCGAGCCTGAACCTTTTTTCAAAAAACAGTTTTTGGAGCGAATCGCTTTCCAAATTGGTGAAGTGTTCATCAACTGCCTGTGTAACCAGCGTTAAACTTTGAATTGACTCGGGAAGCTCACCCGGTGTTCTCACAGGGATGTCGATGGTTAACGAACGAGTTGAAACACAAGAAAATGCAACCAATGAAAAAATCAACAGTGCTGCATTCCTTCCTATTTTAACCAACTTATTTATCATTCCCTGCAAATTCGTTTTAGTAAATTCCCCAGTACTTTCTCAAAAACCATTCCACACTTAACAATAATAACAAAACAAGAAACAACCACCTCTGGTTCAGCAGCTCGTTCACCATCTCCTGAAAATAGGTAGTTGGCTTCAACCGGTTGCTGTCGTTAAGCATACGGACAATTTCTTCAGCATCGTCGGGCAAATAAAAAGCGCCTCCGGTTTGCGAGGCCAGCTGATACAACGTATGGTGGTTTGCACGCGTTACCACATCTTCGAGATTAACAGATGCTACGGCAAAATTGCCGGTTTCGGTAAAGGTTTGGTCACCAATGGTAACTTCAGCCTCAAACCGGAAATTTCCCACAGGCAGGTTTCCGGCGTTGAGGTAATACCCATCGCCTCTCACGTCGAATGTAAATTCGAATTCATTGCCTTCATCGTTTGAAATAACAATGGTCACTTCATCTGTGGTTATCCGTTCAAAGGCATCGTTATACACTTCGGCATTCATCACCACGTCGTCAATTTCATCGTAAACCGGCTCAAAGTCAATCATAAAATTGTCTTCATTATGTCTCAGTGCCAGGTACTGAATCAGTTGATTTACCAGTTCGTTAAACTGGCTGTGGCTCTGGTTCTGAAAATAATTATTCAGCCGCCAGCGCCAGATGCCTTCGCCAAAAATGAAACCTGTTTTCCTCCCGTTCAGCACACCGGTGGCCAGCAATGGTTTTCCGGTCTCAATATTTCTCACCTTTTGGTACAGGAGTGGTGTAAATCCTGTTTCAAGTGTATAATTGGCAAACGGAACCATCAGCGGAGGAAACTTTGGCGCCACTTCCCTGAAGCTTTCACTTAGAGTGAATGTGGCATAGCCCGGGTTTACAAAAGCCTGTGCCTCCTCGGGAGAACCTGCCAGCGGCTCAATGGCAGCACCGGCAGTCAAAGCATTAAACTGGGGCAAAAATGTTTTTCCGCCCACAATAAACAGCAACGGAATACGCCGGATAGCATCATCCCCAAAAATTCGTGCCATGGATTTACCGGGAGTAGGCAGCTGGTTGAGAATTACCAGATTAAAATCGGCAAGATTCGACGGATAAGGTTCTTCTGTAAAAACCGAAACTTCATAAGACTTCTGTTGCTCCAGTGTATTTTTAATGGCGCCGATATCGGGGTGCGAACCATCGGAAAGGATAAGTATCTTCTGCTTGTTTTCCAGCACATTCACTACAAAATCTGATTGGTTGTTTTTTATATTACGCTCATTTTCAACCACCTCAATGGCAGCTGAAAAATGTTTCAGCCCCGGCTCGCCAGCCTCCAGAATAAATTCATGAGTACTAAAAAAATCATCGTTGGGGGGTGTAATTACAGTTTCAGCCACCTGGGAACTTCCTTCATTTACGGTAAGTTTCAACGACCTGCCCCTCAGCTTATAAAAACGGGTATCGATTTCTACAGGAAAACGGTTGCCTGCAAAAGATGTGCGGTTTACTCTTACTCCCTGTATCCGGGCATCTGTTACCTGTGTGGTATCTCCAAAACCGATGGTATAAATGGGAAAAGTAAGATTATCCATCATATTAACAGGGTTTCTTCCCTGATTATAAATACCGTCGCCGGCCAAAAGAAGCGCTCCCACATTTTCATTGAAATGGTTGTTGGTGATGGAGGCAATCAGGTTGCTGTAATCCGATTTTTTTTCTGAAAAATCAAGTTCGTCAGTAAGTTTGGTTTCCTGCCCGAATGAATAGGTAACAAGGGTGTAACCGGAACCCAACTCCTCCGAAATCCGTTCTTTCAGCCGTGAAACATCCGTTGCCAGTTGAGAGGAATCTCCGGCAGCCACCATAGAGGCGGTATTGTCCCAGGCAGCAATAATTACCGGATTTTGTATAATCCTGCGCAGACTTCTTACAAAAGGAGACAATAGCAAAAATGCAATAAGTGCAATCGAAAAAAACCGGAGCACCATAAGAAAGCGTCGCTGTTTCAACGTTAATTCCCGGCTCTCTTTATTATTGAAATACAGCAAAAAAACAATGCCCGCAGCTGCGGCCAATATTAAAATTAAAAAAACAAACCAGTATTTAGTTCCAAATGAAATCAATGCTTTCTCCTTCCTTTTAAAAGGCTGTAAATATACACAACTCCTTTTTAATACGATGAATTATGCGTATTATTACCTCGTATTTTAAACCTGTTTTCAACTTAACTGAGTTGATATTGACACAGAAATTATTTTATTTTTTGAAAGGAAGTTTGGTAATGAAACAATTTTTATATTCTCTCGTTCTGGTAGCTTTTCTGGCAGCCTGTCAGCCCCGGTTCAATCCTGAAATAACAGTTGATGACATTCGGGAAACCATTGAATACCTGGCATCCGATTCGTTAAAAGGCAGAAAAGCAGGTACACCGGGCGACCGGCTGGCAGCAGAATATATTCGCGACCGGTTCTCCGCTGCCGGGTTAAAACTCCTGTTTGAAGAGGGATTTCAGCCCTTCGAACTGGTTACTTCGGCTACCACGGGAAGCAATAATGTGTTGCAGGTTGAAGAAGAAACATTCGTGGTGAAAGAGGATTTTTCTCCCTATGCATTTTCAGCCAACGGAAGGGTGGAAGCTCCGGTAGTTTTTGCAGGCTACGGGTTGGAACTGGAAAATGACTCAGTAAAATGGAACGATTTTACCGGCCCTGATGTAGAAGGAAAGTGGCTGCTGATTTTACAGGGAGACCCCGACATGGAAAACGCCCAAAGTCCCTTTGTGGAGTTTTCAACCGAACGGGCCAAAGCGCTTAAGGCCGAAGATAAAAAAGCGGCCGGACTCATTCTGGTTGCCGGCCCTGCTTTCAGTGAAAAAGACGAGCTTTCGCCGCTTTTTTTCGATAAAAATGTAAGCCGCTACTCCATTCCGGTCTTGCAGATTACCCGAAGCACAGCCAACAAAATACTTCAGAATACAGGGTTCACTGTGGAAAATCTTGAAGACGATATGCTGAAAAAAAAGGCATCTGTAGGTTTTGAAACCGGTATAACAATTTCGGCAACGGTGGATGTTCAACTGGAAAAAGCGGTTTCACAAAATGTGGCAGCCCTTATCGCCGGAACCGACCCCGGTTTGAGAGATGAATACATAGTGGTTGGAGCTCATTACGATCACCTGGGAATGGGCGGACAAGGCTCAGGCTCTAGAGCACCTGACACCATAGCCGTTCATTACGGCGCCGACGACAACGCCTCGGGAGTAGCCGCAGTGATTGAACTGGCGGAGAAAATGGCTGCCGGAAAAAATAACCGCCGAAGCGTAATTTTTGCAGCTTTTGGTGCCGAAGAGATGGGGCTGATTGGCTCCAAAGCCTTTGTTGCCGACCCTCCGGTGGAGACTTCAAGGATGACGGCGATGTTTAACTTCGATATGGTTGGCAGGCTCGATGCGGAGAACAAAGCACTGAGTATTGGAGGCACTCAAACAGCCAAAGAAATCGAAGAGATTATCCACCGGCTGAATCCCGGGTTTCAGCTTGCGCTTTCAGGCGAGGGAATCGGTCCGTCGGACCATGCTTCGTTCTACCTGCAAAACATTCCAGTATTTTTTATCTCTACCGGAGCACATGCCGATTTCCACACACCCGCCGATACCCCCGGTAAAATCAATTACGAAGGTGCTGTGGAAGTGATGGAATTTGCACACACGCTGGTGAGCGAAATTGCTTCGCTTGACAGTGTACTCACTTTTCGTGAGGCAGGCCCCAGGGTTCAGCGGACTCGTGGCGGACGGTTCAGGGTTTCGCTGGGCATTATGCCCGATTATGCCGGCATGGAAGACCGCGGCCTGCGGGTGGATGCTGTTTCACCCGATAAACCGGCTGAAAAGGCAGGCATGCTAAAAGGAGATATTATTACTGCCATCGACGGGAAAAAAGTGGGTAATATTTACGATTACATGAACCGGCTGCAATCGCTGGAAGCTGGGCAAACCATTTCAGTTGACATTATCCGCGACGAACAGAAAGTGGTGCTGCTTGTTCAACTTTAATGAAAGTTTACAAACCCAGTTCTTCATTTACCTTTCCAATGGTGGCTAGTGTTTTGTCATCCAGGAGTTGCAAAATACAGAATGATTTAACTTTTCAAAACAGACTTTAGAACCCCTGTGATATTGTCCTGCTTAAAATCATTCCTATCTTTGCTTTCGTAAATAAAATATTTTTAAAATTGAATCCTTTTTACCATGCCCTTTTCTGAAAAAATAACTTCAATTGCCTGCATTGGCGCAGGATATGTTGGTGGTCCAACCATGGCCGTAATTGCACAGCAGTGCCCGCACATAAAAGTAACTGTGGTTGACATTAACCCCGAACGTATAGCTGAATGGAACGACGAAAACCTGGAAAACCTGCCCGTTTACGAACCCGGTTTGCCCGATGTGGTTGCCGAAGCACGGGGCCGAAACCTGTTCTTTTCAACCGATATTGAAGGCGCCATTCGAGAAGCGCAAATGATTTTTATTTCGGTAAATACCCCAACCAAAACATACGGCGTGGGAAAAGGAATGGCTGCCGACCTGAAATATGTGGAGCTTTGTGCGCGCCAGATTGCAGAAACCGCCAATTCCGACAAAATTATTGTAGAAAAATCGACCCTGCCGGTGCGAACCGCACAGTCGATAAAACGAATTTTTGAAGCCTACCACACGCCACACCTGTTCCGGGTGCTTTCCAATCCCGAGTTTCTTGCCGAAGGTACAGCTATCAGTGATTTGCTGCATGCCGACAGGGTGTTGATTGGAAGTGAGGATGACGAAGCAGGTAAACTGGCCGAGCAGGCACTGGCCGACATTTATGCCCACTGGATTCCCCGCGAACAAATTCTCACTACCCGTATCTGGAGCAGCGAATTGTCGAAACTCACGGCCAACGCTTTCCTGGCACAACGGGTAAGTTCCGTTAATGCTATTTCGGCCTTGTGTGAGCGAACCGGCGCCGATGTGGACGAAGTGGCGCACGCCATTGGAATGGACAACCGCATAGGCCCTAAATTCCTGAAAGCATCCGTCGGGTTTGGCGGTTCCTGCTTTCAAAAGGATATTCTTAACCTGGTGTATTTGTGCAGGCATTTTAACCTGCCCGAGGTGGCCGATTACTGGGAGCAGGTGGTAAAACTGAACGATTACCAGAAACACCGCTTTGCCAAACAAATTATCGACTCGTTATTTAACACGGTTTCCGGTAAAAAAATTACCTTTTTTGGCTGGGCCTTTAAAAAAGATACCAACGACACCCGCGAAAGTGCGGCCATTTATGTAGCCGACGAATTGCTGCACGACAGGGCAGAAATTCATGTGTACGATCCTCAGGTAAAAGCTGACCGTATCTATTCCGACCTGGAATATCTGCAGCAGCACCGCCGCGACGAAACACCCGCCGATCCGCTCAGCAATTCTGAAATAAGGCAGTTGGTTAAGGTACATACTTCGCCTTATGAAGCAGCTCAAAATGCACATGCCATTGCATTACTTACGGAATGGGATGAATTCAAAATGTATGACTGGCAGCAGATTTACAACAATATGTATAAACCGGCGTTTGTATTCGACGGACGAAACATCCTTCCGGCAAACACCCTCAACAATATTGGATTCGAGGTGACCAGCATTGGTAAAGGCCGGTAAAAACCAGAATATGAAGCAAAGATTTTTTATCTCAGCCCTACTTCTGTTGATGGTGGCAGTGGCTCACAGCCAGCAACCGGTAAAAATAATACTGGAAAATTCAACCCTTGCAGCTACCGACAGTGTAATGCCATTTTGGATGACAGCCAACCGCGACGGGAAAGTACCGGCTACCGGCGCATTTTACAACATTTCGGATGTTTTTGCCGGCCAGGCTTACCCGCTGGAAACCACCTCTGCTTTTTCATTCACCTGGGGAGGAAACCTGGTAGCTTCGCTGGGAGAGGAAAACCATTATCATGTGAATAAGGCGTTTGCAGGGCTTTCATTCAGAGGGTGGGAACTGAAGGGTGGACTGTTTCATGACCCGGAAAAGCATGGCGGGCTTTCCACCACCAACGGAAACCTGGCCCGTAACCGGAATGCGCGCCCCTACCCAATGATAAGATTCTCAACACGGGATTACAAGCCGGTTCCTTTCCTTCAAAACTTCCTCCTGTTCAAGGCGGAATATGACGAAGGGCTTCTGAATGACGACCGCTACGTGGATGGTGTTCACCTGCATCATAAATCGCTCTACCTGAAAGCATCACCTGCACCAACCTGGCAGATTAAAGCAGGATTCGAACATTATGTGATGTGGGGCGGCACATCGCCCAATGAACGCATCGGAAAAATGCCCGACGATTTTTCTGCATACCTCCGGTATGTTTTTGGCAGGTCGGGCGACGACGAATTTCCAACTACCGACCAGTTGAATGTTGCAGGAAACCAGCTTGGAACATACCAGCTGGAGGTAACCAAAACTTTTACGCAATCGGAAATTACTTTTTATCTGAGCCACCCTTTCGAGGACTTGTCGGGAGTAAACTGGCGCAACTGGCCCGACAACCTGCTGGGATTGCATTTCAGTTTTACGGATAAAGACCAGCCGGTTTCAGAGCTGGTTTACGAGTTCACAGATACCCGACAGCAAAGCATACGGAGTGAAAGAGACAATCAGGAACCCGACAGTTATTTTAACCATGGGGTTTACCGGAGTGGTTTTACCTATCATCAGCGGGTTATGAGCTCGCCGCTTTTTTACCCGGTAAGCATGAGCAACGGCATAGCCGGGAGACTTCAGTCAAACCGGTTTTACGCACACCACCTCGGGGCAAAAGGAAACCTGCCCGGGCACATATCATGGAAGGGGTTTCTCACCTACATCCATCATTTCGGATTGTTCTTTACTCCTTATGAACCTTCACAAAAGCAGGTGTCGGGACTTCTGGAAATCTGGTACACAAACCCTGGATTTATTTTCGATTTTGGACTGACGGTGGCAGCCGATGCAGGCAGTGACCTTTACCGAAATGGAGGCGTACGGTTTACCATTGCCAAAAACCTGTAAATCAAGCATTAAAATATAAAAATTATCAAACAGATGAATAAACGTGTATTTGTATCGGGATGTTACGATTTGCTGCACAGCGGACATGTTGCTTTTTTTAAAGAAGCTTCGCAATTTGGCGACCTTCATGTAGGCATTGGGTCCGACAAAACCATAGAAGAACTGAAAGGCAGGCCCACGGTTAACAGTGAGCAGGAGCGCCTGTACATGGTGAAAGCTGTGAGATATGTAAATGAGGCCTTTATTAACCGGGGCCGGGGCATGATGGACTTTGAACAGGAACTGTACCGCCTGAAACCCGATATTTTTGTTGTGAATGAGGACGGATATTCACCGTCAAAAAAAATGTTATGCGACCAGCTGGGCATCGAGCTGAAAGTTTTGGAACGCATTCCGGATGCCGGACTTCCTCCCCGGTCAACCACCGCAATTCGTTCGTCGGGAATTTGTGCCCTGCCCTACCGCATCGACCTGGCAGGCACCTGGATTGACCAGCCTTATGTATCGAAATACCACCCCGGCTGGGCCATTACCCTTTCACTGGAGCCCACTGTGGAATACAACGAACGCTGCGGCATGAGCACCTCTACCCGCAACGCTGCAAAAAAAATCTGGCCCCATACCCTGCCGCTGGGTAAACCCGAAAAACTGGCCGAAATGCTGTTCAAATTCGAGAACGAGCCCGGCTCAGGTATAATCTCCGGCGCACAGGATGCCATAGGTATATGCATGCCGGGGCTGGTAAGACACTATTACGACAATGCCTACTGGCCTTTAAATATTGAGTCTGTACACGACGATGACATCCTCGACTGGCTCGAAGAACACATTAGTATGGTTCTGCTATGGCCGCGACCAAACAACCTCGACCTGCTGGGAAATACCAACATAACCACCCCAAATGTGCAAAAACTGGCAGCAGCAGCCGAACAGGCCTGGCACGCCATTCTGAAAAAAGATTTGCATGCCTTTGCCAGTGCTTTTCTGGATTCATTCAGAGCGCAAACTACGCTTTTCCCGGCTATGATCAATTCCGACATCGAAAAAGTGATTGAAAGCTATAAACCCGAAGCACTGGCCTGGAAACTGGCTGGCGCCGGTGGAGGCGGATACCTCATTCTTGTTTCGGAAAAACCCGTAAGAGGGACCATGCGTGTAAAAATCAGACGAAAAGAAACAGGAATTTAATACATTATGTAAAAAATGAAGACAATTATAAGAGCATCTGAAGCCAGCGACTTAGACTTTCTCGACAACCTTGAAAAAAATTGTTTTCCTGCATTTCAGCAAAGCACCCGCCGGTCAATCCGGTACAGCATAACCAGCCCATTGCAGCAGGTAATTGTTGCTGAAATTGAAGATGAAAAAGGAAAAACTCCGGTTGGGTCAGCCACCCTCTACCTTCATGCCAAAACGTTGCGCATGTTTTCGTTGGCTGTTTTGCCTGAATATCAAGGCAAAGGCATTGGCAAACTACTGCTCGGACATTCCATTTCCCTTGCACGAATAAAAAAAATGAACCGGGTTTCGCTCGAAGTCATGAAATCGGACAAAAAACTTGTTCAGCTTTATAAAACTTTTGGGTTTAAAGAAGTGGAAGTGTTGAACGACTATTACATGAAAGGCATGCACGGCTTGCGTATGGTTTTGACACTGGACGAGAACAGCGATAAACAAAGCATCTCGAACATCATCGTTGTCAGAAACCCCAAATACTGGAATCTGGAAATTGAGGGAGTGAAGGTGGTATCATCGGCTGATTACATTACCGGCGAGGAATTTCAGTCACTGAAAAATGTTCGGATTTTCAATCTGAGCAATTCATACCAGTACCAGAAAATGGGGTATTATGTTTCATTGCTGGCCTCTGCGCGCGACCATCGTGTAATTCCCAATGTGACTACCCTGCGCGATTTCAGCAGCCAGTCGCTCATTCGTTCGCTCTCGGGTTACATCGACGAGGATATTCAAAAAACATTCAAAACGATTGAAGGAAATAAAATCAGCATTTTTGTGTATTTCGGAAAATCGGTAAATTCCGCATTTCGGCAACTGGCGCAAAAACTTTACCATACGTTTGAAGCGCCCATGCTGCAAATTGATTTTGTAAAAACCGAAAAATGGCTGATTCAGAAAGTAACTCCGCTCAGCTTTAAAAAAGTGAATCCGGAACATCTGGAAAAAGTGCAGGAATTTGCACGCGACTACTTCTCGAAGAAGCGTTTCAGCCGCCCCCGGTTCAAAAATTACAAGTACGATTTGGCCATTTTGGTTAATCCCAAAGAGAAAAATCCGCCCTCGTGCCCTGCAGCTTTGCGCAACTTCAAAAAAATAGCAGAAAAGGAAGGGTTTTACACCGAATTCATCACCAAAGAGGATTTCAGTCAGCTTTCAGAGTTCGATGCACTCTTTATACGTGAAACCACCAGTGTAAACAATTACACCTACCATTTCTCAAGGGCTGCTTATGCCGAGGGGTTGGTGGTGATTGACGACCCGTGGTCTATCCTGCGGTGCTCCAACAAAATTTTTCAGAACGAACGGCTGAAACAAAATAAAATAAAAACGCTGGCTACGGTGGTTTTGTCGAAAACAACCTATCGTAAACTGCAAACCGCCCACCTCACATTTCCACTGGTACTGAAACAACCCGACAGTGCTTTTTCGCTGGGAGTTGAAAAAGTAAATACCCCCGATGAGCTGGACACATCGCTGAAAAAACTCTTTGAATTGTCGGACCTGGTTATTGTGCAGGAATTCAAACCTTCGGAATACGACTGGCGAATTGGAGTGCTCGACCAGGCGCCGCTTTTTGCCTGCAAGTACTTTATGGCAAAAAACCACTGGCAAATTTACGATTGGAACAGCAAAAGCAAAGACAAAGGGGGCAATTCGGAAACTGTTCCCATTAACGAAGTACCCGAACAGGTGGTAAAAACGGCCGTTAAGGCGGCATCGCTTATCGGCGACGGACTTTACGGCGTCGATTTGAAAATGATTGACAACGAGGTTTACGTTGTAGAGATAAATGACAACCCCAACATCGATGCAGGTGTTGAAGACCTGGTGCTGAAGGACGAACTTTACAGAAAAATCATCCGGTCGCTCATAAACCGCATTGAGGTTAACCGGAATATTGCGCAGTTTGTAACCGTTTAAAAAACCAGGTCAGGGTGCCAGGGCTTCGTATAAAATTTCCAGTGGGTGTTTGGCCGATTTGCCGGTGCCATCTTTAATCTGGTGGCGGCACGAAGTTCCAGGAGCCGAAATAATTACTTTTTCTTCTGCCTGGCGAACAGCCGGGAAAAGTACCATTTCACCAATTTTCATGGAGAGGTCGTAGTGTTCCTTTTCGTAACCGAAAGCACCAGCCATACCACAGCAGCCCGAGGGAATTTCTTTCACCGAATAATTCACCGGCAGCGACAGCATTTTTTTTGTGGGTTCGGTGCTTGCCACCGCTTTTTGCTGGCAGTGCCCGTGCAGCAAAATCTCCTTTTTCTGCCTGGTAAACAAATCTGAATTTATATTGCCTTTATCAATTTCAACTGCTATGAATTCCTCGAACAGCAAAGCATTTTGTCCCAGTTTTTCAGCTGCCGGCTGCAAATCCTTATCCACCAGTTCCGGGTATTCATCGCGGAAAGCGAGAATAGCCGACGGTTCGATTCCTACCAATGGTGTTTCGTCCGAAACAATATCTTTCAAGAGGTTTACATTTTCGACAGCAATCTTTTTTGAAGTGCGCACCAGACCTTTGGAAAGAAATGTTCGCCCGCTTTCTCTGTGCACCGGTATTTTCACCTCGTAACCCAGTTTTGTCAGCAGCAAAATGGCCTTAATACCAATATCGCTTTCGTTGAAGTTGGTAAACTCGTCGTTAAAAAGATAAACCTTTCCTTTGGGCTCTTTGTCAGGCATTGGAATACCCTGCGCGGTGCGTCGGCTCAGGGTAATTTTCGACAGAGTGGGCAAATTGCGTCGGGTTTCAATGCCAAGAAATTTTTTGAATATCGTTGTTTTCATTACAAAATTGGTACCCGGACGCAGGAGCATACCCAGTTTGTTGAGTCTGGGCAACCAGGCCACCAGCCGCGAACGGAGCGGAATGCCGTGAATATCGTAATAGTGTTGCAGAAATTCAGCCTTCAGTTTGGCCATATCCACGTTGGAAGGACATTCGGCCTTACAGGCTTTGCACGAAATGCACAGGTCGAGAATATCGTAAATCTCCCGGTGGTCGAACGGGTTTTCCTTTTCGCTGGTGTAGAGGAATTCCCGCAAGATGTTGGCGCGTCCGCGGGTGGTTTTGTCCTCGTCGCGGGTAGCCATAAAGGTAGGACACATGGTTCCTCCTATCACCTCGCTTTTGCGGCAGTCTCCCGAGCCATTGCACTTTTCAATGCTTCGGAAAAAACCATTGTATCTCGAAAAATCGAAAACCGTGCTGTATTCAGGAGTAGGTTTCCCCGGAATCACACGAAGGCTTTCGGTGATGGGTGGTGTGTCCACAATTTTCCCCGGGTTCAGAATATTCTCCGGGTCCCAGGCTTTTTTCAGACTTTTAAGCAACTGATAGTTGTGTTCGCCCAACATGAAAGGAATAAATTTCCCGCGCACCCTGCCGTCGCCGTGTTCTCCGCTCATGGAGCCCCGGTATTTTTTCACCAGAGCGGCCACTTCATTCATCAGCGTATCGAAAAGCTGGACATCGTTAGGGTCTTTAAAATTGATGAGTGGCCTGAAATGAATTTCGCCGGTAGCAATGTGGGCATAAAACACGCTGGTGAGCCCCAGTTTTTTCAATACTTTTTTGAAGTCGGCAATGTAACCGGGCAGATACTCCGGAGCAACGGCTGTGTCTTCAATTCCGGGAACACCCTTACGGTCGCCGGGGATGTTGGCCAGCAGCCCGAGACCGGCCGTGCGCAACGCCCAAACCCGTTTGATGTTATCGGCCCCGGTAACTAACGGATAGTGATAGCCCAGTCCGGCTGCGCGCAAATCGGCTTCCAAAGCCGCTGCTTTGGCCTTCAGTTCCACTTCGGTTTCGCAGGCAAGTTCAATCATTAATAGGGCGCCGGGATCACCTTTTACAAAAAAGCGGTTTTTGCGCTGCTCAATATTTTGTTTGGCCGCCTGCATTACCGTGTCGTCCATCAGTTCGATGGCGCCGGGGTGATGTTTCAGCGACACCAGATTGCCTTCGAGCGATTCTTCCAGCGTTTCAAAATGAGCGCAAACCAGACCTTTGTATTTGGGCGGCAGCGGAATCAGGTTCAGTTTAATGCGGTGCGAAAAAGCCAGGGTGCCTTCCGAACCGGCCAGCAGTTTACAGAAGTTGAACGATTCACCACCTTCGGTGAACATCTCCGAATCGACCAATGCATCTATGGCATACCCCATGTTGCGCCGGGTAAGCTTCGGGTCGGGGAATTTATCACGTATTTCCTTCTGGTTTTCCGGGCTGGAAAGAATATCGAAAATATTCTGATAAATGGCCTTTTCAAGCTGATTGGGGTTGCCGTTTAGTTTTTGCTTAAATTCTGGTTTGGTCAACGGCTTAAAAGTGGTTTCGGAGCCATCGGCAAGTATGGCATCCACTTCAAGCACATGTTCGCGCACACTGCCGTAAATGAGTGAATGTAACCCGCAGGAGTTGTTGCCCAACATTCCGCCAATAACGCAACGGTTAGCAGTAGAGGTTTCTGGGCCAAACTGCAAACCATGTTGTGCCAGCGCCATGTTCAGCTCTGTCAGCACAACGCCGGGCTCCACAATCACAAAGCGTTCATCCACATTCAGCTCCAGCATTTTATTCATGTATTTCGACATGTCAACCACAATGCCGGGCCCCACCACCTGTCCTGCCAGCGATGTACCGCCTCCGCGCGGAATAACCGATGTGCCGTTTTCGCGCGCAAAAGCTATAATTTTCTGAATATCTTCCTTGTTTTTCGGACGGGTTACCGCCAGCGGCAATTCTTTGTATTGCGAGGCATCGGTTGAATACAACACCCGCTGTACATTGTCGGTAAACAAATCGCCCTCCAGTTGGGCCTTCAGCCGGTTAAAAGCAGTTAGCATACAGTTCAATTTTTAGTTCAGCAATATGTTGACGGGCTCTTCGTCAAACCCATTCAACCTTTCAGTTACAGTATCTCTTAATAATGTTGTAAGCTCCATGGATACCCAGCTCACCGGCTCGGCTCAGGTCAAGGGCACCTCCTTCAATGTCGTCAAGGTAAATTTTGGTCAGGCCCCGGTTGAAATAAGCTTCTGCAAATTCCGGTTCCAGCTCAATGGCTTTGTTCAGGTCCTCGATGGCACTTTTGTACTCTTTCAAACGCAATTTAATAAATGCCCGGTTGTAGTAGCCAAAAAAGAAATTGGGTTTCAGGTAGAGCAGGCTCTGGTAATCGTTCAGTATTTTCTGATACTCAGGCATAGAGACCATTTCGTTATCATCCGGTCGGTTATCAAATCCGCCAATGGGAACTATGAAATCGTCATGCGCACCGGCAAGCGATTCAATCTCCTCCTGCATTTTGTAACGGCTGTTTCCCCTCGAAAAAAATGCAACAGCCTGTTCGGAATTTAATTCCAGCGATTTGTTAAAATCTTCCAAAGCCCGGTTGTAGTCGCCGGTAAGACCGTAAAAAATTCCACGGTTAAGGTAATGGTGGCTGCTTTCGTCGATTTGCAACCTTGCATTGAAATAGAGGATAAAGTTTTCAAAAATATCCATGTACTCTTCAACCTCCTTGTTGGTGATGGTGAACAGCGGATTGTAATTGTTTTTCTGGTTCAGCTCGTCGATGGCCAGGTTATAATACTGCGACCTTTCGTAATCCACGGCATTTCGTTCAAACGCCGAAATAATGAAAATAGGTTGAAGGTCGATTACGATGTTCCGGTTTTGAATTCTGCCGTCGTCCACCTCCTCATCATCGGAGGGCAGGTTGCGCGAGTCTTCTACAATCAGGTTAATCCGCTGCCGCCGGCTGCGTTGGCTCTCGGAGCTTTCTTCAGCAGGTGTTTCTTCATCCTGCTCTTCAGCTTGCGAATCATTCTGTTGTGCTGAGGCTTGTGCAGCAGTTGACTGTGCAGCGCCGGTTTGACCCGAAGAGGAACTTTGCTGCGACTGGCTCTGCTGGTTCTGGGCCAGTTGCTCGGCATCGAGGCGGCGACTTTCGAGATCGAACTGTGGGTTGAGCTGTGCGGCAACGCGGTAATCGTTCTCAAACCCCGGACGGCCAAGAATTTCGCGGGCCATAGCCCGGTTAAAATAGGCGCTGGCCATTTCAGGATTCAGCCGGAGTGCCATGTCGTAATCCATAATAGCTCCTTCGTAATCGCCCAGTTTATGCTTTACAATGCCCCGGTTATTGAATGCCAGTGCATTTTCGGAATCGAGACTGATGGATTGGTCGTAATCGCGCAAGGCAGAAGCAAAATCGTCCAGTTCGAAACGGGCCAGACCACGGTTGAGATATGCAGCAGCAAAATGCGGACGGATAATTATTACCTGGTTCAAATCGCGGATGGCATCTTCCACATCGCCCTGTACAATGTGTGCATTGCTGCGGTTCATTAGTGCATGGGTCGATTTTGGATTGATTTCCAGCGCCTTATTGTAATCCTCAATAGCGCCTTCCACATTTTTCAGGGAAAGTTTGGCAATGCCCCGGTTATTGTAAATCGATTCATTTTCTGAATCGAATTCCAGGCCCCGGTTGTAATCTTCAATGGCCTTTTCATATTCTCCCAGATTGTGGTAAGCCATGCCGCGGTTCATATAAGCCTGAGGATAAAAAGGCTTCATTTCAATGGCTTTGTTGTAATCAATAATGGCCCCTCTGAAGTCCTCCAGCTGATGCTTGGCAACACCCCTGTAAAAATGGGCTTCGGGTAAATAGGGCTTAAACTTGATAACGATATTGAAATATTCAATGGCACCGGTGTAATTTCCAATGGAAATGCGTGTACGGCCTACCCGCATGTAATGATTAATATTTAGCTGAGCTTCTGCAACAAATGAAGTCATCAGTAAAATAAACAGTATGGTTGTAACTTTTTTCATTTTCCTTCTTCGTAATCAGCAAAAATAATATTAAAAGAAAAACCGGTGCCGATTCATTCATTTTATTTAACCTTTTTGGAATGTTTCTAAATATTAAATTTTTCGTTAAGAAATTATTATTTTACTATTTTTGACGTTAAGTCGAAAAATCAAGTTTAAAAGAAGGATTTACATGAATTTTAAATGGAATTATCTGCTGACAGCAGTACTTGTAGCCGGTTTTTCATTTTCCGGAATGGGCAACAGTGCTTTTGAAAAAGATGAAGATGAAGGTTGGAAATTTGAAGATGTTTTGTTGCTCCCTGCAACAGCAGTCGAAGATCAGCACCGTTCGGGAACCTGCTGGTCATTTGCCGGACTATCGTTTCTCGAATCGGAAATGCTGAGGCTGGGCAAACCGGAAGTTAATTTTTCTGAAATGTTTATTGTGTGGCATACGTATGCCGAAAAAGCCAGGAAGCATGTGCGTGTACACGGCAACCTGAACTTTGCTGCCGGTGGCGCTTTTCACGATGTTACCAATATGATTGCCAAATACGGTATTGTACCCGAAGAGGTGTACGACGGACTGGAATACGGCGAGGACAAACACGTGCATGGCGAAATGGACCGGGTTCTTCGTGAGTATGTTGATGCTGTTGTGGAGAACAAAAACCGCAAACTAAGTACGGCATGGCACGATGCATTTACCCAAATTCTGGACACATATCTCGGCGAAACGCCCAAAAACTTTTCTTACAAAGGATTACAGTACACGCCCCTGAGCTTTGCCGACAATTATATAGGGTTGAATATGGATGATTATGTGGAAATTACGTCATTCACTCACCATCCGTTTTACTCAAAATTTATTCTCGAAGTACCCGACAACTGGTCGTGGGACGAGATGTATAATGTTCCGTTAAACGATTTGGAAGAAATCATCGACTATTCGCTGAATAACGGTTTCACCATTGCCTGGGCAGCCGATGTAAGCGAAAAGGGATTTCTTTCGGGAAACAGAGGCATTGCTGTTTTACCCGCAGCTCCGGAAACCGACATGACCGATGCTGAAATATCGCGCTGGGAAGCACTTCCTGAAAGAGAACGCGAAAACGAACTGTACAAACTGGAAAAACCCGTACCTGAAAGAGAAGTTACGCAGGAAATGAGGCAAACCGCCTTCGACAATTTCCAAACAACCGACGACCATGGAATGCACATCATCGGAATTGCCAAAAATCAGTTTGGAGACACGTTTTACAAAGTAAAAAATTCGTGGGGCGAATACAACAAATTCGATGGGTATTTTTACGTCTCAAAACCTTATGTCAGTTATAAAACCATGTGCATCATGGTTCATAAAGATGCAATACCACCCGACATCAGGGGTAAACTAAATTTATAGAAAACAGGTGGGCTGCCAATTACCGGCAGTCCTTTTTACTTTCTTTGCCGTGCATATTTAAAATAAACCATGAAATACTTTGTGTTAATACTTTTCTTCCTTTCCGGTGTTGCCGCTTTCGGGCAGCAGGCAGGAGCCGGTATGGGATGGTGGAACGAACAGCACGGCTGGGAAACCGGAGACCCGGGCTGGCGCAACTGGATCATCATGTCGCCGGGCTACCTGGGGCCGAATGCCCTGCCTGTTCCCCATGTGCAAAAAGGGGATCTAACCGGACCTGCCGAGCTGGAAATCAGCTTCTCCGGCCACTTTCACAGCGGCGACCCAACACAGGATTTTTCAGGATATGTTTATATTCCTTTTGCCGGTAATAAAATTGCCATTGAAATGTATGGTGTGGCATTTGAACGGTTTGCTTTTTCTGAAGAAATACGCAACGAACGTTTTGCACGCATCGAAGACGGCAGAGGCACCGCCATTGGAGATTTTTATTTCAGCACACTCATTCAGGTTTTTAAAGACAGAAAAATTCCCAACACACTGTTTCGTTTTGCTACCAAAACAGCATCGGGCAATCAGCTGGAAGGCGCCCGCTATTCCGACAGTCCGGCTTATTTTCTCGACCTGAGCTTTTCAAAAAAAATGGGGAATGCTGCCTCCGGTTGGTTTAAACCCTTTGGACTGATAGGTTTTTACACCTGGCAAACCAACGATGAACTGAACCTGCAAAACGACGCTCTGCTTTATGCACTGGGTGCCGATTACAACCGAAACGACTGGCTGTTTTCGGCATCGTGGTCGGGATACTCGGGCTACAAAAACGAACGCGACCGCCCCATGCAACTGAATTTCGACATCCGGAAAGATTTCAGCAACAAAGCGGTCAGGCTGCAATACTTCCACGGATTACGCCACTGGGAATACAAAACCGTAAAAGCTTCGTTTATCTGGAAACTGAACGCAGCAGGCTAACCATCGGATTTGCTGCGGAATTATGTACCTTTGCCCGTGAAAATGTATAAATCGATTAATTCATTCAAATGAAAAAACTCTCACTGGTTATTTGTGTTTTTAACGAAGAACCCAATATAAAACCTCTTGCAGAACAAATTCAAAAGGCACTTGGAGGAATCAGCTTTGAGGCCATTTTTGTAGATGACGGCTCAACTGACAACACCCGTTCAGAAATTCTGAAAATTAACGACGAGCGTTTTATTTTGGTTGAACTGAAAAGAAATTACGGGCAAAGTTCGGCTTTGCAAGCCGGAATCGACCAGGCCGATGGAGAATATGTGGCATTGATTGACGGTGATTTGCAAAACGATCCGGCCGATATACCAGGCATGCTGAAAATGATTGAAGCCGAAAACTGGGATATGGTGGCCGGCGTTCGGGCCAACCGGAAAGACGGCATGTTTCTGCGCAAAATACCTTCAAAAATGGCCAACTATATGATTCGCAAATCAACCGGCACCAAAATGAAGGACCTGGGGTGTACCCTGAAGATATTCACCCGCGAAACCATCAAAAGCATTCACATTTACGGCGAACTGCACCGCTTTATTCCGGTACTGATTACCCTTGAAGGAGCCACCCGAATTACGCAGGTTGATGTAAACCACCGGCCCCGGAAATTCGGAACCTCGAAATACAACCTCAGCCGCACCACAAAGGTAATGAGCGACCTTTTTCTGATGCTCTTTTTCAAAAAATACATGCAGCGGCCCATGCACTTTTTCGGAGGCCTTGGAATCGTCACACTTGGATTAGGCGTACTCATCAATTTTTACATGTTTATCATGAAAATTACAGGGCATGACATCTGGGGCAAACCGCTCCTTTTACTTGGTATTCTTTTGGTAATGGGAGGCATTCAGTTTGTTACCATCGGAATTATTGCCGAACTGCAAATGCGTACCTATTTTGAATCGCAGCAAAAAAAACCCTACCGGGTAAAACGGGTGGTAGCTGCAAAAACACAAACCTGAAAACCACCGGATAGCGGCATGTTTTTTGAAGGGTTTAATGCGATTATTTGAATTTTAATATAAATTTGTAATTGAAACATAATTAGAAGAGAAAGCCATGAATAAAAAAATTTTTGCACCCTTTATTGTATTAGCAGCCGTTTGCATTAGTATTTTTGCCACGGCACAAGACCGGGTAATACACGGAGTTGTTACCACGTTCGACAGCATTCCGCTCATCGATGCCGAAATCCAGGTCAGAAGCACCAAACAAACAGTTTTAACCGATTCGCTTGGTCAGTTTTCTGTAGCTGTAAATTCAAATGACCGGTTAAAGGTAAGTGCCAATGGTTTTTACAACCAGCGGGTAAGACTGGAAGATAAAATCAAACTGGTAGCGGTTAACCTGAAACTGAAACCCGGAGAAAAAAACCGGGAATATGCCATCGGCTACGGCCACGTTTCCGACAAAAACAAGTTAAACGCATTGGCCAACCTCAACAGCGACGATATGGACTTTTCGCAGTACAGCGACCTTTACGAAGTAATCAAAGGGCGCTTTTCAGGAGTCCAAATCATGAACGGGGAAATCATCATCCGCGGCATCAATTCCATAAACAGCAGCAGTGCCGCACTCATTATTGTGGATGGAATTCCGGTTGACGGAAGTATGCTCGGTTCAATTCCTCCGGTTCAGGTAAAAAGCATCAACGTAATTAAAGACGGAAGTTCTGCCATCTACGGTTCCCGCGGAGCAAACGGAGTGGTTCTTATCGAAACCAAACGCGGAAACGATTAATTCTTCATTTCAAAATAAACCAAACTGATTAAAAATGTCCCGATTTTTTTTCCTGTTCGTACTTTTTTTTGCACTTGTTTTTCAAAGTTGTAAGACACATAATGATACACCGAAAAGGGAATTGAGACTCTGGTACAACGAACCAGCCGGCGAATGGGTGGAAGCCCTGCCCATTGGAAACGGACGTTTGGGCGCTATGGTTTTTGGAGGTACCGAAACCGAACGTATTCAACTCAACGAAGAATCGGTTTGGACGGGCGGCCCCATTGAGCGGGCAAACCCCGAAGCGCTTGAAAATCTGGATAAAGTGCGCCAGCTTCTTTTTGAAGGTAAATATGCCGAAGGCGACCGGCTGGCACAGGAAAAAATTATGGGGAAACGCATCGACGGCGGAAAACATACCTACCAAACGCTGGGCGATCTGTTTTTTGAATTCGAAGGGTTGAGCAACGTCTCAGATTACAAACGGGACCTCGACTTGCGGACGGCAGTGACTACCACCCGTTTTACATCGGATAACGTAAAATATACCCGCAAGGTTTTTGCCTCGGCGCCCGATCAGGTTATTGCCGTTAAACTTTCTGCATCAGAAAACGGAAAACTGAATTTTACCACATGGATGGAACGGCCCGGTAATGCAGAAGTGGTTTCTGCCAGCGACAACCAACTACTCATGACCGGCTTTGCCCAATACGAAGGGCGCGGAACCCGCTTTGCCTCGGTGGCGAATGTCGAAAACACAGGCGGTGAACTGGTTGCAGCCGGTGGAAAAATTACAGTAAAAAATGCCGATGAAGTGCTCATTCTGGTTTCAGGAAGAACGAATTTTTGGGGCGATCACGAAACGGAAAAAGCGGCTGAAGATGTCAGGAAAGCTACCCAAACCGCTTTCAATCAATTAAAATCAAATCACATTGCAGAATACCAGGAACTGTTTAACCGGGTTGATCTGGCCCTGAATAATCCCGATACGCTGAACATTCCCACCAATAAGCGTTTGGAACGTGTAAAAAACGGCGCCAGCGACGACCATCTCACCGAACTCTATTTCCAGTTCGGACGGTATTTGCTTATCAGCTCATCACGCCCCGGCGGTTTACCAGCCAACCTGCAGGGGATCTGGGACGGAACATTGTCGCCCCCGTGGAACGCCGACTACCACATCAACATTAATATTCAAATGAATTACTGGCCGGCGCTCATTACCAATCTGGCCGAAACGCAGGAACCGTTTTTTGAATTTGTGGACGGACTGCGCGAACGGGGCTCCCAAACCGCCCGCGAAGTTTACGGTTGCCGCGGTTTTGTGGCCCACCACACTACCGATGTGTGGAAATTCACCGATCCCATTGGCATGACCGGTTACGGGATGTGGCCCATGGGAGCCGCCTGGTGTTCCGACCATTTCTGGGAACATTACGATTACACCGGAGATAAGCAGTTTCTTCGCGAAAAAGCATACCCGGTTTTAAAAGATGCCGCCCTCTTTTTTGTGGATTTTCTGGTGGAAGACCCCAAAACCGGGCTGCTGATTTCGGGACCAAGCATGTCGCCCGAAAATACATTTATTGCACCAAACGGAGAAAAGGCTGCCGTGTGTATGGGACCGGCTATGGACCACCAAATCATCCGCGAACTATTTACCAACTGCATCAAAACCTCCGAGATACTGAATATCGACATCCCGTTTGCCGACACACTGCGTACCATGCTGGCACAACTTACGCCATCGCAAATCGGTTCCGACGGACGCATTCTGGAATGGTCGGAAGAGCTGCCGGAAGCCGAACCGGGGCATCGCCACATGTCGCACTTGTATGCCCTGCATCCCGGCGAGGAATTTACGGACCCCGGTGATCCGAAGTGGATGGAAGCCTCGCGCAAATCCATTGAGGAAAGGTTGAGGCATGGCGGCGGTCACACCGGCTGGAGTCGCGCATGGATCATCAACTTTTTTGCCCGTCTGAAAGACGGGGAAAAAGCGCACGAAAACATTCTGGCGCTTCTGGCCAAATCAACGCATCCCAACCTGTTCGACAACCATCCGCCATTCCAGATTGACGGAAACTTTGGCGGCACTGCCGGCATTGCCGAAATGCTGCTGCAAAGCCACAACGGGGTGCTGCAATTGCTGCCTGCCCTCCCACCCTCCTGGCAAAACGGTCATGCGAAAGGCCTCCGTGCCCGCGGCGGTTTCGAAGTGGATATGGCATGGGAAAACGGCCGGCTTACCGAAGCAAAAGTTACTTCGCTGCTCGGCAATTCATGCAAAGTGATGTACGGGGACATAGTGGTGGAAATGGAGACTGAAGTGGGAGAAAAGGTAATGTTGGATGGGACTCTGGATTAAAATAACCTCACACCTTCTGCACTGTTTCCACAATCTCCTGCCCTTACTGAATGGCTTCCATATTTAGCGGAATGAGCTTGTGGTATCGTCCGACATCAAAATTAAAAGATATTGGAATTTGGAGTAATATTTAAGCTTCAGCAGCAAGTTCAATCTGTCTTTAACTTTTTTGCTAAATTTGTAAAAATTGGAATTTATGAATTCAGATACATTAACTGACAGAATATCAGAAACAATTCACAACCAGGATCCATCAGCCGAAGCTTTTCTTTTTGGTTCGAGGGCAAGAGGAGATTCCCGGTCCGATTCAGACTGGGACATAATTATCCTTGTTGATGAACCTAAGGTTACAAACGAAATAGAAGATAAATTCAGAGATAGGCTTTATGACCTTGAATTGGATTCCGGACAAATTATATCTGCATTTATTTATCCTAAAAAATACTGGAATTCCATTATGTCTTTTTCGCCTTTATACAAATCCGTTTTAAGGGAGGGTATAAGACTATGATTATTGAAAACCGGAATGATTATATTTTCTACAGACTTAACCGGGCCAAAGAATCTTTTGAAGAAGCTTTGATATTAGCCGGCAATAACAAATGGAATGCTGTAATCAACCGGTTGTATTATGCATGCTTTTATGCGGTTATTGCACTCCTGCTAAAATATGAAATTGAAACCCAGTCACATGATGGAGCAAGAAGACAATTTAGTCTTCATTTCGTAAAAACAGGAAAATTTTCAAAGGAAAATGGGAAACTATTTTCCAAACTATTCGATTACAGGCAAAAAGGTGATTATGGTGATCTTTTTGACTTTGATGAAGAAACAGTTAAACCGCTAATAGCAAAAACACAAGAATTTATCCATGAAATTGAAGCCCTTCTCCGGCAATGATGTGTTACGAACTAAATTACCTCACACCTCCTGCACCGTTTCCACAATCTCCCGGCCTTTCTGAATAGCTTCCAGGTTTAGCGGTATGAGCTTGTGGTAGCGCTCGGGCAACGATTTTTCCAAACCTTTTTCCACGTTATCGAGTTTCAGAATGGGTTTCACCTTCAGGAAACTGCCGAAAACAATCATGTTGAACACTTTGGGATTGCCCATTTCAACGGCTGTTTTGGTGCCTTCCACTCTGTAAATATTGATGTCTTTCCGGGTAGGGTGATTTACGATTCCGTTGGGATCGTACAACAATGTACCGCCCGGTTTCACCGCTTTTTCAAATTTGTCCATACTCTGCTGGTTCAGAATAATGGCCGTATCGTATTCGTGCAATACCGGCGAGCTGATGCGGTTGTCGCTTACAATAACAGTAACATTGGCAGTACCTCCGCGCATTTCGGGCCCGTACGAGGGAAACCAGGTAACTTCCTTGTCTTCCATAATTCCTGAATAGGCGAGAATTTTTCCCATGGAAAGTACGCCCTGACCGCCAAAACCGGCTATTATCATTTCTTCTGTCATAACTTCTGGTTTTTAATTGTTTGAAACGGGTTCACCTTTTTCACTGTCTTTCATATCGCCCAGCGGATAATACGGAAACATATTTTCTTCCATCCATTTGTTGGCTTGTACCGGTGTCATTTTCCAGCCCGAGTTGCAGGTGGAAACCACTTCCACAAACGATGTCCCTTTTTTGTCGAGCACGTTCTGAATGCCTTTTTTTAGTGCCCTTTTACATTTCCGCACTGCCGGTGCGCTTTGGGCCGACTGCCTTGTAACATACGATGTTCCCGGCAGTTGTGCTACCAAATCGGTCATTTTCAGCGGATATCCATTTCGTTCATGATCTCGTCCGCAAGGCGTTGTCGAGGTCACCATATTTTCGATGGTAGTAGGCGCCATCTGCCCGCCAGTCATTCCGTAGATACCGTTGTTAATGAACACTACCAGGATGTTTTCGCCGCGGTTGCAGGCATGGATGATTTCAGCCGCACCAATGGAGGCCAGGTCACCGTCGCCCTGATAGGTAAATACGAACTTTTCGGGATTCAGGCGAACAATTCCTGTGGCTACCGCCGGCGCCCGTCCGTGGGCTGCTTCCTGCCAGTCGATATCTATATAGTTGTAAGCAAAAACTGCACAGCCAACCGGTGCCACGCCAACGGTTTTTTCCTGAAGGCCCATTTCATCAATCAGTTCCGAAATGAGTTTATGAACCACCCCGTGGGTACATCCCGGGCAGTAGTGCATAATCGTGTCAATCTGAACCTTCGATTTACTGTAAACCAGGTTTTCCGGTTTTATTATTTCTTTAATATCCATTATTATCCCTCCTTCATTAGTTTTTGTTCCAGCGCTTCCACCACATCACCGGGCGATGGGATGATTCCACCCATTCTTCCGAAAAATTCAACCCTTTGGTTACAACCGGCGTCATACACTGCTAATTTTACATCTTCCACCATTTGACCGGCGTTCATTTCAACCGATAAAAAGCCTTTTACCTTTGGCGCCAGTTCTTTAATAATGTTTTTTGGGAACGGGAAAAGGGTAATGGGCCGGAGCAAACCAACTTTAATGCCTTTCTCACGTGCAATTTCCACTGCTTTTTCACAAACCCTTGCAGCCGTTCCAAAGGCCACAAAAAGGTATTCGGCATCGTCGCACTGAATGGCTTCGTAGCGCTGCTCTTCCGCTTCCATCTTCCGGTATTTTTCCTGAAAACGCTGGTTGTTTACTTCCATTTTTGCTGAATCGAGTTCAAGGGAAGTGATGACATTGCGTTCGCGGGTCGATGGTTTTCCAACCGTTGCCCAGCTGCCGTTTTTTTCAATTACTTCTTCATCAGTCCAGCGTTTCTTGTAGTCCGAAAGCTCTACTTTTTCCATCATCTGCCCAATGGCGCCATCGGTTAAAATCATGGCCGGGTTGCGGTATTTAAATGCCAGTTCGAAGCCTAAATCCACAAAATCGTTCATTTCCTGCACCGACGACGGGGCCAGCACAATCATTTTGTAATCGCCGTGCCCTCCTCCTTTCACCGCCTGAGCATAATCTGCCTGCGATGGCTGGATGGTTCCAAGGCCGGGCCCGCCTCGCTGAACGTTTACAAGCAGGCAGGGCAACTCGGCGCCTGCTATGTATGAAATACCCTCCGACATCAAGCTCACGCCCGGGCTGGATGATGAAGTCATCACTTTCTTTCCAGCTCCGGCAGCGCCATAAACCATGTTAATGGCCGCCACCTCGCTTTCGGCCTGCAAAACCACCATTCCGGTTTCGTCCCAGGGCTGGCGGTCCATCAGCATTTCCATCACTTCCGACTGAGGTGTAATGGGATAGCCGAAATAGCCGTCGCATCCGCACCGGATGGCAGCCTCGGCCAGCACCTCGTTCCCCTTCATTAATCTAAGTTCTCCCATTGTATAAGTTTTATGTTCCAAATTTCTTATTTCTTATTTCTTATTCCTTATTTCCTTCTATTCTTATTCGCCGTATCAATACTTTTCAAAAAAATTGCAATCAATTCATTACATTCATTTAAAGTAGGTAACACTCTTGCTTCGGGTAATAATGGTTTTCTGATTATAATTTTCAAACAAACTCTGCTTTCACGTAATTCCTTAAGTACTACTTTCAATTTATGAATAAAATCAACTGGTGACTCGGCAGATTGTGCTTCTCCATAATTCAAAGCAGGTGAGCTACCCGATCTTATTAATTGACCACCAATATGATTTGCAAATTTGGTTGATGGTAATTGTTCTACAATCTCACTGGTTTCAATTGAAAAATCTATTAATCGGTCTTCCAAATCAAAAATCCTGTTCGTATTCATATCAGTTCAACTTAAATGTATTCTTAAATAAAAAATATCGAATAAGGAATAAGGAATCAGGAAGTTAATCTGATTCTGCTATTACGTCCTTAAATTCTGACCCGGTAAATCGTAATACAGGTATCAGGACAAACCACGCCGCAGTTGGCGCAACCAATACAGGCCTCGGGATTTTTCATATATGAATAATGATAACCGCGACTGTTTACTTCCTTATTCAAAGCCAAAACGTCTTCAGGACAGGCTTCCACACAAAGCTCACAACCTTTGCAACCTTCTTTGTCAACTACGACAGCTCCTCTTACTTTTGCCATATTTTATCAAATTTTCTGCTAAAATTAACAACCTTTTCCATTTAAAAACACCATAAAAATCAGGTTATTCCAATAAACCTTCCGAAGATTTAAATCTTTAAACCAATTAAAAAATCCACTAATAAATTGTTAGTTTTTCCTCTGTTCCGGTTAAAATTTGAATCCGGTTTGCAAAACTATTTTTTAACCGGCGGAAACTATGCAACTAATGTTGCTTTATCAGATTTTATAAAGAAACCGGGTAAGAATGTTGCGGTGAATACCCAAATAGGAGGCAATGTGCTGGCGTTGCAGTTTTTTTCCCAATTCAGGGTATTCATCAAAAAATTTACGAATTCGCTGTTCGGCATTCAGCGACTGAAACGAGTGGATTCGCTCCAGGGCCTGCACATAACTTTCTTCGGCAAGTATCCTGACGGTACGCTCGAATCCGGAATTATTATCGAGTAAATATTTGAACTCCTCTTTGGCTATGTAAATTAATTCTGAGTCTTCGTATGCCCGGATGGATTCGCTGGAGTTTTTTCCCAGATAAAAGCTTCGGTGATTGCTCACAATAAAATTATTGGGAGGAAAAAAAAACCGCGAAACCCATTCTGTACCACTTTCGGCAACGTAGGTGGAATAAAGCAGACCACTTATCAAAATGCCAATTTTCTGTGTTTTTTCACCATAGTCAATAAAAGATTCTCCTTTTTTCAGAACAGTTGGTTTACTTTTAAGGCTAAGGTTTTGAAGCAATTTGAGTGTGACATTATACCTTAAAAGAACTTTCTGTTGATCCATCCTCTTCCTCCCTCAGTTATTTTCAGAAAAATGGGCGTTGAATAATTTTAACCGGTGTTCCAAATCAGCAAACTGTTCGCGTTTCACAAACGAAACACAGGCACGGATACCCTCCTCGTTGCTTCCTGTATTGTCGAGTGCAATGGCGCTGATTCCATAATAAAGAAGGTTTGCAACCAGTTGGTTTCCTGTCATTACCGGGTACGATATGGTGAAATAGAATCCGTCGGCAACGGGCAGGTCTATGTCTTTTTTGTAAACTATATCGAATCCGTTTTCGAGGAAAAGTTTTTTCATTACTTTGGCTTTCTCACCATACTCCTTCACTTCTTCCACAAAATTAAAACGGCCTTCGTTGGCGGCTTTCAACATAGCGGCAAGTGCCCACTGTGCAGAATGGCTGGTACCTGACGAAAGTGCGTAAAGTAATCGCAATGTGATGGTACTGCCAAAATCAGTTCCTCCAAACCGTTTTTGCAACGCCGGGTAATCGCGTTTAAAAAGAACATCGGAAATTACCATCAGACCGCACCGCTGGCCGGCATACGAAAATATTTTGGAACTGGAAATAAACAATATGTAATTGTTGGTGTATTTTGCAACCGTTGGCTGATAAGGCGGCTGGCCGGGTTTCGAAAAATCCTGCCGGAAATCCATGCCGAAGTAAGCCAGGTCTTCCATTACAATCACATCGTATTTGTTGGCCAAATCGCCGATAATCTGCAATTCTTCGTCGGTAAAACAAATCCAGGTGGGATTATTCGGATTGGAATAAACAATGGAACAGATATTTCCTTTGGAAAGAAACTCTTCCAGTTTGGCCCTCAGTTTTTCTCCCCTGAAGTTAAACACGTCAAAGGTTTCGAATTTCTGCCCCAGCACCATCATTTGCTGTTTTTGCACCGGAAACCCCGGGTCGATAAACAGCGTGGTGTCTTTCCCAACAGTGGCATTGGCCGCAGCCATAAAAGAAGCATACGTTCCCTGCATGGAACCAACGGTCGGAATGCAACCTTTGGGAAAAACTTCGATGTTGAGGAAATTTTTCACAAAGCGCGACGCCTCCTCTTTCAGTGGTTTTATTCCATCAACCATGGGATAGATGGCCGCCACACCCCGCTGTAACGCTTCAATTTCAGCCTCCACTCCAACCTGTGCCGGCGGTAAGCCAGGAACGCCCATTTCCATGCGCACATATTTTTGGCCGGTTTCCTCCTCCACCAGGTTTACCAGCGCTACTATTTCACGAATGGACGCTTTACCCGCGTCGGCAATCCGAAGTTCCCTTATCTTTTCATCAACAGTCTCTCTACTAATTGGCGAATTTTTCATAAGAAGTACATTTTCCGGTAAAGACAGGCTTCCATATCAGATTAAAAAAAAAAATTTGTGACTGCTCAGGTAACAGTCAATAAAAGAAGAAATGCAAAAAGATCAAAATCCGAAATGTGGACGAAGCAGTTCCACCCAGTTTTTCACTCTTTCGTCGGTCATTTCCGGTTCAAAATCCTCATCCACAGGTAACCCTAAAAATTTGCCGTCGATTATGGCTTCCGAATCGTCGAATTCATAACCATCAGTCGAAACCTGCCCAACCAGTTTTGCTCCGTTTTTCATCAGTTCGCGAGCGAGCAGCCCAATATGATCGACAAATGTGGCCGCATAGGTAACATGATCGCCCAAACCAAAAATGGCCAGGTTTTTCCCTTCGTACCGGGTTTTCGAAATTTCGGGTAAAAATTTAGCCCAGTCGTTGTTATTGTATTTGGCATGCCAGGTTTCCTTACCAACGGTGGAAAGTCCGAAAATAATTTTATCGTATTTTTCCAAATCAGCCACAGTGGCATCCTGCACCGGCACCATCACCACTTTCTCTTCCCCAATGGCTTCTTTTATTTTTTCAGCCACTTTGTGAACGGCTCCGTCGAGCGGACCAAAGAAAATTGCAATTTTGTTCATATCTTTTAATTTACAGTATTCGAGCTATATAATTTATTTCAAAAAAGTATATTCCCGGTTAATTTCCATTGCTTATTGAAGTTTCTCCTCTTTCGTATTCTCCCAGAATAGCCAGGCTCGAAACACTTTTCAACACCTGGTGAATTGCCTTTTCATAATTTTCAAGCTCCTCCCACTCGACATCCACATGAAAAGTATATTCGTTGGGTTTTCCGATTATTGGAACCGATTGAATCTTAGTTAAATTGATCTCATTTTCGGCAAAAACATTGAGCACCCTGGCCAGCGAGCCATAAAAATGGCCAACCTCAAAACACAACGATGCTTTGTTGGCTTTTTCGGTGGGAATGCCATGTTTAGCCAGAATAAGAAACCGGGTATAGTTCTTTTTGTTGGTTTCTACACCGGTTTCAAGAACTTCGAGCTTGTATAAATCGGCCGAACGCAGGTTGCCAATGGCAGCTGCATTTAACGGGCGGGTTTCTGAAATAAACTTGGCAGCCCCGGCAGTATCGATCCCCTCGTGCAGTTCCACATTCGGAAAATATTTTTCGAGGTATTCCATACACTGCTGTAAAGCTATGGGATGAGAATAAATATCCGTAATATCGGCTGGTTTTACACCGGGAACGGCCATCAGGTTCATTTGGATGTGCAGGTAAATTTCACCGGTAATCCTCAAATGATAATCACGGATTAACTGGTAATTCTTCAGCAAACTTCCGGCAATGGAATTTTCTATGGCCATTACGGCATAGTCCACCTTATCTGCATCCACCAGGTCGCAAACACTTGTAAACGACTTACACTCAATAATTTTAATTTTTTCGTTGAAATATTTCAGCGCCGCATCTTCATGAAAAGACCCGACAATTCCCTGTACAGCTATTTGTTTCATTCCTTCTTTATAAATTGATTTCAAATATACACATTCTGAATTTAATACTTCACTGCCCAAAAGCCTGTATGCCGACACGGCAGGGACAATGCTCTTTTTCAACAAAAAACAGCTAAAGATTTACATCTGGTAATCAGATCCGGTTTCCAAAAGTTCGTCTTTTTGATTTTCAAGTATGCTGATACATTTTTCAAGATTTGTGGGCCTTATTACAAACACTGCCTTATCGTCGTTCATTGAAAAAGCATAGAGATATTCGATAAAAACACCTCCATTGTTCAAAATTTGCAACAAGCGCGACAATGCTCCCGGCCGGTTAGCACTTTTTACCAGAACCACATCGGTTGTTCGCACCGAAAAATGATTTTCTTTCAGCACATCGCAAGCTTTTTCCGGATCAGAAACAATCAGGCGTAAAACCCCGAAATCAGATGTATCGGCTACCGTAAAAGCTGAAATATTTATTCCTGCCTCACCCAAAATCTGAGCTACTTCGTTCAGTCTGCCCGATTTATTTTCAAGAAATACCGAAACTTGTTTTGCTTTCATATTTTTCAGATTTTTCTGTTGTCGATTACCCGTTTGGCCTTGCCTGCCGTACGTTCAATGGTTTTCGGTTCCACCAGTTTCACATCCACCGAAACACCCAGTGTACCCTGAATATTTACTGTAATTTTTTTTCGCAACGCCTCCAGTTCGCGAATTTCATCGGAGAAAAACTGCTCCTGAACTTCCACAAGCAGTTTCAGCACATCAAGCGAACCTTCGCGCTCCACAATAAGCAGGTAGTGCGGTTCGGTTTCGCTCATTTCCAGCAGTACGCTTTCAATTTGCGACGGGAACACATTCACGCCGCGAATAATGAGCATATCGTCGGAACGGCCGGTGCATTTTTCCATGCGTACCAGGGTGCGGCCACAGGCGCATTTTTCGTAGTTCAGCCGGGTGAGGTCACGCGTGCGGTAGCGCAAAATGGGAATCCCCTCTTTGGTTACCGTGGAAAAAACCAGTTCACCCAGTTCGCCGGCAGGAAGCGGTTCCAGCGTTTCCGGGTCAATAATTTCAGGAATAAAATGGTCTTCGTTGATGTGCATCCCGGCCTGTTGTTCGCACTCGCAGGAAACGCCCGGCCCAACCACTTCGCTCAGTCCGTATATATCGATGGCTTTCAGTTTCAGTTTCGCTTCAATTTCCCGGCGCATGTTTTCACTCCAGGGTTCGGCGCCAAAAATACCAATCCGAAGATTCAGCGAGTCGGGTTCGATTCCCATTTCCTGCATTACTTCGGCTAAAAACAGCGCATACGAAGGTGTACAGGCAATAACCGACGTACCGAAATCCTGCATCAGCTGAATTTGTTTTTTTGTATTTCCCCCCGAAATGGGGATTACCGTAGCTCCCAGGTTTTCAGTTCCGTAATGCAACCCGAGGCCACCGGTAAACAAGCCGTAGCCGTAAGCTACCTGCACGATATCGTTTCTGTGAACTCCGGCCATGCAAAGGGTGCGGGTCACCACTTCGGACCACATTTGCAAATCGTTGCGGGTATAGCCCACAACGGTTGGTTTTCCGGTAGTTCCCGAGCTGGCATGCACCCGCACAATCTCACTCATGGGTACGGTAAACATACCAAACGGGTAATTGTCGCGCAAATCCGATTTATTGGTAAAAGGCAGTTTGCTTAAATCTTCTGCCAATTGAATATCGCCCGGAAGCAGACCCTTTTCCTGCATTTTAGCACGGTATCCGGGTACATTGTGGTAAATGCGCCGCACCGTCTGGGTAAGCCGTTCGCTTTGAACAGCAGCCATTTCATCGCGCGAGGCACATTCCTTTTTTTCGTTCCAAATCATTCGTTTCTTTTTCAAAAAAATATTTTTTTGCTTTGCTTTTTGTGAAAGGGAGTCTGGCCTTTTATTTCCCGTAAACCGTTTGGTCATCGAGAATTGGAATTCCGTTTTGTTCGAGCAATTTCCTTGCCTCCAAAACATCCGGAACATCGAGAATGAGTATGGCCATGTTGGTTTGTGAAATAAGCCGGCTGTAGGCATTTTCAATATGAATGCCCACCCGTGCAATTTTCACAAGCAATTCGTCCAGTCCGCCGGCCTCATCTTTCATTTCAAGGGCAATTACCTCGCGCAATGCTACCGAATTACCCTGATCGGCCAGTGCCTGATAAGCTTTTTCCGGCTGGTCAACCAGCAGGTTAAGTACGCCCCAGCCATGTAAAATGTTAGTAAGGTTTAGCGATCGGATATTTATCTGCTCCGATTTTAACACACGGGTAATTTTCTCGAAATGAGCAATTTTATTCTCAAGAAAAACTGAAATTTCATAAGCCATACCTGTCGATTTTTTAATAAAAAAGCAGACTGAAAATGACATCAGGCTGAATTTTCATGCAATTTTCAAGCAAAAATAAAAGGAAATTTAAAAATTGTAAGCAATTGACAGCATATTTCTGAAATTTGTTACGTTTTCAGTAGCTTTCACCCTGGCAAAGTCGGTATAATCATTCGCTCCGTAAGCAGCAGTAGTTATGCTAAGCTCCCACCCAAACATAAAATTCCGGTACGTATAAATCAACTGGGGCGACAGCTTGTAAATAAAATCAATGTCGGTTGCCATTCCATAAAGTGGACCAACCGGATTTTCGGCTGTACCCATATTTTTCAGGTAACCGGCAAAAAATCCAAGTTTCCATTCGGCACCATAGGTAAAGTTTACCCAGTTGTAAATATGATTAAAAGGTGTGTAAGTTTCGGCGCCGGTAGAGGCATTTACGGTTGCAACGGCATAGCCACCGGGAAGCAGGCTTTCGCACATGTTTTGCCCGTACATCGATTTTGCTTTCAACTCAAATTTCTCCTTCGTAAATTTCATATACGCCAATGCTGCCCATGTGCTTAATTTTTCACTCGTTTTAAAAGTACCGCTTGTTCCGGTGGTTGATGTTCGGGGTTGTATGGTTTTCCAGTCGAGGGCAGCACCCAAAACCCAGTTTTCGTTAAAATACTGAACCTGTGCATGCAGGTTTGGAATTACCGCATTTCGCTGGTATTTGTAATTTTTACCGTCAGGTCCGGAGTTGCTGTAATCGTACTGATAAACAGCAGCGGTAATAAATTCAAAATTATCAGACATGCTTTTGGTAAACCTCAGTTGCGGACTGCGGTTAAACACCTGAAAAGGAAGGCCTGTGTTCTCGTTCAGTACCGAAGGATAAACCTTTTCAATAAAGGTGGGATGCCAGGCGCGCCCAACCAGTAATTTGGAAGAAGGCCATACAAACTGGGTATTTGCATGCCTTAAACGCAGTGTAGGCGTAAGGCTTCCTCCGGTAAAATCGAACTCAATGTATCCGCTCACTTTTGCTTTTCCCAGCTCAAGACCTGAAAACCGGGTGCCAATTCTGGAAAAGGTATTCAGAAAATGAGCACTGGCCCGGGCGTTCAGGTCTTCTCCATTGGAATCAAATTCAGGTTTTTGAGGAAAAAACTCCAGTAAGTGGTCACAGGCATCCACATTCTTTCGTGTATCCAAAATGAAATCGTTCCTCACAAAACCGGTGAAATCAACTTTTATATCTTTCGTTGTAATAAAACCTTGTGAGAATGCATAAGAAGAGGTAAAGATGAACAGAATAGCAACAATATGTTTCATAATCAGTTCGGTTTTTGTTAAAGTCGATTGATAAAGCTTTTCCGGCCTTAAAAATAATCGAAATTCGAATACATACAGGAATTAATTGGAAACCCCACCTTATTTATTTTCATTTTAAATAACTCTGGAAAGAATCACTTTTTTCGCAGAAATGTAACATCAATTACAACCTAAGAGTAATAAAAGAATAATATTTGGAGTATTCAACCAATACTGAACTATGATAAAAAAGTTTCTTCCACCGCCAAAATGGAGGTTTCCGGTTTTGATAGCCTCCGCCATATTTATTGGGCTTGGTCTTTTTACCATTTACATCTCAAAAGCCCACTCCTATTTGTCAGATGATCCGGCTACCTGCACCAACTGCCACATTATGGCGCCACAGTATGCTACATGGGCACACAGTTCACACCGCGAGTGGACCAATTGCAACGATTGCCATGTCCCCCACAACAATGTATTTAATCATTACTTTTTCAAAGCAAAAGACGGCATGCGGCATGCTACCATTTTCACCCTGAGAAATGAGCCACAGGTTATATTTATAAAAGAGGAGGGGTCGAAAGCGGTACATCAAAACTGCATCAGATGTCATTCCCAACTTTTGGTCGATCCCAAACTAACAGCCACCATAGATGGGCACCATGGTCACCGCACCGATCGGAAATGCTGGGAGTGCCACCGCGAAGTACCGCATGGCAGGGTAAACAGTCTTTCGAGCGTGCCCAACGCCCGTGTTCCGCTGCCCCAAAACCCAATACCTGAATGGATAAGAAAATATTTAAATAACTAAAATCAACAGAAATGAATAACAAAATGAGAATAACCGAAAAGCGCCCGTGGCTGGCATGGGTACTGTTTTTTGCCACCATTGTTGTGGTTTTTCTTTTAGGCCTGCTGGCCTCAACCATTGTTGAACGCCGTATGGAAGCCACCTTTGTTAGCGTTCCGCAGACTGATATTCAACTATATGAACCACGAAACGAAGTGTGGGGAGAGAATTTTCCCCGTCAGTTTCAGTCGTATTACGGCACTGCCGACACATCTTTCAGAAGTAAATATCATGGAAGTGTAATGATCGATATGCTTGATGAAGTGCCTGAAATGGTCGTTTTGTGGGCAGGTTATGCCTTTTCGAGAGACTACAAACAGGGGCGCGGGCATTACTACGCCGTCACCGATGTGTATAACACACTGCGAACCGGAGGTCCCAAAACGCCAAATGAAGGGTTACAACCAACCACCTGCTGGACGTGCAAAAGCCCGGATGTTCCAAGAATTATGGAGAAGGAAGGTGTAGCCGAATTTTACACCGGCGCCTGGGCCCGGTTAGGTCCTGAAATTGTTAACCCGATAGGCTGTGCCGACTGCCACGACGAAAAAACAATGAATCTGCGAATTTCTCGTCCGGCCCTTGTCGAAGCTTTTGAACGCCGCGGAAAAGACATTGCCAAAGCCAGTTATCAGGAAATGAGAAGTTTGGTTTGCGCACAATGCCATGTGGAGTATTATTTCAACAAAAAAGTGGTGGAAGGCGCCAATTACCTGACATTCCCGTGGGATAACGGATTTACCGCAGAAGCAATGGAAGAGTATTATGACAACATAGAGTTCAGCGACTGGACACATGCCGTTAGCAAGGCACCCATGTTAAAAGCTCAGCACCCCGATTACGAAGTTTATATGACCGGAGTACACGCTCAGCGCGGCGTTTCCTGCGCCGACTGCCACATGCCTTACATGAGCGAGGGCGGGCAAAAATTCACCGACCATAAAATGCAGTCGCCGCTGAACAACATTGCCAATTCGTGCCAGGTTTGCCACCGCGAAGAAGCGCTTCAACTGGTACAGGATGTTTATGAGCGGCAGGACCGCATTATTGAAAATCGCCACGAACTGGAGAAACAACTGGTTAGGGCACACGTAGAAGCAAAAATGGCATGGGAGCTGGGAGCAACAGAAGAGCAAATGAACGACATTCTTATGGGAATCCGTCATGCCCAATGGAGATGGGATTATGTGGCAGCAAGCCACGGTGGATCGTTCCACTCGCCGGTAGAATCGAGCCGGACGGTGGCCAGCGGAATTACCATTGCTCAGGAAACCCGGATAAAACTGGCACGGCTACTCGCGCAACTGGGCCATAATGAAGAAATTCCGTATCCTGACATTTCGACCAAAGCAAAAGCACAGGAATTTATCGGGCTCGACATGGATAAGCTAAACGCCGAAAAACAGGAATTTCTGGAAACCATTGTTCCCAAATGGCTGGAAGAAGCCGAAGCCAGAGAAGCATCCTGGGATGTTCAGTTAACGAATTAATTTCTTCAAAAAAGAAAAAAAATGAGACGAAATGCTTTTTTAACCCTTCTGGCGGGAATGCTTTTTTTCCTGCCGGAAGTTCATGCGCAATTTTCACTATCTGCTGAATTCAGACCCCGTACCGAATTCAGCCGGGGATATAAATCGCTGGCAGCTGAAGACCAACAGATGTCAACCGCAACAGCCCAGCGCACCCGACTGAATGCCATTTTTTCCACAGAGGCGGTTAAAACCAAACTGGTTTTGCAGGATGTGCGCTACTGGGGAAGTCAGCCGCAACTGGTTACCAATGAAGATTACGCCATATCGGTACACGAAGCCTGGGCAGAAATCAAACTGGCAGAAAATATTTCACTAAAGGCAGGACGTCAGGAACTGGTGTACGACGATTCCCGCATTTTTGGAAACGTTGGCTGGGCGCACCAGGCGCGCTCGCACGATTTGGCTTTAGTAAAACTTGAACAGGGCTTTAAGCTTCACCTGGGAATTGCCCATCACGAAAATGCTGATGTAACCAACAACTTTTACAACGGACCCGATGCTTACAAGGACATGCAGTTTTTGTGGTTCAACAAAAGCTGGGAAAAAACCGGGTTGAGTTTGTTGTTTTTAAACAACGGGGTTCCGGTTTTCATTTCGGCACAGAAACAGGAAAACCGATACAGCCAGACCCTTGGCGGAAGGGTAGCCCATTCATTTGAAGATGTTTCGCTGGCTGCAAACCTCTTCCTTCAAACCGGAAAACATGTTTCAGATAATGACATCAACGCAATGAATTTCCTGCTGGAAGCTTCGTTAAAAAACGGAATAACGATAGGCTTTGAACACCTGTCAGGAAACAGTTACGACAAAAACGACAAAGTTTATGCCTTTAATCCGTTCTACGGAACCAACCATAAATTCAACGGTTTCATGGATTATTTTTATGTAGGAAACCACATCAATTCGGTTGGACTGAACGATGTTTACCTTAAATACGGGTATAAAAAAGATAAATTCGGGTTTAACGGACATCTGCACTATTTCGCTTCGGCAGGGAAAATTTCGGCAGATGCTAAAAATTATTTGGGGACCGAGTTGGATTTGGATATTTCTTATGCCGTTCAGCCCAATGCGATAATCAGCGCAGGTTGGTCGGTTATGTTTGCAGGCGAAAGTATGGAACTGCTCAAAGGCGGTGACCATACCGCAGGGCAACATTGGGGATATATTATGTTATCGGTAACACCTACATTTCTGGAGAATTAGATATTGAAAAAATCCATCAAAATTTTCAGGAAACTGCACAAGTGGCCGGGCGTCGTTATCGCCTTTTTTGCTATTTTGTTTGCCACCTCCGGCATAATTCTAAACCACCGGCAGACGTTTTCCTCTGTTGATGTTTCAAGAAACCTGCTTCCTTCCAATTACAGGCATGAAAGCTGGAACCTTGCTGCAATAAGAGGTTATCTTCCGTTGGATAATAATTCGCTTCTGATTTTTGGGAATATCGGTATCTGGGAGACAACAGAAAACCTGGAGAAATTTACAGATTTCAACCAGGGCTTTCCCAAAGGAATCGACGGGCGGAAGGTCTATTCTGTTGTTCAGTTCAAAAACACCCTGTTTGCCGGAACGCATTTTGGCCTTTACCGACGGAACATTGCTGAGACAGATAAATGGCAAAAAATCGACCTGCCGGTGAAACAGGAACGAATTGCCGACCTGAACCTAAAGAGCGATACGCTTTTGGTGCTTACCCGTCATTACCTGCTCAAATCGGCTGACGGAGTAGTTTTTGAGACTGTTCAGCTTCCCGAACCGGTTGGTTACGAACGAAAAACCGGACTGTTCAACACACTGTGGGAACTACACAGCGGTGAACTGTTTGGCCTTACAGGAAAACTGATTGTGGATTTGTTGGGTGTGGTAACCATTGTACTTTCCGTTACCGGCCTGCTGCATTTCTTTTTCCCGAAAATCATCAAACGGCAAAAAAGAAAGAAAAAACCGGTAAAAAAACTCGCCTCTACATTTCGAACCAATTTGCGATGGCACAACGTGGTGGGGTACATTTTTGTGGCATTTCTCATTATCAATACCCTGGCAGGCATTCATCTGCGGCCGCCGTTACTTATTCCCATCGCCAACAAAAAAGTAGGTATAATTCCGGGCACGCATCCCGACAGTCCCAATCCGTGGTTCGATAAACTGCGTCGCGTGGAATGGGATGAAACTCTGAAACGGTATATTTTTTCCACTTCAGAAGGTTTTTATGCTGTTGATGAAACCCTTTCCGGAAATTTGCAATCCATAATTCCCCAACCACCGGTGAGTGTAATGGGATTGAATGTTTTCAAACCGGTGGGCGAATTGAAATACCTGACTGGTTCGTTCAACGGACTGTATTTGTGGGACCTGGAAACCGGTCTCATTTCCGATTTTTTTACCGGTGCACCTCATCAACGGGCGGGAGGAGTGGGCAATCCCATTGGCGCCAATATGGCAGCCGGCTTTGTGGAAGCCGGGGAAGATGCCTGGTGGTTCGATTACAACCGCGGCGCGCTGCCACTTTCCCAAAAACCGTTTCCTGAAATGCCGGAGGAAATCCGCAAAAAATCGCCCATGTCGCTTTGGAATGTCTCGCTGGAAGTGCACACCGGCCGGATTTTCGAACACCTGATTGGCCCGTTTTACATTCTGATTGTGCCGCTGGCAGGCCTTTGTCTGATAATGGTTTTGTTAAGCGGATTTTTTATCTGGTGGAAAGCACACCGGAACAAATAATCTATTTTCTCCTAAAAAAATGTTTTGAATCGCCCCACTCGCCGTATCCAATTTCACTGCCGGCCATTTCTATCCGGGCTTCGAGGCAGTTCCGGCACAATTCAGCGTCTTCATCCAAACAAGGCTTATCTTCATAAAGCAAGTATTCTTTACGGTATTCGCAGGGCGTAAGGTTGGGCATAATTATGTTGGCGCCAATCGTCAGTGCTTTTTCCCGCCCCACGGGATCGATGGCCTGTAAAGCAGTAGCCGCAGCAATATTAATATCGGGCATGAGCAGGCGAAGTGCAGCAATCATGTTCAGGGCCAGGTAAAAACGCTCCTGTTTGGATTTCAGCATATACCTGAACTGATAAAGCGGAGTATGTTCATGTTCGATGTATGGCCCCATGCCACACATATCAATATCGAGTTCTTTAAAAAACAGCAGGTCACCGGCCAAATCATCCAAAGTTTGAAAAGGCAGGCCAATCATTACACCAGTTCCCACCTGGTAACCGGTTTCCCTCAAAAACTGCAGTGCCTCTATTCTTCTTTCAAAAGAATGCCTGGGTGTGTCGGGGTGAATTTTATAATACAGTTCCCGGTTTGAGGCTTCTATGCGCAATAAGTAGCGGTGTGCACCACTCTCAAACCAGCGTTGGTAGGTTTCACGCGATTGCTCCCCACAGCTCAATGTAATTCCAAGTTCGTTATTGGAAAGCTGTTTTATTTTTTTTAGCAGGTTGTCAACCCTTTTCACAAAAGCTTTTGATTCCAGCTCACCCGACTGCAAAACCACCGAACCAAAACGGTTTTCCCACGCAAACCGGCAGGCCTCCAAAATCTCTTCGTCAGTGGCATTATAGCGAACTACATTTTTATTGCTTTTACGAATGCCGCAATACAGACAATCCTTTGAGCAGATGTTGGAAAACTCTACCAACCCGCGAAAAAAGACACTGGACCCCACAACGGCTTTTTTAACATCAGCAGATTTTCTCCAAAACTCCTGTCGTTCTTCCCCCTTCAGACTTAGAAGAAATGTCAGCTCCTCAAGGGTAAATTCTGTTTTAGGTAAAATATTGCTCAAATCCATGGACGTAAAAATACTTACTTTCATCAGAATTTTTTATACAGGTTCAATTAAAAAATCAATTATTCTGGTTATTTTAACAGACTTAAAAAACAAAAATATGAAACGAATCAGCTTCCTTCTCATCAATACAATCACACTGATTTTTGCATTGATAATGAATTCCCTTCAGGGGAGCGAGGTATTTAACGGAACCACAGTGGGTGAAGTCAGTGCAAAATATGAAACGCTGTTCACCCCGGCAGGGTATGCGTTTGCCATCTGGGGAATCATTTATTTGCTGCTAATTCTGTTTGTGGCCTATCAGTGGGTTGCCTGGTTCAAACGAAAAGAGGACCGGGAACTTAAACAAACCGGATGGTGGTTAGCACTTGGAAATTTTGCTAACGGCTTGTGGATAGTTGCCTGGCTTAATCAGCAAATGGGCCTCTCCGCTTTGCTGATACTTATTTTGCTTTTTTCACTTATTCAATTAACCATCCGGTTACGACTTGAAAAATGGAGCGCGCCTTTTCGAATTATTGCCTTTGTATGGTGGCCAATCTCAATTTACCTCGGCTGGATAATTGTTGCAGCAGTGGCCAACATTTCGGTATTTCTGGTAAGTCTCGGTTGGGATGGCGGGTTTCTTCCGGAACAGGTTTGGGCCATTTTAATGATTATTGCAGCAACCGCTATTTATCTGATACTGATAAAAACCCGTAACATGCGCGAAGCGGCAGTGGTTGGTATTTGGGCGCTGATGGCAATTGCTGTAAAACAATGGCAACTCAACAATGAAATCGTTATTGCAGCGCTCACAGCATCAGCCATTTTATTAGTTGTGATAGCTGTTCACGCATTCAAAAACATATTTAACAACATATAAAAATCAGTCATTTATCCTCTTTTTATAAAAAAGAAACTTTTACTTTTGAAACCAAATCCTGCAGGAAGGCAAAGCTGACCTTAGGGAAAGGCAAAGGTAAAGTTCTGACTTTATCATTTTTTTAATTTCCCTTCCTTTATCTTTCCGCAGCAAAAACATAAAAAATGAAACGCCTTGGATTTGTGGGTATTATTGTAGAAGACCGTGAAAAATGCTCGGGTGTGGTAAATGAAATTCTAAGCGAATACTCCGGAATAATTTTGGCACGCACCGGACTGCCTCATGCCAAAGGCAGTACCTCGGTGATTACACTCGTAATTGATGCTACTACCGACGAGTTGGGAGAACTGACCGGAAAACTGGGTCGCATTAAAGGCATTTCAGTTAAATCGGGTCTGGCAAAACAGAGTAAAAATTGACTTTAACTGGCAACTTTAGAACAATAAATAACAATCACAGCAAAATTTAGATACCATGTATAATGTAGAAGCCGATTTTATAAACGAACAAAAAGTGTGGGATGTTCTTAATGCCCACAAAACTGCCGACAGTGAGCAGGTAAGGGAAGTTTTGGCCAAAGCTGCCGAAATGAAGGGCCTCGACATGGATGATGTGGCAGTACTTACCGGCATCAGCGACCCTGAACTTCTGGGTGAACTGTTCAATACCGCCAACCAGGTCAAGGAAACCATTTACGGGAAACGCCTGGTTCTGTTTGCACCACTTTACATTTCAAATCTGTGTTCCAACGAATGTTTGTATTGTGCTTTTCGGGCAACTAACAAAGACATTGTGCGAAGTACACTCACACAGGAACAGATTGCCCACGAAGTGGAAATCCTTATCAATAAGGGACATAAGCGCATTTTGCTTGTGGCAGGCGAATCGTATCCAAAACAGGGGTTTCAGTATGTTCTGGATTCGGTAAAATCGGTTTATAGTGTAAAATCGGAACACGGAGAAATACGACGGGTGAATGTAAATATTGCCCCCCTGTCAACCGAAGAATTCATACAATTAAAGGAAGCTCAGATTGGCACCTATCAGATTTTCCAGGAAACATACCACCGCGAAACCTACTTAAAAGTGCACCTTGGCGGTAAAAAACGCGACTACAACTGGCGCGCCTGGTCGCTGCACCGGGCAATGGACGCGGGTATCGACGATGTGGGAATTGGCGTGCTTTTTGGCTTATTCGATTACCGTTTTGAAATTCTGGCCATGATGCAGCACATTCGCGAACTGGAAGAAAAATTTGGTGTTGGACCGCACACCATCAGTGTTCCGCGCCTGGAACCGGCCACCGGAAGTAATTTGGCTGCTCATCCGCCGTTTCCGGTTTCCGACATCGACTTCCGGAAAATTGTGGCCATATTGCGCCTGGCAGTTCCTTACACCGGCATCATCATGTCAACGCGCGAAACAGCCCAAATGCGCCGCGAAACTTTTGCACTGGGCGTAAGCCAGATTTCAGCCGGAAGTCGCACCAATCCGGGCGGTTACGAGCATGAAGAAGATGAAGACGACCCATCAGGCCAATTCAGCCTGGGCGACCACCGCCCGCTTGATGAAGTCATTCGCGATGTGGCATCCATGGGTTACATCCCGTCGTTTTGCACGGCCTGTTACCGGCTCGGCAGAACCGGACAGGATTTCATGGATTTGGCTAAACCCGGCGACATTAAACTGCACTGCGCACCGAATGCGTTGTCATCATTTAAGGAATACCTGCAGAATTATGCTTCGCCCGAAACTGCTGAAGTTGGCAACAACCTCATCAGAGAAACCATTGCCGGCATGGATGGCTTAGCCAGGCAACGTGCCGAAAAACTCGTAAAACGTGTGGAAGCAGGTCGTGATGATGTGTATTGTTAATTTTCAAAAGGTTTCTTAATTTTGGAAGAATTACAAAAAAAATAAAATAAGTAATTATGAAAATTGTAGAAGAGCCAGTTGTTGATTATCAAATAAACTTGTCCGTAAAAAATGCCGAACTGATTCAGGATTATAAAGTCAAAATCAGATTTAGTGACAACAGCCAACAGATTGTTGATTTTGAACCTTTTATTAAGAGATCTCATCATCCGGCTATCAAAAAATATATGGATAAAGAAAGGTTTAAACAATTCGAAATCATAGATGGTAACCTGAACTGGAATGACTACGATATGATTTTCCCTGTTTCTGATTTGAAAAAGGGAAAAATCGCTTAACTATGGATTACAGAATCGAAAACGACCTTCTCGGAAAAAAACAAATTCCCACAGACGTATTGTGGGGAATCCATACTGCCCGTGCAGTGGAAAACTTTCCGCTTTCAGGCAAACCGGTTCATCCCGAACTAATTAAAGCTTATGGCGAAGTAAAACTGGCCTGTGTCCAAACAAACATTCAGCTTGGTTTTTGGAAAGAAAACCCCGAAAAAGCCGGCGCAATTGAAAAAGCCTGCTTCGAAATGAGCCGGGGACTGCTCAGTGAACACATCATTGTGGATGCCCTGCAGGGAGGAGCCGGAACTTCAACCAACATGAACGTGAACGAAGTGATTGCCAACCGGGCGCTTCAAATTATGGGCGAAAAACCCGGGAATTATGAACTTATATCCCCGCTCGACGATGTCAACCTGCACCAGTCAACCAACGATACCTACCCCACCGCCTTAAAAGTTGCTGCAATCAGGTTGTTGAGACTACTGGAGCAAAATGTACTGGAGCTACAGGAAGCTTTTCAGCAAAAAGAGAAGGAATTTGCCCACATCGTAAAAATTGGCCGTACCCAATTGCAGGATGCCGTGTTAACAACTTTGGGCCGTGAAATGAGCGCCTATGCAGAGGCCTTCAACCGCGACCGGTGGCGGATTTACAAATGCGAGGAACGGCTGCGGGTAGTTAATCTGGGTGGGACAGCCATTGGAACAGGCCTGGGAGCACCAAGACAATACATCTTTAAAGTAGTTGACCGGCTACGTGAGAACACCAACATTGGCCTGGCCCGCAGCGAAAACCTGATTGACGGAACACAAAATACCGATGTTTTTGTGGAAGTCTCCGGAATTTTGAAAGCTTGTGCATCAAACCTGTATAAAATCAGCAACGATTTACGGCTGCTTTCGAGTGGACCTGATGCAGGTCTGAGAGAAATAAACCTCCCCCAAAAACAAGCCGGCTCTTCCATCATGCCCGGCAAAGTGAATCCGGTTATTCCCGAAGCCGTTGCACAAACAGCTTTGCTGGTAACGGGAAATGATCAAACAATTACCTGTGCATGCAGTGCCGGCAATCTGGAACTGAACCAGATGATGCCGCTTGTTGCCCATGCTTTCCTTGAAAACATATCTTTATTGAATAACGCCTGCGCTATATTCAGGAAACATTGCATTTCAGGAATTACCGCCAATGAAAACGTTTGTAAGAAGCAGGTGGAAAATTCCACGGCAACGGTTACAGCTCTGATTTCAAAAACTGGGTATGAAAATGCAAGTCGCATAATAAAAACAGCAGCTAACGAAAAAATTACGGTAAAAAAAGCCGCGCTGAAGCTTAACCTCCTTTCGAACGAAGAATTTGAAAGTTTGATTTCGCCAGAGGCAGTCGGCAGGCTTGGATTTTAAAACCGATTTTATTGTTTTCTGTATTTTATTGATTTTCAACAAAACACAAACAATACAAGAATAAAAGATAAAAAAATATTAATATTTACTTGGTCATATTAAAGAATGTTCTTATAATTGAACCTGAATAGAGAATGAAAGCGTAGTATTAATTTATTTGTATAACTCAAAAAAGAAAAAAGATGAAAAAAGTATTGTTTGTTTTAGCACTGGTTATGGTTTACGGATTGTCAGTTTCAACGGTAAACGCAAATGTAACCGAAACCGAAAAAGAAAAAATTACTGTTGTTGCCGATGACAACAAAACAGAAAAAGCAGAAGAGGTAAAAGAAAAAGCGACCAAAGCTGAAAAGGCCGATGGAAAAGCAAAAGCTGATGGATGCGCCGATGGTGCAGCAAAAGCAAAAGCTGATGGTTGTGGCGAGGCAAAAGCTGCCGGATGTGGTGAAGCAAAAGCCGAAGCGAAATCGGAAGGCTGTGCCGACAAAGCCAAAGCCTCTGCATGTGGCGACAAGTAAAAGCAATTAAACGTATTTCCAACAAAATTAAGGTCGTCTGCCAGTTGGCAGGCGACTTTTTTTTTAAAAAAAACTGAATGAAGCATTGCCAAATCCTTGAAAATTCCTATTTTGCATTCGTAAATATTTCATTATTAGAATTATATAGAACGAATGTTAATAATAAATTATCAACTACAAAACTGAAAAAAATGAAAAAGTTATTGCTAATTTTTGCCATTGCAACCATTTACGCTGTTTCTGCCTCGTCCGTAAAAGCGTATGTTGTTATTATCGAAAAACAAGAAATTACAATTGTTGACCAGGCGGATGACAATGTGATTGCACCCGAAGATGACAAGAAAAAAGACAAGAAGAAAGAAAATGTGAAAGCAAAAACAGCCACAAGCGGTTGCTGTCCGTCAAAAACCGAAGTAAAAACCGGATGCAGCGAAGCCCAGCAAAAAAGTTGTGCCGCATCGAAAGTTACCTGCACCGAAACAAAGAAAGAAGATAAAAAGTAATCAATCGGTTTTTTCAGAAAGGGCGTTCAGTGGACGCCCTTTTTTGTTGCCGTTTTTCAAACATATCATTGGCTGTTATAAACCGAATTCGTACATTTCCCGTTTAAAAAATGAATTATGAGAGCTCCAAAATCTTTTCGGTTACACATTGGAATTTTCGGACGACGAAACGCCGGCAAATCGAGTATTTTGAATGCACTGACACAGCAGGATGTTTCCATAGTTTCCGAAATTGCCGGAACAACTACCGACCCTGTGGAAAAACCTATGGAGCTTCTGCCTCTCGGTCCTGTTTTGTTCATCGATACTGCAGGAATTGACGATGTAGGCGCTTTGGGTATAAAGCGCATTGCCAAAACCATGTCGGTGTTCGACCGCACCGATTTGGGAGTTATTGTTTCAAATTTCAACGATTGGGACGAATACGAACTACGCCTGATGGAAGAGTTCAAAAACCGGGAAATACCCTTCGTAGTTGTCTTCAACAAAACAGATATTTACGACGAAAACCAGGACATTACCTCCCAACTCGACAGTGTAAAAGTGAAATACGTTTTCACTTCGGCTCTAAGAGGAACGGGCATTTTAGATTTGAGACAACTTTTGCTGAAGGCTGCTCCATCGGATTACATTAACCGTCCCAGCATTCTGGCCGATTTGGTTGGCCCCGGCGAAGCAGCTATTCTGGTAATTCCCATTGACAAGGAAGCCCCCAAAGGCCGGCTGATTTTGCCGCAGGTTCAGAGCATCCGCGATTTGCTCGATAACGATTCGTTTTGTATGGTGGTGAAGGAGCGCGAACTGCGCCAGGCCCTGTCGCGGCTGAACAAACCCCCAAAGCTGGTAGTTACCGACTCACAGGCCTTTCTGAAAGTGGCAGCCGACACACCTCCCGAAATTCCGCTGACCTCTTTTTCCATCCTTTTTGCACGGTTCCAGGGAGATTTAACCGAAATGGTGCGTGGCGCCATGACCATCGATAAGCTTAAATCCGGCGATAAAGTTCTAATTGCAGAAGCCTGCTCACACCACCCCATTGGCGAAGATATTGGAACCGTAAAAATTCCACGCTGGCTCACTCAGTACGTTGGAGGCAAACTGGTAATTGACAGCATCAGGGGGCACGATTTTCCCGAAAATATTTCAGAATACAAGCTGATAATTCATTGCGGGGCCTGCATGTGGAACCGACGGGCCATGCTCAGCCGCATTATGAAAGCACGACAGGCCGGCGTGTCTATAACCAACTACGGACTAACCATTGCGTATTCCCTGGGGATTTTTGAGCGGGCACTCGAACCTTTTCCAGCTGCTCTGGAAGTGTATAAAAACAATCCGCTATGAAACCTGATGAAACCTCGAAAGCATTTGCCCAAAAGTTGGATGAGAATGACGAGCTGAAAAAATTCAGGAGGCTCTTCTTTTTAGGGGATGAAAACACCATTTACCTTGACGGCAACTCACTGGGAAGATTACCACTGAAAACAAAACAACTCATTACAGAAACAGTAAACGACCAGTGGGGAAATCAGTTAATTGAGAGCTGGAACAGAAACTGGTACAACAAGCCGGTGGAACTGGGCGATAAAATTGCAGAACTTACCGGAGCAGCACCGGGCGAAATCATTGTTTGCGACAACACATCGGCAAATCTTTACAAACTGGCTCATGCGGCTTTAAAACTGCAACCGAAAAAAAACCGCATCGTTAGCGATGTTTTCAATTTTCCTACCGACCTGTACATCCTTCAGGGACTGATAAATGATTTTGGAAACCGGCATGAGCTGGTACTCGCCCGGTCAACCGACAACATCACCATCGATTTGGCTGATTTACAGGAAAAAATTGATGAGAACACTGCACTTATAGTCCTCTCTTTGGTTGCATTTAAAAGTTCGTTCCTTTATAACGCGCTGGGAGTAAACCGTATGGCGCATAAAAAGGGAGCCCTGTTGTTGTGGGATTTAAGCCATGCCACGGGTGCAGTTGAGGTTGAACTGAATAAAACCGACGCCGACCTGGCTGTTGGCTGTACATACAAATACCTGAACGGCGGCCCCGGATCTCCTGCCTATTTATATGTCAGAAAAGATTTACAGGAGAAGATTTCCAATCCCATTCAGGGATGGTTTGGCGAACACAATCCGTTTTTATTCGACTTGAATTATCGTCCGGCAAACGGCATTAAAAAATTCCTTACCGGCACACCTCCCATTTTAAGCCTGCTGGCCATTGAGCCCGGAATTGATATGCTTCTGCAAGCCGGAATTCAAAAAATTGCTGAAAAAAGCCGACGGCAAACGAGTTATTTTATTTCACTTTTGCAGTCACTTGTTCCATTTGGCTTTACGGCAGGGTATCCGCAGGAACCGGAAAGCCGGGGTTCACATGTTTCGCTGAAACATCCGGAAGGGTACCGGATAACCCGGGCATTGATAAATCCGGGAAAAAGCACACCCCGGATCATCCCTGATTTTCGCGAACCAGATAACATCCGGTTTGGGATTACACCACTTTATACCACTTACACAGAGCTTTGGCAAACCATTCAGCGCTTGAGGGAAATTGTTGTAACCCGCGAATATGAAAATTTCAGTCAGGATAAAAATGCAGTTACCTGACTGCTTCCTGTTATTTCAGCGGAAGTTCAACCACCAGATGTTCATCGCTGCGGACAAAGGTCGTAACTACCTCATAAGTAATATTTTGCTGATTAACAGGTGCCGTAATTACCTGGGCCGACCGCGGAAACAAGGTTACTTTTCCGGTACTGTCACCCGATTTCAGTTCCATTTCAAAATATAAATCGCTGTTGTTTTTTATTTCGTAGTAATTACGGTCTCCCCTTGTATGAAACGCCGGCCCCATTTCAACACAAGCATGAAAAAGATTACGCACATGTGCTTCTTTTCCAGCCAGATACTTACTGGCCCAGGCAACGGTACGACCGGCTTCCAGGGCTTCCCTAACCGATTCGGGCGTGCGTTCTTCAGCAAAAACCAGGGTCATTGAACGGTGAACAAATTCTCCCAGATCGTAATCGTGTTTCACCAGATTATGAATATCACTTGTTCCCAATACGGTTAAATCGTGATCAACGGCCCAGTCGAGCGCTTTCAAATGCATTCCAAAACCATTGATAACTTCAATGCCGTGCAGATTTCCTTCCTTTTTCAGTTCGTCGATAAAACCGAGCCATTCGTAAGACCCTTCTATGTTGTTAACCTGCCAGCCCGGATGGTTCCAAAAAATAAAGGCATCCTGCTCCACAGCCTTCATCACAGCTTCCTTATCCTTTTCCCCGGCACGGTCTTCAATGTAATCCGATGCATCGCCGATGAAAATGGCATTGAAGTGACCGGGAGGGGTGTTCCTGGTAATTTCAGTACCTTTTATAAAAACCAGGTTATTCTCGGCAGCGGCATTTTGAGCCAGTTCCCAGGCGCGGTTATGTCCTACTTTAACATCTTCCGAATGGGGAGTGTATTCAATATGGTCGGTAATGGCCAGCACATCCAGTCCTTCCTGCCAGGCCTCCTGAACCCGTACATTAGGCCATACGTGCCCGTCGGAGAAAACAGTGTGCGTGTGAAAATCGCACTTCAGGGTTTGAAATCCGTTAACATCGGGTATTTGAACAACTTGCCTCTTTTTGGGGTTGCGCAATTCGTTCATCCTGAAAACACCATTGTCAATTTGTGCATGTACCAGCAAATTGCTGCAAAAAAACAGTAAAAGGAATAATTTAAGTTTCATTTCGATTATTTTTTCTGTTATACATTAAAATTTTCACTTCTTCTTTTTCCTGAATTTGGTAATTACGCTGGCTTCCGTAAATTCGTTTGTTAAAGTAAGAATTAGCAAATCGTTTTCAATTTTGTACGAATATGGCAATACAGAAGTGATTGTATCAAAATCGAGTTCCACAAGTAAAGAATCATCTGTAGCAGTCCAACTCCCTTTTTCAATCTCCATCACCATATCGGAACGTCGCATGTTAAAATCTTGCTTAAACTTACCATTCTTAGATAATTCGATATCCCAAACTGCTCCGGCATCTCTTAGTGTTTTTTCATTACTGACAGGATCTCCACCGGTTCCTATCAGTCTGAATTCAACCAATTCCCAGGTACCAACCAAATTTATATTATTGGAAGTCGCACAACCAAGTAAACCTATAAGTAAAGCAATTAATAATGGTTTTCTTTTCATTCTGTCAAGATTTAAATTTTAATGCAAGTATAACATTTTTAAAAGTAACAGTAAAGGAAAGAACCATCAAACGCAGTCGGAAAAACGAGCAACTGCTCCCTAATTTCTTAAAAAACCTAAAACCTCCCTTTTTCCGTAACAAAACAGAGAACAAATAAATTTCTTACCCGTTAAAACAAGTAATATGATACGCTGATTTTTAACTAAAATTACAAAACGATGATTACCAGACAAGAAATTTTAGAATTAGCCAAAATCGAAAACACACCTTCAGTTTCAGTATTTATTCCCACCCATCGCGCCGGAAAGGAAACGCTAAACGGTGTGGATGCAAAAAAGCTGAAGCATCAGCTGAAACTGGTAAAGCAGAAGCTGGAAAAACAAAATATGCACAAAAACAAAATTGCAACCATAACCGAACCATTGATAAACCTGATAAACGATGGCGAATTCTGGAGACACCAATCAGACGGGCTGGCCGTTTTCTGCTCTGAAAAAGTGTTTAAAAAGTATAATGTACCTGTCAGTTTTAAGGAATTTCATTCTGTTTCCAACGAATTTTATCTGAAACCACTGATGCCGCTTTTTAACGGCGACGGGCGTTTTTATCTGCTCACGCTAAAAGCAGATGCAATAAGTTTTTATGAAGGTACCCGTTACAGCATCACAGAAATTGAGGTGGATGATTTAACTCCGTCGCGTTTGGAAGATGTGGTGGGGTATGATTTTGAACAAAAAAGCCTTCAGTTCAGAACCCAGCAGGGAAATCAGGGAGCCGGTTCATTTCACGGACATGCCAAAAGCGATGAAAAGGCCAAAACAGAGTTATTGCAGTATTTCCGTGCAATCGACAAAGGTTTAATGAAACTGCTGCACGACGATCAGACAACTCCTCTTGTTGTGGCCTGTCTCGATTATCATTTTCCGATTTACAAAGAGGCCAATTCTTTTAAAAATCTTTATCCTCAGCACATTTCCGGCAATCCGGCCGACATGGACTCCATTGAATTGCACGAAAGAGCCTGGCATTTGCTTAAATCGCATTTCAGCCGGAAGCGTCAGGACAAAAAGGCACAGTACCATGAGCTAAGTAAATCGGGAAAAACTTCTGCCGACCTCAGTGAAATTTTAACCGCAGCCAGACAGGGAAAGGTAGATACACTTTTTGTTGAAAGGAATGGCGACTTTTTAGGCCAATTCAACCCTGACACTGGTGTCATTTCAGCAGAAAATAAACCAAATGGAACGGGCATTCCGCTTTTGAACCATGCGGCTATGAAAGTATTTGAGCAGGGTGGGAAAGTTTTTCTTGAAGACAAAGAACATTTACCCGATACAACATCAAAGGTAAATGCACTTTTCCGATATTGAAAAAGACCTTTGTGAAGAAAAAACTGCATCCAATTAAAAATTTCCTGATGTCATTTCATACAATGCGCAAAGCCTTTAACTGAAGGCTTTCATCCAGCGAAACTTTTTTCAGAGATTCCTGTTTTTCAACAGCCGACCAAATATTTTCTAAAAACAAAACGAACACTGATAAGATGCTCGTTTTCAATTATATGGAATATTTACTGGTGGAGCTGGCGGGAGTCGAACCCGCGTCCAAACGAGGAAGCCACAAGCTTTCTACATGCTTAGCCCCGACTTAATTTTCGTGTACCGGCTGGATCAGGGCCACCGACCGGTACCTTAGCTCCTTTAATTTCGCCGAAGTTGCAGAGCAAAACTTCAACTAGCCTCGATTTACTTGCACCGCCGGTTCGGGCCGCTTCGTGGCAACAGCACCCGGGCGATGTCTTGTCCCGACACCTTGTGTCGGGATTAAGCTGTAACTTACTTGATTCGGTTACGCAGCAAGAGCGTAATTATTTTCGCCAATTATGGTTTTGATCATTATTTTTTAAGGGTCAACAACCAAAACCCTGCATGCTTACCTGCCTCTTCTACCCGCTGTCAAAACCAATCAGCCCCGGTAAAAAAAGGCAAAATTTTGCCAAAGAACCGGTGCAAAAATACATAAATTATGCCAGTTTTCAGGGCTTTTGTATCTTTATTCAAATTTAAGTTTCAGCTATGGTAATAAAAGTTTTGTTGGTAATGTTGTTTCTCCTTTTTAACCGTTCATTCCCTTTTCAACAAGAACAGGATAATTCCGATCTGGTTTCTTATTTTTCATCGAAAGCAATCCCATTTACCGATGCTTCAGACTTAAACCTTTTTATTAATGAATGCGGACAGAAACAACTTGTTCTTTTAGGTGAGGCGTCTCACGGAACGCATGAGTATTACCACTGGAGGGCTGAAATTTCTAAGCGACTGATCACTGAAAAAAATTTCAACTTCATTGCGGTAGAAGGTGACTGGGCCTCCATTTACCGGCTGAACAAATATGTAAAAGGCCTGGAAAATGCAAAATCTTCGGCCAAAGAAGTATTGCAGTCGTTCAACCGTTGGCCCGAATGGATGTGGGCCAATACCAATATTCTGGAACTGGCTGAATGGATGAAGGAATACAATAAAAAGCTGCCTCCTGAGAAAAAAGTAGGTTTTTATGGTTTCGATGTTTACGGACAATGGCAGGCTATGGACGATTTGCTGGCCTGGTCGGAAAATAATATGAATGATAAACACAATGACCTTATAACCAAACTCAACTGTTTTGCCGGATACAGAACAGATGAATGGCAGTATGCCAGGGAGGTTATCGAAGGAAAAACCTCATGTGAAGAAGAGTTAAAGCAGATAGTTGAAATTCTACGCAACCACGGTGAATCAATTGATTCATCTGAAATGAAGTCCTATTTCAGAGCCAAACAAAATGCTTTAGTTGTTCAGAATGCCGAAAGTTTTTACCGGCTTGCCGTTCAAAACAACATACTTTCGTGGAACAGCCGCGTAGATCACATGTGGTTGACCATAACCCGATTGCTTGATTTTTACGGCCAAAACGCCAAAGGAATTATCTGGGCACACAACACGCATGTGGGTGACTCCAGGGCTACTTCCATGCGAACAATCAACCAGTATAACATTGGTGAACTGAGCAGAACGAACTTAGGTGAAGAAAATGTTTTTATTGCAGGGTTCGGAACTTACCGCGGGAAAGTGAATGCCGGAACAGAATGGGGTGCCCGTATGCGAATCATGAAAGTGCCAAAAGCGCAAAAAGGCAGTCTGGATTATTATCTTGGACAGGTTCCGCAGGAGCGGTTTTTTATTCTTTTTAATAAAAATGACAGAAAAGAACAGTTACTGGCAGGCAATTATTTAGGGCACCGCGCCATTGGCGTTACATACAACCCGCAATGGGAATCAGGGAATTATGTCCCCACCCTCCCGGCTTTTCGGTACGATGCACTTATATATTTCCGGGAAACTTCCGCTCTTAAAACAGTCAGGTAAGTAAATCAACCTTTTTGTTTTGAAAATTCGATTAATTCAACCGGTGCCCCGTTGTGTTCAATCATCACAACCCGCACGCCACCACTCGGAGCAATGGGTTGAGTAAGAATATTGAATCGATGTTCTTCCAATTCTTTGTCTAAATCATTCACTTCAAACGCAAGGTGCGGAACAGTTTTTACCAGTTCATGCAGAGGACAGTCTTCATCAAACCGCATCCATTCAATACCAAATGGGCTTTTTGCAAATCCGGAAGTATAAAACTTCAGGTGAGGCAGGTATTTTTCATTCGGACTTTTTTCCGAAGTTGGAATGCCGATATGATGAAAACGCCAGCCCCATTTTTCAATGGCCAGAGGAGGCTCGAAATCGCGCCTGAATTTTTCCATCTGTTTCTGTTTCAATGCAAAAATTTATTTGAAACCATCTTTTCCACTTTAACCACTTTGCCACTTGAGTCAGTAATAACAACAACTGCCAGTCCGTCTAATGCAGGGAACTGAATAACATTTCTACCTGGCTGTAACTGTTTTTTAAGAATAAACCGACCCGTGGAATTTAGGAGGGTTATGTGAAAATCGTCACCCTGAGGTACATCTCCAATGATTACCTGCCCTGCAACAGGATTGGGATATATTGAAATTTCCGGCAATTTTAACCCGCCTTCCGTCGAGCTAAAAAGAAACGAAGGATAACAGTCATCAAATGAAGGATTTAAATATTTTGTCTCACCATTTTCGCTGTAACAAACAAATTCCCAAAAATGGTAGCAACACGTTGGAATATCAGTAATATGCCCCAATAAACCATTTTTCACGCTCCCAATTCCCTCTACCCAATATTCTTCGTCCTGAAAATAATAATTTCGCCCGGTATCCACTTTGTAACGTCTTCTGAGTTGCCCGTCAATTTTAACAGAATCAATGGTTTCAATCACGGTATAATCATATCCTGAATTTGTATGCCACACCGTGTCGCCTTCCTGTACATCAAAATCATACAATAAATATTCTTCCTCATGCGGAAAGCCTAAAAAATCTATTCCTTTGTAATAAATCCTTTTATCCTGTTCCCTGATTAAACCGGCCAGTTCTCTTACCGGATTTGCCAAACTACCCTTTTCCAGGCAAAGTTTTTTATAGTTTAACTGATTTACCGTTATATCGCCACACAATAAATAGCGAAGTAAAACCGTATCTACCGGAGCCTCAGAGATGCTGTTTTCGAGGTAAACATTCCATTGGGCATTTTCTGTGGGGAAAGGGAAATAAGGTAAATTTTCAGCTGAAAAGATGTAAAAATATGATTCTCCCATTTCTTCAACTTCAGCAAGTAACTTCGTAATCCAGGTTTCCAGTTTTGTGGAGTAATCAATTACATAAACGGAATCTTTTTTCGATAAAATGACTGTATATTTCTCATCCTGCAACCTGAGATAACTGTCATCGTAACCTGGGGCCACTTTTATTTCAGTTAGATAAGAAAAAACCGAGTCCCCGTTTTCATCCATTCCTTCAAATATGCGTTCAACGATTTTGATTTCCCTTGAATTAATAGTGAATTCCTGCGAAAAAACCGTATCAGGAAGTTCTGCATCTGTTGAAGATTTTAGAATTGAATCAATTACAATATGATACTTTTCTATTACTCTGTCATACTGAATTCGAAAACCATCAGCCTTAAGTGAATCAAACCGGCTGACAATAATGGTATCGGTTTTTTGAGCAGAACAAACAATAACCAGATCCGCATCGAGGTACCACCGTGCAATTTCAAACTGTGAAATAATTCGTGCAGAAAAAGTTGCAACCGGGAGGAATAGAATTAACAGCAAAAGGTTCAACTGACGTTTCATTTTTTTTAAATACTTTTTGCAATAAAGAATTTACGTTCACTAAATTAAGCATAAATTCAATATTTCAAAAGTATATCTGTTCAAAATCAAATAAACAATTCCCGCAACGCGTCAAAAAAATCTATGTCCCATCCATCGGAAATGTTTTCGAAAGCTTCATCGGGAATGTTGGTGTGGCGCAGTTCCACACTGGTTCCTTTTTTATCTTTATGCAAAATGATGGTTACAATGGAAGGTTCATTCTCTTCGCCAAAAAACCACTGCTGCACCATTTTCCGGTTTTCTTCAAACTCCATATTCAAACCGGTAATGCTCCCTCCCCACAATGAGAATTCGGTGCCGGCAACCGGTTCCATAACAGCATCCTCACCCGTCCAAATTTCGAGCATTTTTTTGTTAGTCAGCGCATTGTATATATCATTCGGTTCGGCAGGCAAGGAGTAGTAACGTTTGATGTCTTTCATTTTTTCTGAATTTGTTTCCTCAAATGTAAAGGAATCTCATCAAAGATCTTCACTGGCGCCACGGAAAAGATCACACCAACCCCATAAAAACCAATACCGGACCGGTGGAAATGCTCATTAACGGCCGGGCCGGTTCGGGCGGCGACGGGTGCCCTGGGCATTTAAGGTGCTGGATGCAGGCCCCATTGTGGGTGAGCGGACACGTGGTATTTTGGTTGGTCCGGCAACCGGCCACCAGCTAATCGATGGGGGTTCCATTACTGTTCCCGGCGCAAGGTTGTACGACAATGCCGGCCACTGGTTTTGGGAAGGAGAAGGTGTTTCTCCCGACATTGCAGTTTGGGACGATCCAAATATCCTGATAAAAGGCCGCGATCCACAAATGGAGAAAGTGGTGGAAGAAGTATCGAAACTCACAAAAAAAAACAAACATGTAATGTCATCCCCAAACTGTTTTATAACATATTTTCTAAAAAAACGTGGAAAAATCGAAAACAGTAAAAAACACTTTTTTAGATTTACAGTCTAATTTCAGAAAAATGAATTTTTACAAACAGCATCCCCGGTTTTTGGTGGCCGTTGACTGTGTTATTTTCGGATACGAAAACGACGAACTGAAACTGTTGCTCTACCCGCGGGCATTTGAACCCGTTAAGGGGGAATGGTCGCTGATGGGTGGATTCGTTCAGGAAAACGAATCATCGGAAGATGCAGCCTGCCGTGTTTTGCGGGCCACTACCGGGCTCGATAATATTTTTCTGGAGCAGGTAAACACCTTTGCCGAACCGGAGCGTGAACCTTTCACACGGGTTATTAGCATTACCTATTTCGCCCTGATACAGATGGACAGGTACCGGAAAAATAAAATTGAGGAATCCGGGGCCAAATGGTATTCAGTGAATGATCTTCCCCCGCTGATATTCGACCATGCCCAAATGATTACCCTGGCCCTGAAAAAACTCCAGCAAAAAGCGGGATCGAGCCTGGTGGGAAGCGAACTGCTGCCTCAAAAGTTTACGCTGTTGCAATTACGAAAATTATACGAAGCCATTTATCAGCGTGCTTTTGACCCCGGCAACTTCCGAAAAAAAATGCTTTCGCTGAATGTGCTTGAAAAACTCGATCATAAAAATTCAACCGAATCGAAAAAAGGTGCTTATTATTACCGCGTGAAACTCAACAAGGCAGAAAAAGAATTGGAACGAATAATTAAATACTGATTTTACTTTCAACGAAACAGATTTTAAACTAAAAAGAAAAAACGATGGCAACACTTGACTGGATTGTGCTGGGATTATTTGTGATTGGGCTGATTGGTGTAGTTTTTTATGCCCTGAAAAAGAAAGACAAAGATGCGACCGACTATTTTCTTGCAGGTCGCGATGCTACCTGGATTGCTATTGGAGCCTCCATTTTTGCCTCAAACATTGGCTCGGAACACTTGGTGGGCCTTGCGGGCGCCGGTGCAGAAAGCGGAATGGCCATGGCTCACTGGGAAATGCATGGCTGGATGATACTGATGCTGGGCTGGCTGTTTGTTCCCTTTTACGCAAGGAGTAAAGTTTTTACCATGCCTGAATTTTTAGAACGAAGGTACAATCCACAGGCGCGTTCGTTCCTCTCCATAATTTCACTGGTAAGTTATGTACTAACCAAAGTGGCCGTTACCGTTTATGCCGGCGGAGTGGTTTTTAAAGATGTTTTCGATATTGATTCCATTACATTCTGGGGTTACGAAATCGACTTCTTCTGGATTAGTGCCGTAGGACTTGTTGTACTTACGGGCATTTACACCACTTTTGGAGGAATGAAAGCCGTGCTTTACACCTCGGTGCTTCAAACACCCATTTTGCTCATCGGCTCAATTGCCGTGCTGGTTTTAGGCCTTATAAAGGTTGGTGGCTGGAATGAAATGATGGAAATTTGCAGCGCCAATGTTACGGTTCATGGCGACTCAATGACCAGTCTGATACGCTCGCCCAAGGACCCTGATTTCCCGTGGACTGGCGTAATACTTGGGTCGGCCATCATTGGTTTTTGGTACTGGTGTACCGACCAGTTTATTGTTCAGCGCGTACTTTCGGGCCGCGACATGAAACAATCGCGCCGCGGAACCATTTTCGGCGCCTACCTGAAACTGACACCGGTTTTCATTTTCCTGATTCCGGGAATGATTGCCTACGCACTTCAGCAAAAAGGGCTCCTTTCGCTCGAAACAAACGATGCCGCATTTTCAACTATGGTTAAAGAATTACTGCCCATGGGATTCACAGGAATTGTAATCGGAGGTATTCTGGCTGCGCTGATGAGTTCGCTTGCATCATTGTTCAATTCCTCGGCCATGCTGTTCACCATTGATTTTTACCAGAAATACCGGCCAAACGAAAAAGAAAGGCATTATGTAATTGTTGGGCGCATTGCAACGGTTGTTATTGTTTTACTTGGCATTGCCTGGATTCCGGTTATGAAGGGCCTTGGAAAAGTATTGTATGAATACCTGCAGGATGTGCAATCGTTACTGGCGCCAGGAATTGCAGCAGTTTTCCTGCTGGGTGTAGTTTCGAAAAGAACCACACCTGCCGCTGGGCTATGGGGCTTGCTCATTGGATTTGTACTGGGAATGACCCGCCTGGGACTCAATATTTTTGCCGGTGGCATTGAGGAAACTTCGCTGGTTTACAAAATATTCATGGTGCACAACTGGCTCCACTACGAAATTTACCTCTTCTTCCTGGTTATTATTTCCATGGTAATTATAAGTTACTTTACCAAGCCCAAAGATCCGCTGGCCATTTCAGGATTAACGCTTGGAACAGCATCCAAAGCACAAATTGCAGAGGTAAAATCTTCGTATAATTATTGGGATATAATTAACTCTGTTATTATCATCACCATTATTCTTGTATTCTACGCCTACTTTTGGTAGCAGATAAAAAAATAATTTTGAAAATAGCTGTCGTTTCTGGCAGCTATTTTTTATTTTAGAGCAACTTTTTGCTTATGTACGATATTATTGGAGATGTACACGGACATGCCCCCCTGCTGAAAAAACTTCTTCTGCAACTGGGGTACGTTAAAACAACCAACGGATACGCAAATCCCGGACGCAAAGCAGTATTTGTAGGCGATTTTATTAACCGCGGTCCGCAAATCAGAAAGACCATACGCACCATAAGAACAATGGTGGAAAACGGAAATGCCCTGGCCATTCTCGGAAATCACGAAATAAATACCATTATTGCCCATCTGGAAGACAAAAAAGGAGCGCCGCTGGTAAAACCTCCTGTAAAAAATCTGTTGTCGGCGGTAAAAACCATAAACGAATTTGCCAACCACCCCGACGAGTGGCAGGACCATTTGAAGTGGCTTCGCACCCTGCCTCTGTTTCTTGAACTTGGAGACATTCGGGTTGTCCATGCCTGCTGGTCTGACGATGCTGTTGAATACCTGAAAAACAATCTTCCCAAGGGAAAAATAAAAAAAGGGGTTTTCAGAAATATTCATAAAAACCACGGCTCTGAACTTGCCAGGTATGTTTGGCTGCTTACCAAAGGAGTAAATTTTAAAATGCCCGGCGATTTGAAAATCATTTCCAACAAAGGAGTTTCACCCCGCACATTTAGAATGCGCTGGTGGGAACAACCTGCCGGAAAAACATTCGAAGAACTTTCTTTTGAAAGTAAATTCAGGCTGCCCTCCTATACCGTTCCTCCTGAAATCCTTACTGACAGTATTCCCTACCCTCACGATGCCCCTATCGTGTTTTTCGGACATTACTGCCGGAAAAACGGACCCCATATTATTAAACCAAACATTTGCTGTCTCGACACCTGCATTGCCAACAGTAACGCATTATTAGCCTACCGCTGGGATGGAGAAAGCATACTTTCTGCCAAGAAACTGGTGAAAGTTAAAAAATAGGGCAAACCGAAACACTGAATTTCAGCACCTTAAGAACCAAACAAAAAATATGTTTTTTTGTATTGCAGGAAAAAAAAGAAAGTATATATTTGCAGCACCTTTTCAAACGGTATCAACCGGAAACAGGGAGTTCTAAAAGAAAAAATATAAATGGTGCGGTAGTTCAGTTTGGTTAGAATATCGGCCTGTCACGCCGAGGGTCGCGGGTTCGAGTCCCGTCCGCACCGCAAAAAGCAGCTCAAAATGAGTTGCTTTTTTTTTGATACTTTTTGGTTAACTGATTTCCTGAAAAAATGCGTCCAGAATCCCGCGATGATCGAAAGCCATGTCGGGAAGTTCGTTTACCGGAAACCAGCCGGCCTTATCGGCATCATCGCCACCCTTGACCTCTTTCTTTTCGGAGAGTTCAGCTGAAAAAACAACTGAAATGGTACGGTGGCGGGGATCGCGGTTAATGGCGTCGAACGTTCTGAACTGATCCATTTTTTCCAATATCAACCCGGTTTCTTCCAGCAACTCACGTTTACAGGCCGTTTCCAGCAGCTCGTCCATATTAACAAACCCGCCTGGCAAAGCCCATTTCCCTTTAAATGGTTCAATTCCCCGCTGAATGAGTAAAACCAAAAAAATGCCGTTTTCTTTTACATAAATCAAAGCATCTGTCGTTAACGCCGGCCGTGGATATTTGTAGCAGTACATAAAAAATTACAAAAAATAATGTTCAACCCTCCAAATTCCAAACTCTAAAAAACCTTCGAACTCTTCGAACCTTCAAACTCTTCGAACCTTCAAACTCTTCGAACCTTCAAATCCTTCAAATCCTTCAAATCCTTCAGCTTTTACGCCCTGTTTTCCAGTATTTCACAATTAAAAACACCACAAAAACAAGAATGATAATATAGATGAGTAATTCAATCTGTTTCATTACATTCGATTATTTTCTTCATTACACGCATTTTGTGGGTATAACGTTTCAAATCTACATTGAAAATTCCAAACTGATCCACATTGTCGATACGTACTTTCCCTGATGCATGGATGATTTTGTTTCGTTTCCAGATGATTCCCACATGAACAATATTTCCTTCCTCATCGTCGAAAAAAGCAAGGTCTCCGGGTTCTGCCTCGTCCACAAAGCTCAGGGCAGTTCCAAGTTTCACCTGTTGGCTGGCGTCGCGTGGCAGGTGTATCCCAATCATTTTGTAAATAATTTGGGTTAACCCGCTGCAGTCGATGCCAAAAGGCGACCGGCCTCCCCACAAATAGGGTGCGTTAAAATATTTTAAAGCCTGCTTAATAACTAAGTTCCTGGGATTTTTCCGGATACCGTAAAAAACTTCGCCACCAGCTTTAAATTTATCCCTGTCGATGGAAAACTGCCTCAGATATGGACGCCACACAGGAAGTGTGCTGCCGGCCACCAGCATCAGGTTCTGTTCCTCGTTTACCGGAATCAGGTTGATAATATCACCGGTTATGGCGAATGGTTTTTTCTCCAGAATCGCATACACACGGGCATTCAGCGGGGTAATCATTTTACTGTCCACCCAGCCTTCGTAGCCGTCCCAGGTCAGTTTTACATGACTCCATCCCACCATCTCCTCCAAAATCTCGAAATGCTCGCCAAAAAGCACCTGTGTTACCATTTCGCTTTTTTCCGAAGGTTCCTTTCTCACCGGAATTAAGCTCAAGCCGGAAATACCGTAGTTCATTCAAATAATTTCTTAATTTTATTCAGAAAATTTAAATTGCGCTCGTTTCGCATGATTAAACACAAATCTATAAAAAAAACGGAGCGCGTTGAACAGGATGGATTTTTATTTGTAATTTTTGCAGGCTCAATGTATAGTTCAAAACAAAGGCCGGTAAGTTAAAAAGAATGAAAATGGATACATTTTTTAAAAATCTGAAAAAATACACCCGTACTTTTTACTGGGCATTTATATTTTTGGTAACCGCAGTGCTTTTGTACCTTGTGCTTCCCGGCGAACCACGGTTCAAATACGAATTTCAGAAAGGATTTCCGTGGAGACACGAAAACCTGGTAGCGCCTTTCGATTTTGCTATTTTAAAATCTTCCGAAGAAATACAGAATGAGAAAGACGGATTACTGGAGGGCATACTACTTTATTTTGAAATGGATACAGCACTCACCCGCGAAATCATAATCCGTTTGACCACCGACTGGCAAAACCTGAGCGATTCAACAGAAAAGCAAACACCTGAGGTTATTGCCGAAGCCGGTGACGTATTGCGAAAAATCTATCAAAACGGAATTCTGCCCCGCTCACCAGAAACCTACCCCGAGCTTACAGGAAAAGAAGAGCTGAGAAGAAAAACCGGAAATCTGGCTTCAAGAATAAGAACAGAGAACATTTATTCTGAAAAAACTGCTTATAACGAATTTAACCAGGCATTGAACCTGCTGGCAGAAAAACATCCTGCCAGTGCAGAAAAACTGCAACAGCTTCAACCCGAAAAATATATTGTTTCCAATCTGTCGTACGATAGTCAAACCACACAAAAAGAACGGGAAGAAATTACAAAAAACATTTCGGCTACCCGCGGAATGCTGCAGGCTGGTGAACGCATTATTCTGGAAGGAGAAATTGTTGACGACAGCAAGTACCAAATTCTGGAATCGCTGAAAACCAGCTACGAATCGAACCGGGGTGAAGGAATTAACCGCTATATGGTTTCTGTTGGAAAAGGAACAATTGTGCTGGTATTTATGGTTTTGCTGTTTACCTTTCTATATATTTACCGGCTCGACATTTTACACCAGTTCAGCAAATTATCGTTTTTGCTTTTGTTTTTAGTTAGTATTATTTTTATTACCTTGTTTATTAATTCGTTTCCCAACCTGCACATTTACCTGGTTCCGTTTGCCATTTTCCCCATTGTGGTGCGCACATTTTTTGATTCGCGAACAGCAATTTTCACCTTGCTTCTGGCTGCGCTGATTACAGGTTTTTATGCGCCCAACAATTATGAATTTGTTTTGCTGCAAATCACCGCCGGAGTAGTAGCTGTGTTCAGCCTGAATAAAATGCACCGTCGCGGACACCTGATTATGGCAGCCATCTGGGTTTTGCTTACCTATTCCCTCGTTTTTGCAGCGCTTGAACTCATCTACGAAGGAACCATTTTAACCATCAACTACAAAACCTTGCAGTGGTTTGCTCTTAGCAGTGTGCTCATTTTGCTGGTGTATCCTCTGGTGTTTGTTTTCGAGAAAATATTTGGCTTTGTTTCCGATGTTACCCTCATTGAACTTTCGGATACCAATCAACCGTTGTTGCGAAAGCTGGCAGAAGAGGCGCCGGGAACCTTTCAGCACTCGATGCAGATTGCCAACCTGGGCGAAGAGATCATTTTAAAAATCGGGGGAAATCCATTTTTGATTAGAGCCGGCGCTTTATATCACGATATTGGGAAAATTGCCAAGCCTGAATTTTTCATTGAAAACCAGGCAATAGGAATCAACCCTCACGACAAAATGAATTATTTAAAAAGTGCTGAAATTATTATAGACCATGTAAAGAACGGAGTAAAAATGGCCAAAAGGCATAAGTTGCCCGAAGCCATTATGGAATTTATTGCCACACACCATGGCACCACCAAAGCTCAGTATTTCTATTTAAAACACCAGGAAGAAAATCCGGAGGAGAAAGTGAGTGAGAATTCATTCATCTATCCCGGTCCACTGCCGCGAACAAAGGAGGCAGCCGTAGTAATGATTGTAGATGGCATAGAGGCTGCATCGCGAAGTTTGAAAGAAAAAACAATGGAAAACCTGCGTGAACTCATCAATAAAATGGTGGAGCAAAAAATCAGGGACAAACAACTGGACCAATCGGAACTCACTTTCAGAGACATTAAAATAATAAAAGAAACCCTACTGAAAAAACTGATGAACATTTACCATGTGCGGATTGAATATCCAAAAGAGAAAGAAAATAATACAACCAACCAGGAAAATAATTAATTTTGCAGCGTAAAATAATTTGAGTAAAAAGAAAATGATGAAAATAATAAAAAACATATTTTTACTGCTACTGCTGGCGTTTGCAATGGCCTGCAGTGAAAATCCATTGCCAGACCCAAAACCCGAGCCGGAACCCGAAAAGCCAAAAGAAGAAGCACCCAAACTGACCCAGGAAATTAACGGCTTCATTAAAACTGCCATGACCGACATTTACCTGTGGTACAAGTACCTGCCCAACATCGATATCAAATATGAGATGGACTCAGAAGACTATTTTAACAAACTTCTCTACGAGGAAGACAAATGGTCTTTCATAACCGACGATATAAAAGCCCTGGAGAGCAGTTTCGAAGGAGTGGAAACTTCATTCGGTTATTCGCTGGCATTCGGTCGCTTCTCGAATACCGGAAATATATATGCACTGGTTGAGTTTGTATATCCCGAAACACCTGCTGCCGAAGCCGAATTGAAAAGAGGTGACATTATTGTTAAAATGAATGGCAGTGACATAACCGACAATAATTACAGAGACCTGCTCTATGCTTCAAACCTGACCATATCACTCGGCATTTTAGGCGAAGGCGGCATTTCGGTTGATCCCAATTCGGTTAAAATGACTGCCGAAGAGCTGACCTTAGACCCGGTTCTGATAACCGAAATCATAGAACACGAAGGTACCCGCATCGGATATCTGTTTTACGCACAGTTTATTTCCAATTTCAACTCCAGCCTCGACACGGCTTTTCAATTTTTTCAGAATGAAGGAATTACCGATTTGATTCTCGATTTCAGGTACAACCCTGGCGGTGGCGTAAATGCGGCCCGATACCTCTGTAGCTCAGTTGCTCCGGTTAGTGTAGTCAACTCAAAAAGCACCCTGGTAACCTACCAGTGGAACGATAAATACCAGAATTACTGGAGATCAAACAGACGAATCGATCAGATTGAGGTAGATTTTATTGACACTACCAACGTACAAATGGGATTGAATAAACTGTACATTCTTACCGGAAGTGGTACTGCTTCGGCCTCGGAGCTTACCATTACCGGACTTAAACCATACATGGATGTTGTTACGGTTGGAGAAACCACATACGGAAAATACACAGGTTCCATTACACTGAAACCGGAATTTTATTACGATGATGAAAGCGACTACGCCGGTTTTGAAAACTGGGGAATTCAACCCATCGTGCTGAGGTATGCAAATTCGCAGGGAATTACCGATTTCAAAGACGGGTTTGTTCCCGACATTCCGGCTGAAGACAACCTCTTTTCGGGAATTCCGCTGGGAAACATACAGGATCCACTAATTAAAGCAGCCATTGAAGACATCACCGGATCACAAATAGTGGCCATGAAAAAAGCAAGAGTGAAAATTCCACACACCTTTTTCGACCGGGGATTCTCAAAATATGATGCCAATAAACGCGAACTGTTAATCGACCTGAAAGATTTTAGTTTTTCTGAAAAATAAAATCTGCGGTGCGTTAAACCAATTCCCTTTAAAGTGGTCAAAATTATTTTCCGGTTGAGCAGCAACCGGAAATCTAAACCAGGCCGCACCTTGAATTTAGATGCGGCTCTGTTTTTTTTAATTGTATCGAAAGTATTTTATATATAAGCCATGAGAAAAAAAATAATTATCACATCCGTTGTCCTCATCTTTCTTTCTGCAGGGGCATATATGATTTTTGCCGGATCGAGCAGCGAAAAGTCATACATCACCACCACCGTGCAGCGTGGTTCTTTTGAAATTCTGGTTTACTCAACCGGGCAACTGGAGGCTCAAAGCTCTGAAAACATAGTGGTACCGGAAGTTTTACGCGATCGCAGTGTTCGAATCTATGAAATAAAAATTACCGACTTAATAGAAGAGGGCACCGTGGTGGACTCGGGCGACTATGTAGCTTCACTCGACCATAAATCCGTAGAAGAAGTACTTGTTGCTGCACAGGAAGACCTGGAACAGGCATTGAACAGCTTTGAAGATGCCAAAATGGATTCAAACCTCACCCTGAGCAATTACCGCGATCAGATCATAAACGCCAGGGAGGAGGTGGAAGAGATGCAGATTATTCTCGATGAATCGGTTTATGAGTCGCCGGCAGTTATCAGGAAAGCTGAAATGGACGTGGATAAAGCCAAACGAAAACTCGAACAGGAAATTAAAGGATATGACCTGAGAGAAAGGCAGGCCATTTCGAGGGTTGAACGTAGTGCCATAGAGTTGCGCCGGCGACAGGAAAGGGTCAATTTGCTGCACGAAGTGCTCCAGTCGCTCCGAATTCATGCACCCAAACAAGGCATGCTGGTTTATGGCCGCGACAGAACGCGCGAAAAAATACAGGTAGGTTCCAATGTAAGCGCCTGGAGCCCGGTTATTGCAACCCTCCCCGACCTCTCTACCATGCAATCGCTAACCTGGGTAAACGAAATCGACATTTCAAAAGTGAAAGTGGGGCAGAAAGTAATTCTGGGCATCGATGCCTTACCCGACCGGGAACTGGAAGGAGAAGTGGTTTCAGTGGCAAATATCGGTCAGCCCATGCCCCGGAGCGATGCAAAAGTTTTTGAGGTAAAAATACAGGTGTTTGGAGAAGTGGATGATTTGAAACCGGCAATGACTACAAGCAATATTATTCACACAGGAACCTGGGAGGATACCTTGTTTATTCCTGCGGAAACCGTTTTCAAAAACGATTCGCTCAATTATGTTTTTCTCGAAAAAAACAATGGGTTTGTGAAGCAAATTGTTGATTTGGGAGATCAGAACGAAAACTACTTTTTAGTGAGAAAAGGACTGGAAGAGAACGACCGTCTGTTATTAAACATTCCCGACAATGAAGAAGACCTTGCCCTGGAGGGCATGGATATTTACCAGGAAATAAAAGAACGGAAGCTGAAAGAAGAGGAAGAAGCAGCTGAACAAGACAAAAATAAGCCCTCAGCAAAGGGCAATGATATGGAAGAGGCTTCTAATAACCCGATAAACAAAGCTGGATGAAAGGAATTTTTGAACGGTATAAATACAATGTAGCCAGCGGAGTAGAGGCCATTTTTGCCAACCGGGTAAAATCATTCCTCACCGCATTGGGGATAATATTTGGGGTTGCGGCAGTTATCAGTATGCTTGCCATTGGAAACGGGGCAGAGCAGGAAATTCTGGAGCAGATAAAAATGGTTGGGGTAAACAACATCATCATTTCTCCTACCGAAAATGTAATCGATACCGAAGAACAGCAAAGTTCGGATGAGGATGCCCAAATCAGCTCGAAAAAGTTTTCACCGGGACTAACCCTGCTCGATGCAGATGCCATCAGGGAAGTAATACCGGGAGTAAACAAGGTTTGTCCGGTCATCACCTTTAATTACTCTGCCATTCTCGACGGTAAAAGCAAACCGGTTGTGCTGGAAGGCATCAACAACAACTATTTCGACCTGTTTAATATTTCGCTGCAAAGCGGAAGCCATTTCACTGAAAACCAGCTCGAAAACGGCTATCCGGTGTGCATCATCGGCGACAATATAAACAGCGTTTTTTTCAACCGCGAAGATGCGGTAGGGAAATACATCAAGTGCGGACAAATATGGCTTCAGGTAATTGGCGTGGTAGAACGAAGAGACTTTACCGCTTCGGCGTCCGACGAACTGGGAATAAGCAGTACCGACAATAAAATATTCATTCCGGCAAAAACCATGATGATGCGGTTTAGAAACCGCTCGCTGCTGCGAGCCGACGAGGTGGAAGCGGCAGCCGCAGGAAGGAATTTCCCAAAAGAAAACCTGAATCAACTCGATAAAATCATTGTTCAGGTGGAAGAAACCGAATATTTAAGCACCACTGCCGAAGTAATTAACCGGATGCTATACCGCAGGCACAACAGTCTGTACGATTTTGAGGTAACCATCCCCGAGCTCCTGTTGAAACAACAGCAGCGCACCAAAAATATTTTCAACATTGTGCTGGGAGTTATTGCAGGAATTTCGCTCATTGTGGGAGGAATTGGCATTATGAACATCATGCTTGCCTCGGTTATGGAGCGTATCCGGGAAATTGGCCTGCGTCAGGCTATCGGAGCTTCGCGTAAAGATATTATTGCCCAGTTTTTATCTGAATCGACACTGATAAGTGTAACCGGGGGCATCCTGGGAATCATTCTGGGAGTCATCCTGTCACGGGTTATCATGGTCGTTTTCGACATTACTACCGTGATTTCGGCATTTTCCATTGTCATATCCTTCGGAGTTTCAGTAATTATAGGGGTTACTTTCGGATACATTCCCGCCAAGCGCGCTTCCGATCAGGACCCGGTAGAATCACTTCGCTATTAAATCAACTTTTATAAAAATGAAATTCAGATTTATATTTTTAACCATCTTTTTTGTATCCTCTTTCAGCTTAATTACAACGGCGCAGCAAAGGCGTTTCCTTACACTCGACGATGTTATTGAAATTGCATCAAAACAATCGCTGGATGCATTCAGAAACCAAAACATGTACCTGTCCAGTTACTGGGAATTCAGATATTTCAGGGCCGACAGGCTGCCCACCTTAAGTTTCGAAGCAACCCCGTTCGATTACAACCGATCGATGCAAAAAGTGTATAACTACGATGAAAACCGCGACGAATACAAATCGCGTGAAGATTTAAGTTCCGAAATTGCTTTACTATTAAATCAGAATGTGGGACTGACCGGCGGCAGGATTTTTGCGCGCTCGGAACTGAATTTAACCGAAAAGCTGGGCGACGACCATATTTCATCTTATTCATCTACACCTTTCAGCGTGGGCTATGTTCAAAATGTGAACGGATACAACGATCTGAAATGGACTGCTAAAATTGAGCCTCTCAAGTTTGATCGGGCCAAAAAAGATTTTATTCAGAGCAAAGAACGGCTGGCCATTAAAGCAACACGTTTATTTTTCGACCTGGTTGATGCCCAGATAGAGGTAAATATTGCTACAACCAACCTGGCCAATGCCGACACATTGTATAAAATTGGCACAGGTCGTTTTCAGGTAGGTACTGTGACTCAGGATGAACTGCTGAACCTCGAACTTGGGTTCATGAACGCTCAACTGGCACTTACCCGTGCAAATATTGGACTGGAACGTGCCCAGGCGCAGCTGAATTCATTCCTTGGCTATGACAAATCCATTAGAATAGAATGCATCATTCCCACTGAACTTCCCGACATGCAAATCAGTACCGATGAAGCAGTAGTTGCGGCATTCGAAAACAATCCGGAAATTATTTTACAACAGCAACGGCTGATTGAGGAAGACCGGAAAGTGAGGCAGGCAAAATCACAAACCGGCATCAGCGGCGATGTGTATGCGCTTTACGGGCTTAACCAAAATGCAGAGGAACTGGGCATGGTTTACCGCGACCCGCTCGACCGGCAACGATTGCAGATAGGAGTGAATATTCCGGTGCTTGACTGGGGGCGCAGAAAAGGAAGACTGGCTATGGCTGAATCGAACCGTGAGGTGGTGCGTATCAGTACTAACCAGGAAAAAATAGATTTTGAACAGAATGTGGAAATGAACGTATTGGAGTTTAACCTGCAGGCCGACCAGGTTTTAAGCCGCGCAAAAGCCGACACCATTGCACAGATGGGCTACGATGTTACACAGCAGCGGTTTCTCATTGGCAGGGTGGATGTAACAAAACTAAACCTGGCGCGAAACGACCAGGAAACGGCCCGAAGAGCCTACATTAATGCCTTGCGGACATACTGGAATTACTATTACACCATAAGGCAGTTAACTCTTTTCGATTTTGAAAAAAGAATTACCTTGTCGGAAGATTTCGACAGGTTGGTAAATCAATTTTAAGAAATGAAACATTTGAAAAATAAAAAGGTATTGTGGATAACGGCAGCAGCAATAGTTGTATTGGCCGTTGCTCTGCTGGGCCAAACCACACTGACAGGTCCGGGAGTTTATACCGTTAAAATAACAGGTTTTGAATCCAGTATCTCGGTGAAAGGTGAAATTCAGGGGAAAAATGCAGTACTTATCTCATTTCCCGACGAATTAAAGCACCGCGATTTACGTATCCGCGAATTCGAAATAAAAGATCTGATTGAGGAAGGAGCACTGGTAAACAAAGGTGATTGGGTAGCCACGCTCGATATCGACAACATCAACCAGCAAATCCAGTACAACAACGACGATTTGGAAAGAAGGCTTGCTGAATTCAACGATGCCAAAATTGATTCGGCCATCGAGCTGACCAATTTCAGGGAGGAACTGAAAGAACTTGGGTACGACCTGCAATACAGAGAACTCGATTTGGAACAGGCTCAGTATGAATCGCCGGCTTATCAGCGGAAAGTGCAGGTAGCCTATAACAAAACACTCAGACAGATAGAAAAAAAACGCCGCGATTACGAATTACGCAGGTTGAACCTGGCGGTGCATACCAAACGCCGCGAAGACCGTTACAACTTTTCCCTGCACCGCGATTCACTCTTACGACAGGCGCTTGAGGCGGCCACCATTACCTCGCCCGGTGATGGCACAGTGATGTATGCCCGTACACGCAGGGGAAGAAAAATCAGAATTGGCGACAACGTAAGCCAATGGCAGCCCACCATTGCCAACCTGCCCGACATGTCGGAGCTTATTTCGGAAACGTATGTGGAAGAAATACAGATTACCAAACTGAAAACTGGCGACAGCGTGGAAGTTACCGTAGATGCTATTCCCGGAAAAGTTTATACAGGAAGGGTTTACAGAATTGCAAATATTGGACAGGAAGTATCCGGGATGGATGCAAAAGTGTTCAATGTTTTAATCGATATTACTAACTCCGACGCCAGTTTACGTCCGGCAATGACCTCCAATAACCGAATAATTTTGCATGACAGGAAAAATGTTCTGACCATTCCGCGCGAATGTCTGTTTTCGGAAAACGGAGAAAATTTTGTTTACCTGAAAAAATCAGGAGCAGTTTACAAACAACCGGTAACCGCCGGAGTAGAAAACGACTCGGAAATAATTATTCTTTCAGGCCTGGATAAAAACGACCGGATTTTGTATTCAGCGCCGGAGAATGCCCCGGAAGTAACCTATTTTGAAGAGATTGTATCGAATTAACAGATTGGGAAAGCCGTAAATTGGGTTGAAACTATTCATCATTCCCTCACAACGGAACCCAAACCTTCAATGCTTTGAAAAACCTGAGGGTTTCCTTTGTATCTGATTTTTCCGGCACCTTTTATGTCTGCCCGCAGGGTTTGGGTGGCAAACACTTTTCCTGTACCCACGCCTTCAATTTTAAAACTTACATTTTCGGCCTTCAGTTCCTCCGCATTCACATGTCCGGCCCCGGCAAGCCTCACATCCAACGTGTTGGTAACTCCACTGATTTCACACAAAACCCCTCCTCGGTTCTCAACCCTAATCCGGTTGGCAATCAGTTGAAAATTAACCCTTGCTCCCCCTTCCAACAACATGTCAACTT
>CAZLGT010000009.1:0-98567 GCA_964559175.1 uncultured Mariniphaga sp. | reverse complement strand
CGGCACTGGTGGCGTACATGGTAAATTTGTCGCTGGCATGAACCGGCTGACCGTTATCGGGTATAATTCGGATTCCCATACTTGTAGGAACCAGCATGGCGTATTTGGCGTCTTTCTTTAATTCTAAACTCATATAAATCAATTTTAGTTTAAATTTTCACTACTTCGTTTGCGTTCACGGTTTTTGTCTGAAAAGAGGGGGAACAGTTTGTATTCCCCCTTTTACATTTTATACCCCCCTTGTTGGGTGAGGTTTAATATCTGTCAGTTCTTCAATTTTTACCGGACGTTGCTCTTCGATGGATTTACGTGCTGCAATTCCAATGAGGCACGACATGGCGCCGTCTCTTGTTCCGGCTGAATGTTTGTAAGGATCGGCCATATCAGGGTCGCGAAAAATTTTGTCCTGCAGGCGTGAGTCACCACCACCATGGCCTCCCCTGGCTGCTTCCACCTTCAATATTTCAAAATCAGGGTCGAAGTTTTTCATCATAAAAATTTCATCGTAGCGAGTGGACGCTTCACCGCTTTGATTCATTTCGGCAGCATGCAACTGTGCCTGGTTGATTTGTTCCTGCCTGCGCCACGGAATGTCCTCCCATGTTTCTAAGCGACCGTCTTTGCCATTGAAAGCGATACGCCAGCCCTCGTAAGGAGAATAAGTTGTAAGTGAGTAATTTACAATAACATTGTTGGCATATTTGATTTGTGCCGACATTTTATCGAAAATATCCACTTCCTCACGCCAGAGGCAGTTGTCGCGAATGTACCCGTCGTATTTTTCATTTTTTACATACAAATCCATATCGTGCTGGCTTCTGGTAATGTCCCAGAAATAGTCACATTTGTCGGTATAAGCGCAGTTGCGGCAGTTGGCGCCTCTGAACTTGTTGTTCTTTCCGTAGTGCTCCAGCGCTCCGTAAGCGGTCACTTCCAAGGGGTCGGAATCGATGAACCAGTTCAGTAAATCGAAATGGTGGGTTGATTTGTGAACGAATAACGTCCCACCTTTATCACGCTCTCCGTGCCAGCGCCTGAAGTAGGATGCGCCGTGATAAACATTCAGGTACCAGTTGAAATCGACTGAAGTGATTTCGCCAAACGGCTTCCGGGCAAGTTGTTCCTTAATGGCAGTAAAAAGCGTACCGTAGCGGTAGTTAAACCCGACCGTACATTTTTTACCGGTCCGTTTTTCTGCATCCAGAATGGCCTGGCATTTTACCTCGTCGGTGGTCATGGGTTTTTCGGTCAAAACATCAGCTCCCATTTCCATTCCTTTAATAATAAATTCATGGTGATTGGAATCCATTGTTGTAACAATAACCATTTCCGGTTTGGTTTCCGCCATCATTTTCCCGAAATCGGTAAAAACCGGGCAATTTACACCCATGTGTGTTTTTGCCAGTTCCAGCCTTCCGGGATTGTGGTCGCACAGGCCGACAAATTCTACAATGTCGCTGTAATTATCTACCACCCGTTTTCCCCAGAAGCCGATTCCTCTGACTCCGGTGCCTACCATGGCAATTCTCATTTTTCTCTGGCTGCTTACAGCCGCCCCAACCGGGCTTGAAAGCAGTGAGGCTCCGGCTGCTGCGCCGGCTGTTGTTGTTAAAAAGTCTCTTCGTTTCATTGTATAACAGTTTAAAGTTTCGAGTTGTGCATGCCTAAATAAGATTGACCGTTTCTGATTTCCCCTCCTTCGGAGGGGTTAGGGGAGGCTTTTTTTTACACTCCTCCAAAAGCGCTGTATCCGCCGTCAACGGGAATTACAATTCCGGTAATAAAGTTGGAAATATCGGAAAGCAGGAACAGCGTGGCGCCCTGCAAATCATTGGGTTCGCCAAATTTTCCCATGGGCGTATTGTCCAAAATTTTCTGGCCGCGGGGTGAAAAATTTCCCGTTTTTTCGTCCATAACCAGGAACCGGTTTTGGTGTGTAATAAAAAATCCGGGCGCAATGGCATTTACCCTAATACCAACTTTTGCCAGGTGAACAGCCAGCCATTCCGTAAAATTGTTGACAGATGCCTTGGCTGCTGAGTAGGCCGGAATTTTTGTAAGTGGTTTATACGAATTCATGGAAGAAATATTCAACACTACTCCTTTTTTATTTTTGAGCATGTCCTGGGTGAAAACCATTGTTGGAAGTACTGTTCCTTTAAAATTGAGAGCAAATACCTTGTCGAATCCCTCCATTTGAAGGCCGTAAAACGTGTCGGCCAGATTTTCCATGTCGTTTTCCTGCATTTGCTCCACTTTTGTGGTAGCCTGCGGACTGTTTCCCCCGGCGCCGTTTACCAGAATGTCAATATCTCCCAGTTTTTGGTTGATTTCTTCTTTTGCCTGCTCCAGCGATTCCTTATCGAGTACGTTGGCGGCAACACCAATAACCTGTGAACCGGTTTCAGCCGAAATTTCTTCGGCTACTTTATCGGCCACTTCCTTATTTATATCGGCTATGGCTACATTCATTCCCACCGAGGCCATGGCCTTTACCATGGCGCTTCCAAGCACTCCGGCACCACCCGTAATCACACACACTTTTCCGGTTAAATCATTGAAAGACATTGGTTCCATTATGTTTCTTTTTTAAATTCTTTATAATAATCTACGTTTTCTTTTGTTACTATATCGATTGAGGTATAGTTTTCCCTGGCTGTGATTCTTTTCTGAACCACATATCTGAATATTTTATTTATGGCATTGTATCCCTGTTCTTCAGGCCGCTGGCAAATCAGAAAATGCACAATGTCCTTTTTCAGATACACAACGTTTTCCTTAAGCAGGTCATGTCCAATTACTTTCAATTCGAAAAGTTGGTGTTTTTCAATAAGTCGTCCTACATTGAAAACCCTGGAATTGGTAACAAAAATGCCTTTAATGTTCTTGCTGCGAATCATTTCCACCACACCTTCCATCCATTTTTCATCGGAAGTATCGGGCACTTCAAGGGTAAATAGCTGGTGAATGTCACGCTTGTTTTTAAAATACCAGTCGTAAAATCCCTTTTCGCGTTGCACCAAATGGTTCTGGTTGTCCATTTCCTTGGCAAAGTGAATCACCAGCACATTTCCCTCAGGAAGAATAAGGTCGAGCAACTTTCCGGAAACAAGACCGCTTTGATAGGAGTTTTGTCCGATATAACCCAGTTGTCCTGCATTTTTAATTTCAGAATCAATAAATACAAATGGTATATTCAATTCCTTCAGCTGATTTATAAAAACAGTAGATTCTTTTTTGTAGAAAGGTGCAAACACCACGCCGTCGGGTTTTAATTCCACTACTTTTCGGGCATTTTCAGCAAAACTTTTCGGATCGGTCTGGCTGAAGGTAAACGGCTGAACCTGAATTCCATACTGACGTAGTTCTGTAACCCGTTTTTGAACTCCAACCACCGGTTTGTTCCAGTAACCATCGGGTGATGGCGGTTCCGGGAAGAGGGTGGCAAACAACGCCGATTTTTTCGATGCCAGCGTACTGGCCAAAATATTGGGTTGGTAATTCAATTCAGAAACAATTTTCAGAATTTTCTTTTTGGTAGCTTCAGCAACCTCGCCCCGGTTGTGCAAAACGCGATCAACCGTTCCGATGGAGACTCTTGCCTTTTCGGCAATGTCTTTTATCCGTATTTGTTTATTTGTTTCTATAATGATTTAATTTTAAGCAAATTACTAATTGAATTAAGCTGTTGAAATACAAAGCTAAAGAATTTTTTTCAATTTTCGTGCACGTACACGGAAAATTTCGCATGAAATGTTTTGGAACATTTCCAGGCGAATGTAACTTTTCCAATATCAGAAATTGAGAGGTAGCCTGCCTTATGTATTGATTAGGGTTTTAAATCCAGCAGTTCCGGATTTTTCACCATTCGCCTAATGTACCTGAATAGTTTTCCTCCGTGTGAGCCGTCAACCACCCGGTGATCGAGTGTGGCCGAAAGGGTAAACACTTTCCGCGGTAAAATTTCATCGTTCACTACCAATGGTTTTTTGTAAACCTTGCCGATAATCATAACGAGTGATACATTTGATGAAGGCAGCAAAGCTCCGTATCCGGTATCGAGGCCAAGCGTTCCGATGTTTGACATGACAAAAGAGCCAAAACTGTCTGACGAAAGATTTACGCCCGGCAGCGATAAACCCCAGTCGATGGTAACCAGCTTGTACAAATTGAACAGCCAGGCGCGAAAAGGCCAGGGAATGGACGAAAGCATGTGTTTCGACTGCATTGCTGAATTTTCTTCGCCCTGCCGCGATTCTTTAATCTTTTCTGCGATGGCTTCCGAAAGTTCAGTAACCGTGAGTGTATCGGTATTGGGAATTTTTACCGAACCCATTTCGGCATTTTTCAGCAATACACTTACCATAGCGTCAACCGACTTACGGCTGACAACGTTTCCTCTTTTGATGTAAGCATTTAACTCCGGCACTTCCTCGCGAAATGCCCGGGCCACAATGAGTGTCATCAACTGGGTAAGCGTGGTTTTGACACCCTCTTTGCGCTTTTTTGCAATAAACTTTTCCAAATCGGTCACATCGATATCCACTGATCCGTAAATTTTGGAATCACGCGGTTTCCGGTAAATTGTGGAGGCCACTTTGCGCCAGTTGGTATTGAGTTCTGCAGATGTATGTGACATTTTTCGGATTCTCGTTAAGTTTCTATATTCTTTTTTCTACCGTTTTATTCAGGTTACACGCAAATGTAGTTTTTTAAAATGAAATTGCTCTTTTTTACAAAAAATATTCATTTCGGAAATATGTCGTTCGTTCTTCTCATTTCACCTTCCATTTTGTACCTTTGGCTCAAAATTAAAATACCTGAAAAATGAAAAAAACTGTATTCATGGTGTTGGTTTCAGTCCTGATCTGGGGCTGCACATCTACCTCAAAAAAAGCAGAAACAATGGATGATAAACCGGAAATGCAAAAAAAAGTGGAAGAGTTTGCCACTTTCAGGCTGACAACTGATTTGAGTATTTTGTCGGAAAAAGAAAAGCAAATGCTCCCGCTTTTGCTGGAAGCGGCACAAATAATGGACGATATTTTCTGGACGCAGGCTTACGGCGATAAGAAAGAATTGTTTACAGATGATTTGGAGGAATACACCCAACAATTTCTGAAAATCAATTACGGTCCGTGGGAGCGGTTAAAAAACAACGAACCATTTATTGAAGGAGTTGGACCCAAACCGGCAGGCGCGAATTTTTATCCGGCCGACATGACCAAAGAAGAATTTGATGCATGGGACAATGAATCAAAAACCAGCCTTTATACGCTTATCCGGAGAGACGATGAAGGAAACCTGGTGTCTGTTCCTTACCGCGAAGCTTATGAAGAGCAGGTGAAAAAAGCATCGGATTTAATCTTGCAGGCTGCTGAACTTGCCGGGGATGCAGGCCTGAAAAATTACCTGGAAAAACGTGCCCAGGCTTTGCTCACCGACGAGTACTACGAAAGCGACATGGCCTGGATGGACATGAAGAACAATACCATAGAGTTTATTGTGGGACCGATTGAAAACTACGAAGACCAGCTTTACGGGTACAAAACCGCACACGAATCGTTTATTCTGATTAAAGACAAAGACTGGAGCGAAAAACTGGAAAAATATGCCGCCTTGCTTCCCGGGCTTCAGGAGGCTCTGCCCTGCGAACCGCCCTACAAAAATGAAACCCCTGGCGTTGATTCGGATATGAATGTTTACGATGCCATATACTATGCAGGCGATTGCAATGCCGGAAGCAAAACCATAGCCATTAACCTGCCCAACGATGAACAGGTACGCGAAGATAAAGGCAGCCGCAAATTGCAGCTGAAAAACTCAATGCAGGCCAAATTCGATAAAATTCTGGTTCCCATTTCGGAAGTACTGATAGCCGAAGAGCAGCGGAAACACGTAAAATTCGATGCCTTTTTCGAAAATACCATGTTTCATGAAGTGGCTCACGGTCTTGGCCTTGGAAATACCGTAGATAAAAGCTCAACCGTACGCGAAGCCCTGAAAGATGCCTATACATCGATTGAGGAAAGCAAAGCCGATATTCTTGGATTGTGGTGCGTTTACCAGTTAAATGAAATGGGCGAACTGGGAGAGAAAGAGATGATGGACAATTTTGTCACTTTCATGGCCGGTATTTTCCGCTCGGTGAGGTTCGGTGCAGCCAGTGCACACGGCAAAGCCAACATGATGCGTTTTTACTATTTCCAGGAAACCGGTGCTTTTGAGCGCGACCCGGAAACCGGCACCTACCGGGTCGATTTCGAGAAAATGAAGGAGTCGATGTTAAGCCTCTCTGAACTTGTATTGAAAATTCAGGGAGACGGAGATTACGAAACGGCCCGGAAAATGATTGAAGAAAAAGGGTTTATCCGCGAAGAACTGCAAAATGACCTCAACCGCATTGGAGAAGCGGGTATTCCGCGCGACATTGTTTTTGAGCAAGGAACTGAAATTCTGGGAATTAAGTAGATTAACGTTCTGTTAACAATATGTTTTTTCTGAATTTTGTTACATTTGCGTTGTGAAACTATTCAGGAACATATTGATTTTTGTACTCAGTATCGTGTTTCTGGTGTCTGCCACCGGAATCCTCATCTTTCATACCCACTGCGCCTGTACCGGAAACGATCAGGTTTCGGTTTATGTAAGTCCGGAAACCTGTGAAGACAGTTTTCATGTTCACCATACACACGGCGAGGGTGGGGAAGAAGTTTGCGTTTCGGAGCACGAATGCCATGAATGCACGACACATACCGATAACTGCGGATGCGACGCACCCGAAGTCCGTTTCCTGAAGCTCGACGACCGTGTGGTAAATGAAAAAGTTCGCATTGAAAAAATTCTGCCTGCTCAGTTACATCTGATGGCAGAATCTGCCATATTGTTGTTTCACAACACCGACGGGGAAGAAAATCAGGATTATAATTACATCGATCCGCCTCCGTTGCTAACTTCCTCCAAAGATTTTCTCATCCTCATTCAGCAACTTAAAATCCCCGTTTCAGCTTAAAATATCATCGTTTTCCCCCAGGCTGTTTCACTTGTATCAATTTATAAGTTTTAAGCATGAAACGAATAGGAATTTTATTATTCATATTTCTCCCGTTTATGGCCGTTTCGCAGCTTTTGGAAGGGGTAATTTACGGAAATGAGAAGAACGAAAAACAACCTTTGCCGGGAGTGAATATTTACTGGCAGGGAACCAACCGGGGAGTTGCATCGGTTGATGACGGCAGCTTCAAAATAAAAAAAAGAAGCAGCGACCATATTTTGATGATAAGCTTTGTTGGCTACCAAACACAGGAACTTCATATACATGATTTGAATTTCCTGGAAATTATGCTGGAACCGAACCTGGAACTGGGCGAAGTGAAAGTGGTTCATAAAAACCGGGGTACCTATTTGTCGGCCATCGATCCCATTCAAACCGAACGGATTAACGGCGCTGAACTGCATAAAGCGGCCTGCTGCAACCTGGCCGAAAGTTTTGAAACCAATCCGTCGGTGGATGTCAGCTACAGTGATGCCGTTACCGGAGCCAAGCAAATCAGGTTGCTGGGACTGGAAGGAACCTATTCGCTTTTGCAGATAGAAAATATGCCCAACCTGCGCGGACTGGCCACCAACTTCGGATTAACCTATGTGCCGGGGCCGTGGATGGAGTCTATTCAGGTTTCCAAAGGCGCTGCATCGGTATTAAACGGTTATGAGTCAATAGCCGGCCAAATCAATGCCGAATACAAAAAACCCGATGCAGAGGAAAAACTTTTTCTGAATACCTTTTTCGGTGCAAGCGGAAGGCTCGAGTTCAACGGAAACGGAAATATCCGTGTGTATAAAGATAAACTTACCACCGGTGTTTTTGTGCATGCCAGCGATCAGTCGCGCCGAAACGATGAAAACGGTAACGGGTTTCTGGATGAACCACTTTCACGGCAGGTGCAGGTTTTTAACCGTTGGAAATACAATAACCATAAAGGGTATATGGCACAGGCAGGTTTCAGTGTGCTTACCGAAGACCGCCTGGGAGGGCAGGCCTCATTCAGAAAAGGAATGCAGCCACTGATTTCCAATCCGTATGGAATCAGTATTGAAAACGATCGAATGGAAGGTTTTTTTAAAACAGGATATGTTTGGCCCAACCAGCGGACAGCCCTGGCATGGTTATCGAATTTTTCGAGGCATGAAACCAGCTCCTTTTACGGTTTAAACCGTTACGATGCCAGTGAGACCCGGTTTTATGGCAGCGCCGTACTTACCCGCGACCTCGATTTGGCAGGCAGGCACATGCTGAATACCGGATTCAGTTTCATCTACGATAAATTCGACGAAAACCTGTACCAGCAGAAAATGAACCGGAAAGAACAGGTTCCGGGATTATTTGCTGAATACACCCTGAAACCCGGGCCGGATTTTACTTTTCTGGCCGGAATCAGAACCGATTTTCATAACCTTTTTGGCACGTTTGTTACACCCCGTATGCACCTCAGGTATAATATGGGCGAACATGTAACCATCAGGGCCAGTGCAGGAAAAGGCTACCGTACAGCCAATATCATTTCCGAAAACAACTACCTGCTGGCAAATGCCCGTCCGCTGCAATGGTCGCACGATGTTTTTCAGGAAAAAGCATGGAATTACGGTTTTGCGCTGGTGCAATACTACACGCTCTGGGGGCGCGAACTTCAGCTAAATACCGAATATTTCCGTACCGATTTTCAAACACAACTGGTAGTTGACCGCGAAACATCGGCATCGAACATTATTTTGGCCCCGCTCGACGGGCAGTCGTACTCCAACAGCCTGCAGTTCGATTTGCGCTACGAGCCCATTGAACGCCTCGATGTTTTGCTGGCATACCGTCTCAACGATGTGAAGCAAACCATTGGAGGAGAACTGCTTGAAAAACCTTTAACCAGCCGCTACAAAGGTTTGATTACTTTTAACTATACAACCAACCTGAAAAAATGGATGTTTGATTACACCATCCAGTTTAACGGTGGCGGACGCATTCCGCGCTATCCGGTGGAAGGATTGGAACGGATAAGCATTTCAGGCGATAATTTCGAATTTTCGCCATACACGGTTATGAATGCCCAGATTACCAAATATTTCCGTTACTGGAATATTTACCTTGGAGCGGAGAACTTCACCGATTTTAAACAAAAAAATCCGGTGGCCGGCACTGATGATCCATTCGGGCCTGATTTTGATGCAACAAATGTGTGGGGACCGATAATGGGCCGTCGCATCTACCTTGGATTGCGATTCAATTTGAATTATCAGTAATCATTTAATAATCAATAAAATAAATAACATGAAAAAAATTGGAATTCTTCTTTTGATTTTGATGCTGGGAGGATTAACCAGCGAAATTTCAGCCCAGAAAAAGGGCAGGGCAGTGGTTTGTTTTCAAAGCGATATGGATTGCACCAATTGCGAAGAAACCCTTTATGAACACCTCCGGTTTGAAAAAGGGGTGAAAGACTTAAAGGTGGACCATGCTTCCAATACCATTCGTATTGAATTTGTGGAAAAACGAAACGATGAGAAAAGCCTGGCAAAAGCCATTGGTGATAAAGGGTTTAAAGCAGATAAAATCACCAGCGAAAAGTATAAGGAACTGCTCGGACAAGTAAAGGAGCATGGGCACGAACACGACCATGAAATTCACCGCGAACGTAATTGATTAGTTTAGTCTGAAACGATAGGAGATAGTCCCCTGCTGAAAAGCAGGGGCATTTTCATCGGTATTGAATTTGGCTTTCAGTGCAGCCTGGCGGGCTTCACTCCAAAAGCGCTGATCCATAATGGTGGTACCTCTTGCACCTGGCTCGGCAGCCGTAACATTTCCGTTTTTATCAACCGTAACCTGCACAACCACAAGTCCTTCGTCGTCGCCGGGGTAAACCGGTTTAGGCAACGAACGGTGCGTTCTTCCGGCCAGGCTGTAGGAGATACCGCTTCCCTGATCACCGGTACCACTGCCACCCGGCCCGTAAGTTCCGGCATTTGGATCGCCGGTGGGCACTCCCTGGTTTCCTCCCGGGAAAGTGGCTCCCTGGCTTTGATTGTCTCCGGTTCCCTGTCCACCTGTTCCGGTATCGCCAAAAGCGCCCTGTGCACGGGAATTTATTTCGGCAATCCGGCGTTGTTCTTCTTCCTGTCTTTTGCGTTCAGCTTCGGCTTGTCGCTGGCGTTCCAGCTCAGCCTGGCGTTGCCGCTCGAGTTCAGCCTGCCGCTGACGTTCAATTTCGGCCTGCCTTTGTCTTTCTGCCTCAGTTTCAATATTCTTCTGTCTTTCAATCTCTGCCTGGCGCTGCCGTTCAATTTGCTGTTGCCGTTGACGCTCTTGCTCCAGCCGGCGCAGGCGTTCAGCTTCTTCCTGGCGTTTTTTTTCAGCAGCATCAATGGCCGCTGTTTCTTCATAATCCTGAGTCATGGCTACTTCTTCCGCCGGCTCAGGCTGGCTTACCGGAGGGGGAGTGGTGGCCGGTTGAGGCGGTGGAGTAACGGGCTGCACCTCTTCCTGCTGAACGGGTTGCGTGGGTTGAGGCTGCCTTGGTTGCGGACGGGGCTCAACCTGTCCCAAACCCTGCTCACTGGTGCCAAAATTAACCAGAATGCCTTCTTCACCCGGCAAAGGAAGCGGGGTGAAAAAACCAAGGAAAATAAGCATCAGCAAAACAGCCAGATGAAAAATAGCCGTTCCAATAATTCCTCTTCTATGTTTCTGAAAAAATGTCATTTAGCCCTCCGGCGCAGTAGCCGCAATCATTTTATACTTATTTTTACGTGCAATATTCATAATTTTTACCACCTCGTCCCAGGGAACCGATTTCTCGGCATGAAGCGATATGTATATATCGTCGTTACCAATACCGTACCGGTTTTGCAAAAAAGGTTCAATTTCCCTGAATTCAACTCTTCTGAGCTGACCATCGTCGTTGATGTAATATCTTAAATCTTTGGTTATGGATATGGTGGTAATAGGTTTGGCTGCCGTTTGGGTGTTACTTTGGGGCAACAGCAGTTTTAAAGCATTGGGAGCTACCAGCGTGGAAGTAACCATGAAAAATATCAGAAGTAAAAATACGATATCGGTCATGGACGACATGCTGAAGGCAGCATTTACCTTATTTCTTCTTTTCAGAGCCATTTTTTATACTTATGCAGGTTCATTCAGTAAATCCATAAATTCCGTAGTAGTGGCTTCCATTTTAAAAACCACCTTTTCAACATTGGTTACCAGAATGTTATAGGCAAAGTAGGCGATAATACCAACAATAAGACCGGCAACAGTGGTAACCATAGCCTGATAAATACCTGTGGATAAGAGAGTTACATCAATGTTATTCCCGGCATTGGCCATGTCGTAAAAGGCCTGTATCATACCCATTACCGTTCCCAGGAAACCAAGCATAGGCGCGCCTCCGGCCACCGAAGCCAAAACCGGAAGTCCCTTTTCAAGCTTCGATATTTCGAGGTTACCCACGTTTTCAACAGCTGCACTCACATCGGTAAGCGGCCGGCCAATGCGGCTGATTCCTTTCTCAAGCATCCTGGATGCCGGATTGGAATTGCTCCGGCAAAGTATGATGGCTTCATCAATCTTCCCATTGGTAATATATACTTTGATTTTTTCCAGAAGACTGGTATCAAACTTTCCGGCTTTCTTGATGGCAAAGTACCGGTCGAAAAAGATATAAACCGCTATAATCGATAATAAAATAATGGGAATCATTATCCATCCACCTTTGATTGCCATATCAATAAATTTGGTGGAAATTCCATCGGGTTCTGCGGCCAGTGTATCCAGTTCGGTGGCAATGTCGGCCTGAATCATTAAAAGTTTCAACATGGGTATTTTAATTTCTTTAAAATTTTAAAACAAAACGAAACTACACATCATTTATTATAAACCGCTAAATTAACTATTATTTTGCAACCCATACGGCTGTGCACTCGTTGTTCAAACACAAGTTATGAACAGGAAACTATTGATATTTACTTTTATATCTGGCTTTATGCAAACATGCTTAGCAGCGTGGACGTAATATGTGTGGTATTCCAAAATATTAAATAAAATACGTTTGTCCTATAATTGATATTAAGTTAAATAAGATATGTATTTAAAAAGGGATGAAAATTCACCCCTTTTCTGTTTTATTATGATTGTCCTAATTTTTCAAGCATTTTATTGTAGTTATCCATGTCTTTCAACCGGTAATATAAATTTTTAAGCGATTCCATGGTCATGTTGTCTTCCGGATTCAACTCATGGCATCTTTCCATATATGGCAATGCTTTCTGGAACCATATGTCGGCTTTTTTCAATTCGACCTCATAGGTAGCGTTATCGCTGGTTGGAACAGCATTGGCCACTTCAATTTGCTGCACGCCTCTGTTGTAGTACAGCGCTCCCATGTTATAGTATGCATTAAAGAACTCGTCATCTGCCTCAATTGCATTATCGTATGCTTCAATGGCTTTATCTGTATTCTCCATCTTTTCATACAATGTTCCCTGGGCAAAATGGAACGTCGGATTGTTTGGATCCTGCCGGATGGCCATATCCAGGTATTTCATTGCATCTTCGGTTTTGTCCATATCCAGGTAGATCTGAATCATGCTGGTAAGCACGGTATTGTCTTCAGGATATTTTTCAAACCCTTCCTGTAAAGCTTCCAGTGCGCCCAAAGTATCTTTTTTCAACTGGTATGCATTGGCAATCAAACTGTACGTGCGGGCTTCGTTATATCCATATTTGGCTGCTTCCTTGTAATATTCAATGGCTTTGTCGTAATTTTCGGCATTGTAGGCGGCCAAACCAGCATTAAAAATAATTACGGTATCCACAACTCCCGGATTGTCCTGCTTAATTACGTCAATCTCCTGAACATCAAGTATTTGCTCAAATGAACGCAACGCTCTGGGATAATCTTCGACATTAAACGCTTCCACTGCCTGGTTGGTTAAATCGTTGGTTAACAGCGTAAGTTTTACCTTAATGCTGTTAGCAAATTTACCTCCTTCGTCCAGTTCAAGTGCTTTTTTGTAGGAGTTCAATGCTTCGGTTAACGGGTCATCGGCAAGTTTTTTCACATTTGCGTCTTCCGATTGAAATACAGCCTGATAAACTTCTCCCCTCACCTCCCAGGTACGGGGCCATTCCAGTGTTTTTTCAGCTTTTTCAGCAGTAGGATCGATGGCTTCATTAATGGTAGTGAGCGCTTCTTCCAGTTTTCCTGTATCTTTCAGGTTTTGCGAGCTGGTAACCTTTGCTCTTGGCGAGCAAGCTGCCAGTAGAATCACAACGGCCAGGTTCAGTAAAATAATTGTCTTTTTCATATTAAATAATTTGAATTTAAATTTTTCACAAAAATATTACGAATTTAATTTTATATCAAATAACTACAAAAATAATTACCAATTTATTCCTGTTCTAAGTTATTTTCATCTTCATTTTCATTGAAATCGTTCAATTCCTGCGGATTTACCTCTTCATCTGCCAGTTCATCCATCACTTCTTCTTCGGCAGTATCGTTAACCACGCGGGCTACTGAGGCAATGCTGTCGTCATCCTTCAGATTAATCAGCCTCACTCCCTGTGTTGCTCTTCCCAGCAGCGATATGTTGCTTACGGCAAGACGAATGGTAAGGCCTTTTTCGGTTATAATCATCAGATCGTTATCGTCCGAAACGCTTTTAACGGAAACCAGACTGCCGGTTTTTTCGGTCACATTCAGGGTTTTAACCCCTTTCCCTCCACGGTTTGTAACACGGTAATCTTCTAATTTTGAGCGTTTTCCATAACCATTTTCAGAAATCACCAGTATATCTTCGGCACCGTTTTGCAAACAAACCATTCCAATAACCTCGTCTTTTTCGCCCGCCAGTGTAATTCCCCTCACACCTGAAGCGTTGCGGCCCATGAAGCGTACTTTTGTTTCGTTAAAGCGGATGGCCTTGCCCGATTTCACGGCCAGCATAATTTCGCTGCTTCCGTTGGTAAGCCTTGCTTCGAGCAATTCATCCCCTTCCCTTATGGTAATGGCATTCACGCCATTCTGTCGTGGCCGGGAATATGCTTCCAGCAATGTCTTTTTTATCATTCCTTTTTTTGTGGCAAAAAGAATGTAGTTGCTATTGATGAATTCTTCGTCGGAAAGCGTTTTTACTTTAATAAAAGTCAGCACCTTGTCTTCTGTGCCAATGTTCAGAATATTCTGGATGGCCCTTCCTTTAGAGGTTCGTGTACCTTCCGGAATCTGATATACTTTCAGCCAGTAACACCTACCCTGCTCGGTAAACAGTAAAAGTGTATTGTGCATGGAGGCTATAAATATGTGTTCCAGGAAATCTTCATCGCGGGTGGTACCGCCTTTGGAACCAATTCCTCCTCTTCCCTGGGTGCGGAATTCGGTTAATGGAGTACGTTTGATATAACCTAAATGTGAAATGGTAATAACCATATCTTCATCGGCATAAAAATCTTCCGGATTAAATTCTTCTGCATTGGGAACAATTTCTGTTCTGCGTTCGTCGCCAAATTTATTTTTTATTTCAAACAGTTCTTCCTTGATTATTTCCATGCGCAACTGAAAATCGGCAAGCACTTTTTTGTAATATTCAATCTGCTGCATAATTTCATCATACTCTTTGCGCAGTTTGTCCTGTTCCAGGCCGGTTAACTGGCGCAGACGCATTTCAACAATAGCCCGCGACTGTACTTCGGTCAATTCGAAACGTGCAATCAGTTTTTCCCTGGCTTCTTCAGGTGTTGAGGAGCCTCTGATAATGGCAATTACTTCATCGATGTTGTCGCTGGCAATGATTAGCCCTACCAGAATATGCGCACGCTTCTCGGCCTGATCGAGTTCATATTGGGTACGTCTTGTTACCACCTCGTGACGGTGATTTACAAAATGCCTGATGATGTCTTTCAGGTTCAGCATTTTGGGCCTTCCGTTTACAAGGGCAATGTTATTTACATTGAAGGATGTTTGAAGTGCGGTATATTTGTATAGTTTATTCAATACCACATTACTCATGGCATCGCGTTTCAAATCGTAAACCACACGCATACCGTCTCTGCCCGACTCATCGTTCACATTTGAAATGCCCTCGATTTTTTTATCGTTCACCAGGTCGGCAGTCTTCTGAATCATTTCAGCGCGGTTAACGAGATAGGGAATTTCAGTGACAATGATCTTTTCCCTGTTTCCTTCATTTTCGATGTGTGCTTTGGCGCGCAGCACAATTCTCCCCCTGCCGGTTTCATAACCTTCTTTCACGCCCTGATAGCCGTAAATGATACCTCCGGTGGGGAAATCGGGTGCTTTAATTATTTGTATCAGTTCTTCCATTTCAATGTCATTATTGTCGATGTATGCAATAATGGCATCTATGGAATCGCTGAGGTTGTGGGGAGCCATATTGGTGGCCATACCCACAGCAATTCCTGAAGTTCCGTTAATAAGCAGCTGTGGAATTTTGGTAGGCAGCACCGATGGCTCGTTGAGCGACTCATCGAAATTGGGTTGAAAATCCACAGTATTTTTGTCGAGATCGGCCAGTGTTTCCTCTGCAATTCTTGACATTCTGGCTTCAGTATAACGCATGGCTGCCGGGCTGTCGCCATCAACCGATCCAAAGTTTCCCTGGCCGTCAACCAAAGGATAGCGCAGCGACCAGTGCTGAGCCATGCGAACCATGGTAAAGTAAACCGAAGAATCTCCATGCGGATGGTACTTACCAAGCACCTCCCCCACAATTCTGGCCGATTTTTTATAGGGTCTGTTCCATAAAATACCCAAATCATACATCCCGTAAAGCACTCTGCGGTGAACCGGTTTAAATCCGTCGCGAACATCGGGCAATGCACGTGACACAATGACCGACATTGAGTAGTCGATGTAAGCAGATTTCATTTGCTCCTCAATGTTGATCCTGATTATTCTTTCTCCATCACTCATTATATCAATCTCCTATAAACTAAATTTTTACTCTTTTTTAAAAGTCGCACAAAAATAACAAAAAACCCCGGCTTAAAAGGTATTTTTCACCCCCATTTAACCTAAGAAAAACAAGAAGATATTAACAAATTAACTGTCAATAAGCCTGTGCCGGGCATAGTTCTTTAAAACTTCGGGCAGGTTTATTAATTTTGCACGCGGATTTATAGTAATTTAGTGGTTTAAAACTATTAGGAATAGTTTTTGTTTTAATTGGTAAAATTTAAATATAAATATGGATTCTCAGTTTTCACCAAGAATAAAAGACATAATAGGATACAGCCGTGAAGAGGCAATCAGGCTGGGCAATGATTACATTGGCCAGGAACACCTTTTTTTGGGTATTTTGAGGGATGGCGAGGGCATTGCCACTGACATTCTGGAAAACCTGGGTGTAAATCTGGCAGACCTGAAGCAGCTCATTGAAAAGAAAGTAAAAAGTGAAAAACCTGTTGACGGAAAGGCCGATTTGATGATGTTAAAATCGACCGAAAAAACCCTGAAACTCGTTTATCTCGAAGCCCGCTGGTTTAAAAGCCCCACAGCCAACAGCGGTCATCTTTTGCTGGCTATCCTGAAAGACAATGACAATGTGGTAACCCAGCTTCTTGTGGAGTTTGGTGTGAATTACTACATTGTTAAATCGCAGTTAAAAGATTACAAAAACCCGGAAGCGCGTTCCGATTTTCCTGACAGTGAGGATGATGAATCTTCGGGCGCTTTTTCGCGCGGACCGGGAGGTGGTCAGGGGCCCAAAAAAGCCCCTTCAACTCCAAAATCGGACACACCGGTTCTCGACAATTTTGGAATAGATATTACCCGGCTGGCCGAGGATAACAACCTCGACCCCATTGTGGGCCGCGAACGGGAGATTGAACGGCTGGCTCAGATTTTAAGCCGCCGGAAAAAGAATAACCCCATTCTTATCGGGGAACCCGGTGTTGGTAAATCGGCCATTGCCGAAGGTCTGGCGCTGCGGATTACCGAAAAGAAAGTTTCCCGCATTTTGTTCGACAAACGTGTAGTTAGCCTCGACATTGCCTCCATTGTTGCCGGTACCAAATACCGCGGTCAGTTTGAAGAGCGAATGAAAGCCATTCTGAATGAACTGACAAAAGTGAATAACGTGATTCTTTTCATCGACGAAATTCACACCATTGTGGGTGCCGGCGGCGCAACCGGTTCGCTCGATGCAGCCAACATGCTGAAACCGGCCCTGGCACGTGGAGACATTCAGTGCATTGGTGCTACCACACTCGATGAATACCGCCAGCACATTGAAAAAGACGGCGCTCTGGAACGCAGGTTTCAGAAGATAATGGTGGAACCTACCTCGGTGGATGAAACCATTGAAATTCTGAACAACATCAAAAGCAGATACGAAGATCACCACAACGTCACTTATACCCCAAAAGCGCTGGAAGCATGCGTGAAGCTAACTGCACGCTATATCTCAGATCGGTACCTGCCCGACAAGGCCATTGATGCCCTGGATGAAGCCGGTTCGAGGGTTCACATTTCAAATATTAACGTACCCGACCGGATTGTGAAGCTTGAAGAAAAAATTGAGCAAACCAGGGAAGACAAGATTTCAGCTGTTAAAAGCCAGAATTTTGAACTGGCAGCCAATTACAGAGATAAGGAAAAGAATTTGCTGCTGCTGCTGGAAAAAGAAAAGGAAGCCTGGGAGAAAGAGATGGTAAACCACAGGGAATTGGTGGATGAAGAGAAAGTGGCCGAGGTAGTTGCCATGATGTCGGGTGTGCCGGTACAGCGAATTGCACAGGCCGAAGGAAAACGCCTGATGAATATGGGAAAGGATTTGAAAAAGAAAGTCATTGGACAGGAAGAGGCCATACAAAAAATTGTGAAAGCAATACAACGTAACCGTGCAGGGCTAAAAGATCCCAACAGGCCCATCGGTTCATTTATATTCTTAGGTCCTACCGGTGTTGGAAAAACCCAGCTTGCCAAAGTACTTGCGACCTATCTGTTCGATAGCCTCGACTCGCTGATTCGCATTGACATGAGCGAGTATATGGAAAAATTTTCTGTATCGCGGCTGGTTGGAGCCCCTCCGGGATATGTGGGCTACGAAGAAGGTGGACAGCTTACCGAAAAAGTGAGACGTAAGCCTTATTCTGTGGTATTGCTGGATGAGATGGAAAAAGCCCATCCCGATGTATTTCATATTTTGCTCCAGCTGCTCGACGAAGGCCGTTTGACCGACAGCCTTGGCCGGAATGTGGATTTCAAGAACACCATCATTATTATGACTTCCAACATTGGAACCCGGCAGCTGAAAGATTTTGGCCGTGGTGTTGGTTTCACTGTCAATAAATCGGCTGAGTCAGACAATGAGCACGCGAAGTACGTCATACAGAAAGCTCTGAAAAAAGCCTTCGCGCCCGAGTTCCTTAACCGTATTGATGATGTGGTGATGTTCAATCAACTGGAAAAAAGCCACATTCATCAGATCATCGACATCGAGATTAAAGACCTTTACAACCGCGTTGAAGCGTTGAATTACAAACTGAAGATTTCACCGGCTGCCAAAGATTTTCTGGCAGAAAAAGGATACGATCCGCAGTTCGGTGCACGTCCGCTAAAACGTGCCATCCAAAAATACCTGGAAGATGAAATGGCAGAAATCATCATCAAAGCTTCAATTACGGAAGGAGATACCATTTCGGTAGGATTCGACAAAAAGAATGAAAAGTTGCTGATACGAATATTATCGAATAAAAAGGAATTGAGTAACAATTAATAAAAAAGCCCGGAAAACCGGGCTTTTTTTATGGCATATATTTGATTACCAGCAGACAAATATCGTCGTGTTGCTGTTGTTCGCCCTGGAAAGTTTCCAGTTGATTGTTCAGTTCTTTCACAATTTCTTCAGGCGAAAGCCCGGCCATTTTTTTCAGACCTTCTTTCAGCCGGTCGGTTCCAAATTGTTTACCCTGCACATTATGTACCTCGGTTACTCCATCGGTGTACAGAACGATAATATCGCCCGGGTCCAAAATCATTTTGGCATCCTTGTAGTCTTTATTCGGGTAAAGGCCAAGAGGCAAACCGTGACTTAATTTTAGTTCGGTAACTTTTCCTCCCTGTTTCAAAATTAACGGGTAATAATGAGCGGCATTGCAAAAATTTAAAACCCCGGTTTTCACATTCAGTACGCCTAAAAAAAGCGTAAGAAAATAAAGGTGCCGGTTGCTGGTGCATAATTCCACATTCGATTTTCGGACGATATTTTTCGCTCTTTTGCACACCGCATTGTTTTTGATAATTGTTTGGGCAACACTCATGAAAATGGCTGCCGGTATTCCGGCACCCGACACATCGCCAATGGTCAGCAGCAGGTTGTCATCGTCAATAAAAATGTAGTCGAATAAATCACCACTCACCACCCCTGCCGGCTTATAAATGGCATATAAATCAATTTCTTTTCTTTCGGGAAATGCCGGGAAGGTGGTTTTAATGAGGCTTTGCTGAATTTCGGAAGCCTGAACTAAATCCTGCTTGTGGCGAAGGCTTTTCAATTCTTCCTGTTCCCGCGAAATACGGTATTGTTCAAACCACGCTTTCAGGTATTCCAGGGTGTCAGAAACCTGTTTCACTTCATTCAATGTACTCACCGAATCATCGGAATCACTTTTCAGCTCATTGAGCCGGCTGGTAACAATACTCAGCGGTTTAATCAGTTTTTTGGTTATGAAATAAATAATGAAAAAGATGGTGATAATGCCAAGCAGAGCAAACAAAGCCATTTGGAAGGTAATGATATACAGATCGGTAAACAGTTCGCGATAGGGAATTACAATAATCAAAAACCATTCTTTTTCATTAACGGGAGAAAAATAAACCCATTGTTTTTCATAGTTGAGAAACTCTGGATAGCCAATTGTGGAGCCAGCTTCTCCATTGGTTAAAAATTCGGCTACATTGAATTTTTCTATGTCGAGCACTTTCGATGGCAGGGAATAAATGTTTTGCTTCAAAATCCATTCTTCTATAGGATGTGTAATATAATCACCTTTCCGGTTTATCAGGAAGGCGTACCCTTTCTCCCCTATTTTCAACTGATTCAACGACTCATTCAACTCTGTAAGCGACAACTCACAAACCACAATTCCAACCGGTAAAAGTTCTCCTCCGTTGGCCTGATGCATTATTGGCGCAGTAAACGAAACCACAACATTCTCTTTTTCGCGGCACCGGTATGCATCGGTCCATGATGCAATGGTTCTGTCCTGAAGATTTTCAATTATATTTTTTGCCTGCTGGCAGTTGTAAATCGGGGTTCCCCCTTTTTCAAACAGAAACCGGCCGTTGTTGCGAAAAATGTAATAATTGTTATCAGGTAAAGAAATTGCCGAATCTATTTGCACATGAATGGCATTCAGTAATTCATATTTTTTCATTACTTCCGTTAACAGTATATCTGCATCGTTATTCTGGCTGTAATAAATAATTTGGCCGGCAATATTCTGAGCAACTTCCTTGGTGGAAATAATGTTTCGGTTAACCAGGGAATTGATCTCATAATTTAATCCAATGGCTTTAATTTCAGTGTTTTCGCGAAGCAACTTTCGATTAAAAAGAAAGTTGGCACTTATGAAAGCCAGAAACACAACAATAACCGCTATCGATATAAACAGGCTTAAACGATATGCAATTGATTTATTAAACATCCCCTCTTATTCCCTTTTTAGATGGAAACAAGTTAAGGATTATTTTTCAAAATAAAAGTTATTTTGTAAAATTTATCCAGGTTCTTGTTCCTTCATACCGGCAAGTAACTGAGGCCAAATTCACTGCCTGCTTCAGTGCATTTTCAAAGTTAAAATTAGTTTTTAGGAACCAGTAGCAAAACGCCCCGTGTAAAAAGTCTCCTGCCCCAAGTGTGTCAATCACTTTCACTTTTGCAACAGGCACTTCTCCCCTGCCCTTTTCATCCTGAAAAAGCAGGCTTTGCCCGCCCCTGGAAACAGCCGATCGAAGGACCTTTTTTCTTTTCAGAAAATCAAAAACATCATCGGTAGTTGAACAACCGGGCGGGTAAAAATCGGCAGAACAGATGGCCATATCTGCATGTTGCAGCAATTTTTCATATTGCGGTTTCCAGCTTCCGCAATCCAAAACCACCGGAATATCATTTTGCCGGGCAAGCCTTGCGCATTCCTGCGCAAATTCGGGATAAAAACCATCGAGCAGAACTATATCCAGACGGGTTTTCTCAAATAATTTTTCTGCAGAGATTTCCGGCTGAACGGTTCCGGGATGATGGGTGAAAATATTCCGGTTACCATTTTCTTTTGAAGTAATTACCGAAGCCAGAACCGGGTTCGTATCCTGCGAAGCGACCAAATCAGTAAACTGAATTTGGGTTTTGCTGAAATCGTTTTGAATAAAACTGTTGAACGGATTTTTACCCACTGCTGAAACCAAATGCACGCCTTTGTTTAAATGCGCAAAAGCCACAGCAGCATTAGTCGCCGGTCCGCCAACCAAAATGGAGGGTGGTTCGGCTTTTACCTTTTTATTTGGCTCTGGAAATTTTTCCACAAAAAACTGAATGTCAACTGTGGTCAATCCGACGAAAAGTCCGTTGTATGGCATAAGAATAATTAAAAAAGGAGGTGAACTTTTTCAATGCACCTCCCCTGTCCTATTTTTTAATTTGAAAAAAATCACGTATTCATAGCGCCGCACACCTGGATGACCTGTCCGCTCACATAAGACGAAAGATCGGATGCCAGGAATGTAGCTACGCCGGCAACTTCTTCGGGTGTACCGCCACGTTTCAGCGGAATGGAAGCTTCCCATGCCTTGCGGGCGTCTTCGGGAATTTTAGCCGTCATTTCGGTAATAATAAATCCGGGTGCGATGGCATTTGAACGCACACCCCGGGAGCCCAGTTCGCGAGCTACCGACTTGGTAAAACCGATTATTCCGGCTTTGGACGCTGAATAGTTGGCCTGACCGGCATTTCCGCTCACACCCACCACCGAACTCATATTGATGATGGAACCTGAACGCTGTTTGAGCATGGTTTTTTGGGTAGCTTTTGTAAAATTGAAAACCGATTTCAGGTTAACGCTGATTACAGCATCCCACTGCTCTTCAGTCATGCGCATAAGCAGCGTATCCTTGGTAATTCCGGCATTGTTCACCAGCACGTCGATGCGGCCAAAATCTTCCGCAATCTGATTTACAACACGTTCCGTATCGTCAAACTTGCTGGCGTCGGAAGCATAACCTTTGGCTTTTACGCCCAGCGCCTGCAATTCGGCCTCGGTGGCTTTCATGTTTTCATCTTCAAACAAGTCGGTAAAGGCCACATTGCAGCCTTCCTGTGCATATTTCAGGGCAATGGCTTTTCCAATTCCCCTGGAAGCGCCTGTAACAATGGCTGTTTTTCCTTCAAGTAACTTCATAATTGATAAATTTTGTTGCGCAAATATAACGGTTCTTCTTTTGAATTAAAACAATTCCTTTTCCAGTTTACTCAACACCTCCGATGCTTTTCCTTTCAAATGAATATCGGTAACCGGACCGGTGAACATGGTTTCTTCGGGATTTATTTCAATAATAACAGCGCCGCTCTGTTTGGCAGTTCGTGGTACAAACGAGGCCGGAGTCACTTCTCCTGTTGATCCCACAATAATACAAACATCGGCTTTTTCGGCATCGGCAAACGAGTTTTCATACGCATCGCGCGGAATACCTTCGCCGAAAAAAATAAAGTCGGGTTTCAGAATTTCATCGTCTTCGTCGCATCGGGGTGGAATTTTTGTAAAATCAAATTCTTTTGAACTGAATAGTTTGCCGCATTTCAGGCATTTCAGCCGTTTGGAATTTCCGTGAAACTCATGTACAGTCATGCTCCCTGCCTGCTGGTGCAAATTGTCGATGTTCTGGGTAACCAACGATTTTAAAATTCCTTTTTTTTCCATGTGTGCCAAAACTTTATGGGCTTTATTGGGTTTGGCACCGGCAAAAAAATCGTAAAAAATTTCGCGAATGTAAAACCAGCACTCGTCGGGATTTTCTAAATAATATCCCAAATCGAGTACTTCGGGATTGTATTTATTCCATAAACCGTGTTCCCCCCGAAACGGCGGAATGCCGCTTTCAACTGAAATTCCGGCTCCGGTAAAGGCCATCACAAATTTCGATTCACGAATAATTTCTGCTGTCTCTTTTATCAATAAGTCCATAAAACCTTGTTTAAATGCGCCTAAAACTAATCAAAATAAATGGTATATCTTTGCAAAAAAGATACGGAATATGCTCGATCAGTCCACCATCTGCGCCATATCAACCTCGCCAGGAAGCGGCGCCATTGCGGTAATCCGGCTCTCGGGAAGCGAGGCCATTTCCATTGCAGGAAAAATTTTCAAAAGTCCGGACAAAACGAAAAAACTGGAAGAACAACCGGCCAATTCGCTGCACTTCGGACAGATAGTTTTCAACAACGAAGTGATTGACGAAGTGGTGGTTGCGTTGTTCCGGGCGCCCCACTCCTTTACCGGTGAAGACATTGCGGAGATTTCGTGCCACGGTTCGGTGTATATTCAGCAAAAGCTGCTGGAAATTCTGGTTGAAAACGGCGCCCGGCTGGCCCGTCCGGGAGAATTTACCCAGCGCGCTTTTTTAAACGGAAAAATGGACTTGTCGCAGGCCGAAGCGGTGGCCGATGTGATTGCATCTTCGAGTGCGGCAGCACACAAACTGGCGCTGAAACAAATGCGCGGCGGTTTTTCAAAAGAAATTAACGAACTGCGCGACCAGTTGCTGCATTTTACAGCTATGGTAGAACTGGAACTCGATTTTGCCGAGGAAGAGGTGGAATTTGCTGACCGAACCGAATTGCGCAAACTGACCGAAAAAGTGGAGCAACTGCTGCGAAAACTGAAAAATTCGTTTCAACTGGGGAATGTTATAAAAAACGGCATCCCCGTGGCCATTGTGGGTGAAACTAACGTGGGGAAATCCACTTTACTGAATGCACTGCTCAACGAAGATAAAGCCATCGTTTCCGAGATTCACGGCACCACGCGCGATGTGATTGAAGATGTGGTGAATATTCACGGAACAGCTTTCCGGTTTTTCGATACGGCCGGAATCCGCGAAACCGTCGATCAGATTGAAACCCTTGGTATTGAACGAACTTACCACAAACTAAACGAAGCCACCGTAGTGTTGCTGGTGGTGGATACCCAAAACCCCTACCCTGTTGTGAAAGGCCGCATCGACAAAATCCGAAAACGAATAACAAACGGACAACAACTGATTATTGTTGCCAATAAAATCGATGCCGGAAAGCCGGAAACCATCGAACAACTGGAGAAACTGGAACTTGGAGAAAATGAAAAGTGTGTATTCATCGTGGCTCGAGAAAGGCAAAACCTCGACAAACTGATTGACCTGATGACTCACGCCGTAAATACCGACGTACTGAACCAGGAAGATGTGATTGTTTCCAACGCCCGGCATTACGAAATCCTGAAAAATGCCCATGCCGCCATCGAACGCGTTTTAACCGGCCTCGACACTGGCATTACCGGCGATTTCCTGGCACAGGACATCCGCGAATGTTTGCATTATTTGGGTGAAATCACCGGCGAAATCACCACCCACGAAGTATTGGGGCATATTTTTAAGAATTTTTGTATCGGGAAGTGAGTAAGACTCACTTTTCAGAAGTGAAACGCACTGAAAAGTAAAAGTCGAACTCATCCCGATAAGTGCAGCGATATCGGGATCTGTTTCAACCAGCTATCATTTCTTCTGGAGTGTAACAAACTGAAAAAAGTTAGTCGAATTCATCCCGAAGAGAAAAAAGTAACGTTTTTACCGGTATAAACGTTACTTTTTATATCTTTGCTTCGAAATATTTCAAGATGAAGGTAGCTGATAATGTAAGAAATAAGATAGAGAAGTTCCCGGAAGGATATGTTTTCGGATACGATGACTTTCAGGTTGAACCTGAAAAGGAAAGCGCGTTGAAGATTGCATTGTTCCGGTTAACAAAAGCCGGTATGATAGAACGTCTTTCAAAAGGCCGTTTCTATAAACCCAAACAAGGAATCATTAAAAATCTTCGACCAGATGAATATGAAGTCGTAAAGGATTTGTTGTTTGAAAATCGAAAGCCGGTGGGATACATTACCGGATTGGGCATTTTTAATAAACTGGGCTTAACCACCCAGTTGTCAAATATCATACAGATAGGTTCAAACTTTGATAAAAAACAAATTCAGCGCGGAAAATACAAGATTAAATTTATTAGACAGTGGAATCCCATTACCCGAAATAATATTTACCTCTTACAATTACTCGACAGCATCAGGTTTATCAAGAATATTCCCGATACAACAATAAATCAGTCATTTAAACGCCTCACCTGGCTTGTAAGCGAACTGGAAGAGGAAAAAGAAAAACAATTAACAGATTTGGCCCTGAATTATCCTGCATCCACGAGAGCTTTAACAGGCGCCATGCTGAAAAATCTCGGTTACACAAATATGGCCAATCGCCTTTTAAAAAGTCTTAAACCAACAACATGGTATAATATTGACATTTCAAATGAATTAATACCTGACAAACAAAAATGGAAGATTAAATGAAACTGCATAAAAACACAGATACATTCAAAGCTGCAATACAAGAAACTTCCGATTATTTTGAGATTCGGGATTATTTGATTGAGAAAGATTACTGGATTACATTTGTATTGAGCCAGTTAGCTAAAAGTGCATTTGTAAAATCCGTAGTATTTAAAGGAGGTACATCATTATCAAAGGCTTTTCGGCTAATAGACCGGTTTTCAGAAGATGTGGATATTGCTGTAATGAGCCAGCCTGACTGGACCGGAAACAAGATAAAAACATTAATCAGAAATGTTGAAAAAAAGATTACATCAGATTTAATAGAAACTGAATCTCCCGGCATTACAAGTAAAGGTTCCCGGTTTAGAAAATCGGTTTATCGCTACCCTACTGTTCTTAACAGTACAAAGGCAGAAGATATTTCAGACAAACTGATTGTTGAAATTAATTCGTTTGCTAATCCCTATCCAAATCAGCAAGCCACTATTCAAAGCATGATTGGTGAATATTTCCAAGATAATGATGCTTTTGAAATAATTGAAAAATTTGATTTGCAGGAATTTGAATTGAACGTCCTCGATAAGAATCAAACACTACTGGAAAAACTGGTCTCTTTGATTCGCTTTTCTTTTGATGAAAACCCAGTCCAGGGAGTTGCCGGAAAAATCAGACATTTTTACGATTTACACTATTTAATGCAAGATGAGGACTGTCTTTCATTTGTAAACAGAAAGTCCTTTAAAAACGATTTTACGGCCTTACTTGAGCATGATAAAGCCATATTTGATGATCCGGAAGGATGGAAAATAAAAAATTACCAGGAATCCCCTATCCTATCAGATTTTGATAAATTATGGGAAAATTTGAAACTTGTTTACACCTCGGAATTAGAAAAGATGGCATTTAAGGAAATACCCCATGAAAACAACATAAAAAAGAGCTTCAAAACACTGATTGGCAAACTAAAAGAATCGTAATTTATTTTCCTATTCCTGCCTTTGATTGTTATTCAAACAGTCATTTTTGTTGCTAATTTGTTGCTATTTTTAAATAACACACTTATAATCATTAGTCAAAACATATTGTATCGGCAAATAACTTACTTTCCGAATTTGCTTTTTCACATTTTACTATTATTTGATTTCAGACTATGTTTAAAAATTATTAAAATTGCAGAAACTGATTCGAAACATGAAATGAAATATGAATCATTAAACAAACTGTATATGAACAATAGTCGAAAAAAGAAAAGTGTGTATTCATTTTTAATACCATTTTTCATTCTGTTTTTAGTTGGATGTGAATCAGAAAAAGTAATAATCAAAAATCCAATCATAGATGGATATTATGCCGATCCAAGTATCATATTCCACGATGGGCTTTATTATATTTATGCCACAAAAGACCCTTGGGGAGGCGATGATCTGGCTGTTTTTGAAACTTCGGATTTCAGAAATTTTACAACTCATGAAATTAACTGGCCAACAAAAGAAGCCTGCACAAGTCCGACTTCCGGAGATTCAAAAGTGTGGGCGCCTTCTGTAATTAAAGGAAATGATGGCAAATTTTACATGTATGTTTCTGTTGGGAGCGAAGTGTGGGCCGGAATAAGCGATAACCCGCTGGGACCCTGGGAAAATATGAAAAATGACAATTCCCCGTTAATTGAAAGAAACATGTTTCCCGGATATCACATGATAGATGCCGAGGCATTTATTGACGATGACGGACAAGCTTATTTATACTGGGGATCAGGATTAAACTGGGTGAATGGCGCTTGTTTCGGAGTTAAGCTGGCTCCTGACATGCATACGTTTATGGGAGACCCCGAAAACATAACTCCGCCAAACTTTTTCGAAGCTCCGGTTATGTTTAAAAAAGACGAAATTTATTATCTGATGTATTCCGACGGAAAAGCTATTGATGCAACCTATAAAATAAGGTATTCAGTTGGGGAAACTCCTTTTGGCCCCTGGAAGGAAGGAAAAAACAGCCCTGTTCTGCAAACAACTGCCGACAGCACTATTATTGGTCCGGGGCATAATACTGTTTTTCAGAAAGATGGACAATATTACATTTTGTACCATAAAATTTTTCCACAAACCGATGATTATGTGTTACGCCAACTTTGTATTGATAGTTTAAACTTTGACTCTGAAAAAAATATAGAGAAAATAAGAAGTAACGGAATCATTTTTTGATTAACGAGAAACATAACTAAGCAATAGCTAACCCCGGCAAATCAATATGGTACATTTCCCATCCGCCGTATTCCCCCGGCTTTAGCTTAAAACATCCATCATCTCTGAAATCGTATGTTTCACTACTGTTTTCGAATAAACCCTTAAAATGAATGGTAAAAGTTACTTTGGCATCGGTTTTTTCCTGATTGATTTCAAAAGTTTTTTCGTTGTAGGTCACAACTTCAAATTTATCGAATGAATCGAGAAAATTATTAATACAATTAACAACTTTTTGTTTGTCGATTTTGTTGCCGGCTGAATCCTGGTGATTTTCGGTATCAACATAAAGCAGATCGTAGCCATCTCCGCCAATATTTTCCATCTTCGCCATTGTCATTCTGAAAAAATAATCAATAGCCTCTTCGATATCCAACTTTGCATTGGGATGAAATTCTTCATAGGTAAAACAGCTCATCATTCCCGGTATCCGAATATCGTCCATTTCGTGCTGAAACAGTTCTTCTGTAATAAAGCGGTATAATTCAGCGTCATCAACTTCGCAAAGGGTACTTAAAGAAATATTGCTTTCAGCCAGCAATTCAAATAAGCGGTTTAACTCGTTTGAGATTTCGTGTGGTTTTAGTTCATCTTTCTTTTTGTAATCTGGCTTATCCATATATTCCCAAACAGTTGTGCGTTTGGCATTATCAAACTGTTTTTCAAATTCCTCTATTGAATTCAGCCACTGATTTTCCATTTCCGGAGGAAGTTCACTGAACTCAGAAAAATGAGCTCCGTACTTTTTTTCAAGCTCTTTTTTTTTAATTCATTATCAATTTTCTTGTCGTAATAATCGTCTTCTTTTTTACTCATTTTGATAGTTTTACATTTTTCTTATATTTTATTGGATTTATAGTAAAATTAATAGGCCTGTCATGAGTTTAATGTCTTCCCTTATCCGGCTCATTAACCACCACAGCAGATATTTGCGTCCGATAAGAAATAACCTGTTGATCTCTTTTTTCTTCCACAGCCAACAATTTGATGCCTAAAATATTTTCAATGTCACTCAATGTATCTGACGTAAAATTATGCGTACCACTCAACCACTTAGTGATTACCGATGGCTGTTGATTTAATGCTTCTGTCAAATGCTTATTTTTCCAGCCTTTTGCGTTCATGCCATCTTTAATTTTTGCTGCAAGCAGCATCCGGTTGTCCGTTCTTTTTTGCTCCTGCGGAGAAATTTCGGAAAAGATTTTATTTAAAATGCTACTGTTATATTTTTTCGTTTTTTTATTCATTGTCGTTAAATTCTAAATTGCCATATATTTCAGTTCCGTCGGGTGAAAATCTAATTTCTTTATTTTTTATTCGTTCAATTATTTTTTTTGCAATTTCTCTCAACAAATAGTTTTCGTCCTTCAATTTTCTGTTTTCCTGAAACGTCCTTATGTTTTTGGGTTTATAACCTCCACCGCCAAGTATTATTTTATATCAAATCTACCATCTTTTCACCCATTAACCTTATTTTATACAGCGCTGCATTCGGGTCCTCATGTATGTATTTTTCAGCGCTTAGTGCAAGGTTGAAAAGCAGTTTAAATTCTTTTGCTAAAAATTTGAAGTTCGAATCCATGAATTAACAATCGGTTGAATAGCAATAATTTTTGATTTTATCGAGTTAAAAGTAAGAACAAATGGGAATAATCCCTAACAATCAATTAAATTTTCAGATAAGCTATTTATGTGACATCTTCCAAAAATCGAATATTTCAATATCTCTTTATTTCCCCCGGTACTCAAACCAGCTGTAAACAGCCGGAGCCCCAGACTGCCGGCCGTTTCCGGTGGCATAAAGCCCAACGTACAGACCGGTGAACCAACCCACGGTTTGGGTACTCAGAAAACGGGAATCAGCTTTTTCCACCACTTTAAAATTTTCGTTGTTTTGTGAGTAAGAAAAAAGGAATTCGGGACCGTTACCTTCAATGCGTAAATCGACAAAACCCGGTTCCAGTAATATTTCTTCCGACTGGTAAATGGTTTGTCCAAACTGAAGTTTTACAGACAGGCAGCGTTTGCCGTTTTTGCTGTATGAAAAAATGCCGTAGTACGAACCATTGTTGATTAAAACCATACCGGCTTCTTCGTTTTCGTTTTCGGGTTGGTACTCCATGCGGGTTGTGGCCTCAAATCGGATGTCGGTAAGTCGGCGGCCCATAAAGGTCGGATTTCCCTTTTTGCCAATTTTCAGTGCTGAGCCCTGCAAAGTAAGGGTTCCCCTTTCAGGATTCAATTTAAAATTACTTTCCGTAGGCGGCTGAATGTAGTTCCATTCCAGACCCAACTGTGGTGTGTTGAAATGGGTGCGGGCTGGCTGCGCTTCGAAAGGTTTAAGTGGCAGTGTGGGATGAGTCATTTCAACAGGCACGGTTCCGTTGCCGTTTACCACGGGCCAGCCTCCTTTGGGCCAGCTTACCGGTACCAGGCAGGTTTCGCGCCCCAAAATGTGGTGCGGCGGATAACCGGTTACACTGCGGTAGCCGTGAATCACCATCCACCAGCTGTCGTCGTGCGCATGTACCAAATCGGCATGACCAATTCCCTGTATGGGCTGCCCCATACCGGCCACGTTCACATGGGTGGCAATGGGGTTGGCCTGATTGTCGATGTAAGGTCCCCAAACATTGTGACTGCGGGCAATGGTTACCATGTGAGCTTCTTCAGTACCACCCTCGGCTGCCAGCAGGTAATAAAAGCCATCTTTCTTGTAAATATGCGGCGCCTCGGGATAACGGCCCCCGGTAGAGTTCCATATTTTGCGTCTTTCGCTGATGATTTCGCCTGTTCTGATATCGATTTCCACCAGTTCAAACGTCGAGGTGGTTACATAAGCCCTGCCGTCGTCGTCGAAAAACAGGTCGGGGTCTATTTCAGGCACATCAATCCAAATCGGGTCGCTCCATGGGCCGGCCGGATTGGTAGCCGTTACATAAAAGTTGCCTCCGTGGGAAATATTGGTGGTAATCATGTAAAAAGTATCCTTATGGTGCCTTAAGGTGGGAGCAAAAATATTGATTTCGCCATCGATTTGGTCGGCGCGGTGAATGCAATACCCAATCTTTTTCCAGTTCACCAAATCTTTACTTTGAAAGATCGGCACACCCGGAAAATATTCAAAAGTGCTGTTTATCAAATAGTAGTCATCGCCTACCCTGCATACGCTCGGATCGGGGTAAAAACCCGGTATTACGGGGTTTGTGTATGTTACTTCGGCTTCCGGATCGGGAGCCATAACCCACGGATTGGGATTCACTTGCTGTGCATGAAGTTGCAGCGTCAGTAAAATGAAAAGTATGGGAAACAGGTACTTCATAGCTCTAACATTTTTATTTGGTAATGCATTTATCTGATAAAAATCAAATATACCTGTTTTCAGATTAAAAAAAGCAATTGGAAAAACTTTTCCGGCGGCAGTTTCGTAACAGTGAACAATTGTGTATAACAAACGTTGCTTAATAAAACTTAATTTCAAAAAACTGTAGCTATGCAAAAAAATTATTTATTGACATTCGTTTTTATTTTAGGGGTAGCATTTCTAGTTGGCAGTTGCCAATCGGGAACAAAGGAGCATTCTGCTGAAAGTGCAGAACAGTCATCCATTAATTACAATGAAGACCTTGGCGGAGAGCCGTGGGTACTCGACATTGAAGAGGCCACTTTGGGAAATGAAAATTACCGGGCTGCCAACTGGACCGGAAAGTATATGCAGCTGGTGTTTATGACACTGAAACCGGGTGAAGTGATTGATTTGGAGATTCACAGCGGTCACGACCAGTTTATCCGGATTGAGGAAGGAGAAGCCCGGGTGCAGATGGGAAAAACGGAAGACAATCTCAGTTTCGACAAAAAAGTATCTGACGACTGGGCAATACTTATACCCGCAGGTTACTGGCACACGGTTGAGAATACCGGTAAAAGCGCTTTAAAGCTTTATACGTTATACGGACCTGCCGAGCACGAGAAGGGTACCATAAACAAAACGTATGAAGAGGCCAAGGAAGCACACCATGACCATTCTCATTAAAATTTTTACGGGTTATATCGGCCGGGTAAGATCAAATTCTGCGGAAAAAACTACTTCACCATTGTAAAGCAACTGGTAAGTAAACGTACTTAAATCTTCGGCAAGAATAACCCTCCATTCGCGGGTCGCATTGTCGTCAAGCAGGTTTAGGGTATAATCATCTGCTGGGAATTTCTGCATATATCCGGTTCCTGTTCCATCCGAATAACCGCCGTACATGGTAAGTTCTTCGGGTGTGCCGTCCTCATGCCTGTGATCGTGCCTGAAACGCAGTTTCTCCCCTTCCATTAGAAACATCCATGTTCGGGAGCGATCTTCTCCGAGATGAAATGGGATAAAAACTTTATCTTCTTCGCAAACAGTTACATGCATTACAAAATCTTTGTCTGCCCAGCTTTCCCTGCCGGGAGCTGTGTAGGCTTCTTTTCCGCGGAATGATTTTCCGCACAAACCTGCGAGGTTTTTCAGAAAAGCCTTCTCTTTTTCTGTGCCGGCTGGTTGAATCAACCCATACAATTCATTTGATTTTTCGGCACACACTTTACTCTGAATTGGGTTACTCAAAACAGAAAAACAACATGTTATCAAAATAATCCCCAAAATGTTTTTCTTCATTTTTCTCTATTTTTTTTGATTATCATTCAATAATTATTTCTTTTTCATCACCCGACCACGCAGAGAAATAGCCCAACGCTCCATTGGAAAAGTTTGAAGCCGGATTGGCCGGCGCCGGCGAACCGGGGTTTAGACTGGCCATTTCACGAAAAGTGGTAAAATAGTGCCATGTACTTTTATCGATGGTGAGCAGCTGCACCGTTGCTGTATCCCCTCTGTCGAAAAGCTGTCCGCGCAGCCGAACCTGAATTCCTTTTCCATCGAGCCGGCTGTCGTCGAAAACAATTAAGTCGCCCACTTCATTCAATAGCTCACCATTTTTGTGCACCTTAACCCGGTAAAAATTTTCCTCGCCCGGAGGATCAGAAAAATAGAGTAAAATCCGGTATCCCCCGTCAAAAAACCGTGCACTGTTCTGGTATTCATAACTCAGCGAATCCAGTTTCACCGGTGCATGAAGTGTGGATTTAGCAACGAACTCCCTTTCTTCGGCTTCCACATGTAAACTGTATTCTGCTCCACTTCGGGCAGGTAAACCTTCGGCTTTGTAAATGCCTTGTCCTATATGCTTTGCATTCACAAGGGTTTCTTCGTCATCAACCAAATAAACCAGTGCATTTTCCACTTTCTCCGACGGGGTTGTACTGAAATAACTGCCTGTTTTTGAAATAATAACCTTAAGTACTCCGTCTTCAAACGAAAGATTTCCCTCAATCACAATTTCCGGGCTTGTCTCATTTAAATCCACGTCGATTACCTTTTCGCAACCGGCGAGGATGAGAAGTAAGAAAAAAAGGAGATGAGATATAAAGTGATTAGGTGGAGATTGAGAGGTGATTTGTGGTGATTTGTGGTGATTATGTTGAGATTCATGGTGTTTCATGATTTTTGACTTTAAAATTTAAACCGGTAACTGACTGAAGGGATTGCCCTGAAAAGTGAAACCTGCACCGCCTCAGTTTCCGACGGATTATTCTCTTTGGTTCTGAAGTCGATAAAATAGGCATTTTCGCGGGCATACGCGTTGTACACCGAGAAATTCCAGCTCGATTCAAACCGATCGGTTTTTTTTCGCAGCCACACCAGGCCTAAGTCCAGCCGGTGATAATCGGGCATGCGGTAACCGTTTCGTTCGGTGTAATAGGCTATTGTTTTCCCGTCGATTTCGTACTTTCCGCCGGGAAATGTAACTGCGTTGCCCGTATAAAAAATCCATGTTGCCGAAACTTTCAACTTCCGGCTGATGTCATACAGTCCAACTATAGATACATCGTGGGTGCGGTCGTGGCGTGCAGGAAACGGATTTCCGTTACTGATTTCATCGAACTGGCGCATGGTTTTCGACCAGGTGTAGCTAAGCCATCCGTTTAACCGTCCGTTGTTTCTTTTCAGCATCAGTTCGGCGCCATACGCCCACCCCCTGCCAAAAACCAGTTCCGATTCCACCGTAGAATTAAATACCAAATCGGCGCCGTTTTTATAATCAATCTGGTTTTTGAGATCTTTATAATAAACCTCCAGGGAAGTTTCAAATTCATTATCGCTGAAGTTGCGAAACCAGCCCATTGAAACTTGTTCTGAAATTTGTGGCTTTACGTTGTTGCTGCTGGGAAGCCACAAGTCAACCGGTGTAGTTGTGGTGGTATTGGTAAGCAGGTGTAAAAACTGGTACATCCGGTTGTATGAAGCTTTTACCGAACTCTGACTGTTGAGCATGTAATTGAGGGCAATCCTCGGTTCCAGGCCACCCTGGGTTTTAAAAAATTCTCCTTCTTCGGTTTCTGTGGTTTGTAAAAGTTCTCCGCTGTCATCAAACTCGTAAAACTCACCCGGCCCTGTATTGCTAAACATCGAAAAGCGAAGGCCGTAATATACACTTAGATCAGGCATTAATCGCTGAGAATTGGAGGCGTATGCAGCCCATTCCAAAGCCCTGCGTCTCGAAATGTTTTCGGGGGGAATAAAACCCGCTGCTTCGTTTACAGTTACCTCCCCGGGCACGATGGTGTGACTGATAACATTCAACCCGAATTTCAGCGTATTGAGCGGGTTCGGATAAAACGTGAAATCCTGTTTCAGGTTGATGTCTTTTATTTCGGAACGAATGGCCACATCGAGGTTTTGCATGATGGTTATATCGTAGGAATAGTTGCTAAAAATGAGCGAAGTATTTGAAAAAAGCCGGTCGTTAAAAATGTGGTTCCAGCGCAGGGTTCCGGTAATGCTGCCCCAGTCGAAACCAAATTCGTTTTTATATCCAAAATCGTCGCGTCCCATATAGCCCGAGAGGTAAATGCGGTTTCTGTCGTTTATTTTGTAGTTGCTTTTCAGGTTCAAATCATAGAAAAAGAGGTGCGTATTCCTCACGTCTTCATCGCCCGAAAAGTTGAGAAAAATATCGGCATATGTTCGTCTGCCACTCAGAATAAACGAACTTTTTTCCCGTGCCAGTGGTCCTTCTACAGTAATGTTCGACGAAATCAGCCCAAGATTTCCCGTCACCCCATATTCTTTCAGGTTACCCTCTTTCATCCGGATATCGAGCACCGATGAAGCCCGGCCGCCAAACTCAGCCGGAATGGAACCTTTCAGCAGGCTGACATTTTTTATGGCTTCTGAATTAAACACTGAAAAAAAGCCGAGCAGATGAGCAGCGCTGTAAACAGGCGCTTCATCCAGAAGAATCAGGTTCTGATCGATACCTCCACCGCGCACAAAAAACCCGGAATTTCCCTCTCCGGCAGGTTTCACTCCGGGAGTGAGCTGAATGGTTTTCAGTAAATCCTGTTCACCAAAAATTACAGGAATGCTTTCTATCTGATCGGGAACAAGTTGAACGGCTCCCATTTCAAGCGAGGCTACATTGCGGTCGGCACGCTGACCTCTTACCACCACATTTCCCAGTTCGTAGGTTGCCCTGTTGAGTTCCAGGTTAAGATGGACGTTTTTGTAAAGCTGTACTTCAACAGTTTTTGGTTCGTACCCCACAAACTGGAAGCGGATGTGGTACTCTCCCGCAGGCAGGGAGAGCGAATAAAAACCATAACTGTTGGAAATGGTTCCGGTGCCTGGAATTTCTGTCACCACTAAAGTGGCTCCCGGCAGGTTTTCACCCGAAGATTCATCGCTAATTGTACCACTAAGCACAAATTGCGCCATTCCGGTATATGGAAACGAAAAATATAAAAGTCCTGTAAATAATATGATTATTCTAAACATGCTATTCTATTCGGGGCCAAAAATAACAATAAACTTGATCGTTAATAAATTATTACTAATTTTGGTGACCTTTTTTCAGGCAAAAAGACAGGAAAAACAGGAAGTGAATTAAAAACTAAAATAAGATGAAAGTTTACAAGACTGAACAAATTCGGAACATTTCTTTAACAGGAAATGCAGGCAGTGGAAAAACCACCCTCGCAGAAGCCATGCTGTTCGAGGGTGGAGTAATTAACCGCAGAGGGGAAGTAACCGCAAAAAACACGGTGTCTGACCACAATTATATTGAGCAGGAATATGGCAACTCCGTTTTATCAACATTGCTGTACACCGAAAGTAACGGCACAAAAATGAATGTGCTCGATACCCCGGGTATGGACGATTTGTGTGGCGGAGTGGTTTCGTCGTTAAATGTAACCGACCTGGCCCTGATGGTGGTAAACGCTACCAACGGAGTAGAATCGGGAACAGTAGCTGCCGGAAGGTATGCCGAAACGGTGAACATTCCGATGATGTTTGTTTTCAATCAGTTGGATCACGATAATTCCAACTTCGATGCAACACTCGAACAGTGCAAAACAACCTTCGGAAACAAAGTTACCATTGTACAGTATCCGGTTGATGCCGGTCCTGAGTTTTCTGCCATCATCGATGTGCTGAAAATGAAAATGTACAAATACGGACCTAACGGAGGTAAACCGGAAGTACTCGAAATTCCGGATTCGGAAAAAGACCGGGCCGAAGAATTGCACAACGAACTGGTTGAAATGGCCGCTGAAAACGAAGAATCGTTAATGGAACTGTATTTCGATAAAGGCTCGCTCTCCGAAGACGAAATGCGGCAGGGGATGAAACTGGGTATGCAGCAGCGCGGCCTGTTTCCGGTTTTCTGTACCTGCGCCAAAAAGAATATTGGTGTTGCCCGGTTAATGGAATTTATAGTAAACATAGCTCCTACCCCGGTAGAACGTCCGATGAGGCCTGTTGCAAGTGGCAAAGAGCATAAGATGAACGAATCGGCAGAACCAAGCCTTTTCGTTTTTAAAACCGCTGTGGAACCTCACGTTGGTGAAATTACCTATTTCAAGGTGATGTCGGGGAAAATTACAGAAGGCCTCGATCTGATTAACACCAAAACCGGAAACAAGGAACGCCTATCGCAGGTATTTGTTTCGGCGGGTAAGAACCGCGAAAAAGTGGAAGAGCTTGTTGCCGGTGATTTGGGCTGCACGGTAAAACTCAAAGAGACCAAATTCAACCAGACACTTTCTACCAAAGATGCCGACACACATTACGAACCCATTAAATTCCCGGCATCGAAACATACGGTTGCAGTGAAGGCAGTAAACGAATCGGACGATGAAAAAGTAGGGGAAATCCTCAGCAAAATCAAGTTTGAAGATCCTACATTCGTTATTGAATATTCAAAAGAACTGAGGCAGTTGCTGGTTCATGGACAGGGTGAATACCACCTGAATGTACTGAAATGGTATTTCGACAACATACACAAAATCGACGTTAATTACCTTCAGCCCCGTATTCCATACCGCGAAACCATTACCAAATTTGCGCAGGCAGACTACCGCCACAAAAAGCAATCGGGCGGCGCCGGACAGTTTGGCGAGGTACACATGATTATTGAACCTTACGTGGATGGGGTAGCTCCTAAAACCATGTTTAAATTTGGTGATAAAGAACAAAAAATAGCTGTTCGCGACGTACAGGAACATCCGTTACCCTGGGGTGGTAAACTTGTTTTTGTAAACAGTATTGTGGGTGGATCCATCGATGCCCGCTTCCTGCCGGCCATCCTGAAGGGGATTATGGAAAAAATGGAAGAAGGCCCGCTTACCGGTTCCTATGCCCGCGATATTGTAGTTTACATTTACGACGGAAAAATGCACCCGGTTGACTCCAACGAGATTTCGTTTAAACTGGCCGGGCGAAACGCTTTCAGCAAGGCCTTTAAAAATGCCGGTCCGAAAATTCTGGAACCGATTTACAATCTTGAAGTTTGGGTTCCAAGCGATCGTATGGGCGATGTGATGAGCGACCTGCAGGGACGACGTGCTATGATTATGGGCATGGGGTCTGAGCGTGGAATGGAAAAAATCAGTGCCAAAGTGCCGCAAAAAGAGATGTTCCGCTATGCTACTTCGCTGAGTTCAATTACCGGCGGACGTGGTGTATTCAACATTTCTTTCGATAATTATGAAAAAGTACCTGCCGAAGTTCAGGACGAACTGCTGAAAGCTTACGAAGCCGAGCAGGAAGAAGAATAGACCATTTTCTAATCCATTTTACTATAACCAAAAGCCCCGGTTCGAAAGAATCGGGGCTTTGTTTTTCTTATCTATTTGAAAACAATTTTAAGCACCATCTCCTCCCCTGCCAGTTCGTTCAGCCTGGTCCGAATCTCTTCGCGCATCATCACCAGCTCGCTTTTTACTACCGACGAGCTGATTTCAACATACAATACCTGCTTCGAAAGAAAAACATTCCGGGTATATCCGGCAATGGTTTTTCCCAGAAGTGTCTCCCACGACTGTACTACGTCAACCTCTTTCAGTTTGTGGTCCATGTTCATGGCGCGGACATATTCGCGCAAAACCTCTCCCAGTGGCTGTGTATTGCTTTTTCTCATTTCAGTGGTTCAATGTTTCCTGCATGTACATTAAAAATACGGAAATCGGCATCCATCTTTCTGATAATGGCATCAAGGTGCTCCCTGTTGGTATCGGTAATGAAAATCTGGCCAAACTCATCGCCTGAAACTACTTTCATTATTTGTTCCACCCGGTGGCGATCGAGCTTGTCGAAAATATCGTCGAGGAGTAAAATGGGCCTCATTCCTGAAATTTCTTTTATAAATTCGTATTGAGCCAGTTTCAAAGCCACCAGGTACGTTTTTTTCTGCCCTTGCGACCCCAGTTTTTTAATGGGATAATCATCGATGTTAAATACCAGTTCATCTTTGTGAATTCCGGCAGTGGTATATTGTGCCATACGGTCTTTCGGCAACGACTCTTTCAGCAGCACATTCAGATTTTTTTCGTATAAATCTGACTGATGAATTAATCCCACTTTTTCGTTTCCCTGCGAAATGAAGGTGTAATACTGCTGAAAAACCGGCACCAGTTTTTGCACAAATTCTTTCCGTTCGGTGTGAATGCGGGTACCATAATCAATCAGCTGTTCGTCCCACACAGAAAGCAGTTCGTCGTCGAAATAGCGGTCGGCTGCAAATTGTTTCAGCAGATTGTTTCGCTGCAGCAAAGCACGATTGTATTTCAGTAAATCGTCGAGGTAATTCTGGTTATACTGCGAAATAACCCCGTCCATAAATTTCCGGCGCTCGTCGCTGCCGCCCAGAATCAGGCTCGTATCCGAAGGGGTAATCATTACCAGGGGCAACAGTCCGATGTGTTCCATCAGCTTTTTGTAAACTTTTGAGTTTCGCTTAAACTGTTTCTTCTGTCCCTTTTGAAGTCCGCAGGAAATGGTTTCCTGAGAATCACTCCGCAGGTAGTTGCCGCTGAGCATGAAAAAACTTTCATTGTGGCTGATGTTTAGCTGATCGACTGCATTAAAAAAGCTTTTGCAGAACGACAGGTAATACACGGCATCCATCAGGTTGGTTTTCCCTGCGCCATTGTTGCCAATCAGGCAGTTGAGCCGCGGAGAAAAAGTAACCTGAACATCTTTCAGGTTCTTAAAATTTAAAATGGAAATATCTTCGATATACATGCAGTAATTCAACTTTTTTCAATGCACAAAACTAACGAAAAAAGAGCGGATGCACACCGTTTTGTTCATTTTTGGCCGATTAACAAACCGGTGTTGATTAATCCCGAAAATTAAAGCCCTATTTACGGTACAGTTTCTAAAAAAAAGCTATTTTTGCGGCACAATTTTGAAAACGAAAGACATGGCAAAGAAAAAATCTCAACAGGCTGATAATTTACAGGAACTTGAGAGCGCATTAACCAAAACAGAACAGTTTATTGAAGAAAACCAAAAGCCGATTACCTACGCAGTTGGATTGATCATCTTGTTGGTAATTGCCTACCTGGTGATAACAAGGTTTTACATGCAACCACGTGAAAAAGAGGCTCAGTCACAAATGTTCATGGCCGAAAATTATTTTGAACAGGATTCGTTCAACCTGGCCATTAACGGCGATGGCAACTATCTGGGGTTTCTCGACATCATTGACGATTACAAAATGACAAAATCAGCCAATCTGGCCAAATATTACACCGGAATTTCCTACCTGCATCTCGGTCAGTATGACGATGCTTTGGATTACCTGAACGGGTTTAAAACCAAAGACATGTTGCTGGGACCTATTGCTGAAGGAGCAAAGGGCGATGCCAGACTGGAATTGGGTGACAACCAGGGAGCACTCAGGCATTACAGGAAAGCGTTTTCGATGAATGAAAACGAACTGACAACCCCTGTATATATGATGAAAGCTGCACGGTTGCTGGAGTCGATGGACCAGCTGGAAGATGCACTGGCTATTTATCGTGAAATCAAGGAAAAATTCCCCGAGTCGAACGAAGGCCAAAATGTTGACCGCTACATTGCACGGGTAGAGTTAAAACTGGGATAAAACAAGAAATGGTATAACGACACCCCTCCCTGCGAGGGGTTTTTTATTTAATAAAATGGCAACAAAAGACCTTTCACAATACGATATTGAAAAAGTTCCATCAGCATCAGATATGCGTTTTGGAATTGTTGTAGCGGAATGGAATTTGGAAATTACTTCTGCTCTGGCCGGCGGGGCTGTGAATACACTGAAAAAGCATGGAGCTACAGATGACAATATTCTGGTAAAATATGTTCCCGGCAGTTTTGAGTTACCACTGGGAGCTCAATATTTTGCCGAACTTGAAAATGTGGATGCTGTTATTTTGCTGGGGTGCGTCATTCAGGGGGAAACACGCCACTTCGACTATATTTGCGACGGAGTTACCAAGGGGACAATGGATTTGAACCTGAAATACAACAAGCCGTTTATTTTTGGCGTATTAACCACAAACAACCAGCAGCAGGCCAAAGACCGCGCCGGCGGCAAACATGGAAACAAGGGTGATGAAGCTGCGGTAACCGCCATTAAAATGGTATATCTGAAGCAGAATTTTTCGTTATAAACTTTCAACAGTCACCAAAAAAGAAAGGGCCTGCCTAAGCAAACCCTCTCCGGAAAACCAAACTAAACTAAATGTAAAAACAAAACTACCTTCTTCCGCCGGGTCTTCCCTGGCCCTGACTCCAGCGGGAACGTCTTTCCTCCTGAAATTTTTCGTACTTTTTCCATTGTTCGTCTGAAAGAACTTCTTTCAGTTTTTTGTCTTGTTCTGCTCTCATTTCCTGCATTTTTTCACGCATTCCTTCAAACCCGCCGCCCTGCATTTCTTCCCGCATGGCACTCATTTTTTTGCCGGTTTCAAGGTAAATCTCTTGCGCTTTCTTTTCCTGTTCGTTATCCAGTCCTACCGCTTCTTTTAATTGCGCGGTCTGGCGTTTTGCCATTTCTTCCGGATCCATATTCCGCTGCCCGGGCTGTGCCATTGCTGCTGCGGACACCAAAAGAATTGTCATGATTAAAATTCCAAATTTTTTCATTGTAGCTTTTTTAACGATTAATGTGTTTTTGACGAAATGAATTTTAAATAGTTTAACGGAACCCGGAAAAAAAATTGAACCAATAGAGAAAAAACGAAAAAAGCCGGAAAGTCCGGCTTTTTTAACAAATGTTCGTCATTTATTTCTTTTTGGATGATGGCCTGCCCTGTTGCCTGGCCATCTCTTCCAGTCGCTTCTGAAACTTCGATTTTTTCACCGGTTTCTTCTTGTTCACCTGCAACTGAGCTCTAATTTTATCTTCGTTGGTAAACGACCGGATAAGATAGGTTTGACCTATGGTAATCACGTTGGCCAGAAAATAGTAATAACTCAGCCCCGATGAATAACTATTCAGGATAAACAGGAACATGACTGGCATCATGTACATCATGGTTTTCATACCGGGCATTCCCTGCGAGGTAGTGGCCTGCTGGTTCAGGCGGGTGGAAATGATGGTGGTAACAGTCATAAGGAGGGTGAATAAACTTACATGGTTGCCGTAAAATCTACTGATAATTGGAATATTTGTTGACCATTCGAAAATAGAATCGTAGGTGGACAAATCGGTTGCCCAAAGGAAACTTTCCTGCCTTAACTCAATAGATGTGGGAAAGAAAAAGAACATGGCAATCAGAATGGGAAACTGCAGGAGCATTGGCAAACAGCCACCCATGGGATTCACTCCTGCTTTTTTATACAGGGCCATGGTAGCCTGCTGTTTTTCCATGGGTTTATCGCTGCCGAATTTTTTGGTTATTTCATCCACTTCGGGCTTTAGGGCGCGCATTTTTGCCTGCGATACATAGGATTTATAGGTAAACGGGAATAAAATCGTTTTTATAAAAATAGTAAGCAGCAGTATGATGATTCCGAAATTATCGATAAACCGGCGCAGGAAGTTAAAAATAGGAATGATAAGGTATTTGTTTACCGGACGCACAATGGCATATCCCAGATAAACCTGCCGCTCAAGGTCAATTCCGTATTGCCGCAACGTTTGATAATGGTTGGGGCCAAAGTAAAACTGCATACCTACCTGCTCGCTTCCGGTGCCCTGGTATGGAATGGCAATATCCGCAGAAAAGTGGGCCAGGTATTTGGGATGATCCTCAATTCTTTCGGAGCGCACGTATGCATTGGGAAATGCTTCGTTAGCAATGATGGTAGAATTGAAAAACAGCTGTTTAAATCCTATCCATTTTACACGGGTACTCAGATTTTCCTCGTCCGACTTGCTTTGCGAAAGGTTGTCCACATCGTCTTCAAAAAACTTGTAGGTAATGTTGGTGTACCTGTCTTCGCCAAACCGGGAAGGACGTTCCTGGCGGGGAACATCGAACGACCAGGTGAAATTGAGCTGGGTTTGATTGGCGGCGATGTATTGTTCCATTCCCTGAATGTTCAAATCGAAATCAACCAGGTATGAATTGTATTCCAGTGTGTAAATGTGTTCCATAAACCTGCCCGGCGCCACTTCCATCCTGAAACTGACCGACTCTTTTCCACCGGGATTGTCTTCGTTAAACCTGATGCGACCTTCGCTTCCGGTTCTCACTTCAGGCCCGGAAACCACCACCGATTTCTGGCTGAACCCGGGTGTAAAGTACAACTGTTCGGTTTGTATGCTGCGGTTTTGTGCAAAAAAGTTCAGTCCGAATTGTGTTTTATCGCCTTCAAACAATATAAGCGGCAGCGAATCGTGGGTTTGGTAATTTTTCAATTCAACTGAGTAAATTTTCCCTCCCTTGTTGGTGAAGGTAATTATCATCAGATTGTTTTCCAGTGTAAAAAACTCCTCTTCGCCCAGAGCGGCAGTACCAAATACGCCAAACTGATCGATTTTCTCCTGCAACTGGCTGCCTTCATCAACCCCATCGGGCAGCAGCTCTTCCGGTTCGGCAGATTGTGTTGCCTGACTCCTTTCCTGCTCCTGCAACAAAGCTCTTTCAGCTTCCGCTTCAACCAGCGCAATAGAATCCCGGCGTCTTTTGGCAGCTTCTATTTGTTCCTGCGAAGGCTGATTGACAATGGAAAAAACGACGAGAATAGCAAAAATCAGTGCAACACCTATGATTGAATTTCTATCCATTATTATTCTTTTACTAAGCAATTTTTAACGAAATCAACAAACAGCGGATGGGGATTAAGAACGGTACTCCGGTATTCAGGATGAAACTGCACACCAACGAACCACTTGTGCGAAGGTATTTCTATTATTTCAACCAAATCGGTTTCCGGGTTTACTCCGGCCGGCACCATGCCTGCATTAATAAACTGTTCCCGGTATCCGTCGTTAAACTCGTACCGGTGGCGGTGTCTTTCATATACCGTAAGTTTATTGTATGCCTTGCAAACATTCGAGTCTTTATTGATGATGCGGCACTCGTAAGCCCCCAGCCGCATGGTTCCGCCGTAATCGGTAATTCCTTTCTGGTTTTCCATCAAATCGATTACAGGATGCGGAGTTTTGGGGTTCATTTCTGTTGAATCGGCCCCTTGCAGGTTCAAAACATTCTGTGCAAACTCAATCACAGCTACCTGCATCCCAAGGCAAATCCCCAGGTAAGGGATATTGTTTTCCCGAGCATAACGGGCTGCAAATATTTTTCCTTTCATTCCGCGGTGCCCGAAACCCGGCGCCACAATGATGCCGTTCAACCCCGACAGTATCTCATTCAGGTTGTCAGCCTCCAGTGTTTCCGAATGAATCCATTCAATTTCCACATCACACAGATTCTGAGCCCCGGCATGTACCAGCGATTCGGCAATGGATTTATAGGCATCGCGCAGTTCCACATATTTGCCTATTAACCCCACAGTAACGGTACTTTTCGGGTTTTTAAGCTTTTTCAAAAAAGCGTTCCATGCGCCCAAATCAACCTTTTCACTTATTTCCAGCCCCAGCTTTTTCAACACCGTAACATCGAGTTTTTCCGAAAGCATTTTTAACGGAACCTCGTAAATGGTAGGCACATTAATCGACTGCACCACAGCATCGGGATCAACGTTGCAAAACAGGGCAACCTTTTCGCGTATTGTGGAATCAATTTCATGTTCGGTGCGCAAAACCAGTATATCGGGCTGAACTCCGGCCTCGAGCAATAACTTTACCGAGTGCTGTGTTGGCTTGGTTTTCAGTTCGCCGGTGGCTGCAAGGTAGGGTACCAGGGTGAGGTGCACAACAATTGCCCGAAACCCCAGTTCGCGTTTCAACTGCCTTACCGATTCAATATAGGGAAGCGATTCAATATCGCCCACAGTACCGCCAATTTCAGTGATAACAATGTCGTATTTCCCCTTCGATCCCAAAATTTTTATGCGCCGCTTGATTTCATCCGTAATATGCGGAATTATCTGGACGGTTTTTCCGAGGTAATCGCCGTGGCGCTCTTTGCTGATAACCGACTGGTATATTCTACCGGTAGTCACATTATTGGCCTGTGAGGTGGGTTCATTCAAAAACCTCTCGTAATGTCCCAGGTCGAGATCGGTTTCGGCACCGTCTTCGGTTACATAACACTCGCCGTGTTCATACGGGTTGAGTGTGCCCGGATCGACATTAATATAAGGATCAAGCTTTTGGATAGTAACGTTGTAGCCTCTCGATTGCAGCAACTTGGCAAGCGACGACGCCAGAATGCCTTTGCCCAAAGATGATGTTACTCCACCGGTTACGAATATGTATCTTGTTTCAGACACGTTCTGAATGTTTAAAATTTAAAAGCCACAAAATTAATGAATAAAACGTATCTGAAAACTAAATGGCCGACTGAAATTGGATTTGGTAAGAATAATTAAACGATGGAAGAAAAAAATTACGCCTGTTTATCTGTTGCCGGCAACAGACCACCCGAATACAATATTTACAAACCGATACAGAATACACATTTGTAAATTATATTGTTTACAAATGTACAACACTTTGACTTAATGAACGTTGGTGTCAAGAACTCATCCGGATGGTGTAGGAATATGTTTTACCGCTTTGCTTCCCGTTTTCAGGTGAAGCAGTTTTTTGCTCCGGGGTTACCGAATAACTGATTTTTTTCTGCCGCTGGGGTAATTTGAATTCAATCCGGAACCGCTTTCTGGTTTTTAACCTTACCCCGCGATTTTTTACACTGCCAAACTGCACATTTTTAATCAATCTCACAGCTTCTTCGTCGCATCCGCCACCTATTCCATTCTCCACAGTCACTTCGCCCACATTCCCGTTGTCGTCGATTTGTGCCAGAAGCTGCACAACTCCTTCAATGCGCTTTTGTTTCGCTTCTTCGGGATAAACGAGGTGCGATTTCACATAGGCTTTAAATGCCTCTTTTCCTCCCGGGTATTCCGGTCTGTTCAGAAATTTCTTTTTCGCATTTTTCATAGTTACAGGCAAAGAAACAAATACTTTTTAACACGAAAAAGCTGCCTGCCTGATGCAAACAGCTTTTACCCATCTGCCGGCCGAATCTTCCGCCGGCTTATTTAAACTCTTCTTTCAGCTGCTCCACCCACTTTTTTACCCTGTTGGAAGTCATACGGGCCCGGTTTTCCTGATCCAGCGGCAATCCCACAAATTCGTCGCCCCGCTGTGCTCTTGACGATTCAAAGGTATATCCCTCAAGCGGAGTACGGCCAACGATGTTACCGCCACAGTCCTCAATAATTTCCGCCAGAATGCCTATGGCATCGCAAAAGTTTTCGGGGTAGCCCTTCTGGTCGCCCAGTCCGAAAATGGCAAACTTCTTTGCCTTCAAATCCATTTCCTCCAGGTCGGGCACAAACTCGTCCCAGTAGTTGGGCAACTCCCCGTCGAACCAGGTGGGAGCACTCAAAATAAAATTATCATACTTTTCAAATATTTCTTTTCCAATCTCCTCTGCATTAACCGCTTCAATATTCGATTTTCCCCATGCATCGATGATTTTCTCCGCTACTTTTTTCGATTTCTGTGTATGAAAACTGTAAATAATAGCCGTTGTTTTTGATGATTTTTTGCTCATTTTTTCAATTTTTAGTACAAAATTAAATCTTTGGCTGCCTCATATATCCTCTTCATGTCGGGCAAAATGGCCTTTTCTAGAATGGTATTAAACCCAACCGGTGTAAATGTAGAGCCTACCCTTTTAACAGGAGCATCGAGGTATTCAAATGCTTTTTCGGTAATAAGTGAACTCAGTTCGCCGCCGAAACCACCAAATACTTTGTCTTCGTGGGCTATCAAAACCTTATTTGTTTTTTTCACCGATTCCAGGATTGTTTCTTCATCAAGCGGTACAAGCGACCGGAGATCAACCACCTCCACCCGGTAGCCGTCATCCTCCAGTTTTTTGGCAGCCTCCAGACTCAGGTGGGTTGCATTTCCGTAGGTGAGAATGGTCAGGTCGGTACCCTCTTTACGGATGCGGGCCTTACCGAAAGGCACCTCGAAATCGTCGGGAACTACGGTGGCAGCTTTCGGGCTTTGATACAAGGCTTTTGGTTCCATAAACATGGTTGGCCCTTCGGAGCGGATGGCAGTTCGCAGCAATCCGGCAGCATCGTCGGCAAAAGACGGATAAACAATACGGACCCCCGGAATGGATGCCAGAGATCCCTCGATGGTTTGCGAATGGTAAAGGCCGCCGCCGATATAGCCTCCCGATGCAAGGCGAATGGTCACATTGGGCGCGAATTTTCCATTCGATCGCCAGTAGTCATGACTACATTCCACATACTGTTCCATGGCCGGCCAGAAATAATCGGCAAATTCGGCGCCTTCAATCACAACCCGTATTTTATCGTTGTATCGCGACATGCCATTGGCCGTTCCCACTATAAAATCTTCGGCAATGGGAGCATTAAATATTCTTTTGGGACCAAACTCCTTTTGCAAACCCTTGGAAACATTGAAAATTCCTCCTTTATCTTTGTTGGCCATATCCTGTCCCCACATAAATGTATCTGGATTTTCGCGGAATTCAGCCTTCAGTGTTTCGTTCAGTGCAGTAATCAGTTTTTTCTTATCGCCCTCTTCGCTGTGCACTCCATCCGGATACTTATCCGCAGCATACGGTTCGGGCAAAACAAAATCAAAAATCGATTCCGGTGTAGGATCCGGAGCCTTCAGTGCAGCTTTGTGGGCTGTTTTTATCTCCTGCCTGGCTTCTTCCTCAACGGCCAGAAGTTCTTCTTCAGTAAAGCGTTCATACCGCAGCAACATTCTCCTGTATTTTTCCAGCGGATCATACTCCATTACATAATTGCGTTCGGCTTCACTTCTGTAAAGCAAGTGATCGTCGGAATTGGAATGGGAATGCATACGCACACAGTTGGCCTGAACAATCACCGGTTTGCTTTCTTCAAGAGCATACCGTTTGGCTTCGGCCATAGCATTCATCGAGTCGAATACATCTTTTCCGTTGCAATGGATGATGCGCAGGTTTTTAAACCCTGAAAAATTGTTGGCCACCTTACGTTGTGCCGTCTGGTCTTTTTTTGGAACAGAAATACCATAACCGTTATCCTGAATCACAAACACCACAGGCAGTTCTTCTTTGTCGGCACCGTTAAATGCCTCATAAACAAATCCTTCACTCACCGACGACTCACCCTGGCTACTGAAAGCCACTGCATCTTCACCGTAGAATTTTATTGCCCGTGCAACCCCTACCGCATGCAGTGTATGGTTACCGGTAAGCGACGACATATTGTGGATATTCAGTTCCGGTTTGGCAAAATGGTTCGACATGTGCCTTCCGCCACTTGACGGGTCGGTTGCTTTGGAAATACCGTTTAAAATAACTTCTTCGGTGGTTAACCCCGCCGACAAGGCAGAAAGCATATCGCGGTAATACAGAAACATGTGGTCTTTTTTCGGCTTGAAAACCTGTCCCAAAGCCAGCTGAATTCCATCGTGTCCGGCGTAGGGGGCATGATAAGACCATCCGATGGCCTGTTTCAAATAATTCGGAGCTTTTTCGTCGATGGCACGGCCAATGGTCATAAGCCTGTACCATTTTTCGAGCGTTTCCTTATCGGTTTTCTTAATTGTATGAATTTTTGGTACTTTTAAATCTTTCATTTCTATTTCAAATTGAGCGGTTCGTATCAAACTGTTCGAGTAAATCGGCAATCTTTCTCAGGAATGCCCCACCCAGTGCGCCATCTACCACCCTGTGGTCGTAAGAAAGCGACAGGAACATTTTATGCCTGATGGCAATGGCATCGCCAGTAGGTGTTTCAATGACAGCCGGAACTTTCTCGATGCTTCCGGTAGCCAGAATACCCACCTGCGGCTGGTTAATAATAGGTGTGCCAATGATGTTACGGAACGACCCAAAATTGGTGATGGTAAACGTTCCCCCCTGAATTTCATCAGCGGTAAGCTTGTTGTTCCTTGCCGTATCGGCCAACCTGTTCAGTTCTTTGGTCAAACCTACCAGGTTTTTCTGCTCGGCATTTTTCACCACCGGAACAATCAGGTTTCCGTCGGGTTTTGCCACTGCAATACCAATATTAATGTTGTTACGAAGAATGATTTTATCGCCGTCCACCGACGAATTGACCAACGGGAACTCAGCCAGCGCCGCTGCCGTAGCTTCAATAAAGAAAGGCATGAATGTAATTTTCTCTCCGTGTTTTTCCTGGAAAGCTTTTTTGTTTTTTTCGCGCCAGAACACCAAATCGGTTACATCGGCCTCTACCACCGAAGTTACATGAGGTGAAACCTGTTTCGACATTACCATATGGTCAGCAATCAGTTTCCGTACCCTGTCCATTTCAACTACCTTGTCGCCTTCACCGGCAGTAACCGGCGGGGCAGCTTTTCTTTCAAAGGTTGTTGAGGCTCCCGCAGAAGCTTCGGCGGCAGGTTTTTGCTCTGAGGCTGACGGTTTCTTCCTGTTTTCGATGTATTCCAGAATATCTTTCTTCTGTACCCTGCCGTTGGCCCCTGTTCCCTCAATGGATTCCAGATCTTCGGCAGAAATGTTTTCTTCTTTGGCAATGGTTCTCACCAGCGGGGAATAAAAACGATTCGACATTTCCCGGGAAGGAGTTTTCCCTTCGTCTTTTTTCAAATCCCCCTTGCTCTCTTTAACAGAATCATCCTGCTTTTCCGATGTGGTTTCAGAAGTATCCTCTTCCTGTGTTTCATCGGGTGCACCGGCATCTTCCTCTTCATCACCGGTGGTATTAACAACAGCAACCACTTCCCCCACAGGAACCAGACTATCCTCAGCATGCAGAATTTTTTCTATCACGCCATCTACCGGGGAAGGAATCTCCGAATCCACTTTATCGGTTGCAACTTCAAAGAGCATATCGTCTTCTTCGATGGTATCTCCTTCTTTCACAAACCATTTGGTTATAGTGCCTTCCTGGATGCTTTCACCCAACTTGGGCATTACGATGTTAAATTTTGACATATTTCAATGTTTTTAGTCTTTTTTGCTATATTCACTTTATTAAACACGGTAAAAATTGAAATGTTCACATTGCAATTCTTGTTAACCTTTCCTTAAAATTCGCTTCACATTTCAGACAGGTAATTTAATAAAAGAATTGGTTGAAAAAAAGAAAAACGGGAAGTACTTCTTTAGCGGGAAAGAGATCATACATTAAAATTACAAAAAGACCATTGTTTACATTTGTAAACCACCAATTAAATCCGATACAGTACTCAGTTTATGCCTTTCCATATACTCTTCCAGTCCACCAATAATCTGCAACGGAATAAACGGGTTTTTAAACAAGGCAGTCCCCACCTGAATGGCTGAAGCACCGGCCAGCAGAAATTCAACAGCATCGGCCGCGTTCATAATCCCACCCATACCTATTACCGGAATTTTAACGGCCCGTGAAACCTGCCATACCATACGCAGTGCAATGGGTTTAATGGCCGGACCTGACAATCCGCCGGTGACAGTTGACAGCAATGGTTTACGGCTTTCGGAATCGATGGCCATTCCCAGAAATGTATTCACGAGCGAAACACTGTCGGCTCCCTCTCCTTCCACGGCTCTGGCAATCTCAGATATATCTGTAACATTGGGCGAAAGCTTCACGATGAGTGTTTTATTATACACCCTTCGTACCTCGCGGGTTACCGAAACAGCTCCCGGGCAGGTGATTCCGAAAGCCATGCCTCCCTCTTTCACATTCGGGCAACTGATATTCAGCTCAATGGCTGGAATTTTATCCAGTTCATTGACCTTTTCCGTCACCTCAATGTACTCCTCCACTGTAGAGCCGTTCACGTTTACAATGAGCGGAGTGCCGTAATCTCTGATGCGGGGATATATATTTTCAATAAAATAATCGATCCCCTTGTTTTGGAGGCCGACAGCATTCAGCATTCCCGACGGAGTTTCTGCCATACGCGGATACAGGTTTCCGTCGCGGTTATGTGGTGTTGTGCCCTTAAGAACAATGCCACCCAGTTGAGAAACGTCGTAAAAATCGTTGATTTCCTCTGCAAATCCGCAGGTGCCAGAAGCCAGCATCACCGGATTTTTCAATGATAACTGATGAATTTTTACTCCTAAATCTGCCATTTCAAATCATTTATATTAAAAACCGGACCTTCGGTGCATACGCACAGGTTTCCTTTTACCGTAGGTTCGATGCAGCACAGACAAACCCCAAATCCGCAGGCCATTAAATTTTCGAGCGATACTTCACAAAAAACACCGGCTGCTTTGGCTCTGCCGGCAACTGCTCTCATCATACCGTCAGGTCCGCAGGCGTATATTCTGCTGTAATTTTCAAGATTATCTCTTAGCAGGGGATGATCGGTTACAAATCCTTTGGTACCCAGGGAACCATCTTCGGTGGTAAGGTGTATATTGCCAAAAGAACTGTATGCACTGGTATCGACATGATCGACCGCACTGCGGGCACCGATAACAATATCAACATTTTGGGCAGGCAAACCCGACTCCCGGGCCAGAAAAAGCATCGGCGCCAGTCCGCTGCCACCGCCAACAGCAAGTATTTTTTCTCCTTTTTCAGGATATGTGAAATGCTTTCCGAGCGGATAAACCAGGCTGATCGGGTCGCCTGACTTTGCCTCAGTAAGTATTTTTGAGCCCCTTCCCAATATTTTGACGATAATGGAAAGAACATTTTGTGCATAATCAACCTCGAATACAGAAAAAGGCCGGCGCAGAAAAATTTCACTGGTGTTCTTAATTTCCACATTCACAAACTGTCCGGGTTTAATAACCGGCAGGGGATGAGGTGACTTTAACCGAATGAGGTAATTGGTTGGATTTAAAGGTATATTTTCGGTAACAACAAATGTGGCGACTGATTTTTTACCCATGCTTAACTGATTTACGCGCAAATATAATTATTATTTGCGGTACGATATACATCCTGAAAGTAAGATGCAAGGTTGCCATACAGATAAGCGGGTATATATAAAAACAAGAACCGCCAAACATCTTAGTGACGGTTCCTTCTTTTGCCTTTGTAATTTTTGATGGCTTTAATTCCGGGCTTGTAAATCAGGTAAATTTATAATTAAATTATCATCCTTTCTAATTTAAACTATTACAAATGTAAAATTAAAAACGTAACTCGAAGTACAAATGTAAAACTATTTTTATGTTGTACAACATATTTTGATTTCTTCATAGTATTATACTGGATCATAAGAAACAAAAGAGCCGTCGGAATAGAGCAGAATGACTTTTTCAAGAGTTCTCCCTTGCTTCCCGGTATCCGTCTTTGAAGTTGAAACCTTTGTGATATAAGGAATTTCAGGTTCGCTTTTCAATTCATCAACTCCCATGGAAGATTTAGTTTCACCCATAACCATTGGCCCCTCCCCGGTAAATAGCCAACGGGCATTAACTCTGGGAAAAGCGAGAAGAAATTTCTCGATAAAAACCGCACCAGGTTTGTTGCGGCCATTCAGGATATGCGATATATTGGAGCGCTGTACGCCAAGCATGTCGGCCAGTTCACCTGGTGATATACTTTTGTAATCGATGAATTTTTGTATGCGCTCTTTCATTTTACCTGAGTAAACACAATGAATTTTACAAATGTAATGCTTTACAAGATAATCTCCAAAATACTGACACTTTTTTTTAGGCTTTTTGTAAATCTCTGCTTCATCAGCATTCTGTTTTTAGTCGTAAAATTCTATTCTTTCTGAAAACACAGTTATAATCTACTTTAAATTTTATACATTAATATACTGATTAACAATTATTTAAAATTAAATATGCATTGTTTACTGTAAGCCAGGTAATCAAATTTGTATTTTTCTGTAAATTACATCAAATTTATTATTCAAAAAGTCTGAATGAGTGAACTATATATAAAAAATATACTAATTAGCATGACCTGACATTATTTCACTTTGTATTCCACAGGCTTCTCTCCTGCCCTGGTTTATTTTCTGTTTTGGTTTCTTCCCAAAAACTACGGTTGTGTTATTTTGTAATATGTAAATGAATGACTGCTTTCAATTCACAATTTACTTTTGTAAAATCATCAATCTTTTTTGATGAAAGAATAGCTACTGTGCATTCGGTCTTTTTATTCTGATATTCCGGGTTTGCAAAGATGGTTTCTGTTAAAGTTCCCCTGTCGAATATTACTACGAGGAATTCTTTCGATGGACAAATGTTTTTTCTTTCTTCTCTTTCTGTACCTTTGTCCGTAACTTTTGAAATATTAAATTGTCGTTCCGTTAAATCTGCCTGTATTCCTAAGTAAATAATTGATAAAGAAAATATTATATGGCAAAAACTCCGTTTTGTTTTATGATTCAAATAGTTTACAAACCGAAAATTTAAGGTTATGCGCTCATTCCAGATACTGTTTCTATTTCTTTTCTTTGCCACTTTCATTTTGGTAGCTTTGGGTTCTCTGATGAACCTGAAAACCATTGCATCAAAACGGTTTTTTCGTATTTTCCGCCCTGTCTTCCAAATTTTGCATGCCGGTGTTTTGCTGATGTTCCTTTTTCTGTACGTCTATCCCAATCAACCCCGGGAAGCATCCAATTATCCGTTGTACTTCTATTTCAATATATTTCTTCTTACCCTATTCATTTTCAATATACCCTCGGCAGTCTCCTACCTGTTGCATATTATCTCAGCAAAAAATAAACCTCCCCTTTTGCCTCTGTGTGGCCTGATTCTATCGGTTGGATTTGCTGGCGGATTGATTTTCGGAACACTATGGGGAAGCAGGCAGATCAAAACAACAAGGAAGGAATTGCAGTATCGGAACCTTCCGGCTGATTTCGACGGATTCCGTATGGTACAAATCTCAGATACACATTTCGGTGGTCTGATTCAACCTGAAAAACTGATTGCCAAAACCAAAAAAATAATAGATGAAACCCGGCCGGATATTCTGCTTTTTACAGGCGATTTGGTGAATAATTTTGCCGTGGAGTTAGAGGGGCTGGAATCGAAGCTAAGTTTAATGACAAGCAATCATGAAAGCTTTGCCATACTGGGAAACCACGACTACGGCGATTATACCAACTGGGAAAATACCGAAAAAAAACAAACCAATTTCGATGACATACTGAAAGCATTCAGAAAATCCGGGTTTCAGCTGCTCAGAAATGGAAATACCTGCATAATTAAAGGGAATGATTCCATATTTCTGGCCGGAGTAGAAAACTGGGGACATCCGCCTTTCCCGCAATATGCCGATTTGGATGCTGCTATCGAGGGCATACCTGACGATGCATTCACCATTCTAATGACACACGATCCGGCCCACTGGGAAAGTCAGGTAGCCGGTAAAAGAAATATTGAATTAACTCTTGCCGGACATACTCACGGTTTGCAGTGGGGTATTAAACTGGCCGGAATTCCATTCAGCCTGGCAAAACTTACACGGAAAACCTGGGGAGGTCTCTATCGTGAAGGCAACTCACAGCTTTATGTGAATACCGGTTTGGGAACCGTTGGCATGCCCTGGCGGTTGGATATGCCCGGTGAAATTACAGTTATCACTTTAAAACGAAGTGAAATCGATTGAAAACAAAAAATCGAAATAAACGTTTTTCATCTCCGGCAAATACGAAGTCCTGAACCCAATGTTTGCAGGAGCATAAAACCGCAAAAGATTCACATCGGCAGTAAGCTCAATGCCCGCAGAAGAAATGTCTTCGGTAAACGTACCGGTGATGTTTCCATTGCGATAAAAGTTGCCCTTCAGCCGGGTGTAATCGCCAAACAACGATGCCTTTATGCGGCGCACATACAGAAAACCCCAAAAATTCCAGTCGGGGTAAAAAAGCGGCATTTTATAATCAGCCCCACCCGTGTATATGGCCGTAGTGTTTATGCGTCCCCATCCCCTGGCATACCTCACCACATCGTTAAATCCAAGTGTTCCGTTGGTTTCCTTTTCCTGGGCGCCGGCATACATTTTCACACCGTGATTTTTCATCAGTCCCGGAAAGTAGAGAACCGTTTGCAACGCCTTTAAATTTCCGGCGCGAAGTGTTCCGGCAGGTGAATGACGGAATGAGCCATCCAGCACAATGCCAAAATCGGGATAGACATCAAGGTAACTTTGTCTGAGCAATTGATGAAAATAGAGTCGGTAGGCAACCGAATGAAAACTGCCTTCCACAAATTGCTCCGGAGTGGAATCGTGGTGTTTGTATAGATTAAAACCGTACTGTACCTCTGGCTGCAATACCCTGCTGAAAGGCCCTTTCCCGATTTGCAGGGGCAAGCGGGCATTCAGTCCGGCAGTGGTTTGACCCCATGTGTAGCGCTGCAGCGAAGTATCCTGTTTTATAACATCGCCCTGGCTGTTCACAGTTTGCTGAATTTGATTGTATTCCGACGCCCGCGCACCGTGGGTAAGGTTCAAATCGAAAACCGGATACCAGCCTTTAAAACTGTAGTCGGCAATAAAACGACCGGCTTTCTCTGTCAGGTCCCATTTATAGCCCAGCACAGTTTCCGATGTCCCCAGGCTGTTTTGCGACATCAGGCTCACACCGGGAAAAAACTCATAATCATCTGTTTCTATAAAAACCGGAGCCCAGCTGTGAAGGTTAAAAAGATGGGCTGTTTTTTTGTAATCACCCGAAGGGAGATCCACATCTACTGAATCGGAAAACAGCGGAATGCCAATTTCCTGACTGGTCAGTGATTCGGCAAGCGGATAGCTGGCTGGTGGCACATCACTTAAGGGAAAAACCTTCTTATGGTTGGCCGGAATTTCAATCAACCTGAAACCATCCGCAGTATAATCACTCAGTACAATCCTTTCTCCGCAGGATGATACAGCAGGAAATTCCACACCAAACCTCGGTTCATAAACCAGTTCCACATGCTTATTCCCGAAATGAAAACGGTACAAACTGTTTTTCCCCGACCATGAACTGATAAAGTAAAGCCATTTTTCTGCCAGCCGCAGCTGTTTCAAATCGCCCATTTCGCGGTCAAGCAACACATTCATTTGGCCCGTTTCAAAATCAACCGATACCAGTCTTTTTCCTTCGTTTGTGAGGATAACAGCAGCTACCTGGCTGGAGTCAATCCACTCGGGCGAGAAAAAGTAGTTGTTGGCTGGGGTTTGAAACCGGTGTATCAGTTCCCCGTCAGGCAAATGGTAAACCGACAAGTAAAAATGGTTGGAAAAATCGGCCTCCACCACTGCAATTTTTGTTTTATCGTGCGAAACAGCCGGACTGAAAGCCTTAAATTCAGGTTTCAATTCCATTTTTCTTTGGGTATCGATATGATACAACCGCAAAAGTGAACGCCCGCTATGCTGCCAGCGAAGGTCTGGTATTTGCTCCGACCAAATAATCCATTCGTCTCTGTAATTGACCGATTCACTAAAAATAGTTCCGGGAAGGGTGATTTTCTTTTCCGGTATATTTTTTCTCATTTCCACAAACGCAGAAATTTCGTTAAAAGCGGTTTTAAAGGACACCAACACCGAATCGTTTACAAAATAATTGTGGAGATAGTTAGTGTAAAATTTCCCCTTTTCGGATAGAATCTTTTTTGGAACCGGGTCGTACAGCAGATTCTCCTTGTCCCATACCCTTTTCAGGCTGTCGAAAACCGCATAATAATTTTCTGCCGTATTTCTTCCCGTTTGTTCTTTTAAAACCTGCCGCATGGGAAACACCGAAAGCGGTTTCTGCCCCACGCGGGTGAGCACATTTTCCCAAATCTGACTGCCATGCCTCGCCCTGAGGTTGCCTGCCAGATAATAGCCCAGTTTATAATGGTTCGGCACAAAATCGCGGTACGATCCGAAATAGGCTTTGTCGTACGTGAAGGTACCTTTTTCAACCACCTGGGCCCGGTGTTCCATTAAAAACGACGGATGCCGGCCCCTGCCGTAGTTGCTAAGGGCAGTTTCGGCAACCACTGCATCGCCTTCGATGAACCACCAGGGAAGATAAGCCCCGAAAACCAGCGCTGTTACCTGTTCGCCCAGCAAAAATTTCGACCAGCGGGGCAAATTGCTGTTAACTTTATCAATCTGAACAATATGCCGGAATTCATGCAAAGCCAGTTGCTCGAGCCAGTCCTGCGGATATATGGCCTGGTGCGGAGTAGTATAAAACTCGGCGCGTTTGGGCGCCCAGGCAACCAATCCGTTCGACTGAATGGTTTGGGTGTGCAAAACCACCGGAAATTTTTGCGGATTGTGTTTCAGGCTGTAACTGCCATAGGGGTAAACTGTTTCCAGTTTTCCAGCCAGTTGCAACGCCTGGGTTTCAAAATAATCGGGATAAATCAACTGAAAATTTTTACTCTGCAACTGCCTCCAGCGAATGGATGCAGGGTCCTGCCCGGTTTGAAAATACTGAGCTGAAGTTTGCACCACCACGGCAAAAAGCAATATGAAAAGTATCGGTTTCTTCATTCTCCAAAAATAAACATTCCTGAAAAGTAACCAGCAGAACTACAAAAAAGAAAGAGCCGCCCTGAATTTCATTCAAAACGGCCCTTATTATTTTAACTGATTGATTTTTTTAAACTTCGTTTACCCCCAAAATCGGAATTGGGTTTTCATCGTCGTTTTCATTCAGAATGGACTGATACAAAGCGGCGAATGCTGAGTGAATCCACATAAAGGAAATGATTACGCCCACAAAAAAGACGATTACACCGCCAATCAGTATAAAAAACGATAATATGCCCATACCAAAAACTTTCCAGCCGTGACCACGGGTCATCTGCCAGCTTTTCTCCACGGCCTGCATGGGCTCCAGGTCTTTATCCATTACCAGCAGGGGCACAAAAACCAACCGGCAAATCACGATAATTCCCGGAACAACCAACAGTATAAAACCAATTACGGTTAATGCCACAACGATGAGATTGGCCAGAACGATTTTCAGGTATTTGGTTTTAAAACCTTCAAAAAGATACCTCAGGTCTGATTCTTCATCGCGCATTGCTTTCAGAAAAAGATATTTCTCGCCGTATTTAATCACCGGCAAAAACAGAAAACTGTAGGCCATACCGAATATGGCAGCCGGAAGCACCCAAACCATGTTGAACCAGTTTCCGCTGTCGCCTTTAAAAGTAACGCCCGAGGGGCCATTGAGCAAGCCGACTATGATAACCGCCAGCAACAAGGGTAAAAATGCTTTTTCAAACATTTTTCTCCATGCATAACTAAAACTTCCTCCTACTGAAGGGACCAGATTGTAATACTTTTCTTTCTCCATTTTTTTTAATTTTAATTTCTGTTTTCGTACATTGCGATGATAAAAATAGGCTGACAGAAATTAAAAACCTACCTACTTTAGTAGGAATTAAAAAATTCACTACTTTGGTAGGTCCTGTAAACAGGGAGATTCAGCAGAATTGTATTCATTACTGACAAATCATTACCAATGACCATGTATGCATAGCATGCAAGAAAAAAAAATTGTCTTTTTGCTTTTGACTTATACATCAATCCAGGATTAATTACTACCAAAGTTTGAATTGAAAAATGCTTGTTGAGAACTTACTGTACCTTGCTACTTTTATTGCAACCACCGGCATTGCCGCAATCGGAACCCTGGTTGCATTTCAATTACTTCAGCAAAACAAACAACCGGTTTTTCAAATTCTGCTGTACCAGCAAATATTTCTGTTTTCCGCATTTATTTACAGCATTTGGGGGAACATTGCACTTCGGCAGGTGATTGCCGATGTTAATCTCCCCGTGGAGTTAGCTGCAAAACTGGCCTTTTTTATTCCCATGCCGGGAATTCCCTTTCTGGTAGTGTGTTGGTTTATGTTGCTGAAATTTGCATTTAACCTGAACGGTTACAGAGAACATAAAGGAACCGTTTATACTTATTTTACCGCCTTTCTGCTGCTATTGGTAATTTTCACCTTTCTGTTTCAGAACAATTACCTGAACACCCCTTTACGGCCCGATTTGCAGCTGGTCCGTATTTTTGTTGTCGTCAACCTTGCCTTTCATCTGGTATTTATTCTTCCGTTTTTAAAACCTGCCCCCGGAAAACCTCGTTTTTTCAATCAGCATGAATTAGTGAAATGTGTGGGAATCTATTTTCTGAGCATGTTGTTATATTCAGGATTCCTTTGGTTTTTAACTATTTATGGCTTCATTTTCGTCAACATTTCCTTTATTCTGGTTTTTATATCGGGTGCGTTGTTACCCGTTTGTCTCAAATTCCTGGCAAAATCGCCTGAAAAGCCCCCAAAAGCAGCCGGAAAAGATTTTAAATCGTTTTGTGCAGATTATGAAATCTCGAAACGTGAAGCTGAAATAGTTCTGGAAATATGTTCGGGAAAAACCAACAAAGCTATTGCTGAAAAACTCTTTATTACCCTGCAAACCGTAAAAGACCATACGCACCGTATTTACACCAAAACCAGGGTAAAAAGCCGGGTGCAACTGGCAAATCTGGTACGCGAACGGGTAACCTTTACTCAAAAAACAAATCTTCCTTGATTTTTTTTATCCGATCGAGGGCATAATTTACATTTCGTGCAGATTCTCCCGCCTCTTTCAGGTAAATGCTGTAATAGTTAAGCGCCAGTGTTTTGTTGGAATTGAATTCTTCGTAAGTAGTGGCAATTTCGAATAAAACTTCATAATTGGTCGGATCCAGTTCATTGGCTTTTTTCAAAGCTGCAACCGACTCTTCAAACATCCGCTGCTGACCAAAAATCTGTCCCAAATGGTGATACATGTCGGGCAGGTAAGCCGGTGTAGCCGATTCAATGGCGGCATTCATGAAAGCTTCTGCCACTTCGTATTCTGCCAGTTTTTTGTAGCTCAAACTCAGGTAAAACAGCACATACGGATCGTTGGCTACCTGACTGGCGCATTTATCGAGTATTTCAATGGCCTGGGGTTCGTCTTTGGCAAAATAGAGGCTAATGCCATAGTTCATCAACACTTTGTACACCGAATCGCCACCTGTACTGAAATAATTTTCGTAAGCCAATCTTGCATTTTCATACTGCTTGTTACCAAAAAAGTAATGGGCCTGCTGCTGAAAAAATTCAGGCTCTTCCGGAAAATTTGTTATTCCCTTCTCAATAATTTCCAGCGCTTTGCCAAACTGTTCCGTTTGCTGAAACAATTTTATCAGGTTGAAATAGGAAGCATAGTCCCGCGAATTGGCTTCAATCACCTTTTCGTATAACCTGATTGCCTCCCTGGTTTTTCCGGTCTGATAGGCACAAAAAGCAAACTGTTTGTTCCAGAAAACGTTGATGGAATCGATTTTGTAAATACCGGCAAAAACAGCGTAAGCCTTTGGAAACTTTTTCAGTTGAATGTAGTTTCTTCCAAGCTTTCCTGCAAGAGCGAGGTTTCCGGGTTGCAAAGCTGCAGCCTGCTCATAAAAGGACATTGCGTCGTGGTGGCTCCCCAGGGTAGAAAGTGCATCTGCCGTTTCGGCAAGCAATTCGTGATTTTTTGGGTCCAGCTCAAGCGCCAAAGAAAAAGCGTTCACGGCTCCCTGATAATTTTGCAGGTTGTTTAAAACCAGGCCTTTTTTATAATAAAGCGCAGCCTCCGGTTGTTTTTGAAGGCGTTTGTTGAGTTGCTGAAGCGCCTCTTCATATTTCCTGTTTACCATCAGCAAGTCGATTTTTTCCTGCGAATGAGCTTCATAAGGGCCCCAAATCAGCAAAACCAAAAGTATCAGGGCAGGTGTTTTCATTTTTACGGCGTATTAAAAACATTCCCGTGAAGAAGGTCCCTTAGCCCGGGCCGCATTTCACGGGAATGTTTTATTTGAACCAATTCTATTGCAAGGCAAAATTAATGGGTACAGTATAACTCACATTTACCTCCTGTCCACGTTGTTTTCCTGGTTGCCATTTGGGCAGGCTGTTCACCACCCGCAAAGCTTCCTTATCAAGTATCGGATCTACTCCGCGGGCAATTTTTGCGTTGGCAACGCTGCCATCTTTGGTAACTACAAAAGTAACATACACCCTGCCCTGAATTCCGTTTTCCTGCGCTATTGCCGGATATTCGATGTTGTTTGCAATAAACGTCCGAAGCGCCACTTCACCTCCCGGAAACTCGGGCATATATTCCACAATGAAAAAGATTTCTTCTTCACTGTCAAGGGTTTTTGGCATTTCTTTTTTTACCAGAAGCAAATTCCCTAAGCTATCTGTTTCAAAACTGAATTCTTTACTTCCTGCCATCATGGACTTGATTCTCTCCAGATCTTCAGTCTCACCGGAAATTTTCAGTTTATCATCCAAAAAAGTAACAATCAGCTCATCTGTTTCAGGTGCTGCCTGCACCTCTGTCATTTCTTTCTGCTCGCAGGCAAATACAATGACTAATACTACGGCAGTTAACAGTCCCAATATCACTTTTATATTGGCCAGTTTCGACGATTTTATTTTTGACATCATTTTGATTCGGTTTTTAATTAATGAATAATTGAAATTGTTGGTTAATACCAGTTGCCCGCCAGCAAACTGACTGAGCAACAATTTTTTATAATACCCACGGTTTACGCCCGAGCGAAGCACAGCCTGGTCCGCCAGAAACTCGTGGTTTTCGCGGATGGCGCGGCGCAACATCCACATAAACGGATTAAACCACTGAAATACAGTAAGTAACTCCAGTATCAGCACGTCAACCGAGTGCCCCTGTTTGACGTGTTCCATTTCGTGCGCCATCATGCGGTCGTAGCCTTCGCTGTTTTGCAACGGACTACTCACAAAAACATAGTTCATAAATGAGAACGGGGCGCATTCGCTGTCTAAAAACACCAGCTTCAGTTTATCAAACTTACGTACCTGGTTTTTATGGATAACAAACACAACCTGTGCAATACGAAACAAAAACCTTCCGAGGAAGAAAGCAACGCCGGCCAGGTAAATCCAGACAAGCATGGTAGCTGAGAGCACTGCCTGCTCAACGGTTACCGACAAATCCTGACCATAAACCGTAACTGCCTCCAGCACATTGCGGTAAGGTGTTACTGTAATTTCAGAAAGCATGACCGACTGGGGCTCGTAAACCCTGAATTTGAGAAACGGCAACATCACCGAAAAAAGCAGCGACCCCAGCAAAAAAAGCCGGTTGAGCCTGAAGAACGTCTCTTTCCTGAGAAAAAGCACGTAAATTGTGGCAAGCAGTGAGAGGCTGATTCCTGATTCCAGTAAAAAATTAACAGTGTTACTCATCACTTTCAGGATTTTCGTTTTCCAAATCGCGTTTCACATCTTCCATCAGATGGTCAAAATCGGAAAGGCTCATGTTGTCTTCCTTGGCAAAAAAGGAGACCATTTCTTTGAAAGAACCGCTGAAATAGTTGCGCATGAATTTTTTCATATACGAACGGGTATATTCATCCCTGGTAAGGAGCGGGTAATACTCGTGGGTTTTTCCGTAGGCATTGTGCCCCACAAACCCCTTCTTTTCGAGAATCCGTACTATGGTAGAGACCGTGTTGTAAGCCGGTTTTGGGTCGGGCATCTCTTCCATCAGGTCTTTCACAAACGCTTTTTCAAGCCTCCAGAGAAGCTGCATCACCTGCTCTTCTGCTTTGGTTAATTCTTTCATTTTTTTCAGATTAAGTACTTTAAAACGAGAACTTTCAGGCCACAAAAATTATGCCTTTAAACTAAATCATTAGTTAAAAGTTCGTCCACCTATTCCAGCTTGAAACTGATAGGTACCGTATAGGATACCTTCACTTCGGTGCCTTTTTGTTTACCGGGTTTCCAGTCGGGCATTGCACCAATAACCCGCAGGGCTTCCTTATCCAGGGCAGGACTAGCGCCTCTTGCAAGTTTCGAATCAATCACCTCTCCCTTTTCATCTATTACAAAAGTGACATACACAATTCCCTGAATACTGTCATTTTTAGCCTCTTCGGGGTACCTGATGTTTTCCGAAAGCCAGGTTCTCAGAGCATCCTCTCCTCCAGGGTACTCAGGCATCTCTTCAACAATGACAAAAACATCATCATTTTTGTTTTTTTCCTGTGCTCCGGCTGAAAATCCCAACATTAAGAGCATCATCAAGACCGGAATCATACAAATTCGTGTTTTCATTTCATTTTACTTTAAACATTTCACTTTAAACTTTAAACTTAGTCCCGAAAGCTATCGGGATGAACTTTGCGGATATCCGGTTCAAATATAAAACTAAAATCTTAGTTCACAAACTAAATCATTAGTTATTTTAAAAATATTTTTATATTATTCTTATTGACAGCGCGTTACATAACTAACATTTTAGTTAAAATAGATTATTGGGGACATAATTTTTCATCAGCTAATCATTAAAAATAGAGGAAAAAGGGAATAACAATTAAATCTCTGCCGGAAGTTGCTTTGTTAGTATAATAGAGCGAGGGGTAACTTTGGCCTGCATGGCAATCACCTCCACTCCTTTAGCTACAGCTTCTTTCAGAGTTTCCGTATATGCGGGATCAATCGTTTTTGCCGGGGCAAAAATTTCTACATCAGTACGTTGCACAATATAAAGCATCACTGCACGCATGCCTTCTTTTTTCACTTCCATAAGCGTTTTCAGGTGTTTTTGGCCACGGGTGGTAACCGCATCGGGAAACAAAGCATATTTGCCTTCTTTCAGGGTAACGTTTTTTACTTCTACAAAACATTTTTCATTTTCGCTTTCTGCGAACACGTCGAACCGGGAATCTCCGAATTTCACTTCGCGCTTAACTTTTGTGTAATTTTCAAGTCCTGGTACTTTCCCGTTAACAATGGCTTCATAAGCCAGTTTGTTGGGATTTCCCGTGTTAATACCCACCCAGTCGTCATTAATTTTTATCATTTCCCAGGTGAAACGGGTTTTCCTTTTCGGGTCGTTTACCGGCGACAAATAAACTTCTGCTCCGTTTTCGAGGCAACTCTTCATGGAGCCTGAGTTGGTGCAGTGTGCCACCACTTCGTCACCATTGTCTAATTTCACATCGGCTAAAAACCGTTTGTACCTTTTAATCAGTGTTCCGTGAACCAATATTTCCTGAAATTCCATACTCTTTTTCTATAAACCCTGAACGTCCATTTGTGTTCGTGCAAAAGGCACCACATCCTGCCCTGCAAATTCATTTTTCAGGTATTTGTAATACCCTGTAATGGCTATCATGGCCGCATTATCCATGGTGTATTCAAATTTGGGAATCAGCAGGTTCCAGTGGTATTTTTTTGCATTTTCCTGCAACGCCAAACGTAATCCCGAATTGGCCGAAACCCCGCCGGCAACCGTAATTTCTTTTATTCCGGTTTCTTTGGCTGCTTTTTTAAGCTTGTTCAGCAAAATATCGATAATGGTATGTTGCAGCGAAGCACACAGGTCATTCAGGTTTTCTTCAATGAAGTTTTCGTTTTCTTTCAGGTTATCGCGCAGAAAATAAAGGAAACTGGTTTTCAACCCGCTAAAGCTGTAATCGAGCCCGGCAATGCGTGGTTTTGAAAATTCAAACCGGAGCGGGTTTCCCAGCTGCGCCAGACGGTCAACATGCGGGCCACCAGGATAAGGCAGTCCCATAACTTTGGCACATTTGTCGAACGCTTCTCCTGCGGCATCGTCGATGGTTTGTCCAATCACTTCCATATCGAGGTAATCGCGCACCAGAATAATTTGCGAGTTTCCGCCAGATACCAGCAGGCATAAAAAAGGAAATGCCGGCGGGTTGTATTCTCCTTCTTTTTCTTTGATAAAAAGCGCAAGTACGTGTCCCTGAAGGTGGTTCACATCGATGAGCGGAATCCCTGCTGCCAGTGAAAATCCTTTGGCAAACGAGGTGCCCACCAGCAGCGACCCCAGAAGGCCCGGACCACGGGTAAATGCGACCGCCGAAATTTCATCTTTGGTAATGCCGGCACGTGCAATGGCACGGTCAACCACCGGAATAATGTTTTGCTGGTGTGCACGTGAGGCCAGCTCAGGCACCACACCGCCGTATTCTTCGTGTACCTTTTGCCCTGCCACCACGTTCGACAAAATAACTTTATCGCGAATGATGGCAGCAGATGTATCGTCGCACGATGATTCAATGCCCAGAATGATGATACTGGCACTTTTTTTGTCATTTGCTTTGGAATTCTTCATTTTTTTTGTTAAAAATTACAATAAACCTGATACCGGAGGCAATCTATGAAATTTATTAAACGTTACCGGTTAATAAAACAACCGCTTTTTAGCTCATTTTGTTCCGGGAAAAGGCTATGTTCGTCTCACAATTTTAAAAGGCAAAACTATTAAAAAAGGCTGGAAAATAACGCTCATTCTACTCACATTCATTCTGGGAATGATTGGAGGCACTCTGTGGGCTTTGCACAACACCAAAGTGCAGACCTATATTACCCAGCGGCTTGCCACCCATCTTTCAGAAAAAATCAATGCCCGCATTTCCATCGGAAAGGTAAAAATCGCGTTTTTTAACAAAATCGAATTACAGAATGTGCTTCTTGAAGACCAAAATGCCGATACCCTGGTTTTTGTGGAAAACGTACAGGCACACATCGATACACTGAAAATCAGGCAAAAAAGGGTTGCTTTGGGCCGGCTGGCGCTGAACGGAACACAAATCAATGCGAAACGTGATTCAGTAAACCGGTTCAATTTCAGCTTCATCATCGATTCACTGAAAACCGGCGAACCCACCCCTAATGAATGGCAATACAGTTGCCGCGATTTCAGTTTTTCGGATGCCGCTGTTACCTATCGCGACTTTAACCAGCAAGAGGAGCAGCAATTGAACCTTGAAGATTTCAACATCAACATATCCGATTTTGCACTTATAGAAGATTCGCTCTTTTTCAACATCAGGCAGCTGGCGTTAAACGACGGGAAGGAGTTTAGCATCAATAATTTCAGTTCAACTTTTTCTTTTTCGGGGAATGAAATCAATTTTGCCGGGGTTAACCTCGAAACCCGTAATTCTGAAATTTCAGACAGCCGTTTTCGGGTGGTATTGCCCGATTCGGCCGATCATTTTCTGGAAGAGGTTCTGTTCGATTTTTCATTTTCACATTCGCAAATCAGTTTTTACGATGTTGCCCAGCTGGCGCCTGCCTTGCGTGGCATGGACCAGGTGGTGGACTGCTCCGGGCAGATTACCGGAAACCTGGCAAATCTCCGCGGGCGCGAAATTGAACTATCAACGGGAAATCACACATACGCGCTTCTCGATTTTTACGCCAACGATTTAACCAGCACCGAAACGATGTATCTCTTTGTGGATTTAAAGCAGTCGCGTACAAATTTCAGGGAACTTAGCCGCATAAAACTGCCCGGAAACGGAAAACCCCGGTTTCTCGATTTTCCGGAACAACTGTATGAAGCCGGGCAGATTACCTATCGCGGCAATTTTACAGGCTTTTTAACCGATTTTGTGGCCTACGGAACGCTGAACAGCCGGATGGGCAGAATTACCACCGACCTTGCGGTTGTACCCGACGAAAGAAAAAACATTGCCTACCGGGGGAAAGTGGAGACAGAAGATTTTAGGCTGGGCGAATTGATTAAAAACCAATATATTGGCGATATTACCTTCAGCGGACAGGTTGATGGCAGTTACGATTTGAACAAACAGATGCTTGCCGGCGATTTTTCAGGAGACATTTTAAGTGTAGATATTAACCAGTACCAGTATGAAAATATCAGGCTCGATGGCATTCTCGACAACCGGATGTTCGACGGCCTGGTAATGATGAACGATTCGAATCTGCAATTCGATTTTCTGGGGAAAATCAATTTCAACCCCGAGGTTCCGGTATTTGATTTCCGACTCGATTTAAGAAAAGCGAACCCGGGAAATTTGAACCTTTTGGACAGATACCCCGAGGCTGAAGTGGCCTTTTTAATGAATGCCAATTTTTCGGGCAACCAAATCGATAACCTGACCGGAGCCATAAAAGTAGAAAGCGGCTATTTTATGAATCGCAACGGAGATCTGAACCTGGGAGGAATCGAACTCCAGTCCATTGCAAGCGGACTGAACAATTATCTTTCTTTTACTTCCGCTTATTTCGACATAGATATTAATGGTATATACCATTTTCAAAACATTGCCGATGCATTTGAAAAAAGCATGTATAGGTATATGCCTGCCGTGGGGCAAAATGATGCAGTTGTTGACAGAGAAAATAAATTCGGGTACCAGATTGATGTGAAAAACCTGGATGACCTGACCGCTGTTTTTACCCCCGGAATCAATATCGAAACCCCTTTCCTGCTCTATGGACAAATGGATTCGGAACAGTCAGTTTTCGAGTTGAAGGGAAGTATTCCCATGTTTCGCACCAACGATGTGATGCTGCGAAACATTTTTATCGGCAACAACCCAAGAGACAGCATTTACGTTTCGCGGTTCCGTTTTGGCGAGGTTTTGCTGAAAAACGGAATGGGGTTGAAAAATTTTACCATAGAATCGGAAATTGCAGACAATACGATTTTCAACCAGATTACCTGGGGTGAAGAAGAAGGAGAAAGGCCGGCAAATCAGAAAAAATACAGCGGAAGTTTAACTTCAAAGGCAGTATTTCAGGAAAGGAAAAATTCACCTTTTCCCATCATTACAATTGAAGGGTTTCCTTCGGAAGTGTTTGTTGCCGATTCGCTTTGGCAAATGAGTGCTTTTACCGGCTCTGTAGATAGTTCGGCTTTCCGGATAAACGATTTTCTTGCAAGCAGCGGCTCGCAAAGCATAGGCATCGGTGGGAAAATTGCAGCCGACGAATCTGCCATTCTTTCACTGTTTCTTAATAACATCAACCTGTCATACCTGGGCGTTTACATGGACAGGGATTTGCCATTGGAAGGAAATCTCAGCGGATTGGTTGAACTTCAGGACTTTTACGGTGAGCGGCTTGTTTATTCCGATCTTGGCATCGAACGGTTTGGTTTCAGAGACCAGGAAATTGGGAACGTATCGCTATACAACAAATGGGACAACGAGAGGATGGTGCTGGCATCGGAATTGGAAATAAGGACCAAAGAGCGCCAGAACCTTTTTGCCAGTGGCAGCTATAATCCGCAAACCCGGGAACTGCTATACCATGCCGATTTCGATCACCTTTCACTGGTTATACTGGAGACCGTTATCAGAAATAATTTTTCAAATTTCCACGGCGACGGTACCGGAAAGCTGAAAATACATGGCACTCCCGACAAGATTTTACTAACCGGCGCCATTGAAGGTTCAAACGCAGGACTTACCATCGATTATACCCAGGTGAGTTACCATTTTACCGACTCCGTTTTTTTTAAGGGAGATACCATCCATTTCGACCGGATTACCCTGCGCGACATGTCGGGGAATCGTGGATTTTTTAACGGAACCCTTGTGCATCGTAATTTTCAGGATATGCAATACAACCTGTCGTTTTCTTCCTCACGAATTATGGCCATAAACACTACTGCCAGGGATAATCCGCAATTTTTCGGACAGGTTCTGGCTAACGGAAGACTGAACATAACCGGCCAGGGAAAGAGGGTGAACCTTACCGGTTCCGGCACTACCCTTTTGGGCACCAGCGTAAACATTTCACTGGAAGATGAAAGTGTACTCGAGCGGTACGATTTTATTCAGTTTGTATCCACCGAAGACACCCGCCGACAGGAGTTTCTTTTTCCTCAAACCGACAGCGATTTCAGCCTCGACCTTACCATTACTGCAACCCCCGAAGCCAGGGCACAACTGATTTACAATTCACAAATAGGCGATGTGATACGCGCACAGGGAGAAGGTGTTCTCCGGTTTGGAATGAATAACGAAGGCGCTATTACCCTGTCGGGAGCTTATACGGTTGAGCGGGGCGATTATCTGTTTACTTTACAAAATGTAATTAATAAAAGGTTTACCATTGAACAGGGAGGAACCATTGAATGGTCGGGAGACCCTTACAATGCCCTTATCAATATCAGCGCGGTTTATAAGCTTAAAGCGTCTCTGTACGATTTGCTGGTAAACACCTACGACAACATCTATCAAAGCCAGCGGATACCCGTTGAGTGCAAAATTTTACTGACAGAAGAACTGTCCAATCCAACCATCGATTTTGCCATCGATTTTCCAACGGTGGAAGACCGGCTGGTTGAAGAATTACGGCAGTTTTTCAACACCACCGAAGAGATGAACAAACAAATTCTTTCGCTGGTAGTTTTGGGAAAATTTTATACCCCGGAATATCTGAGGGGCACCTACGAAGCCCAAAACCCCAACCTGATTGGAACTACCGCCAGTGAGCTCTTCTCAAACCAGCTCAGCAACTGGCTGTCGCAAATCAGCAGCAACGTGGACATCGGGTTGAACTACCGGCCCGGAAACCAGATTACAAACGACGAAATTGAACTGGCGCTGAGCACTCAAATGTTCAACGACAGGGTTACAATCAATGGAAACATTGGCAACAACACCAACCCCCTTTCATCGAACAACAGCCAACTGGTGGGTGATTTCGATGTAAATGTAAAACTCATTCCAAGCGGAAAACTGCGTTTTAAAGCTTACAACCGGTCGAACAACAACCTTATTTACGAAACAGCCCCTTATACCCAGGGAGTTGGATTTACTTTCACTGAAGATTTCAATGATTTTGGTGAATTGCTCGGTAAAATGAGAGCCATTTTTACCCGGAAAGACGAAGAATAGTTTTGCTATTCAGCATTTTAACGGCGTGAAGAAAATTACGTACCTCCTGATTAAAATACATAAAACTCTTAATTTGCAGCTATTTAACAAATACTTTACAAACCATTTTGAACAACCAATATTGATATTCGAAAGTTTTTATGGCACATAGTTTTTGTATATTTGCGCCCTTAATTTTGATACCCGATTATTTTACCGGAAAATATGAAAAATTTTAAGTTTATAAGTGCAAGCGAAGCAGTAAAAGTCATTAAATCGAATGACCGTGTTCATCTTCACAGTGTGGCTGTTACACCCCATCCGCTTATCAGGGCCATGTGCGAACGTGGTGCCAACAAGGAGTTCAGAAACGTGCGTATTCAGCACATCCATACCGAGGGTGAAGCCCCGTATGCCAATCCCGAGTTTGAAGGCATTTTTCAGTTGGAATCGTTTTTTGTGGGTCACAATGTGCGCAAACAAACACAGGCCGGCTATGCCGACTACATTCCGGTATTTTTGCAGGAAACCCAGCGCCTCATTCGCGAAGGCTACCTGCAGGTAAATGTGGCCATGATCCAGGTTTCGGTGCCCGACAAATTCGGTTACGTTTCACTGGGAACCTCGGTTGACGCCACGCTGGCAGCCGTAGAAAAAGCAGACACGGTAATTGCCATTGTAAACCCCAATGTGCCCCGTGCTTTTGGCGATGCCATGATTCACATCAATGAAATAGACCTTTTTGTTGAAGACGACAGTGAACTGATTACTGCCGCTCCCGGCCCCATTGGTGAAACCGACCGTAAAATTGGTCGCTTTGTTGCAGAATTGGTTGAAGACGGAGCCACGCTGCAAATGGGTATCGGCGCAATTCCAAACGCTGTGCTCACCATGCTGGGTAACCACAAAGACCTTGGTGTACACTCCGAAATGTTTGCCGACGGCATTCTTCCACTGGTTGACAAGGGAGTGGTAAACGGCAAAAACAAAAAAATTGACAAAGGTAAGCTGGTAGCTACCTTCCTGATGGGATCAAAAAATTTATATGACTTTATCGACGACAATCCAGGAGTAGCCATGCTTGATGTCAGATATACCAACCGGGTGAACGTGATTGCCAAAAATCCCAAAGTAACTGCCATCAATTCTGCCCTGCAGATAGATATTACAGGGCAGGTTTGTGCCGACTCCATCGGAACAAAATTCTACTCCGGAGTAGGTGGCCAAATCGACTTTTTACGTGGTGCATCGCTCAGTAATGGCGGAAAACCCATTATTGCCATGCCGTCGGTAACCAACAAGGGAATAAGCAAAATTGCTCCCATTCTTACCCCCGGTGCCGGTGTGGTAAGTACACGCGCCAACATTCACTGGCTCGTTACCGAATTCGGTGCTGTAAACCTCTACGGAAGATCGCTGCAGGACAGGGCAAAACTAATTATCTCCATTGCCCATCCCGATCACCAGGAAGAGCTCGACAAAGCGGCATTCGAAAGGTTTGGCCCACACTTTCACTTTGTTTGGGACGAAAGCGGAAACTAATTTTTAATAATAATATCCATGAATATTTCACATATTGAACACATTGGCATTGCAGTAAACAGCCTCGATGAAGCTATTCCCTTTTACGAAAACATGCTGGGACTGAAATGCTATGCCATTGAAGAGGTAAAAGACCAGAAAGTTAAAACCGCCTTTTTTATGGTTGGACAAACCAAAATTGAATTGCTCGAGTCAACCGATCCGGAAGGACCAATCGGTAAATTTATTGAAAAAAAGGGGCCGGGAATCCATCACATTGCTTATGCAACCGACAATGTGGACAAATCGCTGACCGAACTGGAAGAGAAGGGAGTCCGCCTCATCGACCAGAAAGGAAGAAAAGGGGCTGAAGGGCTCACTATCGGATTCCTCCACCCAAAGTCAACCCTGGGCGTATTAACCGAAATTTGTGGCAAAGAATAATCATTTCATACAGAAGTATATATATTATGAGTACCCAGGATAAAGTAAAAAAACTGATTGAATTGCGGGCCGAAGCCAAACTGGGCGGAGGTATCAATCGAATTGAAGCACAGCACCGCAAAGGAAAATTTACTGCCCGCGAACGCATTGAACTGTTGCTCGACGAAGGCAGTTTCGAAGAATTTGACATGTTTGTTACCCACCGCTGCACCAATTTTGGCATGGAAAAAAAGAAATTCCTTGGCGATGGTGTTGTCACTGGCCACGGAACCATCGATGGTCGTGTAGTGTATGTTTTTTCGCAGGACTTTACCGTGTTTGGCGGTTCTCTTTCGGAAACCTTTGCGCAAAAAATGTGCAAAGTGATGGATATGGCCATGAAAGCAGGTGCACCACTTATTGGCATCAACGACTCGGGCGGCGCCCGCATTCAGGAAGGAGTTACTTCCCTGGCCGGCTATGCAGAAATTTTTGAGCGCAACATTCTTGCCTCAGGAGTAATTCCGCAAATTTCAGCCATTTTTGGCCCCTGCGCCGGCGGAGCGGTTTACTCCCCTGCCCTTACCGACTTTATTATGATGACCGAACAGAATTCCTACATGTTCGTTACCGGTCCCAAGGTCGTTAAAACCGTTACCGGAGAAGATATTTCGGTGGAAGACCTGGGGGGCGGAAAAATTCACGCATCCAAATCGGGAGTTTCCCATTTTCTGGTTGAAGACGAAAAGGAAGGGCTTATGCTCATTCGCAAACTGCTTAGCTTTTTGCCGCAAAACAACCTCGAAGACCCCATTGTAACCGAAAACAACGACCCCATCGACCGTCTGGATGATGCCCTTAATGAAATCATTCCGGAAAATCCCAATCAACCTTATGATGTTACCGATGTAATTTCCTCCATAGTCGATTATTCTGAATTCCTCGAAATCCACAGGAATTATGCTAAAAACATTGTGGTTGGCTTTGCCAAATTCGATGGACAACCGGTAGGGATTGTAGCCAACCAGCCTAACTACCTGGCAGGTGTGCTCGATATCGAGGCATCGCGCAAAGCGGCGCGTTTTGTCCGTTTCTGCGACAGTTTCAATATTCCAGTACTTACGTTGGTTGATGTTCCCGGATTTTTGCCCGGCAGCAAGCAGGAATATGGTGGTATTATAACCCACGGTGCCAAACTGATGTTTGCTTATGGTGAAGCCACTGTTCCAAAAATTACGGTTACCCTGCGTAAATCGTATGGCGGAGCGCACGATGTAATGTCGTGCAAGCAGCTACGCGGCGACCTCAACTACGCCTGGCCAACTGCCGAGATTGCCGTTATGGGAGCTTCGGGAGCTGTGGAAGTACTTCATGGCAAAAAACTGGCTGAAATTGAAGATCCGGAAGAACGGGCAAAATTCATTTCATCGCACGAAGAAGAATACAAGGAAAAATTTGCCAATCCTTACCAGGCAGCTGCTTTGGGTTACATCGACGATATAATCGAACCCAGAAATACAAGGTTCCGCATCATTCGCGGTTTGCAAAGCCTGGCTACCAAAAAGCTGGTGAATCCGCCCAAGAAACATTCAAATATTCCACTTTAAAACAGAAATGCCATGAATCTTCTTTTTTCACTACTGGTTAATTCTGTTGATTTTGGATTTACCGTTGCCATTGTTGGTTTTGGTATTGTCTTGCTCTCATTAACCCTGCTGTTCTTCATATTTTCGAGGATTCCCAAACTGATCAACCTGAAATTCAAGAAGAAAAGAAAAACAGAGCAAACAGACAGTTCAAAAGGTAAAGACGATCAGCACATTGAGGGTAATGTTACGGCAGCAATCAGCCTTGCTCTGCATCTTTATTTTAACGAGCTGCACGACGAGGAAAGCAACATTGTGACCATTAAACAGGTGCGAAAAGCCTACTCACCCTGGAGTTCAAAAATTTACAGTGTAACCCAAAACTGGCCCAAAAATTAAAACAATACGAAATGAAAAAATATAAATTCACTATCAGCGGAAACGATTACGAGGTGCATATTAAAGACCTTGAAGATAGCATTGCAGAGGTAGATGTTAACGGAACCCGTTATGAAGTTAAAGTGCATAATGAAATAAGAACATCCAAAACTCCGCGTCTGGTTCGTAAGCCTTTGGAAAAAATTCCCGGCGAGGGACAAATTAGAAAGAAAGAAACAACCGGCAAGCACGAAGTAACTGCTCCGTTGCCCGGAACCATTCTGAGCATGAATGTTACGGTGGGCGATGTAGTTGCCGAAGGACAAAATGTACTGGTGATGGAAGCCATGAAAATGGAAAACCAGGTACAAACCACCAAAGGAGGCGAAGTATTGTCGGTAAAAGTAAAAATTGGGGATGCCGTACAGCAGGACGACGTTCTTTTGGTAATTGGTTAACCTCAAAAGAATACAATTGAAATGAAAAGAACAGTTCAGCTGTTATTGATATTTACAGCATTATTATCAACGCTTTCGGCATTCAGTCAGGAAAAAAATATTTCTGATGTGATTACCAAAGGAAAGTGGGTAAACCGCAGCGACGGTTATGTAACCGTACCCACATACAACCCTGAGGAGGTGGCTCCGGGAGAAGAACCAAATACTGCAAAACGCTACAAAACTATTGGGTTCGAGTCGAACAATACCTTCCTGCTCGACTCGGTAAAGCAACGCTACATGGGGCGTTACCGCATTTCGGGAAACAAAGTCATTCTCGATTTTAATCCGGTAACAGTAACACACTTGCGTAAAAACATGGACCCCAATACCTCGTCGAACGATTATGTTACAGTGCGTGAAACGGTTAAATTGCCACAGCGCGTGCTTTACCTATTACCCGACGGAACATTAACAGGCGACGGGTATGAATACCAGAAATACAGTGGCGCCGTTTCAGGTCTGCTGAACTTTTATGAGTTTTCCGGGTTTGCCAATGTATCCTGGAAACACCTGGTGATGATGGTTATAGGTCTCATTTTCATATACCTGGGCATTCGGTACGAGTTTGAGCCGCTACTGCTTATTCCCATCGGGTTTGGAATTCTGATAGGGAACATCCCTATGTTTCAGGCTGTTGATTTTAACCTGAAACTGGGTATTTACGAGCCGGGCTCGGTAATGAATATATTGTACCAGGGCGTAGTTCAGGGATGGTATCCGCCACTTATATTTTTGGGTATCGGTGCAATGACCGACTTTTCGTCGCTAATCTCCAATCCCAAATTAATGTTGCTGGGAGCCGCTGCTCAAATCGGTATCTTCCTCACCTTTCTGGGAGCTATCTGGCTGGGATTTGCACCGCCCGAAGCAGGTGCTATCGGAATCATCGGCGGGGCCGACGGTCCTACAGCCATTTTCATATCGTCGAAACTTGCCAACGGCATGAATGTGATGGCCAATGGTGAGGTGGTAAAAAACCTTATCGGTCCTATTGCCATAGCAGCCTATTCATACATGGCGCTTGTTCCGGTAATTCAGCCTCCGGTTATCAAACTGCTTACATCGAAAAGAGAGCGCAGAATAAAAATGAAACCGCCGCGTGCCGTTTCCAAACTCGAAAAAATTCTGTTTCCCATTGTGGGACTTCTTCTTACGGCTTACATTGCACCATCGGCGCTGCCCCTGCTTGGAATGTTATTTTTCGGAAACCTGCTGAAGGAATCGGGTGTAACCAAACGACTGGCCAATACGGCAAGCAATGCGTTAATTGATACAATAACCATTCTGCTGGGGCTCACCGTGGGAGCGTCAACACAGGCCGATGTGTTCCTTGTGCCATCATCTGTTAAAATATTTGCCCTGGGGGCGGCTTCGTTCGTAATTGCCACGGCAGGCGGTGTGGCCGGCGCCAAACTCATGAATGTGTTCATGAAAAAGAATAATAAAATAAATCCGATGATTGGTGCATGTGGTGTTTCGGCAGTGCCCGACAGTGCGCGGGTTGTGCAGCACATGGGACTAAAAGAAGACCCAACCAATCATCTGCTGATGCATGCCATGGCTCCCAACGTTTCGGGAGTTATTGGTTCGGCTGTTGCTGCCGGTATTTTGCTCAGCTTCCTGATGTAAAAAACCAACTGCGATATATTGAAAAACCTGTTTTCGGCAATGCGGAAGCAGGTTTTTTCATTATCTGCAAAAATCCATATTCTTTCCGGAGTTAAAATACAATACCCATTTCGGAAAAAATAATACTTTTGAATGATGCTAAACAAAAAACGATATCGAATGAAGTTACTGATAATGAACATCCTTTTGACGATGCTCATTTCACCGGTATTGGCAGGTGGTCTTTCCTCACCTCAAAAAAACACGCAGTATTCACTTGAAAAACACAGACTTGCAGAAAGATTTGTTTTCACTGCCCTGCTTCCGGGCGATTCCATCCATCAGCTCAACTTTCGGTATCCCGACAAAAAAAGAGGCCTGAAACCCTGGATTGCCCCTACCCTTTTGATGTCAACCGGAACCGCCTTGCATTTTGCAACAAATACGAAAAATAATGCACATGAATTTATGCAGGAAAACCTGGCTTACCACGGAAGGGTGGATGACTACCTGCAATATGCTCCCGGAGTTGCAGTTTATGCATTAAACGCTGTTGGAATGAAAGGAAAAAACAACTTTGGGAACAGCACAGCCATACTCGTAAAAAGTTTTTTGGTGAACGGACTGATTACCGACCGTTTGAAATACTGGATTAACGAAACGCGGCCAAACGGAGAGGGACGCTCGTTTCCTTCGGGCCACACCTCGAAAGCGTTTATGTTTGCCCATTTTATGCACAAAGAATACGTGGAACTTAGTCCGTGGTATTCTGTTGGTGCCTACACTGCAGCTACAACGGTAGCTTACATGCGGGTAGCAAAAAGTGCTCACTGGATTTCAGATGTGCTGATGGGAGCCGGAATCGGCATTTTTTCAACCGAACTGGTTTACCTTACTCACCAATACAAATGGGACAATGAACATCTGAAACGGTTCGATATTTTTCCTTTTCAGTTGGGAAACCAAAAAGGCGTAACACTGGTTTATACTTTTTAGCGGGAAGCACGAAGCAGGAAGTAGGAAGTTGGTCGCAGGTTTCGGGTTTGAGTTCCGGGTTCCAGATTGACGCGCAACCATCTTCTAACATCGGTCATCCGTCATGTCATCGGTCTTAGTCTTATTGCTTCACACTTCCAACTTCGTGCTTCTCCCTTCTCCCGTCTTCCAACTTCAGTCTTCCCGCTTCCTACTTCTTCAAAAAATCCTCCCGCAGCGGCGTAAAACTATCAATCAGCCGCACATTTTTGGTGAGCAGTTTCACCGTATGTTTTTGTTGGGTTAGCAAATCATTTATTACTTTCGCTATCGAAAAGCAGAACGAATGAAAAAACATCTTTTCTATCTAATTTTTGGGTTAATTCCTTTTTTCGGAATTTCACAAAATTTTGAATATCAGGTTATTTTTGAAGGCATTGGCGATAACCGCGAATTTTCGACCAGCAACAAAGCCATGTCGCAAAGTATTTTGGGAAGCCGCGGCGCTTTCGAAATTGGCCTTGAAATAGACGGGCACCGAATTCGGGGCGGTTTGAGTCATCTGCTGGAATTTGGCAGCGACCTCGATTATCAAAAACCCAAACTAACGCTCTATTACCAGTTTTCCGACACAAATAAAGATTTCCTTTTCGGTGCGTTTCCACGGCGGGGAAGAATCGATTTTCCGCTGGCCATGCTCACGGATACCCTTCTTTATTACAGACCCAACATCGAAGGGATGTTTGGCGAAGTGCGCTGGGACTGGGGCCATCAAAACGGTTTTGTGGACTGGGTTAGCCGCCAGACCGATGTAAAACGCGAAAATTTTGTCGTGGGATTTTCAGGAGAAGTATTTCATAAAAACCTGTTTCTTCAAAATTATTTGCTCATGTTTCACGACGCCGGGCCAGGCATCGATCTTCCGGATGACCATGTAAAAGACTACCTCGGATATGCGCTGCAGGCAGGAGTTCGCACAACAGAGGATTCTCCGGTGAACGGGTTAATAAAAGCCGGTGTTTTGGGTTCATCGTTTCGCGAACGCAGTGTAACCGATGGATTTGTGCATGCAACCAGTTTATTTGCCGAAGCACAGGGACGATACAAAAATTATGGAATTAAATCGGTACTGCATTCCGGCGAAGGCCACCGGTTTAAAGACGGCGACCGGTTTTACCGTCAAAAAAATTACTGGCGCACCGATGTCATCTGGTATTTCATTAACCACGAAAAAGTAAAAGGCCGGTTCAACCTTTCATTTCATGTAATTAACTGGGACGATTTGGATCAATCGCAACAGCTTTCCATAATTTATCTGTTTGGGAAATAAATTTATTGAACAATGTGTTGCCGGATGATGCAACCCGACAAAAATAGATTCAGGAAGTTTCCCCAAAAAACGACCTCAGCGAGGACATGTATTTATAGAAATACCGGGCGACAAACAGAGAATTCGACTCGGCGGAGTCCTACATTCATCATGCTCCTGATTATTCAATAAACAAATAATTCCCGCCTGGTATTCGGACAGTTCTCCAGAATAAACATCCGATTCGTGTTCCGATAATTCCCGTTCGTGCATATATTTATACCGTCTGTATTCTAAAATTTTCAACGATGCAAATTCTGTCGGATATTTGACCCGGAAAACAATTAAAAAGAATTTGAGCCATGAAACGAGCATGAATTTTCAAATGCTAACAATAATTTAAAAGCATATTAAAATTCATCGCGAGTTCCATCGAATTCAATTAAAAACTAACAATTACAATGAGATGAAAACATTTTTAATCATCCTGTTTCAGTTCCTCATTTTTTTCGCGCAGGCACAGGTCACCATTTCGGGAACTGTGGTCACCAAACCCGAAAAACCGGTTTCGGGGGTAAATGTGTTTTTACAGGGAACTTATGACGGAACCACTTCCGACAGTCTGGGCTGGTTTAACTTCAGAACCGATGCCACTGGGGAACAAACGCTGATTGCCAGTTGTATCGGATTTGAAACACAGGCCATTCCATTGAAACTTTCTTCAAACATTTCAAACCTGAAAATCGTATTGGTGGAAGAAATCAATGAACTGAACGAGGTGACCATCAATGCAGGAACATTTGAAGCCAGCGACAAAAAAAAGTCGGTTATTTTGAAACCGCTCGACATTGCACTTACAGCCGGAGCAAACGGCGATATTTTTGGTGCATTTGGCACACTGCCCGGTTCGCACCGGGTAGGTGAAGAAGGACGGCTGTTTGTTCGTGGCGGCGAAAGTTACGAAACAAAAACCTTTATGGACGGCATGCTGATTAACACACCCTATTTCTCAAAAATGCCCGATTTGCCCACCCGGGGTCGGTTTTCGCCCATTCTGTTTAACGGTTCGGTATTCAGTACCGGTGGGTATTCTGCAGAATTCGGTCAGGCGTTATCCTCCATCGTTTCGTTGAACACCACTGCACTTGAACCGGAATCCAAATCAAGCATTTCGCTTTTATCTGTCGGACTTCAGGGGTCCCATGCCAAACGGTGGGACAATGCATCGCTGGCACTTACCGGCGAATATTTGCACACCGGTTTCAGCAACCGGATTATCAAGCAAAACATCGATTGGGTAAAAGACCCGGTAATTGCAGGTTCAACGCTCATGTTCCGGCAAAAAACCAGCGAAACCGGCATGATAAAAACTTTTGGAAGTTTCAGTTACGATGCAAGCAGTTTGCTGCACAACAATTTTCAGCAATCGGCTTTACAGGAAATCAGCCTGGATAATAAAAACGTTTATGTAAATACCACCTGGAACGAAATGCTGAACGACAATTGGCTGTTTCAAACGGGAGTAGCAATTAACACCGACCGGGAAAAAATCCGTCCGGATGCGAATGAATTGTTTACCACAAGAAAAAGCGGTCAGGCGAAATTCACCTTAACCAATACTTCATTAAAAAACCTGACCACCAAAACAGGCGCCGAATATATGTTTTACGATTATAGTCAGGACATTAGAATGAATGGAGAATTTCAGCTTGCATTTTCGAATAATCAGTATGCAACATTTATCGAATCGGAAGTGAAAGCCACGAGGAACCTTGCGCTGAAGGCCGGAGTACGTGCCGAGCATCACACACACATCAGTAAAACCAACGCCGTTCCGCGCTTGTCGGCTGCCGTAAAAACCGGAAAATACAGTCAGCTTTCGGCTGCTTATGGTGCATTCTTTCAAAATCCTGCCGACGATTACCTGAAATTTTCCTCAGAGTTGTCGCCTGAAAAATCTACCCATTCGATTTTAACGTGGCAATTCAGAAAAGATACACGGACTTTGAGAATTGAAGCCTACTACAAAGGTTATTCTGACCTGGTCAAGTTTGACGAGGAGTTTTCGATGGTACCAGGAAACTATTCCAATACCGGCAGCGGATATTCCAGGGGAATCGATGTTTTCTGGCGCAACCAAAAGGAATTTGGCAAAAGCGATTACTGGATTTCCTATTCATGGACCGATGCGAAACGAAATTACCGCGATTTTCCGGTACAGGCCACACCAAACTATGTTTCGGAACACAATTTTTCAGTGGTTTACAAACGGTTTATCCTTCCGCTAAACTCATTCATTTCGGGCACATATTCTTTTGCCAGCGGACGACCCTATTTCAATCCCAACAACCCGGAATTTATGGTCGATCGGACCAAAACCTACAACGATTTAAGCATCGGGCTCACCCGCATTTTTTATCTGTTCAATACCCAGGCAGTGGCCCATGTAATTGTAAACAACGTTCCGGGATTCAACAATGTATTCGGATACAATTACAGCGCGACTCCCGACAGTAACGGAATTTTCCAGGCACAACCCGTAACCCCGGCACAAAAACGAATGGCCGTATTTTTAATTTCATTTCAATTATAAATCAAAAATTTCAGCATTATGAAAACAACAATTACAATTTTTTTTACCGTCCTTTTTTTTCTTGCCCAAAGTCAGGAAAGTCAGTATCAGAAAGCGATGCAAAAGACATTAAATGAGCTGAACCAATCTTCTGTGGCTGATGATTTCATTTCAGTAGCCAATACGTTTGAACGCATCAGTCAAACCGAAACCGCAGAGTGGCTGCCTTTGTATTATGCGGCTTATGCTTATGTAGTTACCAGTTTCGAAATTGAAGATGGCAATCAAAAAGACCAGTACCTCGACAAAGCGCAACAGTTTTTGGACAAGGCATTTGAGATTGCCCCGGAAGAATCGGAACTTTTTGCGCTGCAGGCCTTTTTGTACCCTGGCAAAATTATGGTTGACCCGATGGGCAGAGGGCCGGAATACATGGGTAAAATTTATGAGGCGCTGGATGATGCCACGCGGCTGAATCCCGACAATCCGCGACCGTATTTTCTGCGGGCCATCACCACGTTAAACATGCCTCCTGAGTTTGGTGGCGGACCGGCCGCGGCCAAACCCATTTTTGAAACGGCAAAAGAAAAATTTGAACGATTTCAGCCGGCAACTCCGCTTTCACCCAACTGGGGAAAGGAAATTAATGAAGCTGAATTGAGCAAACTCTGACACCGAAATAACAATATCAATATTTTAAATCAGCTAAGAAATTTTCTTAAGCCACTTCTCCGAACAAATCGTAATCTTCGGCGCCTGTTATTTTAACGCGGTGAAATTCGCCCTTTTTTAATTCTGAAGACGAAGAAATAAGCACTTCACCGTCCACTTCGGGCGAATCGTATTCGGTGCGGCCCACGTAATAATCATCCTCTTTCCTGTCGATAATTACTTTGAATGTTTGCCCGATTTTCTGGCGGTTCAATTCTGCCGAAATTTGCTGCTGAATTTCCATGATTTCATCGGCGCGGGCTTGCTTCACTTCTTCGGGAACATCGTCCTGAAATTTTTTGGCAGCATATGTATTTTCTTCGTGGGAATAGGTAAAAACACCCAGCCGTTCGAATTTGGTATCGATGATGAATTGTTTCAGTTCCTCAAAATCGGCTTCTGTTTCTCCCGGAAATCCCACCAGCATGGTGGTGCGTAAAATCACACCGGGCACTTCTTCTTTAATTCTTTTAATGAGCGCTTCGGTTTCTTCACGGGTAACGTGACGCAACATATTTTTAAGCACCGGATTGGCAATGTGTTGCAAAGGCATGTCAAGATATTTGCACACTTTCGGATTGTCGCGCATGACCGGCAAAATCTCGTAAGGAAATTTAGTGGGATACAAATAATGTAACCGAATCCACTCAATTCCTTCGATTTCCGAAATCTTTTCAATAAGCTCTGGCAGTTGATTTTTCCCGTAAATATCGATTCCGTAGTAGGACAATTCCTGGGCAATCAATAAAATCTCCTTCACTCCTTTTTTGGCCAGATACCGGGCTTCCTTCATCAGACTTTCGATGGTTCGCGACTTGTGGCGGCCGGTCATCATGGGAATGGCACAAAAAGCACAGGAACGGTTGCAGCCTTCGGCGATTTTCAAATACGCATAATGCGAAGGGGTTGTGATTTTCCGTTCGTAAATGTATTCCGGGTAATAGTTCACCTGGAGTTCATCCACCATGGCTTTCAAATCGAACTTGCCAAAATAGCGGTCCACTTCTGGGATTTCCTTTTCCAAATCTTTCTGATAGCGTTCGGAGAGGCAGCCCATCACATACAATTTCCCAATATCGCCCCGTTTTTTGGCGTCCACATAATCCAGAATCATGTCGATGGATTCCTGCTTGGCGTCGTGAATAAATCCGCAGGTATTCACAAAAACCGCATCGAAACCGGTTTCGCTTGAATCGTGCATCACCTCAAACTCTCCTCTTTGCATTTGGTTCAGCAAAACTTCCGAATCCACCAGGTTTTTCGAACACCCCATCGTCACCACATTCACGCGCTTCTTTTCCATTTCTTTCCAAATTTTCGGCAAAGTAAAGATAAATTTGTCTTAAATAGAAATGAATTGAGTTTCATTCTTGTTACCGGGCCGCCACCGTTTCAATCTCAACCAGCACGCCCAGCGGCAGTTCTTTCACGGCAAATGCAGCCCGTGCAGGCGGATTTTCTGGATAAAACTGACCGTAAACCTCGTTCATCTCTTTAAAATACTTCATATCGGCCAGCAGACATGTGGATTTCACCACATTATGAAATTCATACCCGGCAGCATTCAGGATGGCTTCAATGTTTTTCATCACCTGAAGCGTTTGCTCCTTTATACCTCCGTCAACCACTTTCATGGTTTCCGGATTTAGCGGAACCTGTCCGGCAACGTAAAGTGTGCCGTTCGCCTCTACAGCCTGACTGTAAGGACCAATAGCCTTTGGTGCTTTGTCGGTTGAAATAATTCGTTTCATAGTTGTAAGATTTTAAAAATAATCGTAATGGCTTTGACGTTTTTGAATTTTGAGGTCTTTCAGCATCGATGATTTGGCGTTGATTGTGAAGCTGTAACTTTTCATATAGCCAAAAGGCACAAAGTTGAATGCCATGGACCAGCAGTGCAAATCGCGGTTCACATTGAAGGTGGTAAATGAAAATTCACGTGCCATAATATCGAAGTTGGTATTGGCACTGATACGCCACTTATCGGTCAGGTTTAGATTTCCCCTTAAGCCGATGGTTTGCGTAATCCGTCCCTTTTCCGATGGTCTTCTTGGTCCTGCGTAGGTAAAATTGTAGTCGAATCCGAAATCCCAGGGAATATTGAAATCGGTGTAATGTTCGTAATCTCCCGGCAATATATTCTCGTCCTCAATCAGCTCCTGATTTTGCTGGGCTTGCTGCTGGCCTTGCTTCGACCTGAAATTCATTCCAAACGAAAGGTTGGCACGGGTCAGTCGTCCCAGCTTGCCCAGGCCCGAGCGCTCGTTCCATGCATATTTATGGATCTTTACACCGTTATCATCAGTCATGTAAGGATCAAGCACACCGCCCAAATTGATGCTTACCCCTGCAACCGTAGTTCTGGCCCTCAGATTAACAGGCGCCAGGTTCAGGGAGTCGGCAATCAGATTATAGGAAGTACCAAAACTCAGGTTATCAATAATTTTCACTTTTTTAAAATTTTCGTCACCACCGGTTTTTGTGGTATCTTGTGTACTCAGCACCTTTGCCTCCAGGTTGTTGTTCACCGAAAGAGAAATGGACCCGGAAGCCCCCCGTCCCGGAGATCCACCGTAAATTCCGCCATCATTAATATCGAAATACCTTACCCTTCCGGTGGTATCGATGGGAATTTCCTGCCAGTATCCAAACCTTTCAGCCCCAAAATCGGGTCGGTAGCTAAAACTCAGCGAAGGGGTCATTTTGTGTCGTACTCCCTGTACTTTCGATTCCGGGTTCAATGGCAGGTACATACCGTAAATATTGGTAGAAGCACTCACGCTGTAGGAATAATCATACACCCGGTTCAACCCCGAAATGGTATCCACCTCTATGTTACGGGGAATGCCCGGTGGATTATTAAAGTCTCCGTCTTCATGGTAAGTATAATCGTATTTTTTAAAATACCATTTTTCATTGTAACTGAATCCCGGACTGAAATTGATATGGTTGAACAGATTAAAACTTGGAAGCGAAATGGGAATGTTGTGCCTAATACCGTTCTTCCAGTCGCGGGCAAACGATTTTTGCAAAATTTCCGATTCGTGCGCAGTAATGGAGTTACGCAGGTTTCCTGTATAGTTAATTCCGAACTTCTCGTACCATTTCAGAGAGCCGGCCCGAACTTTTGCCCTGAATGGATAAATTTTGGCCATACTGAACGTCATTTCGGGAAGCGACAGGGTAAGTGAAGAGTCGCGGGAGTTTTGCGAATGCCTCAGGTTCACCGACAGGTTATATGGTGTGTTTTCAAATTTTTTGGAAAATGAAATGCTCGAAGACTTCTGGTTTTGCAGGTACCGGTCGGCAGAAATTGCATTCTGCCTGTCGTAACCACTGGTAGAAAAATTCACACTGGCCGAAAAGGTTTGATTCGGGTTGGCTTTGGCATCCTGGCTGTGGCTCCAGGTAACAGCAAATTGCGGAGAACTGGTATAGTCCACCTGTCCTTTTTCACCATATACATTCACATTGTACCTGAAATCGAGCCCACCGCTGAATTTGTAGCGTTTACGGTAGTTGCTGTGCATTTTACCTGCCCAGGAGCCCTTGGAGTAAATGTCGCCGCGGACGGCAAAATCGAAATACTCGCTGGCGGCCCAGTAATATCCGCCATCCCGAAGAAAAAAACCACGATTGTTCTCTTCGCCGTAGGTAGGCACCAAAATACCAGAAGAATACGTTGGCGAGTTGGGAAAATAACCAAACGGCAAAATGGGAAAATAGATGGGAAAATCTTCCAGTACCATATAAGCCGGGCCGGTAATGATTTTGTTGTTCGATATGACTTTCGCCTTGGTAAGGTGCAGATAAAAATGCGGATGGTCGGCATCGCAGGTAGTGTATTTCCCGTCCTTAAGGATAAAGGCATCCTTCGATATTTTTTTTGTTCGTTCGCTGTGCACAAACCCTTCGCCCTGCTGAGTTATCACATCGGTAATAATTCCTTTTTCCGTTTCAAAATTGTACCTGAGGTTTTTCGATTCAAACTCTTCCCTGCCGTCTTTAAAAACCGGTTTTTGTACCAGCGTACCGGTAGAATCGGTAATTCCTTCGGCATACACTTCCTTGGTCTCCAAATCGAGTTCGATAAAATAGGCTGTCAGCTCAATTTGCTGGTATGTAACCTTTGCATTATTGTACAAATACACCTTTTGCCCGTCGAACGAACCCACAATGGAGTCTTCGGCATGATAGTCGATAGGAGCCTCAATAACCGGTGGTTTTTCCCTTTGTGCAACCAGCGAATCCTGCCTGCCGAGGGAATCGGTCGTAAATGTTTCTCCATCGCCGGCTCCGCGGAAAAGAGTATCGGATTGTGATGGAAGAATATCCAACGTATCGGGCAACGCCAATTCAGGCCTCCGAATCCGTGTTTCTGTTTCCTGGCATAAAACTATCAGGGGGATGACAGCAAAAAGGTATGTTAATACTAATTTGTACAAAATGTTTTCTGCATTTAATGCTTAACCTGTTGGCTCGACGTGCAAAAATATAAATAAGGGCTTTACCTGTACGCTAATAAATGCAAAATAATTCTAAAATTATTTTTTCTGCCTTAATTTGGGATATTCCTGTTTGAATTCCCTAATTTTACCTTTCTTTTGAATGAATAAATAAAGTATAAAGATGAAAGTTTCGAAATATACAAAGCTTGGATTATTAATAGTTGCATCCATTGCCATTTTAATTTGGGGATTAAGCTACCTGAAGGGAAATGATATTTTTAAACAAAGCAATGAATATCATGTGATCTATGAACGGGTGGACGGCCTTTCAGGATCGAACGATGTTCTGCTGAGCGGTTACAAAATCGGACAGGTAAAAAACATCCGATTTTTACCCGACCATAGCGGAAGACTGTTGGTAACATTCATGATTGATGCTTCGGTAAAACTTCCGGTGAATTCGGTTGCGCAAATTGTGAGTAGTGATTTGATGGGCACCCGTTCAATCAAAATCAATTTGGGAACAGGCGAAGGTTTTTATTCAAACAACGATACCATTCCGGGCGATGTGGAAAGCGATTTGAAGGAACAGGTTAGTATGCAGGTACTTCCCATAAAAAACAAGGCAGAAGAGCTGCTTGGCACAATCGATTCGGCCATTACGGTGCTTACCGTTATTTTTAATGAAGATGCCCGTAAAAACCTGTCGGAAAGTTTCGAAAACATAAACCAGACTATTTTTAACATTGAAATGGCCACTGCCGACCTGCAGGAGATTGTGGCTTCGGAAAAAGAAAATGTGGGAACCATTGTTTCCAACCTGGAACACATTACCACCACTTTTAGCCGCAACACCAGCGAATTTGAAAAAACACTGCAAAACCTCTCGGCATTCAGCGATACGCTGGCACAGATACAGGTTTCGCCATTGCTTACCAATATTCTTAAGGCTTCGGAGCAAATCAATACGGTGCTGGCCCGGCTGGAAAACACCAACAATACAGCCGGTTTACTGCTCAACGACGACGAACTTTACCGTTCCATCGAACTGCTTACCGACAATCTGAACCTGCTGATGACCGACATCCGGGTTAATCCGGAACGTTATCTCAACTTTTCGGCCCTCGATTTGGGCCGCAAGGTCTATATCAATGCCCCCGACAATGCTGCCGGGAACATTGTGTTTAAAGTTCACCTGATTTCCAGTGAAAACAGAATTCCGCCGGATTCCGATCGTTTCAGCGGACTTGAACCAGTAGAAGAATTTGAAGTGAGCGGAGCTTATACTTACCTCACAGGAGAAACAAATTCTTTTGCCGAAATCATGGAAATTCAGGAAAATGCACTCCGGAAATTTCCGGATGCCGCCATAGTCGCTTTTCGAAACGGGCGGTTAATAAAATTGGAAAGAGCACTTAAATCGATCAGGTAATTAACGTTAAAATGTTAATAGTGTTTGTTATGAAAAATGTACACCTATCACTACCAACCAGATAGGCTGTTATCAATCAAATTGTTAAAAATAAGTGTTTGCTAATCAATGTTTTACGTATTTTTTTAAAAATTATTTTTTTAAAGACCTCATTGATAAACCAATATACAGTTTTTAAAAAAATCAAGGGTTAAATGATTTTTTTTTTAACTTTTTTTTCGCAATTTTTGTTTTCGGGAATTAAAAATAGAATTTTGTAGAACCTCAAAATCCGGCAAGTTTAAATGAACAGCGAACATCAAACTGCGTGGGAAAAATGCCTCGACATTATCAGGGATAATGTTCCTGGAAGCAGTTTTAAAACCTGGTTTGAACCCATACACCCCGTAAAACTCGAAAATAAAATACTTACGATTCAGGTACCCAGTGCTTTTTTTTATGAGTATCTCGAAGAGCAGTTTATCGATATTTTACGAAAGACGCTGCGTATGGTGCTTGGAAATGGAGCCAAACTGGAATATAATGTAGTTGTGGGGCCGGCAGCCAATGGGAACAATGGCAGTAACGGCGGACCTTACACTGTGAGCTATCCGACCAACAGTACTGCAAAAATACAGAACCAGCCGCTGACCATTCCTTTGAGGGCCGACGAAAAGAAATCCATCAAAAATCCATTCATTATTCCGGGAATTCAGAAACTGCAAATCGACCCGCAACTGAAGCCCGACAATACTTTTGAGAATTTTGTGGAAGGCGACTGCAACCGTTTGGCCCGAAGTGCCGGATATGCCGTTGCACGCAATCCCGGAGGCACCGCCTTCAATCCGCTCATGATTTACGGCAACTCAGGCCTGGGAAAAACCCATCTTGCACAGGCCATCGGTATCGAGGTAAAAGAACAAATGCCCGATAAGGTAGTGCTGTATGTAAATGCCAATAAATTTCAAACCCAATTTACTGAAGCTACACGCAACAACAACCGAAACGATTTTCTGCATTTTTACCAGATGATTGATGTGCTCATTCTCGACGATGTGCATGAATTTGCCGGAAAAGAAAAAACACAGGAAACTTTTTTCCATATTTTTAACCACCTGCACCAAACCGGAAAACAGCTGATACTAACTTCCGACAAACCGCCCATCGAGCTGAAAGGGATGGAACAGCGACTGCTGTCGCGCTTTAAATGGGGACTGACTGCTGACCTGCAAACTCCCGATTTTGAAACCCGGATGGAAATTTTACGCCGGAAAGTTTACAAAGACGGCATTACACTGCCCGAGGAGGTTATGGAATACATTGCGTCGCATGTTTCGAACAACGTGCGCGAATTGGAAGGCGCACTGGTTTCGCTGTTGGCACAATCCATGCTCAACAAAAGAGAAATTACCCTCGACCTTACCGCCAAACTCATCAACAAACTGGTAAAGAATTCAAGAAGGGAACTTTCCATCGAATACATTTCAAAAGTGGTTTGCGATTATTTCAACATGTCGGTGGACTCACTTCAAACCAAAACCCGGAAGCGGGAAATTGTGCAGGCCAGGCAAATCACCATGTATTTTTCAAAAAGCCTTACAAAATATTCGCTGGCAAGCATTGGGGCCCAAATTGGGAATAAAGACCACGCAACAGTGCTTCATGCCTGTAAAACGGTGAATAACCTGAAAGATACCGATAAAAATTTCAGGCAGTATGTAGAAGATATCGAGAAAAAATTAACCATGTAATATAGGAAAAGCCGGGTTATCGCCTGGTTTTTTTCTTTCTGTTCACATGCAATTCATCTTTTCAATATGATTTTTCTGGCAGCAAGCATTGTTTCTTCCACAGCCATTTATGTAATTTTTAAATGGGCAGGTGGTTTTTCTTGCCGGCTGAAAACACTCATTGCCGTAAACTACCTCACAGCTGCCATTCTCGGATTTGGCTTTTTCCTCCGCTTCAATCCGGCTCCGTTTTTTAACAACAACCAGTGGATACCTTTTGCCATTGCATTGGGCATTCTTTATATCGCCATGTTCTTTCTTATCGGCGCCTCTTCGCAAAAAGCCGGGGTTACGGTTACCACACTGGCCAATAAACTTTCGCTGGTGTTTCCGGTGTTCTTTTCGCTCTACTGGTTTAACGAACCGGTTTCGGTTTGGAAAATTACCGGGCTCATTACTGCGGTTGCAGCCGTGCTTCTAACGCTCTATAAAAAGAACATCCGCCGTACAAATTTCCTGTGGTTTATTCTGCCTTTGGCGATATTTGTGGGAAGCGGCTTTACCGACTCGTTTATAAAATTTATTCAGGGAACCCGGATAACCGGCGAACAAACCGCAGCCTTTTCCACCTTTGTATTTTTTGTCTCCTTTGTGTGTGGCAGTGTCCTGGTTGCTTTTCCCGGAAAAGAAGACAGAAAAATTGCTCACATCCCTACCCTTTTACTGGGAATATTGCTCGGAATGGCCAATTTTGGCTCGCTCTATTTCATTATTAGTGCCCTGAACCTGAGTCAACTCGACAGCTCGCTGGTTTTTGCCCTGAACAACATGCTGATTGTTGCCTTGTCGGCATCGGCAGGATTTTTTATTTTTAAGGAAAAAATGAACCGGATAAATATCGCCGGGCTCATTCTGGCATTCATTAGTTTGTATATTTTATTGTGATGGACACTTATAAAACCATAGCAAGCAAGAGCGAAGGATATTTTAAAGACAAGGGCAGTAAGTTCTTCGCGTATGCTTTTCCAGTGAAAACGGAAGAGGAAACCAGAGAAATTCTGAACCGGCTTAAAAAAGAGCATCACAGCGCCCGGCATCATTGCTATGCCTGGCGTATTGGCTGCGAAGAAATTCAGTACCGGGCCAACGACGACGGAGAACCCTCCTCCACCGCCGGAAAACCCATTTTAGGCCAGCTACAAAGCTTTGAGCTTACCAATGTTTTTGTGGTTGTGGTTCGTTATTTCGGTGGTACGCTGCTTGGCACCAGTGGTCTGATAAATGCTTACCGCGCGGCAACTGCCGATGCACTGAGCAAGGCCAAAATTGTAACCAGAATCATAAAAGAACATTTTTCCCTGCATTTTACCTATAAAGAGATGAACGAGGTAATGCTGATTATGAAACAGGAGGATCTGAACATTACCGATACCCGGTTTGGACTGGACTGCGAGCTCGATTTTTCAGTACGAAAATCGGAAGCAGACCGCATCGAAGACCTGCTTCGGCAATTTTACGGGGTTGAAATTAAAAAACATTCAAAAGCAGGAGACTGTTAATAAATTGGTGAAAAAATAGAAACAAAAAATGATACCGCTTAACTGAAAGCATATTACATTTGAAACATGATGCAACGCCAAAAGTACCATCACCTTTTTTTTTGTGGCAGAACCGCCTGCCTGAGGAACAAATTTTCCAATTTCCGGCGTTTCATCAGTGAACAATTGAAACGTAATCCTACGATTTTCAAAAGAAAAGCCTTTCAGCTTTTTAATGATGCAAAAAGCCAGTATTTTATATTTTTGAAATACTGGCTTTTTTTTGATTCGGAAAAAACGAACATTCAATATTTAAAACAATGAAACGAGATCTAATTTCCATTACAGATTATTCGAAGGAAGAATACCTGCGAATTATGGAGCTGGCGGCGGAGTTTGAACAAAATCCCAACCAGGATTTATTGCAGGGAAAGGTGGTTGCTTCCCTTTTCTTTGAGCCGTCAACCCGCACACGGCTGAGTTTCGAAACGGCCATCAGCCGCCTGGGAGGCCGGATTATCGGATTTGCCGACCCGGGCAGTTCCAGCACCTCCAAAGGCGAAACCCTGCACGATTCCATAAAAATGGTGAGCCAGTATGCCGACCTGATTGTTATGCGGCACCCGCTGGAGGGAGCTGCCCGCTATGCTGCCGAAGTATCGCCTGTGCCGGTAATCAATGCCGGCGACGGCGCCAACCAGCACCCCACACAAACCCTGCTCGACATGTATTCCATTGTAAAAACGCAGGGAACGCTCGACAACCTCAACATTTTTATGGTGGGCGATTTAAAATACGGGCGTACGGTTCACTCCCTGCTGATGGCCATGTCGCAATTCGAAAATCCCATTTTCAACTTTATTGCACCGCCCGAGTTGCAAATGCCGGAGGAATACAAACACTACCTCCGCGAAAAAGGGATTCGCTATTTTGAGCACCGCGAGTTTACCGACATCATCAGCGAAGCCGATATTATTTACATGACCCGCGTTCAGAAAGAGCGTTTTTCCGACCCCATGGAATACGAGCAAGTGAAGAATGTGTATATACTTCGCAATTCCATGCTGGCCAAAACAAAACCGAATATGAAAATTCTGCACCCGCTTCCACGTGTGAATGAAATTCATACCGATGTGGACAAAAACGAAAAAGCCTACTATTTTACCCAGGCACTGAACGGGGTTTTTACCCGCGAAGCAATTATTTCTCATCTTTTGAACCTCAAATAGAAAAACCATGAACAGCAACGATAAGAAAAAACTGAAACTGAAAGTAAGCGCCATTAAAGAGGGCACTGTGATTGACCACATACCGGCTCAATTTCTTTTTAAGGTAATTGCCATTCTGGGCCTCGATAAAATTGAGAACCAGATTACTTTTGGAACCAACCTCGAAAGCGGCAAGCTGGGGAGTAAAGCCATCATTAAAGTTTCCGACAAATTTTTCGAAACCAACGAAATAAATAAAATTGCGCTTATTGCACCGCACGCCAAACTGAACATTATTCGCGACTACGAAGTGGTGGAGAAAAAAGTGGTGGAAATTCCGAAAGAAATCATAGGCATTGTTAAATGCTTTAATCCGAAGTGTATAACCAACAACGAAACCATTACCACCCGGTTTAAAGTGGTTGGAACCTCGCCCATTGCCTTGCAATGCCGGTACTGCGAAAAACACACCGTTGGCGAGCAGATAAAAATGGTGTAAAAAATCTAACTGAAATTGCACTGAAAGAACCGAATTTTTATATATTTGCACCGCAAATTTGAGCAGGATTTCTGTTTCAGAAAACGGTTCAAAACGTTCTTTCAGTAATTGCCCAGTTGGCGGCCCCGATCCCGATAGCTATCGGGATGGGGGGTAAACGCGCTGGATGATAATATGAAATGTTGAAGTAAAGCCCAGTTGGCGGCCCCGATAACTATCGGGGGGTAGACGCGCTGGATGATAATATGAAATGTTGAAGTAAAGCCCAGTTGGCGGAATTGGTAGACGCGCTAGTTTCAGGGACTAGTGTCCGCATGGACGTGAAGGTTCGAGTCCTTTACTGGGCACAATTTGAAATGAAAATAACATCAAAAGCACTTAAGTTTAATCATTTAAGTGCTTTTTAATTTTAAAAACAGTGGTAAATAAAGAATTATAGCTACCATCGAAAACAGAAGGCCGCCCATAGCTCCTGCGGCAAATGCAAACCAGAACACTTCCGACTGGCCTCCCCAAACAAACGGAACCAGCCCAAGAACAGTTGAGAGTATGGTTAAAGCGATGGCTGTAATTTTTTGGTTAAAGGCTTTCAGGTAAATTTTTGCAGTGGTTGGTCTGTTTTTGCGTTCTACCAGGTTATTAAAATCATTAATAATATAAATAGCTGCGTTAACCACCAACCCGCTCAGCAGTATAAAAGAGGCAAACCCTCCCTGGTCGAAATTGAAACCGAAAAGGTAAAAGGTGAGAAACACCCCGATAAATGAGATGGGTATCAAACTGATGACAGCCAAAGGTTTTAATAGCGATTCGAATAAAATGGCAGTAATAAAATAAATAATCACAATAATAAGCAGCAACAACCAGTACTGTTTTTTGTCTTTTACATTCCAATAGAAAAACGATTCGGGTTTTTGAGCTTTGTAGCCCAAAGGAAGGACCTGGTTAATGGCTTCAATCTCCCGTTCCTGAACCATTTGGGCCAACGGTCCGGGCCCAATGAAGTTGTAGTTCAGGTAAACCTGATATACCTGGTCTTTTTTATAAATCGACTTGCCGGTAAGCTGTTTTTCGATTTCCCCGGCCAGCGACAATTTCTTCTGCCCTTTTTCGGTAACAACCGGTTGATGGTAAAAGTCCCATTTGTTGTATTCCCGGTTCCGGTCGGAAAGCAGAACAACCGGTTGAAGTTCGGTTTGATTGTAAAACGGTTGTAAATTTCGTCCATACAGTTGCGTTAAAAGTGAACCGGTATAATCAGTATATTTCAACTTCTGCAAAGCCAGCAGGTTTTTATCTACCTGAAGGTTATATTCAAACCGGGTGGCTGCATACCACGACTGCGAACTGGTTATTTCGGTATTGTCCACCCTCGGGTTTTCCAGCAGCTTTTTTTCCAGTTGCTCCGCAAAACCGTACAATTCGTTGTAGTTGTAACCTGTCAGTAAAATGTGGCTGTTTTTGTAGTCCATGTTCAATGCGTTGGAAAAACCCTTCCCAACCCCGTAAACCGACCAGTCCATGCCACCCAGCGAAATAGCTTTGCTTTCTACCTGGCTTTTCAGCAAAAACGGGAACGACGATCTTTCGGCATCCGCTGTAAAATGAACAGTGATAGAAGAGTTATTGTAGCCGGTAACCCGCGTTTCAAACTGTTCCACCTCTTCAAACTGACTAATGTATTGCTCCATTTTCCGCACCGCCTCGTTCAACTGGTGAACGGTGCAACCTTCAGGCATACTTCCCCTAACGTATAATGTTGTTTTCCCCGGGTCGGAATAAAAACTTCCTTCAAAAACGTGCTCGCTAAAAAGCCGTAGTGAACCTCCCAAAACTTTTTCAAGCATCGGCCTGACATCGGTTTTAAACTTTTCGTTTCCCAAAGTTCTGTTGTAAAACGTCTCAAACTTACCTTCCCCTTCCATATTATCGGGCAAAATCCAAACCGGCAGCCCGAAACCGAGGATTGCCACAACAATAAATGCCCATTTAAACCGCTTTTCAAAACCAATAAAACGACTGTAAAATCCCGTGAGCCGGACAATTCGTTTTCTTCGCCTGAACCCGGCAATTTTCGGCTTTCTGTGATAGAGACTCTCCATCAGCGCCGGCACCAGAAACAGGGAGACAATTAGCGAAACGGAAAGATTGATAAGCATAACCCAGGTGAAATCAATTAAAAGGATTTTCTGGTTTTCTTTCAGGAAAAAAACAACCGAAAGCGCGCCCAGCGTGGTAAGCGTGGCAGCAAGCAGGGCGATAAAAACCCGTAGCCCTTTTTGTTTTTGCAGGTGAGTGACCATGATGATGCTGTTGTCGATAATAATGCCGAACGAAACGGTTATCCCTGCAAGCGAATAGATGTGGATTTCCACTTTAAACAGGTAATAAAAAACACAGGCAATAAGCAGGTTGGCCAGAAGCGCCAAAAACAGGATGCCCAGGATTCGGAACGAACGGCTGACAACCAGCACAAACAAAAGCAAAATCAACAATGAAAAAAAAGTACGAAGGCCAATTTTTGTCAGTTCGTCTTTTATGAAAACAGTGCTGTCACTGGCAACCTGTACCGAATACGCCGGCGGAAGTTTCGGAGCGATTTGCTGCAACTGTTCGCGGATTTTTGCCGACAGTTTTAACTGGTTTTCACCAGGCGCAGAATAAAGAACCAGGTTGACAGTATTCCTCCCGTTAATTCGGTAGTAGGATGCGGGCGGCTTTTCTTTAAGCCTGACCGATGCCACATCGCCCAGGGTGATAATCCGCCCGTTTTTTTGGGAAACCGGCAAGCTTTCCCACTCACCGGGCGGAATATACTTTTCTGTTGCAAGTACGGGAACAGAGGCCCCTAAACCTTCCTGCTGGTTACCCAGAAATTCAGTAGCTCCCAGCCGGTTGACAACAGCGCTGATTTCGGCAGGGGTAACGGAATAACTTTCCAGCAGTTGCGGGTTAAAGGTAATCTCCCACTGGTGAGGGGTAACCCCGTGCAAATTAATATCGCCAATGCCTTTTATTTTCAGCAGTTCGGGAATGACCTGCTGTTCGGCAATTTTCCCGATTTGGTACGTTGTGGTAGTTGCATTCAGGGTGAGCACCATAAACGAAGCCTGGTTGTCGTTTTGTGGTGCACGGGAGGTAATTTCGGGGTAGCTCATTTGTGTTGGCAGGTTGCTGCGAAGTTGACGGATGAGCATGGAAACCTCGTAGCGTTTTTGGTCGGGGTCGGCGGTTTTATCGAAGTTCAGGGTGACCTCTCCGTTTCCTACCGAAGAGGTGGACTCAATGGATTTTACCTGGCTGATTTTTCCGAGAATGCCTTCAATTTTGGAGGTTTCCTGTTCAATGACCTGTGGCGAGGCATTGGGCCACGAAAACCGCACAGAGAGTTGCGGTAAATTGCGTTCAGGCTTAAAGCGTACATCGAGCAGCGGAACAAATGCCACCCCAATGACCATCAGCGCCAGGAATACGACAATGACGGAGAAGGGGGAAAAAGATGGTTTGTTATTTACCGGTTGGTTCATTGGTTTGTTGTTCGTTGTTCCTGCTTAACACTCTTGTTGCTTCAAAAATAACAAGTTCAATTAACTTTTTGCTATACTTGCTCTATTTCCTGACAAGTTACGATTTGATACAAATGCAAATATATTTGTTTATACTTTTAATATCTATTCCCTCCTCAACAAATAATACATCAGCGGAATCAAATACAAACTCACCATGGTACCCACCAACATGCCGCCGATAATAGCCAGGCCCAGCGGCTTTTGCAGTTCGGCGCCCATGCCTTTCTGGAACAGGAAGGGCAGCATGGCCAGAATGGTGGTAAGACTGGTCATAATAATAGGTTTCAGCCGGCGGCGGCCCCCTTCAAAAATGGAGCGCAGCAGCGAATGTTTGCTTTACTAATAATCATCAGCACCAGGAATATGACAATGATGGAGAAAAAGAAAGCAGCTTTTTATTTGATGATTTAATTCTAATATTTGAAATTACTTCTATTCCATTAATAAGTAGCGTTTCTTTTCTTTCATCTAAATGAATTCTACTTCAAAGAGTATATTAATGTACATCCATCCACTGTATATACTTTTCTTTTAATGCTTCATCTGCCAGGAAATCTCCGGATAAAATAATATTACCATTTTGATCTATTAAAAAACATATACTGTCTTCATTTGTAATTTTTTTCTCCCTAATTCTTCTTTTATTATCCCAAATAATCGGGACATCAATATTATACTTATCACGATAGAAATTTAGAATTATTGTATCACTGGTTTCAGAAATAAAAAGTGTTTTAACCGATTCATTCGAATAATTTCTAAAAAAATCTTCAACTGTTTTCATTTTAACTAAACACAAAGAACATTCTCCATTGAAAAAGAATACATTCAAGTAATCAAACTCCTCTAAATCAGATATTTTAACAGAATCTATCGCATTCATTGGAAAATAAAAACAATCTATTGAATCAATTTCATGTGGTGTGAAAAAATTCATTTGTGCTTGTGATATCATGGAGACAAAAATAGAAAAACAAGTTGTGAGCAATAATAATCTCATACTATTAAAATTTGTATTTGTAAAGAGTGGGTTCTAGTTCTTTATTCACACTATAGATAATTTTCTTTTCCCAGTCAATAGCTATTTCTGTTACTGATGGAGAAACAATAAAGCGCTGTAACAACTTGCCGGTAAAATCGAAACTAAGAATATGATTAGCAGAAGTGGAAGAATACCTATATTTCGTACCGGAATATGGAACTAAAAAAAGATCACAGTTAGCTTGAGGTATGTTAAAGGCGAGTTTATTTCTACTTGTAATTGTCGCTCCATTTACTCCCTGTGTTATATCAAGATTTTTGTAATTTGGCCCAACAAACTCTGTAATAAAATTACCTTTATAATCATAAATATCGATTTTGTCTGAATATATGTAAGGTAATATAATGACCTTATTCCCTTGTGATACTCCAATGTTAACTCCGAACAAATTAGAACCTAATAATGGATTATATGGAATATTAGTTTTAGGATATTTCTCCAGCAATCGGATTAAATCACCTTCTTTATTTAGTAAACAATTCATATATGAATCTTTGTGTCCTATTAAATCACAGAAAAAGTCACCTCCTTTCACTTGTTTAATTTTGCGTACCAAAACATCTTTATCAAGTGATATTGTTTTAGTAAACTTTTTAGGTGCATTCAGTAATATTGAATCTAAATCAAAGAACACTAATTTTTTCCCTTGAATATCTTGCACCATAATTTCGTTGGTTTCCTCTATAAACTGAAAACTGAATGGAGCAATTAACTCTCCTGGTCCCCTGCCTCTTAAACAGAACTGACTTTTTAATTCTCCAGTATTTAAATTAAAAATGTCGAATGCAGGACTACAGTTAATATTTCTTACTATCAATAAAGAATCAATCAATAGTAATTCATGAGGATTTTTAAGTGGTTTTTTCAAATTTACTTTTTCGCCAATAAGCTCTTTATTAATTGGAAAATCATTTAAGGTAAAACGGACAGTTTGCTGGGCTGAGATAATCTGATTTAGACCTATAATAATAAAAATGAATAGGATAATGCTGGATATTTTTTTGAAAAATTTCATAACTATGGGATTATAATGGGATACCAAAACAACTTCAAAACAAATTTCTCGTTCAGAAATCATTTTGGTATCCTTAATTAAACACTATAGTTCTTTTGGTCCTAAAACATCCCATATTGCCCCATCCATCACAAAAAGCTACAGGGTCATCTGGAATTCCAGTTCCATAGGAACAGGTAGCATTTGGATTCGGTACGCATGTGTTCTGACATCTTTCATCATCTCCGTTTGAGTTTAATGTAAATGCAAATAATAGAAATAAGACAATCGTGCTAATAAATTTAATTTTAGTTTTCATAATGATGTTGTTTTTGTTTGAAAATAATAAATTCTGATTTATCATTTCACAGAATAAGAAACCGTAGTTCCCGGATGTTTTTATTTGTTTATCTTTGTCACCTCACCTCCTTTCTTCCGATTATCCCGATAATTATCGGGATCGGAATTGGTGGTAGCAGCGGGCAGCAAACCGGGTTTACTTTTTCGGGTAAAGGTTTGCCGCCCCTTTTTTTGTTGCTACCATAGTCATATGTTATGTGTAATATGTTGTTTATACTGTGTATCATTCTTTTCGCTTTAGCCGGGGTTGGCTTCTACTAAATTTCCCTGCTTTTCTACCGTGTTTGCAACCCGGGTTTTTCTTGTTTTGCCTTGGCAATTTAAGGCTAATTTTTTTTTTTCAAAATAAAAACTGTTTTTTGTCGCAATTTAGAATCAATCTAAGATACTGATTATCTTGATTTTCGCTTCAGCAAATAATACATCAGCGGAATCAGATACAAACTCACCACAGTACCCACCAACATGCCACCGATAATAGCCAGGCCCAGCGGTTTTTGAAGTTCAGCGCCCATGCCTTTCTGAAACAGGAAGGGCAACATGGCCAGAATGGTGGTAAGACTGGTCATAATAATAGGCTTCAACCGGCGGCGGCCCCCTTCAAAAATGGAGCGTAGCAGCGAATGCCCGCTATCCATCAGTTTGTTGATGGTGTCCACTTTTAAAATGGAGTCGTTGATTACAATTCCAGCCATAACAATGATTCCGATGGCGGACATAATGTTGATGCCCGAACCGAACAGTTTCAGAAACAGAA